>CAIJPS010000089.1 GCA_903822595.1 uncultured Chlorobiaceae bacterium
ACACTTTTCTACAAATCCTGAGTGTCAGTGTTTTTGAGAAAGTCGATATAAATCAATTAGTTACGAATTCTGCTGGCACAATTGAGAACACCTATACCTCTAACCAGTTAGATTTATTTAACTTATAACCGGACAGTAGTGTTGTGAAATAAATTTTTTGTAATAAGCCATAAAAAAATATAATGAAGAAAAGTGAGTTTTATCGGGAACTCGAAGAGGTGCTTGAAGCTGATTCTGGTTCAATAAGTGGTGATGAAGTGTTGGCCGATTTTGATGCTTGGGATTCCCTTGCCGTCTTAACGTTTATTGCCATGGTAGATGAAAAATTTGAAGTGACTCTTACCGCATCAAAGCTTGCATTGGTCAAAACTGTTACAGACTTGGTTGCGTTACTTGGTGATAAGATTACTGTTTAATTTATTGATGTTACTGGAGTTTTGAGTGATAAATCCAATGGAACTGTCGGGTCGCAGAATTCTTGTAACCGGGGCATCCTCCCGTATAGGTCGCGAGACTACGATTTTACTGAGCCTACTTGGTGCGAGCGTTATTGTTGTTGGTAGAAATGCTGAACAGTTGGGAATAACGCTGTTATCACTTGAAGGTAATTTGCATCATGTTTATGCTTTTGATCTTTCAAATGTCGATGAGATCCCTCGTTGGATGAAAGATGTTACTTATGCAATCGGGCCATTGCATGGTTTGGTTCATAGTGCTGGTGTCCAGTGTACACGGCCGTTGCGCATCATGTCAAGCGAAAGTCTTGAAGAGTTGATGAGGGTAAATGTAACGGCAGCTATCTTTTTGGCGAAGGGTTTTCGTCAAAAAGGAGTGTCAGTCGCTGGAGGCAGTATCGTTTATCTCTCCTCTGTGATGGGGCTTGTCGGGCAGTCAGCTCAGTCTGCTTATTCCGCAAGCAAAGGGGCACTGGTGACGTTAACAAAATCACTCGCACTTGAATTATCTGGTGAAAATATACGGGTCAATTCTGTCGCACCGGCGATGGTACGTACGGAAATGTCTAAAAAGATGCTTCAGTTGTTGACACCAGAGCAAATTATACAAATTGAAGCGATGCACCCCCTTGGTTTTGGGCAACCTCGGGACGTTGCCAACGCGATAGCATTTTTACTCGCTGATACCGGGAAATGGATTACTGGCACTTCCCTTGTGGTTGATGGAGGATATACTTCACGGTAAAATGAATATTAAGCGATTGTTGATTATTGGCGCCGGTGGTTTTGGTCGCGAATTGCTTAGGTGGGTTTTGGATTTACCTTTGCTGGAAAGAGGGTGGGAAGTTGGTGGATTTCTTGATGACAATCTATCAGCTTTAGATGGATATGATGTTGGATTTGGTATTGAGGGGTGCTTGTTATCCTATATTCCGCAGCAAAATGACCTGTTTCTTTGTGCAATTGGTGATCCGGTAAGAAAATTAGAAATATGCCGAGAATATAAAGAACGTGACGCAAAGTTTATAAAGTTCATTCATCCGACGGCGATTCTTGGTCGTGATTGTACTTTGGGTGAAGGTTGTATCCTCTGTCCAGGTGCCATAGTGACTTCTGATGTTCATCTTGGTAATTTTGTAACCATGAATGTTTATTCTGTTGTTGGGCATGATGCGATTGTTGCAGATGGGTGTACGCTAAGCCCTCATGCTGATGTTAATGGTTGTGCTTCAATTGGCGAAGGAGTATTTCTTGGGAGTCATGCGGTCGTGTTGCCTGGAGCAACAATCGGGGATTATGCAATAGTTGGGGCAGGAAGTGTTGTACTGAAAAAAGTCAAGGCAGGTGCAACGGTCATGGGTGTACCTGCCAAACAGATTGCAGGCTTTTAGAGCAATAACCATATAAAAGCAGATAAAAAATGCAGGCAGTTATCAGCGCTATTGAATACGATCTTCCTGAAGGGATGCTTACCAACGATATGCTTGGAGCGGAATTTCCAGAATGGTCTGTTGAAAAGATTGAGGAAAAGATCGGGATCGGAGTAAGACGAATTGCGGCTAAAGATGAATGTGCTTCTGACATGGGAATTCGTGCTGCAGAAAAACACTTTGCCAGCGGAGCCTGTAATCGGGAAGATATTGACTACCTCTTGTTTTGTACGCAAAGCCCTGATTATTTCCTTCCAACCACAGCATGTATTATGCAGGATCGGCTGGGATTATCGAAAAGCTGTGGAGCACTCGATTTTAATCTTGGTTGTTCTGGATATATCTATGGGCTTGGTCTTGCTAAAGGCCTGATTGAAACAGGTCAGGCTCGTCATCTCTTATTAATTACCGCTGAAACATACAGCAAGCATATTCATCCTGGTGACAAGAGTGTGCGCACCTTGTTTGGAGATGCGGCTGCAGCGACTCTGATTCAGAGTTCTGATGACGCTGAAATGAAAATTGGGCCATTTGTGTATGGTACTGATGGCAGTGGCGGCAAAAACCTGATTGTTCCTACCGGTGGTTTTCGCACTCCTCGTTCTGACGAGTCTGCTCAAGTGGTTGACGATGAGCAAGGTAATCTTCGCTCTCAGGACAATCTCTATATGAATGGCTCTGAAATTTTCACGTTTACTCTGCGGACAATACCAAAATCAGTGAAGGAATTGCTTTCTCTATCCGGGAAGTCACTTGAAGATATTGATCTTTTTGTTTTTCATCAGGCGAACAAGTTCATGCTGGAGCATCTTCGCAAGAAGCTGAACGTGCCGGAAGATAAATTCTATATGTCGTTCAAAAATTATGGCAATACAGTATCCTCTACCATTCCTATTGCGCTTAAGGATGCACAGAGTGAAGGTAAACTGAAATCAGGTGATCTTGTGATGCTTGTCGGGTTTGGTGTAGGTTATTCTTGGGGAGCGACACTGCTTCATTGGGTATAACGTGAAAATTTATGCTATACCCCGTTGAGCATTATATAAAAAGGAGAGTGTGCTATGGGACATATTTTTGCTGAAATTAAACTCAGTAACCCTCGCAATCAGATTTTGAGACCTGTCATTGTACGAGCATTGGCTGATACTGGTGCCTTGATGCTTTGTATACCTGAACATATTGCTATTCAGCTTGAGCTTGAAATGGAGTCAAGGCGTGAAGTTACCTTCGCAGATGGTCGGTCAATGAGTGTGCCTTATGCGGGGCCTGTCAAAGTAGAATTTCGGGATCGATTTTGTTATGTTGGTGCATTGGTATTGGGTGATGAAGTATTGTTGGGCGCATTACCTATGGAGGATATGGATCTGGTGCTGTCGCCGGGCCGTCGTGAAATCACGGTAGATCCCTGTAGTCCCAACATTCCCCATGCAAGAGTGAAGTATATGGATTCAGGCTACTGAGTCCGGAACATCGTTTCTCGGTCAAATTAAAATGCGTACCCACGTTACTAATGCTTAACACCCCATTCCCCCCTTGGCCCTCATATACCCCAGAAGAAGCGGAAGCGGTTTCACGTGTGCTTTTGTCGAACAAAGTCAATTACTGGACTGGTCAGGAGTGCCGGGAATTTGAGCATGAGTTTGCTGCTTGGGCTGGGTGCCGCCATGCCATAGCGCTGGCGAACGGCACGGTGGCGCTTGAGTTGGCGCTTGAGGCTCTTGAGATCGGGCCTGGTGACGAGGTGATTGTTCCAAGCTATACTTTTCTTGCAACGGCGAGTGCGGTGGTGATGCGGGGCGCGGTGCCGGTGATGGCTGATGTGGATACTGATTCCATGACCTTGACGGCAGAGACAATCAGCGCAAAAATAACATCAAAAACAAAAGGGGTTATTCCGGTTCATCTGGTTGGTTATCCGTGCGATATGGATCCAATTATGGAGCTGGCAGAGCAGCATGGTCTTAAGGTGATTGAGGATTGCGCGCAGGCTCATGGTGCAAGGTACAAGGGGAGGTCGGTGGGTACAATCGGCCATATAGGTGCCTGGAGTTTTTGCCAGGACAAGATTATAACGACGGGTGGAGAGGGTGGGATGGTTACCACCAATGATGCCGCTTTGTGGTCACGGATGTGGTCGTTTAAGGATCATGGCAAGCGCTGGGAAGCGGTTTATGAGCGAGAGCATCAGCCGGGGTTTCGCTGGCTGCATGATTCGTTTGGCACCAACTGGCGAATGACGGAGATGCAGGGCGTGATTGGCAGGATACAGTTACAGCGAATGCCAGAGTGGACAGCCAGGCGCCACGCGAATGCAGAAGCTATCTGGAGTGCTGCACGCTTAATCCCGGGATTACGGGTTCCGGCTATTCCTGATTGGGCGGAACATGCGGCCTATAAATGTTACGTTTTTGTCGAGCCGGCTGCGCTGAAAGAGGATTGGAACCGCGACCGTATCATGGAGGCCATCAATGGCAGGGGAGTGCCCTGCTACAGCGGTGTCTGCCCGGAGATCTACCTCGAACATGCCTTCGACAACACCGGTTTGCGACCTGCCAAACGATTCTCTGTCGCCAGGGAGCTCGGCGAAACCGCCCTTATGTTTCTTGTACATCCTACGCTTGAGCAGGAGCATATCGAAAAAACCTGCAAGGTGTTGCAGGAGGTGATGGCAGAGGCAAAAAGATGAAAATTCACCCTTAATCGGGAGAGCCCATGATTACTTTCCGGTAATGAGGTGGGAGAGTTTCAAGATACTCCCTGATATAATCAAGATGGGCCGTTGCCGGCTGATCCGGAGCAAGGCGCTCACTTGATACCCTGACCATGATATTGTCGGGCGTTTTGCCCAGAAGAGAACGTGCCAAACGAGTCATCTTGTCAATACGTGTCGCACTGAAAAGGGATTGATTCGTTCCCAAATCCAGTTTCCCGCCTGTTATCCTCCAGTACACCACATCTTCTACCCTGTTGCCTTGCCGTGCGGTAAAGGTAATCACATCCTGTTTTCCCATCTTTGTTGTCACTGACGCTTGCTTCGGTGTGCTGATTTCAGATCCTCCAGCCTGATAGCAGACCTGTTGTAAATGACCAGCCCGGTGGATGCCATCGCGACTCCAGGTCATCAACACGGAAACGATTTTTCCGTCAGGGTGCTGATAGGTTTGTGCTGTAACCATATCATAGTCACTTTGCAGTGATTTGCTCCACTCTGAGTCGACAGACTGACCGGAGAGAGCCATCCAGCCATCAGGATGCTCATTAATCAATCGTTCAAGATCAGGCGGAGCTCCTTTGAAGGTCAGATGTTCCCTTACTTCGACCAGGAGCAGTGATGAGAGGAGCAAAAGGCCGGTTGCTATGGCCAGTGCGCTATATCTGGTTATTCGCATCTGCTGTTTTTCCTGTTTGCTTATAACCTTTACCGGCAACGAACAAAAGTCGATCGATCAGGGCAAGGATGACCAGTGCCACAAGAAAAACAAAGATACCGGTCATACCATGGAACCCTCCCTGAGCAAAACTATCACCGATATACTGTGTCGCCAGCACCAGTGAAATAACGCGGAAAAGGTTGGTGATAATAGCAACAGGAAGAACGCATGCAGCGAGCAGAAGGATATGCCATGGTTTGCGCTGTGCGCTTTCACGCAGGTAGAGTACAGATAGTGCGGTCAATGAGAATATCGAGTTCATTCCGGAGCAGGCCTTGGTCACTTCCGCGCTGTATGGACCGAAATAGAGGGTAACGCCGTTGGAGACGACGGGAAAAAGGGTTGCACTGATCATTTTAGCCGATACAGCAGCAATGTTCAACGCCAGTTCGGATGACAAGAGTTCCGGAGCAATCCAGCCGATAACAACGATAACTGTTCCGGAAAGCGCAATAAAAAACGCTGATCGCCGATATTGGGGGGGAGCAAGTGCTGCCACCAAACCGGCAGCAAGGACAAAGAGTCCCCAGATTTCAAGAATCATCACCGGGTAGAGACGCCCTGCGGTATACAGAATCCAGTCGAGGCCTAAAAAAGCCAAACCGGAGAGGAGGGAGCCCATCTCCTTGCCAGTCAGGGATGCAGCAATGCTGCTGCGCTCAATCCATAAAACCACAACAAGAATAACGTACAACAACGGTTCATCGCTGTTGCCAAAAGATGGGTTAAACAGGGTATACCGAGCGGCTGAATGCAAAACCATAAGTAGAAACAGCAACCAGGGAAACCATGACGGATGTGCTCTAACACTCATCAGTGGACAATTCGCACGGTTCCGAGCACCGTTGCAGCTAAAAGCAAGCCAAAAAATACTACGGGTATCCAGCGAAACTTTTGTGACCAGCTTTGTATAAATTTAAAAGCAAAGAATCGACTGCTCCCTGTGCCGAAAAAAATACCTGTTATACTCGCGGCGACTATCATCCAGAATGGAATGGTATCCCAAAGCAGATGGAGGTGATAGCCAAGTGCGAAGAGTGCCGCTATGGCAAGAAACAAAAGAAACAGTTCGGCAATATGCGATGTTACATAAACATTGTAATCATAAGTTATTGAATCCTTTTTTTTGCGTGCCGGCCAGAGTCGGGGAAGCCACAGTGTGCCACGCTGAATACGCATTAACGCAGTTAACAGCATCATTGCAACGGTAAAAGAGAAGGCAAGCAGTGCCCCAAAGCGAAATTGTCTATAACGTTTGCCTTCCGCACGGGCAGGGTCAGGAGTTGGAAGGGTAATCCCCGTCTGTTTGACTTGAGCTCCAGGCTTAAACTCGCCGAAATAGGTGATTTTGGTGTCATCAACTACGTCCGACATTTTTTTTGAGAATGCCAAACTGCGTTGCTGAGAATTAACCAGATTTGCTGCTGCCTGCTCAGCCGCATGACCTTCCAGCGGGATGGGCACAACAGTGTGCAGCATCAGCATCATGGAAAACTTGTCTTCGACTCGCATGACCACCGGAATATTTGCTCTTGCACTGCTCAATACCTTGAGAATGGCCGGTTCGATTTGATCTGAAGTGAGTGTTCGCGTTGTTCGTCGGAATGGTATTGCCTTCGCCTTAACCTCATCAAGTAACGCTTCCAATGAGGCTCCTTTTCCCGCCGCAGTATTCAGTGACTCGAGAAGTGGAAGGTTTACTCCCTGAATGATCACCTCTTCGTAAACGAGCAGTTTTCTTTGGGAAAAAAGGTTGGGATTTTCTGAAATGACGTTTTGGATAGTCTCCTGAGATATGGGCTTGGCTGTTGATGCAATTTTCTCTTCGGCTAATCCTGCAAGCACTCCGCGACGAGCATTGTAGAGAGCAAGAACAAACTCCGGAGACTGGTCGAGCTTCATTTTCGTACCCTGCTGGGCGAGAATCTCAGCACGTACCAAGCTCGCTAGAATACTCCGGCGCTGATCATTCTTTACCGATTCACTTGCTCCCGGAGGGGCTGAACGCTGAGAGAGAAAATCGACTTCACGTTGGGTAATTTCAACACCATTTACAACCGCAGCAACCCGGCCATCACTACCATCGCCAGCATGCGGGGAGCAGCCAGCGAAGGTAAGGGTAAGGAAAAGAAAAACAATAAAGGATTTCACACCGCAGGAACTGAGGTTTTACCAGATTTTTTCTTCAACCTGCTGGCACCCAAAAGACCACCGACACCCAAAAGCACAAGACTTGCAGGCTCTGGGGTAGATGATGAATGATACAACTGAAAACCATTAATGTAACTATTGGAACCCAACTGACCGACCACAAAATTAAGTTGACCATCACTGCCAACCGTAACACTTCTTTTTACGTAGTTTTCGTTTAGCGTCAATTCGGTCAAAGTACTATTGGATTTATTCAGTAACGATGCATCGACCCCATTAACAGTCAAATTCAGATTAGTTGTCTGGCCCGTTTCTCTCTGTGAGTATACATACAAGTCATACGTACCAGAATCCAACCCGGTAATATGAAAAGCGCCTGTATGAAAATTATCAGTTAAAAGATAACCGGTAAATAAAGCAGTATCCGGACTTCCCATTGATGTTCCCGAAGGCACCAAGCCATTAGTTCCAATCATACTATATGTAATGTTACCTTTAAAACCCGATCCACCAGCGAGAACTAGAGGTGTAGCGTCTTCCTGAATCGCTGATGCAAATGAATTCCAAATTTGTGGATGTACGTTATTAAATGCAGCACCATCAGAGTACGCCGAACTAGCACCAAGCTTGACATTAATCAACTGACCCACCGCTGCATACGATGGAGTACTGGCTAAAACCATGGCGCACATACCAACCAGCACACATAACAGTTTTTTTCTCATAGTTACAGACCCCACGTTAAATAATTTTTATTCTACTATAAAGTACTTTGACCCAATATACATAAGCTTTCTATATTTTTCAACGTACTTATGGTAAAAAAGCACTAACTCATCGAATTACTACTTCAGAATGAGGCATGCCAAACAATGATAATGTATTCAAAAGACGTATTTTACTGCTGAAGTAACAATCAAAAGAAAGCTATCTTGACTAAGAAAAACAGCAATAATCTCCGAGAACGCACTACAAAGAAGAGCTTTATGGTATTGGCAGGTTGCTGGACCTTGAAAAAGTTGCCCAGCTTTTATTCTAAAGGGCACCTCTATTTATTCCAGAGTGAAATATCATTATAAAAAATATAGCGTTAACCTAACAAAACGAGGGCAATATTTCGTATATTAGGCCAATAATATTAATTTGCCCTATACCACTTCAATATTCGATTGGATGAGGATCGCCTCTGTGTTCTTGTTATATCGGCAACATGAACGCTTTGCGCGACTGGGGCCATGCGAAGGATTATGTGCGCATGCAGTGGATGATGCTGCAGCAGGAGGAGCCGAAGGATTATGTTATTGCCACGGGTGTACAGTACAGCGTTCGCCAGTTTATCGAGCGTGCGGCGGCGCAGCTTGGGATCGCCATCCGCTGGCAGGGAGAGGGGAGAGAGGAGGAGGGCATTATTGAGGCGCTCACCCGCACGCTTCGCTCAGCACTGGAGAGGTGATTGTTCGTATCGACCCACGCTATTTCCGCCCTGCAGAGGTGGAGACCCTCCTCGGTGACCCTGCAAAGGCTAAAGCCGATCTTGGCTGGGTGCCGGAGATCACACTCGACGAGATGATCGAAGAGATGGTAACCCATGACCTCGATCTTGCCCGCCGCCACGCCCTCCTCAAAGCCAACGGCTACACCATTGCGGTCAGCAAGGAGAGCTGACCTTTCACCAATCTCTCTTCCTGCTCGCCAAGCCAGGAAGGGGGACGTTGTTGACTAAGTGTACTTACCGCGTTGGTTAAGCTGTTTCGGCTGATGGAGTTGGCTGACCCGGCAAACCAGAAAGCAGCATCAGGAACGGTACGAAGCAAAACTCCGTTTTGTGCGAATACTCTATGAGCGGCACTGGGATAAACAACGGGTGATTAATTTGTTTGGTGTTGTGGACTGGCTGATGAAACTGCCACCATGGTTGAATCGCCAGGTTTTTGATGAAATTGAAACAATTGAGGAGAGAGAAAAAGTGGAATACATCACCAGCGTGGAAAGAATCGGTCTGGCCAGAGGCATGGCCAAAGGTCGTGTAGAGGGTCAAACTCGGCTACTGAAAAGGCAACTGGAGCGTCGTTTTGGCGTGCTGCCAGAGTGGGCAACCGGGAAATTAAACCTTGCAACTGAACAGGAGCTGGAGAATTGGGGCGAAGCCATACTCACCGCGCCGACACTGGAAGCAGTTTTCAATCCGTGAATTGACGTTGAAAACAAGAAGAAAAAATGATCGACAAGAGTGAGGAAGCCGGTAATGTCGTCACCACCTGCCGCCCGATAGAATGAGACTCTGAGCACGACTTCAAGACGCTCGGTTTAGCCAGCTTTTTTGATACCCACGAAGACAACAACGTCGATTGGGAGGAGATGTTCCAGGAAGGGGGACGTTGTTGACTA
>CAIJPS010000090.1 GCA_903822595.1 uncultured Chlorobiaceae bacterium
ATCCTGAAGTAGTCTTTTTCAGTTGTGATCAGGCTCAACCCTTTGGTCTCTGCTTTATTGCGTATAGCGTTGATTTTCAGGGTATTATAGGGCTCATGATCGCGGAAAAAACGGTGTGCTGCGATGTTGACTCCCTCTTTTTTGAGGCTTTCCAGAAAGCTTTCAGGTGAAGAGATACCTGCAAAGGCGAAGGCGTTGATGTTTTTCATGGGTATAGTCTCTTCTGATGAGATACATTCGCCTGAAAAACAGACCAGTTCTGCAGTTTTGACGCGGGCTTTTATAACTGGCCGCCCGTGTTTTTCAAGTTCTTTTTCTATAGCATCAGCTTGTTCGGGATCGTTGATTTTATTCAGCACAATCAGGTCTGCTCTTGAGATGTTTTTCAGTGGTTCCCTCAAGCGTCCTTCTGGAAGCATTTTCGCATTGAAAAAAGGTTCTGATGCATTGACGACTGCGATATTGAGCACCCTGTCGATTTGGCGATGCTGGAATGCGTCGTCGAGGATAATAACAGAGGGGAGCCTTCCGGCGAAGTGTTTTGCAAGATACTTTACGGCCTCTTTTCGTTTTTTTGCGACAATGACAATCGCATCGGGGTTGTTCCATGCGAGCATTGCGGTTTCGTCACCGGACTCTCTGCTGCTGATCAGTACCTTTTGACCGTCGGAAACAAGTTGTACATCTTTTGATTCCCGCCGATATCCTCGTGAGACGATGGCTGGTTTACATCCGATTGAGAGATAGAACTTGACTACCCAGTCAACAAGGGGAGTTTTTCCAGTACCGCCGACAGAGAGGTTGCCTATTGAAACAACAGGAATGGGTGATCTCCAGGCTTTGAAAAGATGTCGGTCAAAAAGTGCATTGCGAAGCTGCACGATAACCTGGTAGAAAAGAGCAACGGGTCTAAGGAGTATGGAAAATGGGTTATGCATGGTCGAGCTGAATTGAGAGTTTTTTTGCATACGATCGGAGCTCTTCTTCGCTGGTAAATGCAGGAAGATCAATGAGCTGGAGTTTGACGGCTGTTTTGCTGAAAGGTTTTGGAATTTCAAAATGGTCCCAGCTTTTGAGCTTCCAGGGGTTTGCATAGCTGATATCTGCAAAAAAAAGTGGATAGCGTTTCTCCGATGCTAACCGCAAGGTGCCGAATTTGAATTGTCTGGCAGGGCCGCGTGGCCCGTCGGGCGTGATAGCTATAATAGCACCTCTCTGCAGCGCATTTTGCATGGTACGTTTGACTTCATCTCCTCCTTTTGAGCTTGATCCGCGGATAAGCGAAAAATCAAGTCGTTCAAGCGTTTCGGCAAGAGCCGTTCCGTCTTCGGACATGCTTACCACGGCGGTAATTTTTTTCCCGGGAAAGAGTGTCTGGGCAAGAAGCCAGCCGGTGATCATTTTGCCGTGCCAGAAGGTGATGATGGCTGTTTTTCCGGGAAGTTCGATTTGGGGGGTTATCGATATCCGCAGGCTTGCATGAAGAAGTTTCAACGCAATGGGAACGATATGGCGGAAAATCAGGGGGGAAAGCGGCATAGGTGTTGAAAATAATTGACAATCAGGGAACTTGCCGATACAGTAATAATTTTTTTAATTATTTATTTTATTTTTCGTGCATTATATACTGGTTCTCTGCTCTGGAGAGGGGTACAATTTAACAAACCGTGCCGATAAACCACAGTGTCAAATTGTGACAAATACCTGTAGAAATGAAAGCTATGAATGTTCTGATCATAGGGAGTGGTGCCCGTGAACATGCCATGTGTTACTTTGCAGCACAGAATGAGGGGGTGCAGAGGGTTTTTGTAGCACCCGGGAATGGCGGTACTGCCTTGATGGGAGGGAAGGTTTGTAATGTATCCCTTACAGCGGTAGCGCTTGACGATCTGCTTCAGTTTGCTCTGGATAGCGATGTCGATTTGACCATCGTCGGTTCGGAGGCTCCGCTTGAACTTGGTATAGTGGATCTCTTCCGTCGAGCGGGTAAAAAGATTGTCGGTCCCACACAGGCTGCTGCCCGTCTTGAGTCAAGCAAGGTATTTTCCAAGGAGTTCATGCAGCGCCATCATATTCCTACTGCCGGGTATCATGTTTTCCATGATGCGTTTTCCGCCAATGCTCATATTGAGTCCACGTTGAAGCACTATCCCCAGGTGATCAAGGCAAGCGGGTTATGCGCCGGAAAAGGGGTTTTTATTGTTTTTGACAAAGAGCAGGCAAAGAGTGTAATCAGGGAGCTCTTTGAAAAGAGGATTTTTGGGGATGCGGGAAATGAGGTGGTCATTGAGGAGTTTTTGCCGGGTGAGGAGGCGAGTGTTTTTGCCCTGACGGATGGTACACGGTACCGGCTCTTTTTGTCAGCCCAGGATCATAAACGTATTGGCGATGGGGATACTGGCAAGAATACCGGCGGTATGGGTGCCTATGCTCCTGCGCCGCTGGTGACACCTGAAGTGATGCAGAGGGTTGAGGAGCTGATTATTCAACCGACACTGAAAGGGATGCGGGATGAGGGTTCTCCATATACGGGATTTTTGTATGTTGGCTTGATGATTAACAGGGGAGAACCCTTTGTTGTTGAGTATAATGCGCGTATGGGTGATCCTGAGACACAGGTGGTACTTCCCCTTTTAAAAAGTGATTTTATTACAGCTCTTCAGGCAAGCGTTGAGGGTACACTTGATGACGTGCCTTTCGAGATGCATCGGAGATCTGCGGCAACGGTCGTCATCGCCTCCGGTGGCTATCCAGATCATTACGAAACCGGTAAAGCCATCACTTTTGCCGATGAGCTTTCTGTCCTTGATGGTTGTCTGGTGTTTCATGCTGGAACGGCTTTGGACGCGGGACATCTTACTACTTCGGGTGGAAGGGTTTTTTCGGTTACAGCGCTTGGGGAATCGCTCCGGGAGAGTATTGATCGGGCCTACAGAGCGGTTGAAAAGATCGGTTTTGAAGGGGCTGTTTATCGTAAGGATATAGGGGCAAAGGCACTTTAATTTCAGTCAATGGATATTCTATGAAACTACCCAGGCGTCAATTCGAAATCATTCAGGAGCAGGCGTTTCGGGAGTTGCCCTATGAATGTTGCGGGCTCTTGGTCGGAATACAGAATAGTGATCACAGGGGAAACGTAGAGAACACGGTCTATGAGGTTGCACCCTGCAGGAACTGCCTCTATTATGGCCGGGAGCAGGGCTTTGAGATTGCCCATCAGGAGTATCTCGATGTGGAGCGTGAAGCAGGGATGCTTGGTTATGAAATTATAGGCTCTTATCATTCCCATATCAATTCCCCGGCTCTTCCTTCATTGCATGATGTTGATTTTGCACGATCGGGCCATACCCTCCTGATTATTTCATTGATGAATGCGCAGCCAAGGGAGGTGACGGCATGGCTCAGACGGGAGTCAGGAGGCTTTCATCAGGAACAGATCCGTGTGGTTGAATAGTTAGCGCCGGCTTGGGGGAGAAGAACTCCTTAAATATTTTGTACATTACCTTTTTTTAAGCTTAGTCAAGTATTAAACCCCCTGAATAACGTGCCAAAGCGGGAAGATATAAAGTCTATTTTAGTGATTGGTGCCGGTCCTATTGTGATCGGCCAAGCCTGTGAATTTGATTATTCCGGCACTCAGGCGTGCCGCGCCCTTAAGGAGGATGGGTACCGGGTTGTGCTGGTAAACAGTAATCCGGCCACCATTATGACCGATATAGAATTTGCTGATGCAACTTATATTGAGCCGATTACTCCGGAATATGTGCAGAAAATTATAGAGCGGGAAAAACCGGATGCGCTTCTGCCGACGATGGGCGGTCAGACGGCACTGAACATTGCGGTCAGCCTGGCCGAATCAGGTATTCTTGAGCGTAATGGAGTTGAACTGATTGGTGCGAAGCTTCGTGCGATCCGAAAAGCTGAGAATCGTGAGTTTTTCAGCGATGCCATGAAAAAAATCGGCCTTGAAATGGCCAAAGGTTTTTTTGTCCGTAATGAAAAAGAGGCGAAAGAGGCGCTCGAAGAGATAGGACTTCCGATTGTCATTCGTCCGTCATTTACGCTGGGCGGAACCGGAGGCGGATTTGCAGAGACAAAAGCCGACTATTATGATGCCGTTCGGAGGGGACTTACCGAAAGTCCAATCAGTGAAGTGCTTGTAGAGGAGTGTCTGACGGGCTGGAAGGAGTATGAGCTTGAGGTTATCCGCGATCTGGCGGATAATGTCATTATTGTCTGCTCTATCGAAAATGTCGACCCAATGGGGGTGCATACTGGTGACAGTATTACGGTTGCTCCGGCGCAGACGCTTACTGACCGTCAGTATCAGGAACTCAGGGATGCCTCAATCCGCATTATCCGTGAAATCGGTGTCGAGACGGGCGGGAGTAATATCCAGTTCGCCATAAATCCTGTGAACGGGCGTATCGTAGTCATCGAGATGAATCCTCGTGTGTCGCGCAGCTCAGCGCTTGCCTCAAAGGCTACCGGTTTTCCGATTGCCAAGGTGGCAGCCAAACTTGCCGTAGGGTACCGGCTTGATGAAATTCTGAACGATATTACCAAAACAACACCGGCCAGTTTCGAGCCAGCCATAGACTATTGTGTTGTGAAGATTCCTCGCTGGGATTTTGAAAAATTCAAGAACGTTGATGCCCGCCTCGGTGTGCAGATGAAGTCGGTAGGTGAGGTCATGGCTTTTGGACGAAATTTCAGGGAAGCGTTGCAGAAATCGCTTCGTGGACTTGAAATTGGTCGTGCAGGGCTTGGCTCCGACGGCAAGGATGTCATGAATGTTCTGGCTATGACTCCTCAGCAGAAAAAGTTTGCCAAGGAGGATATTCTTGAAAAAATCAGAATACCAAAAGCTGATCGGATGTTTTATCTGCGTTATGCTTTCCAGGCCGGGGCAACCATCGAAGAGGTGCATCAGTCGACCGGTATTGATCCCTGGTTCCTTGACAACATTCTCCAGATTGTTGAGCTTGAAGAGCAGCTCAGGGAACTGGCAACAGCAGTCTGAACGGGGTTATGAGCTATCTGGACAGGATACTTGAGGAGAAAAAGCGGGAAGCAGGGGAGCTTGCCAGGGAGCATCCCGCCCGGCGCTATGGTGAATTGCAGGGCTCTTTGGCGGTGACCCGTGATTTTACTGCTGCGCTCCGGCGGAGTGGCGGAGGGTTAAGGCTTATCGCCGAGATCAAAAAAGCTTCTCCTTCACGAGGGCTTATTGTCACCGATTTCAATCCCGTTGCCATTGCAAAACACTATGGGGAGCTTGGTGCTGCGGCCTATTCGGTGTTGACTGACCGTACCTTTTTTCAGGGTTCAAACGACTATCTTCAGATGGTGAGTCGTTCATTTTCTCTGCCGGTATTGCGTAAAGATTTTATTATTGATGAGTCCCAGATTTTTGAGTCACGTTTGATCGGAGCGGATGCCATTCTGCTTATCGTGGCTGCTCTTGATGCGTCTCAACTTGGCGATTACCTGCAGTTGGCTGAAGCCATTGGCCTGCATGTTCTTGTGGAGGTGCATGACCGCAAGGAGCTTGACAGGGCGATTGAGAAGGGTGCGGCCATCATCGGGGTCAACAACCGGGATCTGCATGACTTTTCCCTCAAGCTTGAGACCTCACGGTCACTTCGTCCCTTTATTCCTTCAGACGTTGTTGCCGTTTCTGAAAGTGGCATGAAAAGCTCAGCCGATATCGCCCTGATCGATCGAGCATTGTTTGATGCCGTGTTGATCGGTGAAGGGCTGCATACCAGTTCTGAGCTTCGCGGGATTACCTGGTCATAGCCCTGATCTTTGCTGCTGTTTGTGCCGGATTGGCCGCCTTGAAAAATGCGGTACCGGCAATCAGTGCATCAGCTCCAGCCGAGACTACCTCCTGGGCATTTTCTTCCGTTATGCCGCCATCAATGGCAATGACCATCTCTGGATTCAGTTTCAGACGCATCTCATGGAGCTGACGGATTTTTCCAATTGATGAGGGTATAAATTTCTGTCCTCCGAAACCGGGATTGACCGACATCAGAAGGACAAGATCAAGATCCGGCAGGATGGCATCAAGGGTTGAGAGCGGTGTTCCTGGATTGACTGAGACGCCGGCTTTTGCTCCAAGGCTTTTGATGAACTGAATGGTGCGGTGCAGATGCGGACAGGCTTCCTGGTGGACAGTGATCTGGTGGGAACCTGCCTTGATGAACTCCTCGATATAGCGGTCTGGATGGGCAATCATCAGATGGGTGTCGATAATCATTGAGGTGCACGATGCAATTGCCTGTACGATAAATGGCCCGAAGGTGATGTTGGGGACAAAGTTGCCATCCATGATGTCGCAGTGCATCCAGTCTGCTCCCGCTGTTGTTGCGAGCGCTATGGATTGTTCAAGCCGGGTGAAGTCAGCCGAAAGAATTGATGGGGCAAGAAGCGTGGAGGGTGCTGGCATGATGGTACTCTTGTTATCGTGAAAAAAATAATCCGGTTAAATAATTAAAAAGCTTCGCCAATTCCAAAATTGAAGGTGTAGTCACTGATGTTCAATGTTGAGAGACGCCATGGCTTCGCTTCAGCCGGATCATGGAGTTTATAGGCGAAATCAAAACGGAAAGGGCCTATGGGCGAGCCTATACGCAGTCCGATACCGGTGTCCCAGGCGAAGTCTCTCGTCAGGGAGGCAAAATTGAAGCCGTAGGGTCCGTTTCTGTCCCAGATGTTTCCGATATCAGTAAAAATTGTTATTCCTGAAGGTTGATTGAAGAGGGTGAAAAATTTTTTCCGGTATTCCATATTGAGTTCAAGCTTGACATCTGCGCCAAAATTAGCCGCTGCTTTGCTCACACTCCGCCCCGGTCCGAGGGTATTGAAAAGCCAACCCCGCATACTGTTTGTTCCTCCAGCATAAAAACGGCGCTCTTCGGGAGTTGTTTCAGCTTTTCCGTATGGCATCATCCATCCGATAGTTCCTCTTCCTGCAAGTTGGCTTTGAGGAGTGATGTTTTTTGCAAAACCCAGGTCGCTTTCAGTTTTTACATACTGAGAATAGGTTGTACCGAATATCTGGGGATTTTGGTCGGTGAATCCGCTGTAGCTTTTCGTGTCAAAATATTTATCGATCAACCAGGCAAGACTGCCGGATTCTTCAAGAAGCAGGTTCAGGTTCCAGGTTGTCTGATCCGAAGGGGTGTGCAGCCGGTTTGTGGTGTTGTAGCGAAGCCGGAAGGTCTGGTTGACATGGGTTTCAAGAAGGCTGTCAATTCCGGCGTTGACAGCGGCTTCATTGGATGGGTTTATGCCGATATTGTTTGCAAGATCGGTTTTAAAAAGCTGTTTGAAGCCTTTCAGGGAGTCTTTTTTTACCCATTCAAATTCAAAAAAATCAAAATTCAGGCGTGATGAGGGGTTCAGGCGGGCGCTGTACGTTCCACGGACCAGTCCGTTTTTGTTTGAGAGCAGCACTGGCAGTTTTGTAGCTGCGTATTCAACAGTGGTTGCATAGAAATTGCCGGGTTTTTTGAGAACGGGCATGACAAGGCTGCTTTTAAGGCTGAACTCATAAGGAATAACCTTGGCGTACTGGCCTGCGTCAAGGTTTTGAAGCAGTTTGTTGTTGTTGTTGGCTTGGGTACCGTATTCGGTTGATGCATGGAGTTGTTCGGCTCCGCCGAGCAGGTTATTGTTTTCATAGGCCAGAGAGGTACCAAAAAAAAGGGATCCGTAACGGTTGTCGACAAGTATTTTTGGTTCTATCTGGTGTTTGGGTGCAGTTTCAAGATGGATGGTAGTGTAGAGTTTGTCGGCGTGTACCGAGTCAGGGCTGATATAAATTGAAGAAAAAAGATTGGTTGCGCCAAAATTTTGCAAGGTGCGCTGTTCAAGACTTTTGCGGGTAACGTTCCCTGGCCGGTATTCGATGGCTGAGGTGATCAGTCGAGAAGAGATTTTCTGATTTCCGAAGATTTTCCCGCTGATGTTTTCATGTGTAAATGTCTTTGCTTTCAGCGCGGTGTCGCTTTTAACGGTATTGTGTACCACCGCATTGATTGGTCCATATTGCAGTTGTTTTGGAAGCTTGAGTTGAAAGAGGAGGCCAGTATGAGTTCCAACAGTATCAACCTTGATGCGGATACTGTCTTCATGAAAAAAGGTAAAGCCGTACTCCCTGAAAAATGAGATAGTGCGATCCCGCTCTTCAATCAATCGCTCAACGGAAAAAATATCATTGACGTTCAGCCGTTTTTTGTTGAGATAGTCTGTTTTGAGTTTTGCGGGAATATTTTCAAGTCCTTCATAGGTGACAAAGTCAACTTTTGAGGGCTCTTTTTCATGGATGTTGATGTCGATGTTTACTTTCCTGCCATTGTTTTTCCGGATAATGGAGGTGTCAACGTTGGCAAAAAAATAGCCTTTATAGGTATAGAGTTTCTTGATGAGGAGGATGTCTTTTTCGAACTCCTCCAAATTGAATGGCTTGCGTGCCCCTCCGAAGAGGCCAAGTCCAAGAAAGGATCGGTGTTCGGAGGTGACAATGATCAGGCGAAGTTCTTCTTCACTGATCGATTTATTGCCGCTGAAATGGATTTTTCCAACATAGGGCGATAAGGCTGTACGCCCCTTCACCGGGCTGACTGACTGACTCTGTACCGGAAAGGCAAAGAGCAGCATAAGTGCGATAAGAGTGAATGCTTTTGCCAAGCATGAATCCCGTTTTATTCTATGTTAATGGCTCTTCATCACCGTAGCCAAAGTCTTCGTCGGTAGGATAGTCGGGCCATATCTCGTCAAGACTTTCATACATTTCATCGCTTTCCGGCAAGTCAAGCAAATTGTCGATCACCTGTTGGGGGGCACCACTCCTGGTTGCGTAATTAATGAGTTCATCTTTTGTTACAGGCCACGGAGCATCAGCTATATGACGGGCAAGGTCTAAATTCCAGTACATACTATGTCGATTGAGTTATTCAGTTAAGAGTTATTGTCGCTTTGTTCCGGTGCAGGTTGTTGTGTTGTGATGAACTTGGCCGGATTGTTTTCATCAAAGAAATAAGCTGTTGGATTGACTTTTACATTGTCCTTCTGTATTTCGTAGTGCAGATGCGGGCCGGTCGATACTCCAGTGTTTCCCGAAAGTGCAATGATTTCACCGCGTTTGATTCTCTGGCCCTGACGCACAAGAGATTTTGACAGATGGGCATAAGTCGTTTTATAGCCATAGCCGTGATTGATGGTGATTTTTTGTCCATAACCTTTGTCATATCCTGAAAAGGCAACAATTCCGTCACCTGTTGCCTGCACCCTTGAGCCTTCCGAAGCGGAAAAATCAATGCCGGAGTGAAAAATGGTGATGTTGTAGATTGGGTGTATACGATTTCCGAATGCGCTGGTAATTGAGCCGCTGACGGGTTTGATATTTGGTATGCTGGAAAAAAAAGAGGTTGGATTGGAGTTTTCTGTGATCTCTTTTGATTCCGTTGTGCTGTTTTTCTGGAGGTCTATCTGCATGATCAATTGTTCTATCATCTGCTCTGTACTTGCAAGCAGTCCTTCGGTAGTGGTTGCCGGAGCTGCGGTATTGTTCTCAACAGGCTGTTTTTCTTCAGCAAGGAGAGTCGCAGGTGTCGACAAAAGAGATGAGAAGAGGCAAAGAGAGAGAGCAAGTGTTCCTGCCGACAGGTACGTAAAGAGAGAACTCTTTATGTTTCTGCCGTATTCAGATAGAGCCATAAGCCGATTTTTGGAAGTCATGTGGTATCGGGAATTGTTGGTCTGAACAGGAACTTTATCGATAGGCAAATATAAAAAAACTTTTTTTTATAACGTCAATGATTAGTGGGCTTCCAGCCAGTTTTTTCCAATGCCTGTGTCGACCAGAACGGGCACTGTTTTTAGGCCGCAAGTTATTGCAGCATCAATCATTGCCTGCTCAACAAGGGTTGAAAGTTGCTCTTTTTCTGCATCAGTGGTTTCAAAGAGCAGTTCGTCATGTACCTGAAGCAGCATGACTGATTGCATCTTCTGATGTTGCATTCGTGTGCTGCAGAGGTTCATTGCGCATTTGATGATGTCGGCTGCAGTGCCCTGAATTGGTGTATTCATTGCCGCCCTTTCAGCCGCTTTTTTCAGGTTTGTATTCCGGCTGTTGAGGTCAGTAAGGTATCGGCGTCGGCCGAGAAGGGTCGAGACATATCCTTTTTCCCTTCCGGTTTCAATAATTTTTTGCAATGCTTCAAAAAGCCCCGGATATTTCGAAATGTAGGTGTCGATAATAGCCTTGGCCTCTTTTTGAGGGATGTTGAGTCTTCGTGAGAGCCCGAAAGGCATGATGCCGTAAAGGACTCCGAAATTCACCTCTTTTGCTTTGCGCCGCATATCGCCGGTAATCTCATTGGTACCGAAAATTACCCTTGCGGTGGCGGTGTGAATGTCTTCCCGGTTGCGGAATGCTTCGAGAAGTTGCGGGTCTTTGGATATTTCAGCGGCAATTCTCAGCTCGATCTGGGAATAATCTGCCGAAAGAAGCCATTTATCGGGGGATGAGGGGATAAATGCCCTGCGGATCTCTTTGCCGAGAGTGCTGCGTATGGGAATGTTTTGCAGGTTTGGATTGGAAGAAGAGAGCCTGCCTGTTGCCGTGATAAACTGATTGAATGAGGTATGCAGCCTGCCAGTCTGAAGATTGACCATTTTTGGTAATGCGTCGATATAGGTTGTCTTGAGTTTCTGGAGGCTCCGGTATTCAAGGAGGTCACGTGCAACGGGATAAATTGCAGCAAGCTCCTCAAGTACTTCGACATTGGTTGAGAAGCCTGTTTTTGTCGCTTTTTTTGTCGGAATTGCAAGGACATTGAACAAGATATGGGCAAGCTGTTTCGGCGAATCGATGTTGAAGACGGAGCCTGCTACGGTATAAATTTTTTCTGTCAGCAGTTCGAGCTCGTTTTTGACTCTTTCAGAGGATTTTGCAAGATGTGGTACGTCGATGCATATACCGGCATATTCCATAGCCGCCAAAACAGAGACTAATGGAAATTCAATGTTTTCGCAGAGCCAGAGCAGCTCTTTTTCCGGCGCCAGTTTTTTTCGGAATATCTCTTCAAGCTTGAGGGCCAGATCGGCATCCTGACAGGCATAATTTGAGAGTTTTTCAGGTTCTACTTCGAAAATATGCAGTTTTGTTTTTCCTGTGCCGACCAACTCATCAAAGGTTGTTGTACGGTACCCGAGATGGTTGGCTGCCAAATCGTCAAGATTATGCTTTTCTTCCGGGTTGAGCACATAGCTGGCGAGCATGGTATCGAATCCAACGGGCGAGAGCTCTATGCCGTATTTTTTCAGGACAAGAATGTCGTATTTAAGATTTTGGCCGGTTTTCGGCAGAGAAGCATTTTCAAGCAGGGGTTTGAGGATTTCGAGCGTTTTTTCACGGTGAAGCGTGCTCTTTGCAAAAGAGATAAATCGGGCTTTTCCGGTTTCACTGGAAATTGATATGCCCGCCAGTTCGGCTTCAAAGATATCAAGACTGGTGGTCTCCGTGTCGACGGCGATACGACGGGCTTGCTGAAGCGAGTCAATCAGTTCCTGCAGTTTTTCTTCTGTATCGATACGTGCATAGTCAGCCCCCTCTTGTGGGGATCGAAGCGCAGGTTGTTCTTCGTGCAAAGGATTGGCTGGCTCTTCATGGAGTGGAGCGTTTGCTGAAGGATCTTGTTGCAGCTCGCCAAAAAGAGTTGATACTCTTGAGAAAATGGTTTTAAGACCGAATTTTTGCAGCAGTGGAAAAAGTTTTGCCGGGTTGGGTAAACCGCAGGCAAGTTGTTTCAATGTTACATCGATCTGCAAATCCGTGCGTATGGTGACCAGTTGTGTTATCAGGTTGAGAGAGGGTTGAAATTCTTCAAGACTCTGGCGGTTTTTAGGGGATATCTCATCCAGATGATTGTAGATATTCTGCAGGGAGCCGTATTTGCCAAGAAGGGAGACTGCGGTCTTCGGGCCAATTCCTTTTGCTCCGGGAATATTGTCGGAGGTGTCACCGGTGAGGGTCAGGAACTGGGTAAAGAGTTCTGGCGGAACCCCGAAATGCTCAATGATCTCCTTTTTTCCAAGCAGTTCAAGCTCATTCTGGTTTTTACCGGGCTTGAGGATGTTTATTCCCTCGTGGACCAGTTGTGCAAGATCCTTGTCGGGGGTAACAATGTAGACCTGGCACGTTTGGCTGAATTTATGGGAGGCTGTCCCTATAAGATCGTCAGCTTCATACCCGGGGGTTTTGATGAGCGGAATGTCGAAGGCTTCAAGGAGTTCGAAGATTGCGTCAAGTTGCATGATCAGATCTTCAGGTGGTGCCGATCGATTGGCTTTATATAAGGGGTAAAGATCGTGTCGAAAGGTTTTTTCCTTGCTGTCGAATACCGCTGCGAGGTAGTGTGGCCTATAGATTTCAAAGATTTTCAGCAGTGTGGAAGTAAAGCCATAAAGAGCTCCGGTCGGCATACCCTCCCGGCTTGTCATACCTGTTCGTTGCAGGGCAAAAAATGCCCGGTAGACGATGGCCATGCCGTCGAGCAGAAAGAGCGATGGTTTTTCAGTTACAGCCACCGGGTTTGTAGTTGCTGGCTCAGTGGTGGTGGTCGAAAAGAAGTCGAGCTGACGTTTATTCATTCCGCAACCACTCCATAACTTCCGAGGACGTTGACCATAGTGGCAAATTCCCTGAGATGGCAAAGCGCATTGTGGATGTTCCGATCGTTCTGATGTCCGATAAAATCGACATAAAAGAGATACTCAAATGCTTTTTTCCTGAAAGGTCTCGACTCGATTTTTGTCAGATCAATATCACGCATGGCAAAGGTGGCCAGTGCCTTGAAAAGAGATCCTTGTTCGTTGGGGAGCGTGAATGCGATGGAAGTTTTGTGTTCTGCGCTCTCCAGCCTGGTTTCAATCGGCAGGGGGGCTGGATTTTTTGAATGAGTAATGCAGAAAAAACGGGTGATGTTCCACTCTTCATCGGCGAGGTTTTCCTGCAGGATTTCAAGCCCGTAGAGTTCACCTGCCCTTTTTGAGGCTATAGCCAGTTTTGTTGAATCTTTTTCAGCGGCGATCATCTTTGCGCTGCCCGCCGTATCGTATGCTACTTCAGCTTTGAGATTCCTGTGAGCAGCAAAAAAATTTCGGCACTGGGCCAATGCCTGTGGGTGAGAGAGTACCTTCAGGGCATCTTGTATTGATGAGCCGGGAATGCCGAGCAGACAGTGTTTTACCTTGACAAAGGTTTCTGCCACAATCGTGACCGGATGCTGAAGCAGAAGATCATAGTTGTGATGAATGCTGCCGCCCAGTGAATTTTCTATCGGAATAACGGCATAATTGACCTCATGGTTTTCAACGGCAGCAAAAACCTCGTCAAATGATTCGAAGGGTTTTGGCTCTCCAATTCGGAGCGCGGCGATTTCACTGTAAGCTCCTGGTTCACCCTGATAGGCGGTTATCACGTTTGTCATTGTTTTTTCTTGTTATTAACTTGCACGAATGCCGTTAGATTTGATTTTATTTAAAGAAAATAAATCTATTATCATAGGCGGGCATCTGGAGGAATAATAAATCAGCATTTTTTATTATGTCAGGACACAGCAAATGGGCAACCATTAAAAGAAAAAAGGCGGTAACCGATCAGAAAAGAGGCAGTTTGTTCACCAAACTGGTCAAGGAGATTACGATTGCAGCAAAAATGGGTGGTGGTGACCCATCAGGCAATCCGCGTCTCAGGCTTGCAATCGATACGGCCAGAGACAATTCCATGCCGATGGACAATATCCAGCGAGCTGTCAAGAAGGGAACAGGGGAGCTTGAGGGGGTAACCTGGGACGAGATTACATACGAGGGGTATGGCCCGGCAGGGATTGCCCTGATTATTGAGACGGCGACCGACAATCGTAACCGTACGGTTGCTGATATCCGTCATATCATGAGTCGCAACAATGGTTCTCTTGGTGAAAGTGGCAGTGTGGCCTGGATGTTTCAGCGCAAGGGAACTCTTGATGTTCCACGCTCGGCTGCCGGAGAGGATCAGCTTATGGAAATTCTGCTTGATGCGGGTCTTGAAGATCTCGGCAGCGATGATGAAAATTATTTTACGGTCATAACCGACGTCAAGGATCTTGAAAAAGTAAAAAAAGCACTTGATGATGCCGGTATTGTGTATGAGAATGCCAAAATTGATCTTATACCGGAAAATTATATTGAGCTTGAAGCCGATGATGCCCGGAAAGTGATCAAACTGATTGACGCGTTTGAAAGCAATGATGATGTGCAGGCGGTTTACTCGAATATGGAGATCAGCGAGAGTGCAATGAGCAGTTTAAACGACTAAAAGAGTGATTGTTCTGGGGGTTGATCCTGGAAGTCGGCTTACTGGCTATGGTGTGGTTCGTTATGATTGTGGCGTGTTTTCTCTGCTTGCGTGCGGTGTTATACGGCTTTCACCCCGCAGCAGTCATGCCGAGCGGATTGGTCTGATATACAGGGAGCTTGAGGTTGTTATTGAGGCTTTCGCCCCTGAGTGCGTTGCTCTTGAAACTGTTTTTTTAAGCAGGAACGTGCAGTCTGCCCTGAAACTGGGTCAGGTGCGTGGTGCCGTTATTGCCCTTGCGATGAATCAAAATCTTCTTCTGCATGAATATGCTCCCCGTGAGGTTAAATTGGCAGTAACCGGAAAGGGGGCGGCAAGCAAGGAACAGGTTGCATTTATGGTCTCAAGAGTGCTTGCTCTCAGCCCGGTTCCTGAGCCTTACGATGTTACTGATGCTCTCGGGATTGCACTCTGTGATTTGCTGAGAGGTGAAAGCGGGCAGCGTGTCCCGCAGCATGGAAAAAGCCGGAAAGGGGGAAATAACTGGTCGAAGTTTATTCATGCATCACCTGATATGGTTATCCGGTAGTCTCAGGCCTCAGAAGGGGGAGTTGCCCCGTTTTAAATGGAGTCTCCAAGAATCAATAATAAATTTACAACCTTGAAAGGTCGGTTCCACATGCAAAGTTTTTCTGCCTTTTCTTGCCTCTTTAATCGCTATAGGAAATATTCCTCTAAGCTTTGCTTCGTGAAGGAATTGTCAAACATGAACTCATACCCCGTAGCGCTGCTGCGGGGTAGTTGATTACGGAAGGTTCAAAAAATGGAAATATTGAGCGATTGGCGAAATTTTGGTAAAGTTTCGGCTGTTCTTGTTGTATTTTCTTCTTCTTTGTATGTTGCTAAAAAGTAGTAAGATGCAGGGATTCTTTAAAAAATGGAATATGAAAGGTCGAATTTTTAATCTCCCGAATTCTCTGAGTTTCCTGAGAATACTCTTGATACCCTGGTTTCTCTTTTATTTTCATACCGGCCATCTTACCATTGCCTTTTTCATCATGGTTGTGGCTGTTTTGACAGACTGGTTTGATGGTCAGGCGGCACGATGGACAAACGAAGTTTCCGAGATGGGAAAAATTCTTGATCCTCTTGCCGATAAACTTTGTCTTGCAAGTGTTGCTGTCTATTTTTTTTGGATCGGTCAGCTTCCCTTGTGGTTTGTGCTTTTTGCGGTACTGCGCGATATCCTGATTTTTATGGGAGCAGGGTACGTAAAATACCGTCATTCCGTTGTGACGACATCTCTTTGGCCGGGAAAGTGGGCGGTTGGTTTTGTCTCCATGATGTTTATTGCAATGGTCTGGCCGCACCCTTTTTTCAGACAATACCATGTGAAGGAATTTTTTTTATACCTCTCTACCGTCATGCTTCTCTACTCCTTTGTTCTTTACTGCGTGAGGTTCCACAAAATTCATAAGGGACTCGACTACAAGGCCTGAATTTAAAACGAATATTTTCCACTCCTGCAAGGCGGTTTTCACCTCTTTATCTTCTTTTATTGCACTCTTTTTCTTTTCGTTTTACTTGCAGCAATCAAGGTGCTCCTGATATTGACAACTTTGCATGCGAAAAACAGGATTTTGTGTGACAACTGTTTAACGTATTTATTTGTAATAACTAAATCGTGTTAACGTGTTTTATATTCTCAAGCACAGAGTGTTGACAACTTGTTGATGAAATGTTGAGATGCTGTTTCTGCGGGCTCTATTCCTGGCGAGTGTCCCATGGAGTGCCCGGCACAGGGAGATGCAGGGCGCTTCATGCGTAAAGGTTCTTGTGATTACTTGTTTTTCGGTACAACCGTTGCCATAAGGGAGGCTTCGCAGACAAGCTCGCCCCTTACATAGGCTTTTGCGTCAAACTGGCAGACGGTTCTGCGCTTGTTGGTTATGGTTGCTTCAATGACCAGTGTGTCGCCCGGAAGCACGGGTTTGCGGAATCGGGCTTTGTCGATACCCATAAAGTAGACCACGCTCTCCTTGATATTGTCGTTGCCGTTGAGCATCATGATGCCGCCCGTCTGGGCCATGGCTTCAAGAATGAGAACGCCAGGCATGATGGGATTTCCGGGAAAATGGCCCTGGAAAAAGGGTTCGTTGATGGTGACGTTTTTGATCGACACAATTTTTTCATCCAGTTTGAACTCAACAATCTTGTCGATCAAAAGGAAGGGATAGCGGTGGGGGAGAATTTTTTGAATAGCGTTGATATCAAAAATAACGCCTGCTTTTTTCTCGTGCTGGTACTGCCGGGCAAGCTTGTTGCGATCGGCATACTTTTTGAGTTGTTTCACAAATTCCACATTAGATGCGTGACCGGGGCGGGCTGCGAGCACCTGGGCCTTGAGTGGCATACCGAGGAGTGCGATGTCGCCGAGAAGGTCAAGCAGTTTATGGCGTGCAGGCTCGTTCTTGAAGCGCAGTTCACGGTTGTTGAGGATACCGTTTTCACCAATCACAAGATTGTCGCTTTCCAGACCGAGTTTTTTGCCAAGGTCGGCAAGTTCCTCTTTGCACATGGTTTTGTCGATAATGACAATAGCGTTGTTTACGTCGCCACCCTTGATGATACCCTGATTTGCAAGTGCTTCAACTTCGCTGAGAAAACAGAATGTTCTGGAAGATGAGAATTCCTTGACAAATTCCTTATCCAGATCAAACAGCCCGGAATGTTGAGAGCCGAGTGCCGGATTTTTGTAGTCCACCATGACGGTTATTCTGAAGCTGTCGAGGGGGAGCGCTACAATATCGACGCTGTTGTTGGCATCATGGTATTCAATGGTCTCGTCAATAACCAGGTAATTTTTTGGTTCCTCCTGTTCCTTGAACCCGGCACCGATGAGTGCTTCAGCAAAAGGGTGTGAGCTTCCGTCCATGACCGGAGGTTCTGGTCCGCTCATTTCAATGCGGCAGTTATCGATCTGGAGGCCGTATAGTGCACCAAGAACATGTTCAGTGGTATGAACCTTCACGCCGTTGAGGGCAATGGTAGTACCTCTCAGGACATCAACGACATTCTCAATCAGGGCCGGTATTTCAGGACTGTTGTCAATATCGGTACGTACGAAACGGTATCCATAGTTGACTGCTGCGGGTTTAAAGGTGATCATGCACTCTTTTCCGGTGTGCAGTCCGGTACCCCATAGAGAGACTTCTTTTTGAAGCGTACGTTGATGAATGAGCATAGTAAAATTGTTGCTCCTGCCCGGGGCTTGACCCTTGCTGGAAATGAAGGCAAATTGTAATGAAGAAAAACTGTTGACCTTAAAGATAATAAAGAACCCTTTCCAGTTCAAATCAGGTGGGTCGTTGAGCCCTGTTTGTTACTGTTTTTTTGGAGGGAAGTGTTTCAGTGCTTTTTCAAGAAGCAGGGGATGGGTGATGCTGTTGCCGGCGATAATGCTTTGCCGTTGAAAAACATCGGGCTCTCCTTCGAAGTCGGTGACCGTTCCTCCGGCTTCACGGACAAGCAGAACACCTGCCGCAAAATCCCAGGGAAAGAGTTTGTATTCCCAGAAGCCGTCAAAGCGGCCGCAAGCGGTATAGGCAAGGTCGAGTGCCGCTGAGCCTGCACGCCGGATACCTGCTGAATCATGAATGACCTCTTTGAGCATATCAATATACGATTCCAGATAGTGGTACTCCTTGAAGGGAAGTCCTGTTCCCATCAGAAAACTCTCCTTTTCTGTGCGGCTTGATATTGCGATCTTTTTCCCGTTAAGGAATGCGCCTCGGCCGCGTTCGGCGGTGAAGAGCTCCTTCAGAACAGGCTGATAGACAACACCAGTGAGCATTTCATTATCGACATCTTTCAGCGCAATGCTTATTGAAAAAACGGGAAAGGAGTGAATAAAGTTAAGGGTGCCATCAAGAGGATCGACAATCCATGTTCGTCCTGATGTGCCTTTTATGACGGTGCCCTCTTCGCAGAGCATACTGTCTTGAGGAAAACTTTCGGTAATAAATGAGCTGATTGCTGCTTCACAGTCTTTGTCGACGTCGGTGACAAAATCCTTGAACTCTTTTGCCTTGATTTCAGCATGAGAGAGTTCTCCAAATTTTTCAAGGGTTATTGCTCCTGCCGCTTGCGCTGCACTGATGGCCGTCCGCAGTTCTTTACTTTGGTTTTCCATGCAACAGTAAGGGTTGAAATTGAAGTGGCGGTCAATATAACATTTCCCGGATAGAGTACCTACAAGTCCAGTGGCTCCAGGAGGTCACACCAACCCTGTCTCTCTGGCTGTTCCGGGGAATTATCGGTAACATATATCTGTTTATCAAGTTATGGTGATATAAGATTTGATAACCCTAATTTACGTTACAATGAAACTTAATGTTCCAAAGCTTGCGCTCTCTATTGGTTTGTGTTTTGTTTTTGCCTATGCAGGCAGCACCGTTACTCCCGTGCCGGGTTCTGAGTGGTACTACCATGTACTCAACAAGCCCTCATGGAACCCGCCTGACTGGCTTTTTCCTCCTGCATGGAGTATCCTCTTTCTTCTGATGGGTATTGCTCTCTATCTTGTTGTATTGCATTGGGGCGAAAATAAACTGGTGAAGGGCGCTCTTGTTCTCTTTGGTGTACAACTGTTCCTGAACCTTGGATGGTCGGTCGTATTTTTCGGTTTTCATTCCCCTTTGCTTGCACTGGTGGTGATTGTTCCGCTCTGGTTGGCCATTCTCTTGACTCTTGTGAAATTCAGGGCAATTTCACCTTTGGCAGGCAATCTGCTGGTTCCCTATCTTCTCTGGGTAAGTTTTGCCTCCTTTCTGAACTTTACGATCTGGCAGCTCAATTGAGTATGACAAGGCTGTAAATAGCCCACATTTGAAAGGCAGGAGTTGCAGATGAAAATAAAAGCCGAAAAGCGCAGATGGTGCGGCGCTTTTCGGCTTTACGATGCGTTATGATGAAAAGCGTTGAGGCTTAGTCGCTTTCCTGGTCACGAAGGTTTTCAAGAACACCGAAATCCTCAAGCGTGGTGATATCTCCCTTGATCTCATTGCTTGTGGCAAGTTCACGAAGGAGACGGCGCATGATTTTGCCGCTGCGGGTCTTCGGAAGTCCTTTGGCCCATCTGATTTCATCGGGCTTGGCAATAGGTCCGATCTCCTTGGCAACATGGTTGCGCAGCGCTTCACGGAGTGTCATGTCGCCGACATATTCATCTTTCAGCGTCACGAAGGCGACAAGGGCATTGCCTTTCAGCTCATCAGGACGGCTGACGACGGCAGCTTCTGCTACTGCTTCGTGCGAAACCAGTGCGCTTTCAACCTCGCTGGTGCCGAGGCGGTGACCGGAAACGTTGACCACATCATCGACACGTCCCATGATCCAGATATAACCGTCCTCATCCTTGCGGGCGCCATCGCCGGTAAAGTACATTCCGGGGAACTCCGACCAGTAGGTTTTTTCGTAGCGTTCGTTGTCACCGTAGATAGTACGGAGCATTGAAGGCCATGGCTTTTTAATAACAAGGTATCCGCCCTCGTTGGCTTCGCATGGCGTGCCATCCTTGTGTACCACATCGACCGCGATGCCGGGGAGCGGACGGGTTGCTGTGCCGGGTTTTGTCGGTGTTGCGCCCGGGAGAGGGGAGACCATGATGCCGCCGGTCTCTGTTTGCCACCAGGTGTCGACAATCGGGCATTTTCCCTGTCCGACAACCTTGTGGTACCACATCCATACGTCAGGATTTATTGGCTCGCCCACGCTGCCGAGAAGACGGAGAGAACTGAGGTTATGTTTGGTGACCCACTCGTTACCGGCGCGGATAAATGCGCGGATAGCGGTTGGAGCGGTATAGAGGATGGTGACTTTGTGACGGTTGATGATATCCCAGAACCGATCCCACTGCGGGTAGTTCGGAGCACCTTCGTACATGAGCATGGTTGCGCCGCAGAGCAGAGGTCCGTAAGCCATATAGCTGTGTCCGGTAATCCATCCGACATCAGCCGTACAAAAGTAGATATCCTCATCCTTGATATCAAAAACGTATTTGAATGAGTTTGCGGCGTGGACCATGTATCCGGCGGTGGTGTGCAGGATACCTTTTGGCTTTCCGGTGGAACCGCTGGTGTAGAGTACGAAGAGCGGATGTTCTGCATCAAGTTCTGCTGGCTCGGATTCATCAGCAGCAAGGCCCATGAGATCGTGCCACCAATGGTCCATACCGTTATGCATGTGGATATCTTCATTGGTCACTTTCAGAACAATGACACTGCGAACCGACGGGGTATTGACAATCGCCTCATCAACAATATTTTTCAGGTTGATGGAGCTTCCGCGGCGTCTTGTGCCATCTGCGCAGATAACCATTTTGGCACGTGAATCATTGACACGTTCGGTAATTGCGTGGGCAGAGAAACCGGCAAAAATAACATTATGGACCGCTCCAACGCGTGCACAGGCGAGAACTGCGATAATCAGTTCAGGAACCATGCCCATATAGATAGCAACCCTGTCGCCAGGCTTGATTCCAGCGATTTTGAGCACATTTGCAAATTTGCTGACCTGGCGATGCAGTTCGCCGTAAGTCAGTACCCGCTGCTCTCCCTCTTCGCCTTCCCAGATAATGGCAGCCTTGTTTTTTCTCCAACTGTTGACATGGACATCAAGGGCATTGTAGCAGATATTGGTTTTTCCGCCGTTAAACCATTTTGCATACGGAGTATTCCACTCCAGAACGCTATCCCACTTTTTGAACCAATGGAATTGTTCAGCAATACCTCCCCAGTAGGCATCAGGATCTGCTTCAGCGGCAGCATAGAGTTTCTCATACTCCTCCATGGAGGTGACATGGGCCTTGCTTGCAAACTCTGCCGGGGGCGGAAATTTCCGCTTTTCAGAGAGAACAGAGCTGATCGATTGTTCTTGCTGTGCGTTGGATGTTGTTTCGTCTGTAGCCATTGATACCCATGTTTTATGTGTTAAAAAAAGGATACTCCGTTCCCATTACAGGTATTCGGGAACGTGGAAAATAACTTGTTGCAACGGAGATAAAAAGCCGGATAGAGAGTTTTATGCATTCTCTTCCAATTTTACATAAAATAATTCTGTCTGTCAATAATCGTGATGCGCAATCCCTCGAATCACTCGTTTTTTGCGACAAAATTAACCAATTTATCTACAACTACAATCTCGCGAATAATTGTTTGACCTTCAAAAAATTTAAGCACCGATTCTACCTTTTTTGCTTCCCGGAGAAGAAAATCTTTCGGGCTTTTGGCTGGAGCAAGAAAGGTTCCTCTCAGTTTTCCGTTGACCTGGACGGCAATGGTCAAAACGCTCTCTTCGACAAGTTTTTTGTCAAAGGAAGGAAACGGGGCCTGGCTTATGGAGTGGCTGTGGCCAATGCTTTCCCAGAGTTCTTCGGTGATGTGAGGAGCGTAGGGCGCAAGCAGAACAAGCAGCGTTTCAACAGCATTGCGATTTGTGCAGCCAGCCTTGTGCAGCTCGTTGACAAAGACCATCATTTCGGAAATTGCGGTATTGAATTTGAGCTGTTCGGTGTCTTCACCAACCTTTTTAATGGTTTTATGCATGCGCCGCAGCAGCTCGTCCGGCATGGCATCCAGTGTCAGTTGCTTTGCCGGCCCCTCATGTTCTGCGTGTACCAGTCGCCACACTTTCGACAAAAAACGGCTTATGCCTTCAATGCCATTGGTGTTCCAGGGTTTGACCTGCTCAAGTGGTCCCAGAAACATCTCATAGAGGCGCACGGCATCGGCACCGTATCGCTGAAGGACGTGGTCTGCAGGGATGACGTTGCCACGCGATTTCGACATTTTCTCATTGTCTTCACCAAGAATCATCCCCTGGTTGAAGAGCTTTTTGAATGGTTCTCTGGTGCTGACAACACCGAGGTCAAAGAGTACCTTGTGCCAGAAGCGTGCATAGAGCAGGTGAAGAACAGCGTGTTCTGCACCGCCGATATAGAGATCGACGTTCATCCAGTAGCGCTCTTTTGCTGTATCGATCAACTGTCTGCTGTTTTCAGGATCAATGAAACGGAGATAGTACCAGCAGCTTCCCGCCCACTGGGGCATGGTGTTGGTCTCCCGTCTGAACTCTCCGTGTTCATCTGTTCCGAAGAGCCATTGCGGAATATTGGCAAGAGGCGATTCTCCGGTTGAGGATGGATGATAGGCCTCGACTTCAGGAAGAGTGAGGGGCAGGTTGGTTTCGAGTCGAAGGGTGCCATCGTCGTAATGTTTGATCGGGATCGGTTCTCCCCAGTATCGCTGGCGGCTGAATATCCAGTCACGGAGCTTGTAGTTGACCTTTCTCTGACCAATTTTTTTGGCTTCAAGCCATGATGCCATCCGCTCAAAAGCTTCACTGAACGGGAGTCCGTTGAGTGAAATTTCATCATTGGCAGAGTTGACCGGGAAACTCTCTTTCCCTTCAAAAACGCATTCCTGAACATCATGCGGGCTTTTGACAACCTCGATGATGGGGAGGTTGTACTGCTTGGCAAATTCCCAGTCGCGGCTGTCATGTGCCGGGACTGACATGATGGCTCCTGTTCCGTAACTGATCAGGACAAAGTCGGATATCCAGACAGGAAGAGGTTCCCCCGTTGCGGGATTAATGGCATAGGAGCCGGTAAAAACACCGCTTTTTTCTTTTTGCAGCCCTGTTCGTTCGAGCTCTGTTTTCAGTTTTGCCTGACTGATATAGCTTTTCACGGTAACCAGTTGCTGTGCGGTGGCAAGCTTTTCTGCAAGCGGATGCTCTGGTGAAATAACAAGATAGGTTGCTCCGAAAAGCGTGTCGGGCCTTGTTGTATAGACCCTGAGGCTGCGGTTGTGGCAACGGAGTTCAAAGTCAATTTCCACCCCTTCCGAACGGCCAATCCAGTTGCGTTGCATCTGTTTGACATTTTCCGGCCAGTCGACTTCATCAAGGTCGGCAAGAAGGCGGTCAGCATAAGCGGTGATTTTCAGTACCCACTGCCGCAAAGGGCGGCGGACAACCGTGTAGCCGTCGGCAATTTTTTCATCAACCTCTTCGTTTGCCAGAACGGTCTTGAGCTCTTCGCACCAGTTGACATCCACTTCTGACATATAGGCCAGTCCCATCTCATAGAGCTTGAGAAAAATCCATTGTGTCCATTTGAAATATCCGGGATCGGTCGTATTGATCTCCCTTGACCAGTCGTAGGAAAAACCCATGGCCTGAAGGGTTCCCTTGAAGCTCCGGATATTTTCTTCTGTAGTAGTTTTCGGGTGTGTCCCTGTCTTGATGGCAAACTGCTCAGCAGGAAGACCGAAGGCGTCCCATCCCATTGGGTGAAGCACATTGTAGCCGCAACTCCGTTTGTAACGCGCGATGATATCTGAAGCGGTGTACCCTTCAAGATGGCCGACATGGAGACCGGTGCCACTGGGGTAGGGAAACATGTCGAGTACATAGTATTTTGGCTTGCCGCTCCCTTCATTGGTTGAAAAGGTATTCTGCTTCTGCCACCGGGCCTGCCATTTCGCTTCTGTTTTTGAAAAATCGTACCTCATGGTGTGTTGATCAATGAGTGTTGTATCCCTATATTAAAAAAAAAGCAGCACAGCGTTACCTGTACTGCTTTTTGACTTTTGTAGCCATTCAGTTGTTTTCCGCGCCGTTCTCTTTAACGGCATCCTGTTCAACTGCCTTTATTGAAAGGGCAAAACGGGTTTTTCCGGTTCGGGGATCCTTGCGGACATCAACCAGTTTTACCTTCACCTTTTCACCGATTTTCAGGTGATCACTGACCTTCGTGACTCTTCCGCTTGAAATTTCAGAGATGTGCACAAGCCCATCGGTTTTTGGAAGAAATTCCACAAAGGCACCGAGCTCATCACGAATATCCCGTACCTTGCCGATGTAGACATTGCCCACTTCTGGCTTTGCAGTGAGATTTTTTATGGTGGCAAGTGCTGCATTTGTGCCTTCACTGGTGGAGCAGGCGATGGTGACGGTGCCGTCGTCATCAATGTTGATTTCTGCACCGGTCTCTTCAGTAATGCTGCGGATGGTCTCTCCACCCTTGCCAATGATCATGCCGATACAGTCAACCGGCACCTTGATGGTTGTCAGTTTTGGCGCAAAGTTTGCAAGTTCCTGGCGGGTTGAAGGGATAGCCTTCTCCATTTCGTCGAGAATGTGCAGACGGCCTCTGCGTGCCTGCTCAAGGGCGGTTTCAAGGATGTGATAGTCGAGTCCATCGATCTTGATGTCCATCTGACAGGCGGTAATACCGTCACGGGTGCCTGATACCTTGAAATCCATATCTCCGAGGTGATCTTCATTGCCGAGGATATCGGAAAGTACCGCGTAAGCTTCACCCTCCTTGATCAGTCCCATGGCAATACCTGAAACCGGCTTTTTGATTGGCACACCACCATCCATCAGGGCAAGCGTTCCTCCGCATACCGAAGCCATCGATGATGAGCCGTTTGACTCAAGGATGTCTGAGACGATACGGATGGTGTAGGGGAACTCCTCTTCGGTCGGAGCAACCATTTTGATGGAGCGCTCAGCCAGATTGCCGTGCCCTATTTCCCGCCGCCCGATACTTCCAAGCCTTCCGCATTCACCAACGCTGAATGGAGGGAAGTTGTAATGGAGATAAAATCTTTTGTCGGCACTGCTGGTCAGGGTATCAACAGACTGGGCATCTTTTTTTGTGCCGAGCGTAATGGTGACAAGCGCCTGGGTCTCTCCCCTGGTGAAGAGTGCTGAGCCGTGGGCTCTCGGGATGATGCCAAGTTCAATGCTGATCGGGCGTACCTGGTCAAGGGCTCTGCCGTCAAGGCGTTTTGCGTCGTCAAGAATCATGTGGCGCATCATCCTCTTTTCGACTGCATGAATCTGTTCGTCGATGATATGCTGGTTAAGGCAGAGAGCTTTCGATGGATCGGCTGCGATATCCTCGCTGCTGATTGCCGCCTTGAAGTGCTCAATGGTCGCCTCTATGGTTTCACGATAGATGTGGGCGGTCTGGTCTGCGCGCTCTTCCTTCTGAAGCGGGGTGTAGGCGAGCTCCTTGAGACGGCTTTCGCAGAGTCCCCGAACAACTTCAGTGAGCTCTGCCGGAATAACGGTCGGTGAAAAGGGTCGGCCTGGTTTTGCAACTTCTGCTGCAATCTCGCTCTGGAGGGCACAGAGTTTGCGGATGGCCGCGTGACCAAACTTGATTGCATCAACCATCTCTGCCTCAGAAATCTCTTTCATCTCTCCTTCAAGCATGCAGATGGTATCTACTGTGCCACCGATACAGATATCAAGGTCGCTGCTGGCTAGTTCGTTGATATCAGGGTTGATGATGAAGAGACCGTTTATTCTGCCTACCCGCACTTCGGACATCGGGTTGTGGAAAGGAATATCGGATACCATGATGGCTGTTGATGCTGCCAGTCCGCCAAGGACGTCGGCATCATTGACCTGGTCAGAAGAGATCACGGTTACAATGATCTGGGTTTCATAAAGGTAGCCGTCAGGAAAGAGAGGGCGGAGTGCACGGTCTATGAGTCGTGCTGAAAGAATCTCTTTTTCGGATGGGCGGCTTTCACGCTTGAAAAAACCACCGGGGAATTTGCCTGCAGCAGAATATTTTTCGCGGTATTCAACCTGGAGCGGAAAGTAGTCCTGGTTGGGAGGAGGTGTTTTTTTACTTGAAACAACGGTTGCAATGACCATAGTGTCACCAAGGCGGACAACGACAGCACCGTCGGCCTGTTTTGCCATTTTACCGGTTTCGATAGAGATAATCTTGCCCTGGCCAAGATCAATTTCTTTGTTGATAATCATGGAGATCGTGTGATAGTAAGTGATAAAAATGTTGTCCGGTTGTTTTCAGGCAATGAACAAGTCCCGAAATATAACACAAAAAAATCTCTTCCGGTAACCTCATCTCACGCTCTTGTCATGCCCGGATTTTACCGTTATCGATAAGGCGCACCGCACCGAACCAGGCTGCAAGCAGCAGGCGATACTCTTTTTCCTCCTCAGCGATTTCTACCGGTTCAAACCGCTCTTCATCGACAAAAACTACATAATCGGGTCGGCATCCTGGTGTTGAGCCGATCATCCGCTCGATCTCTGTTGCAATTGCCGGAAGGCTTTTCTGCTTCTCACCAATGCATTTTTCGGCATGGCAGATTCCCTGATAAAGAATGGAGGCAGCGTTGCGCTCCTGGCTTGAAAGGTAGATATTTCTTGAGCTTACCGCCAGCCCATTTTCTTCCCGGATAATGGGCGCGGCGACAATTTTAATATCCAGATTAAGATCTTCGACAAGTCGACGGATAACGGCGAGTTGCTGGGCATCTTTTTCGCCGAAGATCGCAATATGCGGTTTTGTGATATGAAAGAATTTTGTCACAATAGTGGCTACTCCGTTGAAATGACCTGGCCTTCGTTCTCCTTCAATCCTTTCGCTGAGAGAGCCGCACTTCAGGGTGGTTTGATAGTTTTCGGGGTAGATGCTTCCGGCAACAGGCGCAAAGAGGTAATCGACTCCTGCCGCTTTTGCAAGGGCGACGTCCTGCTCGAAAGGTCTGGGGTATTGGTGGAGGTCTTCGTTTGCTCCGAACTGTGAAGGGTTGACAAAGATCGTGAGAATAACCGTGCCTGCGCTTTGCCGGGCAAGCTTTATAAGGCTCAGATGCCCTTCGTGCAGTGCACCCATGGTCATGACAACGCCTATGAACTGGCGGTTGAGCCGCAGTTTTTCGGCTATGGTCTGCATCTGGCGGGGTTCAGTGATGATCTGCATCTTCTTCTTCGGGTTTGATTGTTTTTTTTCCGGGCGGCTCAACAATCACCACAAACTCTCCTCTCGTTTTGCCCTCGGCGAGTTGTTGGCGGATCTCTTCAATGCTTCCTGTAATATACTCTTCATGTATTTTCGTCATCTCCCGTCCAATGAAAATCCGTGCATCTGCCAGAATGTTGTTCAGTTCGTCGAGGAGTTTCATGATCCTGAAGGGTGATTCATAGACAACAAATGGTGCTTGCAGTGCGGCGAGGTATTCGAGACGGCTTTTGCGCCCCTTTTTATGCGGAAGGAAACCTGCAAAAAAAAAATTGTTGACCGGAAGCGGACAGGCTGAGAGTGCAGCAGTCAGTGCGCTTGGTCCCGGAATCGGGATAACCTGAAGCCCGCGATCATGCAGAGCGTGCAGGAGTGCATATCCGGGATCACTGATTACAGGGGTTCCTGCATCGGTGATGAGCGCGACATCGTTGCCCTCTTCAAGCAGGGCGATAATCTGGCTGATAGCTCTCGGCTCATTGTAGTTGTGATAACTGATGAGCCTTTTGCCTGAAATATCAAAATGGCGGAGCAGAATGGAGGCACGGCGCGTATCTTCACAGGCTATTGCTCCGGATTCTTTCAAAATTCTGATGGCTCTCAGAGTAATGTCTTCGAGGTTGCCGAGCGGCGTTGCAACAACGTAGAGCGTTCCGGTATGTAAATGATCAGTTTGCAAGGTTAAAAGAGGGACGTGAACAAAAGGTTTGTTTATGGGAGATTCATAATCGTTTTAGTATAATAATAAAAAATACGATAAACAGCGTTCAGTCAAAGATGAAGGATCAAGGGCGATTACTGTCGGTCAACGACTTGCGGGTGCTTTTCCCCGGAAAAAAGAGCGGGCTTATGGGTAAACCACTTCCGATACCGGTGGTGAATGGCGTCTCCTTTGATGTTTTTCAGGGAGAGACGCTCGGGCTGGTCGGTGAGTCGGGATGTGGGAAAACCACTCTTGGCAGAGCGCTGATTCGTCTTGGTCATCCTGTGGTGACGGGCAGCATTGTCTTTGAAGGGCGTGAGATCACCACGATCGGCAATCGCGAGTTCCGTGCTCTTCGCAAAGAGATACAGATGATTTTCCAGGATCCTTTTGGATCGCTGAACCCTCGCTTGACGGTTGGGCAGATGCTTGGAGAGGTGTTGCTGGTTCATCGAATTGCCCGTGGGGAGGCCGCCCGAAAGCGGATTGAGGAGTTGCTTGATGTCGTTGGTTTGAACAGAGAGTACAGCAATCGTTATCCGCATGAGTTTTCAGGAGGGCAGAGGCAGCGCATCGGTATTGCGCGGGCACTGGCGGTCAATCCGAAATTCATCATCTGTGATGAGCCGGTTTCTGCACTCGACGTCTCCATTCAGTCGCAGATCATCAATCTGCTCAAGGATCTCCAGCGGGATCTGGGGTTGACCTATCTCTTTATCGCTCATGACCTCTCGGTTGTTGAGTATATTTCCGACAGGGTTGCAGTTATGTATCTCGGTAACATTGTTGAAATTGCCGACTATGCTGAACTCTATGACAATCCAAAACATCCCTATACCAGAGCGCTTCTCTCGGCTATCCCCAATCCTGAATTTGGAGGAAAAAAAGAGAGGATTCTGCTGCATGGAGATTTGCCCGGCCCAATGCATATACCCACCGGATGCGGATTTCATCCGCGCTGTCCCTCTGCAAGGGCCGAGTGCAGCCAGAGGGAACCAATGCTTCAGGAACTCACTTCTACTCATGGACACAAGGTAAGCTGTCTCCTTTATGAATAATACGAACACGCCAAAAAAGAGGCCGGGCTGTTTTCGCGTCGGTTGTCTTGCACTTTTTCTTTTGCTGGCTCTTGTCTTTGCCGGACTTTTCTGGGCATATCACAGCTCACATGCCCTTGCCGACCGTTTTGTACTGGTAGTTCCTCTCAGTGGGGAAGTTGATGAAATTCGCGATGAAAGCAGTTCACTGCCTTTTATGCCTTTACGTGAGTCACTTTCTCTCCAGGAGCTGCTCTTTGTGCTCGATCATGCTGTTTCGGATGAGCGGGTCAGGGAGGTGCTTCTTGATATTCGGGGTGTAAAGACAACTCCTGCCAAGATCGCGGAATTACGTGATGCCGTTGAAAAGGTGCGCAAAGGAGGGAAAAAGGTCACGGCATTTCTTCGCTCTGCCGAGGATGCCGATTATCTGCTTGCAACAGCATGTGACTCCATTATTGTTGAGCGCGGCGGCCATCTTCTTCTTGATGGTATGAAGGCGGAAACGCTTTTTTATACTACTCCCCTTGGGAAAATAGGGGTCACAGTCCAGGCGGCGCAGTGGAAAAAGTACAAGAGTGGTATTGAGCCATTCGTCAGAACAGAGGCCAGCAAGGAGTATTTCGAGCAGATTAACGCCTTGCTTGATGAGGTCTACGATGAGTATCTCGGTTATGTCGCGAAGCGGCGCGGCGTGAGCCGCAGCTCGTTTGAGGCGCTTATCAACAATGATCCCCTGCTGTCGGCCAAAAAAGCCAGAACGCTTGGATTGGTTGATGGCATTGCCTCGTTCTGGGAGTTACAACGTACGTTGACCAAAAAAATAACAGGACATGAGCTCACCAGCGAGAACAATGCCTTTGTCAGCGCAGCAGACTATCGTTCTGCAGTTGCATGGCCCCAGCGTGCGGAGAGTAATCAGCGCATTGCCGTTATTACCCTCTCCGGTACCATTGTTCGCTCAGCAGGTGAGTTGGGTGAAGGGATTGATGTAGAGACTCTGAAAAATGCGCTTGATGCAGCGCTGGAGGATAAGGCGGTTAAAGCTCTTGTGGTGCGCATTGACAGCCCTGGCGGCGATGCTCTCGCGTCGGCTGATATGCTGCAGATGCTCGACTCTGCCGCGGTAAAAAAACCTCTTGTGGTTTCCATGTCGGGTGTTGCGGCTTCGGGCGGCTACATGACCGCTCTTTCCGGAAAAACCATTTTTGCCCAGCCGCTGACCATTACCGGATCCATTGGAGTCTATGCCCTGAAACCCAATATCGGCGGACTTGTCGAAAAAATCGGCTTGGGTCGCGATGTTGTGACGCGAGGCCGTTACGCCGATGCCAGCACCCCCTTCAAACCTCTTGAGGCCGAAGCCTACAGTAAGTTTGTGGCCGCATCGGGTGAAATCTATGATGACTTTGTCGGAAAAGTGGCAGTTTCAAGAAGGATGCGCGTTACCGCTGTGGATTCTGTTGCCGGGGGAAGGGTCTGGACAGGAAGCCGAGCCTTGAAGGTCGGTCTGGTTGACCGTATGGGGGGACTTTTTGATGCTATTCATGCAGCAGAGCTTCTTGCCAAAATGGACATGACAAAAAAGCCCAAAATCATGCTCTATCCGGTTCAGAAAAGCTGGCTGGAGTCTCTCCTGCAGGGCAACGGTGCGAGCATTTCCAGCAGGTTAACCATCGCCGTGAAGCAGCAGGTGCTGCACGAGGTCATCCCCCGGCAGCATTTCAGCTCCATGGCCGCCTTTTACGAAATGCTGCTGACGTCGGGGCAGTTGAAGATGCTGGCCGTCATGCCATCCGAAATCATCATTGATTAATCCCAGGCCCCCATCCATTGTGCCGTAGGGGCGGGGTCATCCCGCCCTTACAACCCTGACAAAACACCCAATTCCATCCAGGGCATGTCCATTCCATCCAACATTGTGCAAAACCCGATTATGGCGGTCGGGATGACCCCGCGGGAATCGGGTGGTGGATACAAAAAGGGCGGGATGACCCCGCCCGTACAGATTAAAATTTATAGGTCAGCGAGCTCTGTGCCCGTAACGCATTGCTGCCAGCGGCATTTTTGTAGTCGGTTTTCCAATCCGAGAGCTGAAGTCCAAGGATAAAGTTCGGAGTTATCTTGTTGATGACATTTGCGAAAATGCTCTGGTTCCGTGATCGTGCACCGACGGCCAGATCGTTATCATTCGGGTTATCCACCCCTGCACCGATGCTGAAAGAGGTTGACGGGCTTGATGTGTACCTGAGTGCTGCCCATCCGCCATTGGAACGAATCTCCTTAACCGTGCCGGTATTGACCCCCTGGTTTATTCCACCCCAGTAGTCGTCGAGGTTTGAACCGGTAAAATACTCTCCAGCCAGTGTCATTTTTTTGCATATCGGCATGGAGAGTTCCATATTGCATGACCATGAGTCAAGCGTCTTGTGATTGCCAGTGTTATTTGTGTCCCACTCTTCTTGTCCGTAATGGCCTGAGAATGCGAGGGTTGCTGGCTGATTATCCACCAGAAGCGGCGCTGACCAGGCAACTCTGCCCTGAATGGTGGGGATATTGGCATCTTTGCCTGTATCCGTTGCAAGCACACCGGATGTCGTATTTTTTTCGCCGATTGTTCTCGATGCAGCCACGGCCAGTTCCACGCGGCTTTTTTCTGCGGTTGAAAATCCTTTGGTGAGACGCAACTGCGTGTGGCGAGAACCGATATTCCCTGCACTCCACATGAGGGCGGGATCGTCCACAAACGGGATCAATGAAGAGACCAGATCCCAGGTCTGGCCTGCGACAATGCTGAAGTCGGAGGCGGGCCAGTATGCTTTTAAATAGCCATGACGCAGGCGGGGGGCCTGGTTGTTTTCAGTTGAGACGCTGGTGAGAAAATCAAACTCGATGTTTCCCGACAGCTTCATGCTTTCTGTATCAGGGCCGCTAAGGTTCAAACCAATCCTTGTCGCGCCTGCCGTGAGGTTCCACTCGCTGTCATTGCTGCTGCCGCTTTTTGGCTGAGCCCAAAGAGCGATATTGCCGGGATAGATTTGGCCAGTGTCATACGAACCATCAAAACGGGCAAAACCGTAAAGCTGGACATTAACGCCTGAACCGATTGATACTGGAAGTGGAGCTGATGGTTCGACTTTTTTTACCGGTGCAGATGTGTTGGTTGTTTCTGCAGCAGCAGGTCTGTTTGGTACCAGCGCTTTCAGCTCGGCAAGTTCCTGCTCAAGACGACTGATGCGAGTTTCAACGGTTTCTGCAGTTTCGGCGGCAAAAGAGGGCGCAGCGGTGCAGAGTGAGCCGGCAAGCAGCAGGGTGTAACGGAATTTTCCCCTTGCGTTCATGGATATTCTCCGTGGGATGGTTTGGTTAAGGGAACGGTCTGGATTTGAAATTGAAGCGGAAATATAGGCAGTCGGGAGACAATTTCTTTGCCTTTTTTGCTGAGCCTTCGGTCAGAAGCTCCAGAAATCCCGGTCGAGGTTGCGGTACTGAATGCCTTGTATGAGATGCTTCATGGCAATGTGCTCGCAGCCGTCAAGGTCAGCGATGGTGCGGCTTACCTTGAGAATCCGGTCGTGTGCCCTTGCGGACAGGTTCATGCGGTTCATCGCATCCATCAGCTTTTGCGCGCTCTCCCGGTCGAGCTGGCAGTACGATTTGATCTGGCGGGAGCTCATCTGGGCATTGGTATAGATTTTCGGTGCAGTTGTGGAGGCAAACCGCTCCTGCTGGATCTTTCGGGCAGCGATGACCCGCTGGCGGATGGTCAGTGAGTTTTCCGCGCTCGATGCCGCGAAGAGGTCGCTGTTTTCAACTTTCGGTACATCGATATGAATATCAATACGGTCAAGCAACGGGCCGGAAATTTTAGAAAGATAGCGCTGAATCTGCTGGGGCGGGGCAGTCAGATTGCCGTCCGGGTCTTTCAATGCTCCCGCGGGGCTCGGGTTCATGGCGGCGATCAGCATGAACCCTGCCGGATACCTGGTGGTAACGGAGATTCTCGACACCGTCACCTCTCGCTCCTCAAGGGGCTGGCGGAGCACCTCAAGGGCGTTGCGGCTGAATTCGGGCAGCTCGTCGAGAAAGAGAATCCCATTATGGGCAAGGCTCACCTCTCCCGGTTTGGCCGTGGAGCCGCCTCCGATCAGCGCGATATTGCTGGTGGTGTGGTGCGGACTGCGGAAGGGGCGTGTAACCATGAGGGGGTGCTCTTTGTCAAGCAGGCTGGCCACCGAATAGATTTTTGTGGTTTCGAGCGCCTCTTCAAAGCCGAGAGGTGGCAGAATGCCCGGCAAACCCTTTGCCAGCATGGTCTTGCCGCTGCCGGGCGGACCGATCATGATCACGTTATGCCCCCCGGCCGCCGCTATTTCAAGTGCTTTTTTTGCCGCTCCCTGTCCCTTGATATCGGCAAAATCAACAAGGTACTCCTGTTCCCCCTCAAAAAGCTCCGCAATATTGACGCTCACCGGTGTGAATACCCTCTCTCCATTCAACAGGGCAACCGTCTCGTTCAGGCTCTCCACACCGTAGACCTCAATGGCCGATTTTGCAGCAGAGACCGCCACCGCAGCCTCCGCCGCGTTTTCCATCGGCACAATCAGCCGCGTTATTCCCTCCTTCCCCGCCATGATGGCTACAGGAAGTGCGCCGTTGATTCTTCTGAGCGAGCCATCAAGCGCGAGCTCCCCCATAATGAGTGTCTCCTCGAACCGGTTGCCGATCAGCTCAAGCGAACCAAGAAGGCCGATGGCAACGGGGAGGTCAAATGCCGTACCCACCTTCTTGATATCGGCAGGCGCCAGGTTGACCGTGATTTTTTTTGGTGGAATGGTAAAGCCCGAATTCCGGATTGCCGTAAGAATCCTCTCCCGGCTCTCCCTGACCGCATTATCCGGCAATCCCACAACCGTAAACGAGGGTATCCCGCCAGCCACATTGGCTTCAACCGTAACCTTCATGGCATCAATGCCAATGAGTGCAGCAGCATTCAGTGTTGAAAGCATGGCGGAATGGATGAGAGTATTTCAGTATTTATACGTAAAATATGCAAATATTTGAAAGTTTCAGCATCAGCGGGATTATGTCGTTCTCTTGAGTGTGTGAACGCACGCTTTTTGATGCAGTAATTCAGTCGTCAGCTTTGATGAAAGCCTTATGCGAGGCATTGTGGTAAATTGAAAGGAAAGATTATACTTATTGAGGGCGTTGCGGAATTATCGGGATGGGAGAGTCTCTCTGCAATTGCTCTGCTGGCAATATTAATGCAACAGGTCACATTGAAAACACATCACAAAATTGTTCGCGGCGACAGCCGGGAGATGAACCTCCTGCCCGCCAAATCGGTGCATCTTGTTATCACCTCACCACCTTACTGGCAGCTTAAGGACTACGGGACGGAGAACCAGATCGGCTTTCACGAGAGTTACGAGAGCTACATCAACAACCTGAACCTTGTCTGGAACGAATGCGAGAGGGTGCTGCACCCCGGTTGCCGTCTCTGCATCAACATCGGTGACCAGTTTGCCCGCTCGGTCTATTATGGCAGGTACAAGGTTATTCCCATCCGGACGGAGATCATCAAGTTTTGCGAAACCATCGGGTTCGACTACATGGGCGCGGTGATCTGGCAGAAGGTCACCACAACCAACACCACCGGCGGCGCCTCGATTATGGGGAGCTTTCCCTATCCCCGTAACGGCATTCTCAAAATTGATTACGAGTTTATTCTCATCTTCAAAAAACCGGGTGACGCACCAAAGCCCACCAAAGAGCAGAAAGAAAGCTCTGCCATGACTACCGAGGAGTGGAACACTTATTTTGCAGGCCACTGGAACTTTGCCGGAGCAAAACAAGAGGGGCATCTTGCCATGTTCCCTGAAGAGCTTCCGCACCGGCTCATTAAAATGTTCGCCTTCCGGGGCGATACCGTGCTTGACCCATTCATGGGGAGCGGCACAACCTCACTTGCGGCAAAAAATCTCGGACGAAACTCGGTCGGATACGAAATCAATCCGGAGTTTATCGAGATTGCCCGGCAGAAGCTGAATACCAAGCAGCCCGATTTTATGGGTACGGAGTACGAATTTTTGCATGACACGGTCAAGGGTGATTTTGCTGCGGCCATTGAGCAGTTGCCTTATCAATTCAAAGATCCCCACAAGCTCGACAAGAAAACCGACCCCCGAAAACTCACCTTTGGCTCCAGGATTGAGAAGGAGAGCCAGGCAGAGCGCGAAGAGTTCTTTACGGTCAAAGAGATACTCAGCCCAGAAAAAGTGAGGCTATCCAACGGGTTGACGGTAAAACTGATCGGCATCAAAAGCGAACCCTATACGCACGACAACGCTGTTGCCTATTTAACCGAAAAAATCAAGGGAAAGCGTATATTCCTGAAGTATGACAAGCTGAAACATGACGAAGAACACGTCCTGCTTTGCTACCTCTATCTGGAGAACAAGACCTTTGTCAATGCGCATCTGATCAAAAGCGGGCTGGTCGCGATTGACAGCAGCTATGAGTACAGGTGCAGGGGGAAGTTTCTGAATATGGGTGAGCTTGTTCAGGGTTGAAGAGCGTGACGAGTTCAAAATGTTAGCGGTACTTGTTCATGCTATCAGTCCGATTGCCGAGCAGAGTCAGCATCTTGAACAACGGCGCGAGCATGGACGAAACCTCTGGCATTTGATGGCTGCGGTTATGATGACATGGACTTCCCCTGACAAACTGGCGTCAGAAGAATAAAATGCTGGAGCGCACTGTTTTTTTATTTATCTATTCTGAACGGTAAAACAATCCTGCTGGTTTTCGGCATTTCAAATGCTGTGAAATCGGCTATCAGTTTCATTCAGAGAACAGATCACGAAACGTGCACATCAATAATAAAATAAGCACAGAGCTCCCAGTCGTTACAAGTGATGAGCAAGTTTATCATGATCGACTGGCAGGGAGATTAAACAATAAGCTCTCGCTTCGGGTTATTGATCTTTTTGCCGGTGCAGGTGGTTTGTCTGCCGGGTTTTCCTGCTTCTTTGGCCATCACTTCACGCCAGTTTGGGCGAATGACTTCAACTCTTATGCTGCAGAGAGCTATAATGCCAACTTTGGGGCTCACTGCAGGGTTGGTGATATTGTTGATATTCTTGATAACCCCACAACAATTATTCCCAAAGCTGATGTCGTTATTGGAGGCCCTCCTTGCCAGGGATTCAGCCTTTTAAATAAAAACAAGGAGGGAGACGCACGGAAGCAGCTTTGGATACCATTCATGGATGTTGTCAGGCTTTCTGGCGCTGACGTTTTTGTTATGGAGAATGTCCCTGAGCTGTTAAGTAGTCTGGAATGCCGAGAAATCTACGCTATGGCGAACTCAATGGGCTTTAGGCTGGTCAGCGCCAAACTCTGTGCAGCCGATTACGGTGTGCCACAAATTCGTTGGCGTGCGTTTATTGTAGGATGCAAATTTGCAGACCCCCAGGCAGTATTTCCGCCAAAAAAGACACACTTCCCGCACAAGGGATACCGGCAGAGATTTGTTGAAAGCTATATTTCGTACATCGCTGATGCTCAGCCATTCCGGACGGTCAAGGATGCCATAGGCGACCTGCCAGTGCCGCAAGGCACAACTCTTCGCATCGAAGCACCACCATTAAATCTTCATTTCGGTCGCACACCGACAGCTAAAAGTTTGGAACGGTACCGATCAATACCCGAAGAGGGGATGAACCGTGTTGATCTCAAAAGAATAGCTCCAGAGCTGACACCTGATTGCTGGATGCGAAAGAAGAGCGGAGGCACGGATCTCTTTGGGCGGTTATGGTGGAACAAGCCATCAGTAACCATTCGGACGGAGTTTTATAAGCCGGAAAAGGGGCGATACTTGCATCCTGTTCAAGACAGGCCGATTACCCACCGGGAGGCTGCCCGTATCCAGTCATTTCCAGATGAATTCAAGTTTACTGGCTCAAAAGTGGAAATTGCAAAACAGATTGGCAACGCCGTTCCCTGCCAGCTTGCAGCCCGAGTCGCCGATTGCGTTTATGCCTTGCTCGCATCAAAAAATGAGGCTATCAAGTCGAAAGGATCAATTGCAACGCAAAGCTCAAGAGTGACAGTCTCAGGCGAAACCGAACGGCACTACAAAAAAATAAAAGGTACGGACGTACGTTCGCCTCAAGGGCTTTTTATATAGACCGTTCAGTTGTTTGAACAGATCAAAATCGTCAGCGCACTTTTCAGACAGGTTATACAGGACTTTTTATGGCAAAACGAAGAACGCTCAACGATCCTGAAAGCTTGCGTCAACAACTTGTAGCGTTGCTGATAAACTTTGAGCATGAGTTGCGGGATGGCGACTTGCGCTCGAAAGTATTGGCGCTTTTGCCAGCTCACAACCAGTTGCGGGATATGGGCAGCTCCCTCATCCCGAAAGAGGATGCCTCCGCAGCACGAGACCGCATCCTGTATTATTTCTGCAACTATCCCCGTATCGTTATCACAGGCGAAGAGTTGATGATTGTAGCCGGGATAAGTGAGTGGGCAAGACGTCTGAGGGAGTTGCGGGTTGAGTTTGGCTGGAAAATCATAAGTGGCAGTACGGCCAAAGAGATGGCAAAAGAGGGAGAATTCGCCATTCCCGGTATTGATGCCTCCATGTTGGGACCCGATGACTATATTCTTGCAGACGAGCATCAGGATCGTGATGACGCATTTCGCTGGAACCTGGCCAACGAAATCCGGCGAAAGAATACAGGTGTTCGAGATCGAATCCTTGAATATTTGTTGCGCAATGTCGGCAAAGTAATAAACGGCGAAGAGTTACGCTACGTTGCAGGCAACAGGACGGAATGGGCCCGGCGAGTACGGGAACTGCGAACCGAGTTTGGATGGCAGGTTATGACCAAAACCACAGGAATGCCAGAGATCCCTGTCGGATTATACATACTTACCAGCGACCGGCAGGCTCCGGAACATGACCGGGTGATTCCTGACGCAATACGTCGTGAAGTGCTCCAGCGAGATGATTACAAGTGTCAGAAATGCGGATGGCATCACGAGAAGTGGAACCCGTCAGATCCCCGACATCTTGAAGCGCATCATATAAAGCAGCATGTGGCAGGTGGAGAAAACACAACGGAGAATCTCGTCACTCTGTGCAACATTTGTCATGACAAGGAACATGCAAGATAATAAAAAGACTTTCTGTGCGGTATTCGTTTCGGAAGTCCTCTAACTACTTTATATCTAATGATTTCGAGAAGTTGTTCAGGTGGGTAACTATAGCACACTTCCAGATGAATAGTACCAGATCAAAATTAGTAGGAGTGGACTTGTTTACAGGTGCAGGAGGGGAATGTCACTTCGTGCAAAAATGGCTGGCATAGATGTTCTTCTTGCTGTTGAAAATGATAAACATGCAGCAGCTACCTATGCAAGTAACCACCCGGAACCTCAATTATTTATAGATGATATAAGAAATTTCCCCCCTTATCAAAACGACTGATGATTTTTTTGACAGTGACCAGGGAATGGATATGCTTTAACATTGATGCTGAGGAAGTTTTTGGAATCTGCGAAAAGCATCTTGGCAGTTTGCATGATGCCGTTAAGCAAATGAAAGCATCTCTCGCGCCGTAAACTGCGTCAATATCCTGAAATTATTTTCAAACCACAATCCGATATCGTCAATCTTGTTTCGCGGCAGCACCTTCTGGTCAACGCCCGCCGAGCGCCAGCCCGGCAGAAAAAGAGGATAATCTGCCGGGCTGGAGCTCTGCGCTCCCAGTCGTTACCCCGTAGTCCGTAACCCCCCTGATATGGCGTTGACGGTCAAAAAGAGCTCCAGCAGCAGTTTCTCAGCCTCTTCCTCTCTGGCAGACTCCTTGAGGGCGCGCCACTCTTTGAGCAGTTTGATCTGTTGCTGGTGGAGCATTTCGAGCCCTTCGCGGCGGGGGGCGATAAATTTGTTGACGTTCATGCGCTGGATTTCAAGGGGCTCGGCAAAGAGCAGCTCGATATATTTTTTAGTCCGGTGGTATTCGGCCTCAATCATGCCGAGGATGCGCTCCCGTATGGCTGTATCGTTGACCAGTTCAGCGTACTGGTGCATGACGTGCAGATCGGCTGATGCCATGCTGGTGTCGGCATTGCTGATGATGTAGCGGAGCGGTGGCCAGGCGTGGCTGCGGAAGCGGATTTCGTCGAAGGCATCCGGATTGGTGGTGTGCAGATGCTCAAGTGCTGAGCCGACGCCATACCATCCCGAGAGGGAAAATCGGGCCTGGTTCCAACTGAAAACCCAGGGGATGGCCCGCAGATCCTTGAGGCTTGTCTGGCCGCTCCTTCGTGAGGGGCGTGATCCTATTCTTGATGATTCAATAACGTCAATGGGGGTTGCTTCACGGAAAAAGGTGAGAAATCCTTCTGCTTCGATCAGCTCCCGGTAGGCACGGTTGCTTTTTTGCGAGAGAGTGTCCATAACGGGTTCGATGGGGTGCGCTCTTTTCGGGCTTTTACGCTGCTTTGCCATTGCGCCGGTAACGCTGGCCATGAAGAGCTCAAGATTATAGACGGCACTGATACGGTTGGCATATTTCTGTGCAATGGTCTCCCCCTGTTCGGTAAAGCACATGCCTCCATTGATGGAGCCGTAGGGTTGCGCCTTGACAAAGCGGTGTGTCGGGCCAGCTCCACGGCTGATGCTTCCGCCTCTGCCATGAAAAAAAAGAATGTCGGTGTTGTGGCGTCCGGCGGTTTCAAGCAGTGCCTCCTGGGCGCGGTAGAGCCGCCATGTACTTGCAAATATTCCGCCATCCTTGTTGCTGTCGCTGTATCCGATCATCACCTCCTGCACCGCTTTTGTTTTGCCTGATTTTTTTCTCCGGTATTCAAGACTCCGCTGTGTCACAGGGTGGATTAGGAACTCTTCAAGTATCAGTGGGCTTTTTTCGAGATCCTCAATGGTTTCAAAAAGGGGGACAACGGGGAGGATGCAGGCGTCTCCGTCACCCGCCGGGGTCATCAGTCCGACCTCCCTGGCAAAGAGATAGATGACGAGCAGGTCAGAGGCATTGCGGGTCATACTGACAATAAGGGAACCGATACCGCCGGTGCCGTACACTTTGCTGTGGTTGAGCAATACCTTGTAGCAAGCAAGCACGGCATCGGCTTCAGTTCCGACCTTCATGTCCGGATGAGTGAAGGGGCGTGGTGAAAGGAGTTCCTGGTCGAGAAATGCCCTTCTTGCAGGCTCCTCCCACTCCAGAAAATCGTTGCCGTTCAGGCCGGAGGCCGCCATGAGCTGCGAGAGTGCAAGATCGTGAAAGTGGCTGTTCTGACGGATATCGAGTGCGCCAAGGTGGAAACCGAAGGTTTGTACGATCCGGTAGACCGGTGCGACCTCTGTGTCGGCGATATGCTGCGCCCCGACCTCGAGGAGTGATTGGCGAAGGAGCGAGAGGTCTTCAAGGAGCTCATCAGCACAACTGTAAAGAGCCGGTTCAAAGCTTCTCTGATTGCTTTCCGATCTGCCAGCTTCAAATGGAAGAGAGGCGATCATCAGGTTGAGGAACTGGCGCCAGGGTTCATGGCGGTTTCGCTGGATGGCTTCAAGGCTGGTTTCTCTCAGTCTGAGGCAGAGGTTGTCGATGCGCAGGAGAAGCGCTTTGCCCGGAGTCTGGAGCCGTTCACAAAAGCTGAGTTTTGAGGCGAGTTCCCTGAGATGACGCATAACAAGGTTCAGGGCGCTGCGGCGCATATCGGCGAGGGTTTCCTGGGTGACCTCAGCGGTGACGAGCGGATGGCCGTCACGGTCGCCTCCTACCCAGCTCCCGAATCGAAGGCGGGGAAGGCTGCGAGGATCAGAAAGGTTTGCGCTGTGAAATCCTGCATCTCTCCATGCCTGCATGAGGCGTTTGTCGAGCATCGGCAACACTTCGGGAAAGATATTGAAGAGGTAGTGAATGACATTGCGCCGCTCATCCGATACATCGGGTTTTTCGAAGAGGATCTCTCCCGTTCTCCAAAGCCGTTCCATAACCACCTTGATCTCATTGCGGATGTCGAGTTTTTCGAGCGGGGTCCACATCTGGTTTTCCCGTTGTACCAGCAGCAGGTAGAGTTGCCGGTGTTGTTCAAGCACGGTTTTTCGTTTGGCTTCTGTCGGATGTGCAGTTAAAACGGCATCGATGGAGACCTCGGGTAAGAGAGCACAAATCTCGCTCTCAGTGATTCCCCGTTCCCGAAAACGCAGCAGGGTTCTTCCCCAGAGGCCGGTGAGATGTGATAATCCCTGTTCAGCTTCAAGTGCGCGCCGATTCTGGGCTGCGGAGTTCTCTTCAGCCATGTTGAGCAGTTGAAAAAAAATGGAAAATGCCTGAAGGGCACGCTCACTGTTGGGATAGCGCTCAAGTGGGAGCCCCCCATTGTGCCAAGGCAGGTGCTCTGCAAGTTCGTGCTCCCCGAGGTCGTGGAGTACCTCCTGAAAACAGAGGAGGAGAAAAAGAAAATCGCGTTCCGCCTTTTCAAAATCGATAACGCTGCTGGTTGTAGTAATCATAAGACAACAAATTCCCTCGGGTTATTGAAACAATCTTTCTCCAGTATTCTAAAAAATCAACTGAGTTACAAATAAGGGCACTTTTTTTGAAACCGTTCAGTCTCAGAGGGTACTTTCAATGAAGTGTTTCATTTTGAAGAGAATCAGTGAAAAAGAGGGCAATACCCTGGAGTTTTTGTGGGTTCTTTTGCTGCAATACACAGGCCTCCTTACTTCGGATCAGAATTTTCCAGTTATGAATGGCAAGCTTTTTTGAGCTTTCTGTTTGTCGTCTTTACTATTTATGCTTATCTTGCTCTATAATTTTTTGGGTAAGCCACTAACACCTAATTCATTACCAGTCATGGACAACAAATCAAATGGTAAGCTTGCTGCTTTAGCGGTGGGCGGGGCTGTCTTAATGGGTGCTTCTTTTTTCGGGTTGTCATTTTTAACCGGGTACAAGTTGCCCGCAGCGAACCTTAACGCGTTTCTTACCCCTCTGCGCTCTTTTGCGGGGTGGATCTCGCTGATTACGTTTGCCTCGCTGGTTATTATGGGTCTTGGCAAGATGTCGTCAAGAATCAGTTCGAAGTGGTTTTTAAGCTTTCCTCTCAGCATTATTGCCATTGTTGCAGTGATGTTTGCTTCTTTATGGTTTCGTCCTTCGGGGATTTTGCTTTCAACCACTGGTCGCACGACAACGCTTGACGGAAAGTATATCCGTTCGGTTACTGAACTGAAAGCCTATCTTGAAAAGCCGGTATTGTCTCCTAATGTACCTCTTGCTCCTCCCGGTTTTAATTTCAAGGTGGCAGAGGAACTCTGGGTAGCCAAATGCAACATCTGTCATACTCAGGTTTCGGTGTTGGACGTACTCAAAAGCAAGTATAAAAAGAGAGGCCAGATTGATGTGGTTGTCAAGAGTATGGAGCAGAAAGCGGGTGGCTTGATTACTCCGGCAGATGCTACAACGATTATGCAGTTCCTTAATCAGGGGAAATACTGATATCGGTAAACCTTTTTTTTGAAATAAAGTGTTAAAAAAGCCTCAGAGAGTAGATCTTACTGAGGCTTTTTTATTGTGGTTTTCAGTTTGACGCGCTATAGTTGACGGTGACGGTTTCGGTTATACCGCCCCTTGCTTTCCATTCCGTTATCACGCTGAGCGATCGCGGCTGAAGCAGGGCGACAAGATCGTCAAGAATCCTGTTGGTGATATTCTCGTAAAAAATGCCTGCGTTACGGAACTCAAGAAAATAGTATTTCAGCGATTTCAGCTCGATACAGCTTTTGTCGGGCACGTAGCGGATCGTGATGGTTCCGAAATCCGGCAGTCCGGTTTTAGGGCAGACGGAGGTAAATTCCGGATTGACGATCTCGATCGTGTAGTCTCTGTCGGGGAAGGTATTATCGAAGATTTCAAGAAGTTCTTTTTTCATTAGTGTGTCAGGGATTGTTTGAATTATTCTTTTATCGGATTTTATTATGCTAAAAGAAGCCCATTTTGATGCAAAATAAAAAATCCGCGGCTGTTTTTTTGCTAAATTTCGTTTTGATTTGTGGTTGTTACCTGAAAGTAAATGGCTGGAAATTATGGAGATATCGCGGGAAGGGGAGGGTTCGGAACGGCAGTTGCTGTACAAGGCATTGGCTGCTGAGTATGATCTTGCTGAAACGAGCTATACTTTTGGAGCACATTCTTTCAGCTTTTTGAGTGTTCGTGACAGTTATGCGCTACTCGACCGGATTTCTCCTGAAGAGTTTGTCAAAGATGAACAGATGCCCTACTGGGCGGAAATATGGCCATCAGCGATAACGCTCTCTTCATTTATTGCCGATGAACTTCCTGTTGAGGGGTTGCATGTGATTGAGATAGGGGCAGGTGTCGGTATGGCGTCGGTTGTTGCTGCCTGGAAAGGTGCCCGTGTTCTGGTTACCGACTACTCTCTTGAAGCGCTTCGTTTTGTCCGCTATAATGCATTGAGAAACAAGGTTTTGCTTGAAAGCGAGAGGCTTGATTGGCGCCTTGTGCAGTGCAGAGAACAGTTTGACCTCCTTTTTGCCGCTGATGTGCTTTATGAAAGGGTCAATCTGCTTCCTATTGTCACAGCGATCGATAAACTGCTGAAACCCGATGGTGTTGCATACCTTGCTGACCCCCGAAGGAGACTCGCTGAGCAGTTCCTTGAGCTTGCGGCTGAAAATAATTTCTCGATAACTCCATTTCAGAGGAAGTATAGTGGAGGCAAGCAGGCCGTTTCGGTCAATATCTACAAAATGACAAGGCAATCAACCGCTCAATCATGAACACTGGTGATGAACTTGCGGTTCGCTGGCGCTATCATGCAGGTCGTGGTGCCCTTGTCTGGCAGCTCATGTTTACCCAGACCGATACTCTCGTCGGTCAGAAGCGTATTGCCGCCAGCCAGCAGGCACTCTTTTTCGGTATTGATACCCTGACCGGGCATCTCTTTTGCGATGACTTTCTCTTTGTGGACCATCTCCAACCTTTTTCCGTGAATAAAGGCTGGTTTACGGGTCTTGAAACAACCCTTGGCGATCTTGTTTACTGTCATGGCTGTCAACCGGATAGTCCGGAGCATCAGGGGATATGGGCCGTTGATTTCAAGAGTGGACACGTGGTGTGGTCCCGCCCTGATATTGTCTTTGTTGCCAATCTTGAAGATGAGTTTCTTGTCTACAAGTCGTCGGCTTTTGCCGGGTTTCCCGAGCGTCAATTTATGCTCATTGATCCCGTTACTGGTTCTGATCGTTGTTTGCCTGGCCTTGATACTCTTGATGTTAACGCCCTCAGGGAGGAGGTGGTGCAGGAAGAGGTGCGCCAGCGGGTTACGCTTCCGGAATTTGTGACGGAGGGGATGACCGAAGAGGGTTTAGCCTTGCAAAGGGTCGGCATAGCCGTTCCAATTCGCTGTGAATGTATTGTTCAGGGTTCGCTCACCGTTGCCGCTCTGCATGAGCCAAACAAGTTGAGCGGTTTATGGGACTCTTTTGTCAAAGTATGGCGAGATGATCGTCTTGTCTATGCTGACTCTATGGAAGAGCGTGTCGAAAAACCGGTGCTGAACAATTTTCTGGTTAGAAGTGGAGCTCTTTACTATCTCAAAGGGAGAGAGGAACTGCTTTGTGTTACACTCTCATGAACGATTCGTCACGTAATTCCATTCCTCCCCTTTTTCGGGAAGGTTCACTTCCGGTCAGTGACTTTCTCGATAAACTCCGCAGCCATAGAAATCTGTCGCCCAATACGGTTATTGCCTACAGAACCGACCTGATCCAGTTTTTTTCTTTTCTTTCAGAGCATTTTGGGCTTGCCGATTTGAGTAATTTTGATCCGGAGCAGGTGACCGCCGTAGAAGTAAGGCTTTTTATGGCGGCCTTGATTGAACGGGGAGTTCAGCCGCGCTCAATTGCCAGAAAACTTGCCTCAGTTAAAAGCTTTTATCGATATTTGCAGGAGGCCGGGCATATCAAGAGTTCTCTCTTTTCCTCTCTTGCTACTCCAAAGTATCCGCGGCGTGTTCCCGGATTTTTAACAGAACAGCAGACGGAAAAGCTGTTTGACGAGTTTCTGCCGGCCAGTGTGCAAGGGTTCCGAAAGCCGGAAAAAAATGATCTGGATGAATCTTTTATCCGTGAACGTGACAGGAGTATGCTTGAGCTGCTCTATTGCAGCGGGCTTCGTATTTCAGAGCTGACTGGATTGATGACTGAAGATCTTGATCTTGACGGAGGATTTGTCAAACTGACAGGGAAGGGCAGAAAGCAGCGAATTGTCCCTGTCGGGCGGCAGGCTGTTGATGCACTTAAAAAATATTTTGAAGTCAGAAGAAACTTCTTTAGAATGAATAAGGAGGGGGAGTGTGGGGCTCTGCTCCACGTCTTTGTAACCAAGAGGGGCAAAAAGCTTTATTCTATGCTTGTCCAGAGATTGACCAGACAATACCTTCTTGCGGTTACTGATCAGAAAAAGAAAAATCCGCATCTTCTGCGTCACACCTTTGCTACCCATCTGCTGAACGGCGGCGCAGATCTTAACAGTGTCAGTGAAATGCTTGGACACAGTAATCTGTCAACAACTGAAATCTATACGCATGTTACCTTTGAGCGCTTGAAGGAGGTCTACCGGAAGGCGCATCCCAAAGCTTAGAGTTATCGTGGGCTTCGGATATTTTTTTTCACCGGAGTCTTGTTCCTTCATGACGTTCACCTTATTTAAACGGAGTTTATCATGACAAAAGTTGTCGTTAATGATGCGGTTAATGTTACGGTCACTTTGCGCCATTCCAATAATCATACCGATATAGAAGAGTATGCCCGCAACGCAGTGCTTCTGCTTACTAAGGTTTTTCCGGGGATTATCAGTTGCCATGTCATTTTGGACCATCAAAAAAATGATTTTGAGAAAAACAAGCTTGCCGAGATAACCGTGCATGTACCGCAGAATGTTCTCGTTGCAAAGGAGGCGTGCGCGGCTTATGAACAGGCCATCGACAGTTGTGTTGAGGCATTGAGCCGTCAGCTTCAAAAGTACAAGGAAAAATTGCAATAACAGCGACTGGCTCAGGAGTCTGCGGGGTACTGCTTCAGAGAGGCCCCGCAGTTTTTCCTTGATTCTTTTAACACCTCGATTGTCGGAAGCCATGAATCTTGATCAAAAAGGATTAAAAAAGCGATCAATAACGGTCGCCTATTTTTTTAATACTATCGGCAAGAAGCACGATATCAAATTCCGGCGCCTGAACGACGTTGATGAGCAGAAACGGCGGATTTTTGAGCGTGATCTTCATCGTCCGGGGCTTGCATTGGCGGGATTTACCAATCTCTTTACCTACAAGCGGGTGCAGATTTTCGGAAATACGGAAACAAGGTTTTTGAATCACCTTGTGGAAGAGGAGCGCAATCGGCTTTTTGCAAACCTTGTACGATTCAAGATGCCCTGCATTATTTTGACCAGCAATAACAAACTGCCGCAGAATCTTCTGGATATGGCGACCAATGCGGATATTCCGGTCTATATAACCCGATGTTCTTCCACGAAAACCATCTATCTTGTTACCGGTTTTTTGGACGATCAGTTTTCGCCCTATCAGCAGTATCACGGTTCAATGGTCGATGTCTACGGTGTCGGGGTGCTGCTTACCGGAAAGAGCGGTCTTGGGAAATCCGAGATTGCGCTTGATCTGATTGAAAGGGGGCATGGCCTTGTGGCTGATGATGTAGTTGTTATCCATCGAAAAGGGGAGTCGATGGTGCTCAATGCCAAAAGAAACCATATCATTGACCATTTTATGGAAATCCGGGGTCTCGGTGTTGTCGATGTGAAGGCAAATTTTGGTATCCGGGCAATTCGTGATGTGAAGGAGGTACAGGTTGTTGTAGAGCTGCTTGAATGGAACAAGGAGATTGTCTATGAACGGCTCGGATTGGATACCAAACTCGTAAAGATTCTCGGTGTTGACGTTCCTCTGGTTGAATTACCGATATTTCCCGGTAAAAACATTACCGTTATCATTGAGGTGGTTGCACTTAATTTCCTTTTGAAACGATATTCGAACTATGTGGCAGCCGAGGCGCTGACCAACAGGATAAACAATGTGATCAACAGTGAAAAGACAGAGAATGATATCCATGATTGAAACAGGTGCAAAGAGGTGTTCCTCCACATGCAGGCTTGCGGCTTACTTGTTGCTTGTTGTGTTTGTCATTACCCTTTCCTCCTGCAATCACCGTAACGGGAGTTCCGGAAAGGGAACGGCAGCCATGGATTCGACCCTTGTTATTGCCATGCTTGGCGATGCAGATTATCTCAATCCTGTGCTTGCCAGTACCGTCACATCAGCAAATATTATTGGCCTTATCTATCCAACGTTGTTGCAAAGCGAGTTTGATACCACGACAGGGCTGGTAAACTACATGGCCCTCGAAAAAAAGCTGCGAGAAGTACCGCCAGGTCAGGTGACAAAAAATCCTGAAGCCGCTCTCGCAAAGAGCTGGTCCATGTCGCCGGATCAGCGATCCATTACCTATATTCTCAGAAAAGATGCATACTGGAATGATGGAACGAGGGTTGTATCGGGTGACTTCAAATTTTCATACCAGTTGTATGGCAATCCGGTGATTGCCAGCGCCCGCCAGCAGTATCTTGCGGAGTTGATCGGTGCCGACAAGGGCAAGGTTGATTTTGATAAAGCCATACTTACCCCTGACGATACCACGCTTGTTTTCAGGTTTTACAAGTCCGTTCCCGAACATCTTGCACTTTATCATACATCACTGACACCTTTGCCGGCTCACCAGTGGAAAAATGTCAAGCCGGATGAGTTCCGTCACTCTCCGCTTAATCTTGATCCCCTTGGCGCGGGCCCCTACAAACTGAAGAGCTGGCAGCAGCAGCAGGAGATTGTTCTGGCCTCAAGCCGGAAATCGAATCTTCCGAAGCCAGGGACAATTCCGCTGATCACCTTCAGGGTGGTGCCCGATTACACGGTCAGGCTTGCCCAGCTTCAGACCGGAGCAGTGGATGTTGTTGAAAATATTAAACCGGAAGATTTTACAGCTCTTTTGAAGGCAAACAGGCAACTTGAGATCAAAACGGTCGGGCTGAAGGTCTATGACTATGTTGGCTGGTCAAATATCGATCAGAATGAGTATCACAAAAGCGGCAAGATCAAGCCTCACCCGCTTTTTGGTTCTGCGAAGGTACGCCTTGCCCTTACTCAGGCCATTGATCGCGAAGCGATCATTGACGGCTATCTCAAAGAGTATGGTGTGATTTGCAATACCGATATTTCACCCTCCCTGAAGTGGGCCTATAATGACCGGATTGTACCTCATGCCTTCGATCCTGCAGGTGCCTCAGCCCTGCTCAAGGCGGAGGGCTGGTTGCCGGGACCGGATGGTATTTTGCAAAAACAGGGCCGCAAGTTCAGTTTTGTGCTCTATACGAATGCGGGCAATGCAAGAAGAAACTATGCAAGTGTCATTATTCAGCAGAATCTTCGTTCAATCGGCATCGATTGCAAGCTTGATGTTCAGGAATCCAATGTTTTTTTTGAGAGCCTCCAGCAGAGAAAGCTTGATGCGTGGATGGCTGGATGGTCGATTGGTCTGGAGATCGATCCGCTTGATGTCTGGGGTTCAGACCTCAAAAAGAGCCCGTTTAATTTTACGGGTTACCGGAATCCGAGAATAGATGAACTCTGCGAGCTTGCCAAGCAGAAAATGGAGCCGACAGGAGCAAAAGCCTACTGGCTTGAGTACCAGGAGATTCTTCATCGGGATCAGCCGATTACCTTTCTCTACTGGATCAAGGAGACTCAAGGATTCAGCAAGAGAATCGAGGGGGAAGATCTCAATATTTCCGGAACTTTTTACAATATTGAAGACTGGAGGTTGCGGCCTTCAGCAAATGTTGCACTTTAACATCTCATGCTGATTTATATTCTCAAGCGGCTTTTGATTGCCATACCGCTCATTTTCGGGGTGCTGACCCTTACATTCTTCATTACCAGGCTTGCTCCCGGTGATCCTGCGGCCTTGTTCATTCAGCCGGGGATCAGTCCAAATGTTGCCGAGCAGATCAGGGCGCAGTATGGGCTTAACGATCCTGTTCCGGTCCAGTATGTCAAGTGGCTTGCGAATGTTCTGCAGGGTGATTTTGGACGCAGTTTCAGTCGTGCCCAGCAGCCGGTTTTCGATGTGATCGCCCAAGCGTTACCAATAACGGTGACGATAGCGGGGTTGACCCTTGTTGCCAATTTTTTCATTGGTATTCTTGTCGGGATTATTTCCGCAGTTCGTCAGAACAGTTTTCTCGACCGCTTTCTGACCGTGACGTTTCTCTTTTTTTATTCGATGCCGGAGTTCTGGTTTGCCTTGATGATGATTATCCTTTTTGCCCTGAAGTTTCCCCTTTTTCCAGCTTCGGGCCTGAATGAGATTGGCGCGGAGGGTTTCGGTCCGCTCGGATTTGTGCTTGACCGGTTCTGGCATCTCTTTTTGCCGCTTACGGTGCTCAGCATCAATGGAGCTGCGGGTATTGCCCGTTATGTCAGGGGTAGCATGCTTGAAGTGATCCGGCAGGACTATATCCGAACAGCAAGGGCCAAAGGTTTACCGGAAAAGGTGGTTATTTTCAAGCATGCCCTTCGAAATGCTCTTTTGCCGGTGATTACCCTTATGGGAAGCTCGCTTGCCTTTATTTTCAGCGGAGCCTTGTTCATTGAGGTGATCTTTGCGTTTCCGGGTATGGGCAGGGTAACGGTAGAGGCAATTTTTGCAAGGGATTATCCGCTGATTATTGCCAGTACCTTTGTTGCTGCTTCTCTGGTTGTGCTTGGCAATCTTTTTGCCGACGTCCTGTATGCTGTTGCTGATCCTCGTATAAAGCTGTGAGAGACCTGACCGTTTAACCTGTAATGTTTTCTGTTTGAGAATAGAATTACTCAATACGCCTCCTGATGCCGCTGAAACAAGGATCGATGAGCAGATACGTCCGATTCGCATGGATGCTTTTGCTGGCCAGCAGCGCTTGACTGATAATTTGAAGGTCTTTATTTCAGCGGCAAGAATGCGAGGCGAAGCGTTGGATCATGTTTTATTGTCAGGCCCTCCGGGTCTTGGTAAGACGACGCTTGCCTATATTATCGCTTCCGAGATGGGGAGCAGCATCAAGTCAACCTCGGGACCTTTGCTCGACAAGGCGGGCAATCTTGCAGGCCTTCTGACGGGTCTTCAGAGGGGTGATGTACTTTTTATTGACGAAATTCATCGGATGCCACCAACGGTGGAGGAGTATCTTTACTCAGCCATGGAAGATTTCCGCATTGATATCATGCTTGACAGCGGGCCATCTGCAAGGGCGGTACAGTTGCGCATTGAGCCCTTCACTCTTGTCGGTGCCACAACACGTTCCGGTCTTCTGACCTCCCCCCTCAGGGCAAGGTTCGGCATCAATAGCCGCTTCGATTACTATGCACCGGAACTTCTTGAAGGCATTATTGTCAGGGCGGCGGCTATTCTGGGTATTGGCATTGATACTGAAGCTGCATCGGAAATAGCCGGACGTTCAAGAGGTACTCCCCGTATTGCCAACCGGCTGCTCCGGCGTGCCCGTGATTTTGCGCAGGTTGATGGTGCTGTGCTGATAACCCGTGCTATTGCCATCAAGACCCTTGAGTGTCTCGAAATTGATGACGAGGGGCTTGATGATATGGATAAAAAAATCATGGAGACCATTGTCAACAAGTTTAACGGTGGGCCGGTCGGGATAGCCTCTCTTGCCGTCTCTGTGGGAGAAGAGCAGGATACCATTGAAGAGGTTTATGAGCCATACCTTATCCAGGCGGGTTATCTGACAAGAACGACAAGGGGAAGGGTTGCTACCCGCCAGGCACTTGTACGTTTTTCAACTGGTTCAGAAACTTATGAATGCCCCTTGTTTGATGCGAAGCCGAATAGCTGAATTGCCGACATCCCGCAAAACCCGGGTGAGTTTCAGCTCTTTTCTGTTTATGGGTTCAATTTTCGGCATGCTTTTTTTTTCGGCTTGTACCTCTCCGGTACCAGTGGTGTCTGGCAACACGGGTTCCGATTCCCTTGCTGAAGCCTCAGAAAGAGAGTTTGTTGCCGCATCGCTGCAAAGTGCAAAAGGGGAGTATCGTGGAGCAGCTCAGCGTTATGGGAAGCTCTTGACCACTCAACCCTCCAATGCGGCCATCCATTATGCCCTATCGAAAGCCTACGCTGGACTTGGTGTTCTCGACTCCGCTCGTCTCTATGGTGAAAAAAGTGTTTTGCTCAATCCTCGCAACAAATATTATGCGGGATTTCTTGCTGCGCTTTCTCATCAACTGCATGATTACGAACGGGCAGCTGCTCTTTACCGTCAGCTTTCCGCAATTGAGCCAGGCAATACAGAACCACTCTCCAGTCTTGCACTGGAATACCTTGCAGCCGATAAGCCAGAAAAAGCACTTGCCGTTTTTCAGGAAATTTTGACACTCGACCCGAAGAGTGAGGCTACCCTTGTGCAAATGCTGCTTATGGAAATAAAGCTCACCCATTATCAGGATGCGATAGGTACGTTGACGGAGCTCATTGAGCAGGGAGATGGAAAAGAGAAGTTGCGTCTTACCCTCGGTGAATTGTATCTGCAAACAAAGCAATATGATCTTGCATCCAAAACATTTCAGGAGCTTCTCAACGAGAATCCGAGATCTGTTCCTGCCTGGTTGGCGTTGTTTGAGACTTCCGTACAGTCCGGAAACCATCCAGCGTTTCTTTTTGACCTTAATCGTTTTTTCAATACCAATCAGGCGAGCCTTGAGCAAAAGATTGAGCTTGCCAAACTTTTTCTCGGGCGTTCATCCAGAGAGAGCTCTTTTGTTGACCCTGCATCTGTCATGATCGATGAAATTAACAAGCGTCATCCCGGCAATGGTCAGGTCTCTGTGCTCCGTGGCATGGTTCAGCTCCAGAAGGGTGATGTCGCTGCTGCTGTGATCGATTTCAAAAAGGCCCTTCTTCAAGAGCCTGGTACCGTCGAAATCTGGGAAGATTTTATTATGGCATCGCTCATACAGAAAGATTTTCGGCAGGCAGGGGAGGTGCTTTTCAATGCAAAAAAACGGTTTCATCCCATGACTTTCAGGCTTCATGTACTGGAAGGTGAACTCTTTTTTCAAACAGGCAGTATTAAAAAGGCAGCATTGCTGCTTGAACATGTGGTTCACTCAAAATATGCACAGAAGGAAAAGAGTCTCTATCTCCAGGCATGCACTACTCTTGCCTTATGTTATGATACTCTTGGTTTGCGGGATAAAAATATTCGCCTCTATGAGACCATTCTTGATCTTGAGCCTGACAATATCCTCATGATGAATAATCTTGCTTATGTGCTGGCGGAACAGGGAGAAGAACTTTTGCGAGCAAAAGGGCTTGCCATGCAGGTGGTTGCTGCGGAGCCGGCCAATGCCGGTTATCTTGATACTCTCGGCTGGGTGCTGTTCAGGCTTGCTGAGTATGAACATGCAAGGGAGATCCTGGTAAAAGCAGTGGAGCTGGATCCCCGCGAAGCTGATATTTTGGATCATCTCAGCAAAGTGTACGAAAAGCTTGGAAACATGGAGAAGGCGCTTGAAATGAAAAAAACGGCAAGGAAGCTCAAGGCGAAATAGCTTTTCACTATTCTGGAACCACTTCCATTACGGGTTGTTGCGGGAGAAACAAAAAAACGGCGTTTTATCCGCCGTTTTTTTGTTCAATAATGAGTTGTTATTTGATCTCATCGAAGGTGCGAGCTGCAAGATATTCGTAATGCGCCCACCGAGCATCTACCTCTTTCTGGATTGCTGCGTAGTACTCTTTTGCATGTTCAGGATGGCTCTTCTTGAGCATCCTGAACCGGTTTTCCATATCAAGGAACTGGGCAACCGGTATTTTCGGCTTTTTCGAATCAAGCATAAGCGGATTCTTTCCTTCCAGCAAGCGGTCAGGATTGTAACGGTAAAGTATCCAGTGTCCTGAATCTACAGCAGCTTTCTGATTATCCAGTGCGGTAGACATGTTGATACCGTGTGCAATACAGTGTGAATAGGCTATGATGATCGAGGGGCCATTGTAGGCCTCTGCTTCAAGGAATGCTTTCAGTGTCTGCTCATCACGGGCTCCAAAGGCAACAGAGGCAACATAGGCATTTCCATAACTCATTGAAATCATACCAAGATCTTTTTTCGTCACCGTTCTTCCGGCTGATGCAAATTTCGCAACAGCAGCTTTAGGTGTTGCTTTCGACGCCTGTCCTCCTGTATTGGAATAGACCTCGGTATCGAGTACCAGAAGGTTGATGTTTTTGTCTCCGGCTGTTATATGGTCAACACCACCGTAGCCAATGTCGTATGCCCATCCATCACCACCGACAGCCCAGACACTCTTTTTTACAAGCATATCGGCTACTGCGAGCAAGTTCTTTGCATCAGAAGAATCCATCAGAGTGAGCTTCTCCTTGAGAATCGAAACCCGTTTTCTCTGTTCAAAAATTTCCGGTTCACTGAGTTCTGCCGCATCAAGTATCTCGTTTGTCAGTGTATCGCCAATTTCCGAAGCCACCCGCTGTAAAAGTTCGCGTGCATATTCCCGCTGTTTGTTGATTGAAATCCGGAAGCCGAGTGAGAACTCTGCAGTATCTTCAAAGAGCGAGTTTGACCATGTCGGGCCAAGACCGTCAGCATTGGTTGTATAAGGTGTTGTTGGAAGGTTTCCTCCATAGATCGATGAACATCCGGTAGCATTGCCAATGACAAGCCTGTCACCGAAAAGCTGGGTCATGAGCTTGATATAGGGGGTCTCTCCACAACCTGAGCAAGCGCCGGAAAACTCGAAAAGAGGCTCCTGAAGCTGCTGTTCCTTGATCAGCTTGTTGTTGATCTTATTCCGGTCATATTCCGGAATGTTGAGATAATGGTTCCAGTTGTCAATCTCTGTTTCACGAATGGGCAGTTGCTCATGCATGTTCAGCGCCCTTCTTTCAGGGTTGTTTTTGTCTCTTGCCGGACAGACATGAGCGCAAATTTCGCATCCGGTACAGTCTTCGGGGGCGATTTGGATGGTATACTTCATTCCGCTCCAACTGGCACCCTTTGCTTCGGCAGATTTAAAGGTGCGTGGCGCGTTTTTCAGGTATTTCGGATCATAGAGCTTTGCCCGAATGACGGCATGAGGGCATACGAGGGAGCATTTGGCGCACTGGATACAGAGGTCGGGTTCCCACACCGGAATTTCATCGGCAAGGTTGCGCTTTTCAAATTTTGAAGTTCCACTCGGGTAGGTGCCATCAGCAGGCAGTTCGCTGACCGCAATGTCGTCACCCTCGCCGGTAATGACTTTTGCCAGGACGTTGCAGACAAAATCAGGTGCCTCACCGACAATCGGCTGACGCAGTTTCCTTGTGCTGTCGGCAATAGAGCCGATAGTGACCTGATGCAGGTTCGAGAGGGTATCGTCAACAGCCTGTATGTTTTGCTTGACGACATCATCACCTTTTTTTCCGTAGGTAGCCCGGATAGAATTCTTGATTTTTTCTATTGCCTCCTCACGGGGCAAGACACCGGAGATGGCAAAAAAGCAGGCTTGCATGATGGTGTTGATGCGCTGTCCCATTCCGCTTGCATGGGCGACTTTATAGGCATCAATGGTAAACAGCTTTGCCTTTTTGCTGATAAGGCGTTCCTGGACAATTTTAGGCAGTTTCTCCCAGAGTTCTTCCGGAGAGTAGTGCGTGTTCAGCAGCAGGGTACCCTCTTGCTTGAGATTTTTGACAAGGTCAAGCATCTCAAGAAAAATCCAGTGATGGCAGCCGATGAACTGGGCCTCTGTGATCAGATAGGTTGAACGAATCTCATGTGGGCCGAAGCGCAGATGCGATGTTGTGATTGAACCTGACTTTTTGGAGTCGTAGACAAAGTAGCCCTGGGCAAAATTGTCGGTGTTTTCACCGATAATTTTGATGCTGTTTTTATTGGCGCCGACGGTGCCATCCGATCCAAGGCCGTAAAAGAGCGCCCGGAACATCTCATCTGGTTCAATACAGAAGGTTCGGTCGAAGTCAAGACTGGTGTTGGTAACATCATCGTTGATGCCAACAGTGAAATGGTTTTTCGGTTTTGCTGCAGCCATGTTGTCGAAGACTGCCTTGATCATTGCTGGTGTGAATTCCTTGGATGAAAGACCATATCTGCCGCCGGTTATGTTGGGGACTCTGGCTATTAATCTATTTTGTACTCCTTCAAGCAAGGCATTGACCGTATCAAGATAGAGTGGCTCTCCCGCACTTCCAGGTTCCTTTACCCGGTCAAGTACCGAGACTGATTTAACGGTAGCGGGGAACGCTTTGACGAAGCGCTCGACATCAAACGGACGGAAGAGACGGGCATGAATGACACCGACTTTTTCGCCCTGTTTATTGAGATACTCAGCGGTTTCACGTGCAGCCTCAACACCGGAACCCATCAAGACAATCACACGCTCAGCATCCGGTGCGCCATAGTATTCGTAGAGGTTATAGTGACGACCGGTCAGCTTTCCAAATTTTTCCATCACTTTTTCGGTGATTCCGGGGCACGCATTGTAATAACTGTTGACCGTCTCCCTGCCTTGAAAATAGACATCAGGATTCTGTGAGGTGCCCCTGATAATTGGAGCATCCGGGCTCATGCGGCGGTTCCGGTGCGCTATGACGAGATCATCATTGATCATTGCCTTAATGATATCGTCAGCAATGACCTCAATTTTGGAAATCTCATGAGATGTCCTGAAGCCGTCAAAGAAATGGAGGAACGGAATTCTTGATTCAAGAGTTGCCGCTGCACTAATGAGTGCCATATCCATCACTTCCTGAACGGAACTTGAGGCCAGAAGGGCAAAGCCCGTTCCGCGAACTGACATGACATCGCCATGATCTCCAAATATCGAAAGTGCCTGTCCCGCAAGGGCACGGGCTGATACGTGGATCACGCAGGATGAGAGTTCTCCAGCAATTTTATACATATTCGGGATCATGAGCAACAGACCCTGCGATGCGGTAAAGGTAGTGGTCAGCGCACCAGTTTGCAACGCTCCGTGAACCGCGGCCGCGGCGCCAGCTTCACTCTGTAACTCATCAACTTTCGGTGTGGTACCCCAAATGTTTTTTTTCCCTTCTGCGGCCCATGCTTCCGAATACTCACCCATGGGTGATGCAGGAGTGATAGGGTAGACACAGATAACTTCACTGGTGCGGAAAGAGACATGAGCTAACGCTTCATTTCCCTCCATTGTCTTATAAATCGGGCTCATACTGTCAGTCACTTGATTTGTATTGAGAAAGGTATGTGCAGGTCACCGATAAGGAAAGTGCGAAGGAGCTGCAAAAGGTATAATCGTAAGAAATAGAAACAATGCAAAAACCACTTTGAGATGTAATCAAAGATATAAAAAAAAATGAATTTGATAAATTTAATTAGATTCCGGTTTGGCCAACAGAGAGTCCGGCTGCCAGGAAATGTTTCTTGCGATGCTTGGGTTCTGCTTCTTTTCATTTTAAATTAACCTACAATAGACGGAAAAAGCTTTTATGGACGCGGAACATTCCGAAAATATTGTCTATGGCAGGAATGCCGTACTTGAGCTTCTCCAGCAAAAGCCAGAGAGCATTGAGAAGATCTACTTTCAGTTTAATACCTCTCACCCGAAACTCAAGGAAATTGTCATCACCGCACGGCGACTGAAGCTTGTCAGCGGTAAGGCCCGGCTCGAAAAACTCTCCCTGATTGCCGGAACAACAAAGCACCAGGGAGTTTGTGCCCTTATCAGCTCGGTCACCTATTACTCGCTGGAGGAGGTACTTGCAACCCCTCGCAATACTTTTCCGCTCTTTGTGGTTCTGCAGGGACTGGATGATCCGCATAACATTGGAGCCATTATCAGAACCGCTGAAGCCGTGGCGGCTGATGCTGTTGTGCTTGTCGAAGGCAAGGGGTCGCCTGTCAATGCGGTTGTTAACAAGGCTTCTGCAGGGGCGCTCTCCCATATGAGAATCTGCAAGGTAAAAAGCCTTGTGCGTGCCCTCGAATTCCTGCACCAATACAATGTCCAGATTCTTGCGGCTGACATGGATGCGGAACTCAACTATACCGATGCCGACATGAAAAAAGCGACGGCCATTGTGCTTGGTATGGAAGGGAGCGGGATTGCACCCGAAGCGCTGCAATTCTGTGACCATGTTGTCCGTATCCCCATGGCAGGCTGTGTTGAATCCCTGAATGTCAGTGTGACTGCAGGTGTATTGCTTTACGAGGCCATGAGGCAGCGATTGGCATAAAACCGCCGTAGCCGGCTGATTTGAAGGGATTATAAAAAATTAGTAACTTGTTTTCCACAACGACGGACTGCTCTTTTTGCTGCTTACTCAATCAACATACTTTTTCTCTCTGCCATGACTATTCCTGAAAATCTCCGTTATACCAAAGACCATGAATGGATCAAACTGCTCGAAGATGGCAGTACCGCACTGGTCGGCATTACTGACTTTGCCCAGCACGAACTTGGCGATATTGTTTTTGTGGAGCTGAAATCGGCTGGAACGGTGCTGAAGCAGCATGAGGTTTTTGGAACGGTCGAAGCGGTAAAAACGGTCGCTGATCTTTTCGCACCGGTTGCCGGTGAACTTCTTGAGTCGAACCCCCTGCTTGACAGCGCCGAAATTGTTAACCAGGATCCCTATAACGATGGTTGGCTTGTCAAGATAAAGGTTGAGAGTCCGGAAGCAATTCTCGCACTTCTTGACGCTGAGGCCTACCGTCAGCTCACAGGGGAGTAACCAATGCCATTTATTGTCAATACCGCCAGCGAAAGGGAGGAGATGCTCCAGGCAATTGGTGTAAGCTCTTTTGACGCTCTTATTGCCGATATCCCCGAAGAGATTCGTTTGAAGAGAGCCCTCGATCTTTTTGCCGCTTCAGATGAGCCCCAGGTGCGCAAACTGCTTGAGGGCCTTGCTGCGGCCAACAAGAGCACCGCTGATTATGTCAGTTTTCTCGGTGGAGGGGCCTATGACCACTTCATCCCTGCAGCCATCAAGACCATCACCTCTCGAAGCGAATTCTATACCGCATATACGCCATATCAGCCAGAGGTCTCCCAGGGCACCCTGCAGGCGATCTACGAATACCAAAGTCTTATTTGTCGTCTTTATGAAATGGATGTAGCCAATGCCTCCATGTATGACGGGGCTACAGCCCTGGCGGAAGCGGTCTTGATGGCCATGAACGTCACCGGCCGCAGCCAGGTTGTTGTGGCAGGCAAGCTGCATCCCTTCAACAACTCCGTTCTGAAAACCTATCTCGAAGCGGCCGGTCACAACGCAGTCATACAGAACACTCTTGAAGAGGGTATTGGCAGCATCCCGGCACTGAAGGAGCTCGTCGGCGACAATGTGGCCGCTGTGATTGTACAGCAGCCCAACTTTTATGGCTCTCTGGAAGAGGTCGAGGCGATCGGTGCCATTGCCCATGAAAAGGGGGCGCTCTTTGTTGTTTCTGCTGATCCGCTTTCACTTGGTGTTCTTGCTGCTCCCGGAAGTTATGGAGCTGATATCGCCGTTGGTGAAGGTCAGCCCCTTGGCTCATCGCAGAGTTTTGGTGGCCCCTACCTTGGTATTTTTACGGTGAAACAGCAGCTTGTCCGCAAGATTCCCGGTCGCCTGGTTGGCATGACCAAAGACCGCGATGGTGAGAATGGTTTTATTCTCACTCTTCAGACCCGCGAGCAGCATATCCGCCGCGAAAAAGCCACATCAAATATATGCAGCAATCAGGCACTCAACGCGCTCCAGGCTGCGGTCTACCTGTCGCTGCTCGGTAAAGAGGGGTTACAGCAGGTTGCTGCTCAATCAGCACAGGGTGCGCACTATCTGGCTGGAAAAATTGCAGCGATTTCGGGTTTTTCCCTGAAGTACACATCGCCCTTTTTTCGCGAGTTTGTTGTTGAAACCCCCCTACCTGCGGCAGTCATCATTGAGAGGATGCTTGATCACAAGGTTTTTGCAGGCTATGACCTGGCTGCTCATGGTGAAACCGGGCTGCTTGTTGCTGTTACAGAGAAACGAACTCGCCAGGAGCTGGATGGTTTTGTTGAAAAGCTTGGTGAGATTGTGGTATAGCAGTTCCATGCCTTATGAGCTACTGGCGGCGCAGTAGCCCATAAGGGTGAACGAAGGTGTGGTTTCAGATGAGTCCCAAAGTTTTCAACTCCTGGTCGACAAGCTGCTTGTTCTCAGCTGAGAGCGGCACAAGCGGCAGCCGATAGTTCTCCTTAATCATCCCCATTCGTGACAAGGCATACTTTACCGGCACCGGGTTGCTCTCAATAAAGTTCAGTTTTAACAGTTTGCGATACCGGCGGTTGATGGCTCGCGCACTCTCAAGATCGCCCCGCCTTGCAGCCTCGATCAGTTGCTTGATCTGTGAAGGAATCTGGTTTGCCGCAACAGAAATAGCTCCATCTCCTCCCATTGCCATGAAAGGCAGAATCAGCGAATCCTCACCGGTCAGCACGGAAAAATGTGCAGGCCTCTCTTCAAGAAGCTCAGAGATCTGGCTGATATTCTCGGATGCCTCCTTTACGGCCGCAATATTTTCAAAATCCCTTGCAAGCCGCAGAATGGTTGCTGCCCCAACATTGCATCCGGTTCTTCCTGGAACATTATAGATGATAATCGGCACAGAGACAGCCTCGGCGATATGCCGGTAGTGCTGATAGATACCCTCTTGCGAAGGTTTGTTGTAATAGGGTGCGACCGACAGAATCGCTGCAGCACCGGCTTTTTCAGCATTTTTCGCCAGCTCGACCGCATGTCTTGTATCATTGGTGCCAGCACCTGCCGCTACGATAATATTGTTGCCAGCCTCACTTTTTACGGTGCGGATAATCTCAAACTGCTCATCCCCGGAAAGGGTTGGTGACTCACCCGTCGTTCCACAGGTTATGATGATATCGGTTCCAGCCTCAAGATGAAACTGTACCAGCCGTCTTAACGCATCGGTATCAACCGTCATATCCTCTTTAAACGGGGTTACCAGCGCAACGGCAGATCCGGAAAGGTATCGTGTGGACATACTATTTTAATCCCTTGTTAGTAGAAATCTTGTTGTGTTGATCCCTCGAAAAATTTATCTTTCAATAAGTTAACGGGGAAAATCCACCTCAAGCCGGTATCGGTTTGACATGGAAGTTATACAGATCATCAGGGAACTCCTCTTTTTGATTCCCTTGATACTGTATGATAGAGAAAGGTAGAAGATAAATAAAGAAAGCAAATTTGCCGTTCCCGAAATACTATAAGTGTTTCTGTGTGTGAAAAAAATCCACATTCCACTTGTTGCCTCTGTTTGCGGTATCTCGGGATTGCCGGGCAAGAATCGTTAAAATCCACCTCTGATTCCTGCCCATACGTTATCTTCTGGTGTCAGGCACCTCACTTTTTATTCCCTGGAAGCTGAGGTTAAACGACTGACAAAAGAGCAACCGTCAAGAAATAATACGGGATTTGGATGCATCAACACCCCAAAAATAGGCTTTGCTATTTGGAAGCACTTTAGTGGCATGATGAACAACTCTCCCGTGTTCGGCGATGCAATGCATCATCAGGGGCCTGTACATCGCTCATGAATCGGCTGTTATCTTCGGTAATGGTGTTACTTCTGCTATCGGGGCTGGATTGATTTCCTTCCTCGCGGAATGCAACTTCTCTTGATGACGATGAGCCTGCGGTGGCAAAATGCTCTTCATCCATTTCCTCATTCAAAGCTTCGTGATGTTTGTCGAGATAAGATGGCTGCGAAAGCTCAGCAAGTGTCAAACGTTCAACAAGAGGCTTCGGTACTTGCTTTTCTTTGGGATCTAAAGATTTTGAAATTTTCTTACCAAACTCAAGAATGGCAGAAAAAGGCTGGATACCGAAGTAAGTACCGAAACCAACAAACAGTGAGAGAATGAGTATCGTCACCAGCTCTGCAGGGCGCTGCATTCCCTGGGTTGTCTTTGTTTTCAGGTAGGAGAGGAACGCATGCCAGTTAATAAGAAAAAGATGGCCAAGAGAGAGCAGGGAAAAAGCAAATCCAAAAATGATATGCTGGTTCTGCCAGGCTGGTTTTGTAAGTCCGGCTATCTCCCACGAAAATCCGGGAGTTCTGCCTGGAAAAATATAGAGGATTACGCCCGAGATGAGAAGCATAAAAAAAGAGAGAAAAAGCCCGAAGCTTGTGAAAACCCGCCAACTGAAAGATTTGTTCATCGTGCGTCTTTTTGAAATTCGTTATTTATGATCTGTCATAACGTCAGACGCTCTTTCTTCCGATTTCCGGCGGTTCAAGTTATTCAGTTGCTTTCAAAGAGAGGTAATGAGTTGCAACAGTACAGAATAGTCCGATTCTTACGCCGTCTGAAATTGCATATTGGATAAATCCAAAAAATGCTGCTATCCCCTTGTTCGGAATCTCGTCTCCCTTAATTACAGTCACAACCCTCTTTTTAGAAAATCAGCAGGAGCAAGAACCGCGATACCTCTCCATGAGAGCAGCTCAAGTAAATGGTTGTCACCGGAAACAATGACCTCTGCATGAGCAGTAAACGCGGCCTCAAGAATCCGGTTATCATCAGGATCCGCAGTGATGTCATGAACGGTAATGAGTGGGGTAATCAAGGTAAATGTCTCTAAGTATAGCCCTATAATCCGGTAAACCTGTTCAGGGAGAAGGCCAAACTTTGGTCGTTGCAGAACATCGTCCACCTCCTGCATCATGTCAGGAGAGATGAAGTTGATCACCTTGCCAGCAGAACAAAGTCGCAAGATCTCCCTTGGATTTCCACCAAAGAGAATGCCGGAAACAAGAACATTGGTATCGCACACAATTTTCATGAAAACCTGGCTCTTGTTGTACGGAGAGCCGCGATCTCTGTTGCAACATCATGCTCCGTCAACTGCTGCTTTCGGGCAACCATATCGCCAAGCTGAAACAGATCATTCCACTGACTTTGTCGCTGAATATAGAGTCTCGCAGCCTCCCTTATCAACTCTGAACGGCTTCGATACTCCTTTTTAGCTGTTTTGTCAATTTCATTCAGCAATGAGTCCTGAAAAGAGACATTCACGGTAACCGTGCTCATAATAACTTTTTTATACGTTATCAATGAAGGAACATACAAAGTTTGTACATGCTTTCAAAGCCCTTCTACAGAGTCAAAGAGTTGCTCGAAGTCAACCGTTGCGTTCAGTCAGCCTTTGGCGTGCTCTTTTTTTTCGCTCTCCAGGGTTTGAAAATGGAGACAAAGAGGGTGATCATTAATATCACGACCTGAAGGGTGCCGAAAAGGAGATTCATCTTCTGGTTGTAGAGGTAGGCGGAGTTGCTGAGCGATGCCATGCCGAGTTTTCCGGAAATCTCCATCATCGAGCTCTCCCAGGGGCCAAGAAAAAAGGTGCCAAACACAATGGCGGAGATGGTCACAATCCACTTGACGGTGAGCCATTTGTGTTTGAAGAAGCCCCAATTGCTGAACAGTGAGTAGGCGAGCCCGGTAAGCAGGCAACCGATGGCACCGGGAACGACGACAATCGACATGTCAACATGATGAAGGCTCTGGTTTATGCCGTACAAGACCGCCCCATCGGTAACCTGACTTTTCAGGAAATAGAGCGATATCAGCGATACGGCGCCGCCGATCCAGCAGGAAACCGCAAGAAGATGAAACCCTTTCAGCCATTGTAAACCCTTCGCTTTCAGTTTTGGCATGTGCGTCCTCCCATTGTGTTACTGAACTTTTTTGCAAGATAGAAAAAATGGATGAGCCTTGCACTTCGGCGTGTATTTCGTGCGGTTGCCAACCAGTCTGCCAAGGAGCGTCGAGGTTCATCAAACCGAAGAGAGGTGACTGTGGCGCTTCAGTGAGCTGCACCGGCAATCAGTTCGGAGGCGTGATTGAGCGATGAGGGAGAGATGCTTTTTCCGCTGATGAGCCGGGCGATGGCCTTGACGCGGTTTTCATGATCAAGAGGGGTCACTTCTGTCACGGTTCGCTCACCCTGAACGGATTTTTGTACCTGGAGGTGCAGGTCGGCCATGGCGGCAATTTGCGGGAGGTGGGTAATTGCGATGATCTGGTGCAGGCGTGAGAGGCTTTTGAGGCTTTTTCCGACGGCCTCTGCGACACGGCCGCTGATGCCGGTATCGATCTCATCAAAAATAAGGATTGGCAGTTTGGCAGTTTCCGCCAGTGCGCTTTTCATGGCGAGCATGACCCTTGAAATTTCTCCACCTGATGCCACTTTGACGAGAGGTTTTGGTTTTTCTCCGGGGTTGGCGGAAATCAGAAACTCAATCCGGTCGCAGCCGTTCGGGAGTGCGGTAAAGTTCTTCCCTTCTATAGATATCTCTCCGTTATCCTGCTCCTCACGTCTCATGGTGACGATGAAGGTAGCATTTGGTATTCCGAGATGGGCAAGGTGGCCCTGAATGACGCTCTCAAGGCGACGTGCGGCCTCCTGGCGCTTGCAGGAGAGTTGTTCTGCACGGAGAGAGAGTTCCGCTTTCTGTGTTGTGATTTCACGTTCAATGCGGGCAATCTCCTCATCAAGATTCTCTTCAAGGGCAATTCTTGCGTCAAGTTCATTGCGTAACGCGATCAGCTCCGTAATGGAACGGCCATATTTTTTGCTGATGCGCTGGAGCAGGAGCTGTCGTTCACGCAATGAGTCGAGCCGGCCAGGATTGAAGTCAATATCCGACGAATAGCTTCGGCTGAATCGGGCAAGTTCATCGACAATGCTTTTTGCGGTTCGAGTCTCCTCAAGGTGCAGGGCAAATCGTTTGTCAATGTTGGCAAGCTTTTCGAGGGTGTGGAGCGCAGTGCTGATGGAGGAGTATACCGAGTGTTCGCTGTTATAGAGCAGCTCGCTGAGCGCAGTGCTGAGTGTGAAAAGGGTTTCGGCGTTTTCGAGCAGCGTTATCTCGGTTTCGTTCAGCTCCTCTTCGCTGCTTTTCAGGTCAAGGGCGTTGAGCTCGTTGAGCTGAAAATCGAGGATCTCTTTTTTGTCGCGGATTTCAGCGGCCTCTTTTGTCAACTGACTCAACTGCTGCAGAAGATTCTGAAGCCCGGAACGGGAAGCCCTGTAGGCGAACACTTCCGGGTTGGTTCCACCGTACTCGTCAAGCAGGGTTTCGTGTGTGTCGGCCCGAAGCAGCAACTGGTGTTCGTGCTGGCCGTGCAGGTCAATCAGCAGCTCTCCCACCTGTTTGAGGAGCGCGACGGTGCAGGGAGTGTCGTTGATGAAGCAGCGTGATTGACCGCCCGAGGAGAGCTCCCTGCGAAGTATGAGTTCCGGTGCCAGCTCAATATCTGCCGCCGAGAGCAGTGTGTCGATCTTTTCAGGATCAACATTTTTAAGCACAGCCTCAATGACAGCCTTGTTTGTGCCTGAGCGCACCAGATCGCTGCTTGCCCGCTCACCCAGCACAAGACTCAGTGCTCCGACAAGAATGGATTTTCCTGCGCCGGTCTCCCCGGTGATGATGGTCAATTGAGGGCTGAACTCAACCGAAAGCTCCTGGATCAGGGCAAAATTCTTGATGTAGAGGCTGAAAAGCATGGCCGGTTATCGCACACTTTAGCTTTGGGTTGAAGAGGAAGACTTCTCCTTTTTTGGCGTTTCTTCTGAAGTCGATTTAAACTCTTCCTCGATCTCGTTCTGGGATTTTTTGAACTCCTTAATTCCTTTTCCAAGACCTCTTGCAAGCTCAGGAAGTTTTTTTGCGCCGAACAGCAGCAGAATGATAAGCAGAATAAGGATGAGTTCCTGTCCACCTAAACCAAACATCGGGAGTTCCTCCACGGAATTTACATTCATGAAAACAGCACATCTTGCCAATTATATACAATATGCTCTCTTTAACCAACTCTTTTCAGAGGAGTCATGGTAGTTTTCCGGGGCTCTCTGGCTCAATAGCGGGCGAGGATGGTTTCACCGGCGCTGGTTCTCTGGCCTGGCTTGACGAGTACGGTTGCAGAAGGGGGCAGGATGAGATCGACTCTTGAGCCGAACTTGATCATGCCGAACCGTTTGCCGATGGTGACGTTTTCACCCTTTTGCAGTTGGCAGACAATTCTTCTTGCCAGAAAACCGGACACCTGGCTGAAGCGCACCTCTATCTCTCCGTTGTTGATTGCGATCTCCATTCGTTCATTGCTCTCCATGCTCTTGGGGTCAAAGGCCATGAGGAACTGACCAGTGCAGTAGCGAAGGTGGGTCACTTTGCCACTGAGCGGTATGCGGTTGACGTGAACGTTGACGGGTGACATGAAGATGCTGACCAGTGTTGAGGATTTGCCGGCAGCGTTTTCGGCCTGTTTTTCGACAAGCACTATTTTGCCGTCGGCCGGTGCCAGAATGATTCTCTTTTCATCGGGTGCCATTCGTTTTGGGTCACGGAAAAAATAGAGGGTGAAGAGCAGCAGGGCTGCTGCCACCAAGAGCAACGCTATTTCAGCCCCTAAAGGAAAAATCATTGCAGCAGCACCGATTGCCATACAGAGGAGAAGCACTTTTATCATGGTGCTGTAGCCGTAGGAAGTAAACATCTTTTTTCGTCTCTTGCCGGTTATTTTATGATAAGCTCCCTTATGATAATTATTTATCTTAAACTTGAAATGAGCTGCGGAGTTTTTTTGCGGTTTATTTTGCGATTTTCCGGCAGGGAAGAACTCTTGGGAGGTTATTTTTGGTATGTAAGGAGCTTGAGAGGGTGGAAGAAAAAAAACAGAGGCTGGGTTGTCGGCGTTGAAACGTGATTAAGAGATTTAAAACGGGTGAATGCGTTAGAAAAAAAGTTTCTCGGCTACCTCAGAACAAGGCGGCTGGTTGAAGAGGGAGAGAGAGTGCTTGTTGCTCTTTCCGGAGGGCCGGATTCGATGGCCATGCTCTCACTCTTCTGTGCCACAAGGCCTCTTCTTCATACCGAACTTGCTGTTGCTCACTGCAATTTTCAGCTTCGCGGTGCGGAAAGTGACCGGGATGAATCGTTTGTGCGCGATCACTGCCAATTGCTTGGTCTTGAGTGTTTTGTTGAGCGCTTTGATACCTTGCGCTTTGCCGGGGAGTGGAAAAAATCGGTTGAGGAAACGGCAAGGATATTGCGGTATACTTTTTTTGAGCAGGTGATGGAGCAAAAGGAGTTTACTAAAATTGCCACCGGCCATCATGTCAACGATAATGCCGAGACCATGCTGTTCAATCTCTTCAGGGGAGTCTCTATACCCGGACTGCGAGGTATCCGGGCCCTGAACGGTAAAATCATTCGCCCCATGCTTTTGTTTCATAAAGCAGATATTGTTGCCTATCTGGGTGAGAAGGGGATTGCGAGCCGGAGTGATACGAGCAATTTTGCCAATGACTATGACCGGAATTTTATCAGAAACCGTGTTATTCCGCTGATTGAGGAGCGGTTTCCCCATAAATTGATGTCCTCGCTCCACAGAGTGTCAGAACAGGCCGGGGAGCTTGAAGAGTTTCTTGAGCTTTATTTTGAAAATCTTTGTGAACGGGAACCGGGGCTTGTCCTCATTGATGGAAAGCTGGATGTCCATACGCTTCAGCAGCTTACCGCTTTTGAGCAGAAAGAGATTTTCAAAAGGGCATTACGCGATCTGGATGCTCCGGTAGATGCTCAAACGCTTCAAAAGCTGGTCGCTCTTCTCGGTAGTCAACCAGGAAAAATGGTCATGGCTGGCGGGCAGTTGCGGGTGTTCTGGCAGGGAAAGAAGTTCTGTTTTTTGCGCGATACAACCTTGCAGTAACGGGGTGCACACCAACGTACACTTTACTATTTCAATGTACGGTACCCTGTGTCGCCTTCTTGTCAGCTTTCAACTTCAGCACTCCTATTTTTGTTTGGCAGCCTGAAAAAAATCCAGAGGAAGCTCTGCGTGAATGATCACTGATTCAAGATTTTGCTGGATCTCTATTTTTTTGAGCAGTTGTCTTGCCGATTCGCTGGTTCTTGTGCCGGAGAGTTCTGAAAGTTTGACGGCCCCCCAGAGGAATGTTGATGCAAAATATGCTGCCTTGGGGGTGTTATAGACCCACTCACTTTGGGCCTCGATTCCGTCGTTGAATTTTACGGAGAGGGCAAGGTGCTGGATACGGTTCAGGTTTCCGAGAGTTTTCATATCCTGATTTGTTGAGGTGAGGCTTTGCAACGCACCTCTGGTCCATGCGGCGGAGGGCAGGGCAAACCAGAGGTGCGATTTGTAGACAGCCTTGTTGATAAGGGCAACGGAGAGTGTATCCCTCTGATAAAAACTGCCAGTTGGGACGAGGAATCCTTCAAGTATTTTTCTGTTGTTTGCCACGGCGATTTGCCTTGCTCCGAGCGGGCAGAGCCAAAGTGTGCTGTCGAGTGCATAACATTGGTAGCCGCCGATTTTCTCAATAGTCGTACTGTGGGTTTTAAGGAATGATTCCGGAAGTTTTTTTGAGAAGGGGCCCCATGCGATACCAAGAAAGTTCTGCTCTTTGTACCCGTGGCGCTTGAAACTGACAAGCAGGGTGTCGATGTCGAGAGAGGGGTTGATTTTTGCCGCTTTCATGAGGGCGTCGAGCCTCTCTTGCGGCTTGAAGAGCGGAGCATTTTTCAGTGAGTCAGGAATAATCTCTTTCCAGAGCCTGCTTTCACGGATATCTTTAAGGCCGACGTAGATCACGGCATCAGATTTTCCGGGAATACGGTCAATAATCGTTCGAAGTTCCAGGCTTAACGGCTTGGGCTGAAGCCGGGCTTTTGGCCAGTTGATCCAGAGGACGACCGAGAGAAAGCATACCGTACCAATAACACTCATGGAGAGGAGGAGTCCGGCGCCTCTTTTCAGGGAGCGTTTTACGGGTGTTGGGGTTGTTGCTTCAGGCAGGGCGTTGCGCGGCATACGGTCGACTGGTTATGATTTTCTTTTAATGGCCTCACGGGCCAGTGTGTCGCAGCGGTTGTTGTAGGGGTTGTCGCTGTGGCCTTTCACCTTGTGGAACTTGACGCTGTGCAATGTAATCAACTTCAGGATTTTTTGCCAAAGATCGATATTTTCGACACTTTTTTTCGCTGCTGTTTTCCAGTTATTGGCTGTCCAGCGTTTGAGCCAGCCCTCATTGATGGCGCTGACCAGGTAGCTTGAATCGCTGTATAAATCAACCTTGCAGGGCTCCTTGAGTGCTTCGAGTGCCTCAATTGCTGCGCTTAGTTCCATGCGGTTATTGGTCGTGGCTGGAGAGAAGCCTGATATTTCACGAACTGAAGGGCCATACATCAAGAGTGCGCCCCAGCCGCCCGGACCGGGATTGCCGCTGCATGCTCCGTCGGTGTAGATAATGATCTTTTTTTCCATCGACAAAAAAACAAAAAAAAGCTCAACCGGTGTATGGTTGAGCCTTTGCAAGATAGTGAAAAATCTTTTATAACCGATGTTGCCAGTGCCTTACTTCAGCAGTTTTGCGAGTGCGGCGGTTCCGGTTTTAGCAATAATTTTCATGGCTTTTGCTGAAAGCTTGACCTTTACAAACCGCTTTTCCTCTTCGATCCAGATTCTTTTGGTATGGAGGTTTGGTTCAAAACGGGTGCGGACGTGGTTGTTCGCATGGGATACCGTATTGCCGTATATGGGTCTTTTACCGGTCAGTAAACAAACTTTTGACATGGTGCAATCAATTGGTGTTAAAAAAACGAATCGGAATATAACAATAGTTTTATAAACCGGAAACCTATTGTTTCATGGTCGGATACCGACAGCGCAAACCATCATGGATAAAACATAGAGCAGGGTGCCGAAAGCATTGTACCAGACTGCTTTTTCCCTCGGATTTGCAATCAAAATTTTCTGCATGGGCAGTTGGGCGAGAAGCAGTATCAGTGCAATCACGGTCGTCGTTATGGAACCTTTGACTATCAGGATGGTGATCGCCGACAGTTGTGCCGCGTCCATGATAATGGCAGCAAGAATAGCCGCTCTCTTCTCTCCGAGCTGTACCGGGATTGATGCAACCTTGCGGATGGTATCGCCGACAATGGATTTGAAGTCGTTCAGCGTCATGATGCCATGCGCTCCGAGTGAAAAAATAATGGCAAGTGCAATGGTCTCACCCGAAGGCACTCCCTGTGTAATGGCAAAACTGCCCGTCAGCCAGGCTACGCCCTCATAGGCAAGTCCGACAATGAGATTGCCAAACCAGCCGTTTCTCTTGGCCCTGATCGGCGGGCCGGAATAGGCGTGCGACATGAGTACGCCGACAAAGGCAATAACAACAACATAGGGGTGAATGGAGAGGGCGACAAGAAAGCCGGTAACAATAAGTGCGAAGGTAATCAGCCAGCTCGCCGATTTTGATATTTTACCTGCAGGAATCGGACGTTCGGGTTCATTGATGGCATCAACCTCTCGATCAAAGTAGTCGTTCATGGTCTGCGACATCGCGCACATGAGCGGCCCGGCAAGAAGAACGCCCCGCAGAAGAATCGACCAGTTGTCGGCAATATTTTCGCCGGTCGAGACCACGCCGCACGCAAAGGCCCACATGGGAGGAAACCAGGTAACCGGTTTCATGAGCGGAAGGATGGCGGAAGGCTCAATCCTGAATCCAGGCTTGTTGACATTCTCAAGCGCCTGTTCAATGATTTTCCGCCTTGAATTGCTCACTCCTGACTGGAGAAGCTTTTCGGCAATGCCTTGCTGCTTTTCAGGGTTTAGAGTGTCGCGTCCGTTCATGGGCATAATGGTTCTCGCTTCGGCATAAAAACAAGGCAGATAGTATACAAGTTTTTTGGCAAAAAGATAAGGATTTAGTTGATCAGAGGCCGGTACTTCAGGGAGAGTTCGGCATTTATTTTCAGGATCTCATTAAATTTTTTCTCTGATTGGCCGCTTTCGAGCGCCTCTCTTGACATGATGAAACCTTCATTAATGCTTGCTGCCCGTCCTGACACATAACAGGCCATGGCCGTGGTGAAAAGTGCAGCATCACGGTGTGCTGCCGGAGCGCTGCCATCAAGGATTCGACGGATGATCAGTGCGTTTTCATCCCGCTCTCCTCCCTGAATGTCAGAGAGTGCATGACGTGTCAGTCCAAACTCTTCGGGATAGACGGTATGCTCTCTTACACTCCCGTTCTGAATCTCGATAATGTGCGTCGGTCCGTTGAGGCTTGGTTCGTCAAGAGCTATGCCTTCTTCTGTCATGGCATGAACAATCATGGCATGGCGGGCCCCCGTCTGCCCCAGTACTTCAGCGTAGAGTTCCATCAGCTCCCGATTGAAAACACCCACAAGCTGTCGTTTAGCCCTTGCAGGATTGATCAGGGGGCCAAGAATGTTGAATATTGTCCTGATGCCCAACTCTCGCCGGATAGGGGCAACTTTTTTCATTGACGGATGGTAGAAGGGGGCAAACAGAAAGGCAAATCCTGTCTGCTGAAACAGCTCTTTTGTCGCTTCCGGCGGGAGATCAATGGTGAAGCCGAGTGCTTCAAGTACATCGGCACTTCCGCAACTGCTTGTTACCGAGCGGTTTCCATGTTTGGCAATGCGAACACCGGCACTGTTGGCAATAATTGATGCGGTTGTTGAAATATTAAAGGTGCCAGCATGGTCTCCGCCGGTACCGCAGGTATCAACGGCATCTTCATCGAGCTCTATTGTGTTGGCTTTTGCCATCAGGCTGTAGTATGCTCCGGCAGTTTCCGTTGCGGTAACACCTTTTTTCTGCAGGAGGGCAAGCATTGCGGCAATAACTATTTCGGAAAAAAGGCCATCCATCATGCTGTTCATGCTGAAGGTCATCTCCTCCTGTGAAAAATTCTCTCCTGCAAGCAGCTTTTGAAGTAACTTTTTTTGTGGCATGAAGCTAAGATTGGTTGGCAAATAATTGTGAATTTTGTAAATGTATATAATAGCAAGAATTGATATAAATATAAATAATAAAGAGAATTGAATCTTCTGAACATGTCGACAATGGCGCGTGAGAGTTTTTTTATGAATCATAGGACATTTTTATGGATAACCAGCAGTTGACGTTGCATCGGAAAGAGGCTTTGCGGATGGTTTTAAGAAAAATGATGAGCCATGCTCTTGACGCAATTATTGTTACCGACCTCGCTGTTATCCGGTGGCTGACGGGTTTCAGCGGTTCAAGTGCGAGGCTGCTGATTACCAGGGAAAAAAGCTGGTTGTTTACCGATTTTCGCTACAGGGAGCAGGCAGCCCTTGAGGTTGTCGTGGCTGAAACGGTTATTGCCACTGACGGCTTTGCTGCCGAGCTTGGTTCAGGGCGTTATCCTCTTGGCGAGACCGTTGCTCTTCAATCTGATAATGTTACCTGGCACGAGGCAACCCGGCTTATCGAACAGATTCTTGGTAAACAGCGCGTGATACCTGTTGATTCATTTTTTGATGAGTTCAGGATGCTGAAAAATGAAATTGAGCTCATGAAGATGCGTCGTGCTGCTGAAATCAGTGAGCTTGTATTTGAGGGTGTGCTTCCCATGATTTCGTCATCGGTCACTGAACTCGATATTGCAGCAGAGATTACCTACCAGCATAAAAAGCTTGGTGCCGAAAGGGACTCCTTTGATCCCATTGTGGCCAGCGGAGCCCGTTCTGCGATGCCACACGCAACTCCATCGAAGTCCCGTTTCAAGCCGGGAGAGCTGATTGTGATCGATATTGGCTGCATCTATGAAGGGTATGCCTCTGACCAGACAAGAACCGTTGCGCTTGGTCATGTTTCCGGAGAAGCCAGGGAGGTTTATCGTATTGTGCAGGAGGCGCAGTCGCTTGGCCTTGCTTCGGCCCGCTGCGGTATGACGGCCAGAGAGCTTGATGAAAAGGTTCGTCGTTTTATTGCCGGTCACGGTTACGGCGATGAGTTTGGCCACGGCCTTGGTCACGGCGTTGGTCTTCAAGTCCATGAAGAACCGCGGATCAGCCCGAAAGGGGAGCATACCTTGCAGGAGAATATGCTCTTTACGATTGAGCCGGGAATCTATCTTCCTGGAAAATTTGGGGTTCGCATTGAGGATACGGTGGTGATGGGTTTGCATGGAGCAACACCTTTGCAGCGCTTCAGCAAGGAGCTTATCGAACTGTAATATTTTTATAAAACTCATCTGGAGAGCAGACACACATGGAAAGCGGCTATTGTATGGTTATCACCACCGCGCCAGACCAGGAAGAGGCCGAAAAAATGGCGGAAGGCATTCTCAACAACCAGCTCGCCGCCTGCATCCAGATGGCTGATATCCGGAGCTTTTTTCTCTGGGAAGGGGAACTGCAAAAAGAGAGTGAAGTTGCCCTGTATATCAAGACCACAGAGGCTCGATACAGCAAGCTCGAAGCATACATTGAAGAGTATCACCCCTACGATGTACCCGAAATTATCAAATTGCCCATAACCGGCGGACTTCCCGGTTACCTCAACTGGCTCGACTCGACTACAGGTGCCCCTTGACTTTTAAGCCTTGCGCAGCAGCAACCCTTTGATTTCAGCCGTAAAGGCGGCCATGACGAGGAGGGGGCTGGCGTTGCGTTCGATGGCGCGGATGGCCTCTTCGGTGATGGTTGAGATCCGGAAAAAATCCGGGTTGGGGAAGTTTTTTGCAAAGCGGTCGATGGCATCGCTGATGTCGGGGTTGTTCAGCTCCTGAAAGTCAGGATTAATCCGACGGTGGTTGGCATCCTGAAAGAAGAGCAGGAGAGAGGCAAGAAAGAGGGTGAGATCGCCGCGCGAGAGGTTTTTGGCATTCTGCTCACAAGAGATGATGGCTTCGTGGAAACGGCTGGGTGTGAGTACCTGACGCAGGTAATCGAGTGCCTGGTTGCGGAGTACAATGGTTGCTGTTTCAGCCGAGTTGCTGTCGCGACTGTTAATGAATTCCCATGCAAGCCGGAGGTTGCCTCTCGAAAAGCTGACGATAAAGCTCAGCTCAGGTTCCTTGATTTCCGGACGGTTCTCTTGCAGCCAGAGTCGAAGATCCTGGGCGGTAACGCGCGAAAACCTGACGGACTGGCATCGCGAACGGATGGTGGGCAGCAGCGCTTCCGGTCTGGATGAGACAAGAATGAAGAGGACATGCGGTGGCGGCTCTTCGAGGAGCTTGAGAAGCTTGTTTGCCGCCGATGGGTGCAGCCGTTCAGCCTGTGAAATAATAAAAATTTTTTTGCTTCCCTCATTGGGCATAAACATGGCTTTATGCTGAAGGGAGATAATCTGTTCAGTCAGAATGCCCATGGAGCGTTCCATGGCGGGGGAGAGATAGGGGTTCTGCTTTTTCTGTTCGAGCAGTGCCTCGTAACGCTCCTTTGCATCGGTAAAGCGTTTGTTCTCTTTTTTTGCCGATTCGCCTGCATCAAGCAGGGCCGATTCTACCGGAAAAATATACTCCACATTCGGATGCATGAACGACTGGATCTGCATGCAGTCGGGGCACGACGCACATGCGCCTTTCCTCAGGTCATTTGCCGCATTGTGGCAGTTGAGCAACGAGGCAATTTCAAAGGCCACGGACTCTTTCCCCGACCCCTCAGGGCCGGTGAAAAGGTAGGCATGAGCAAAGCGCTCTGTTTCAAGCGCTTTCTGCAGGACGCGGATCTGCTGTTTTTGACCGATAATGTTGTTCCAGCTCATGCCTGCCTTGTCGTGCTCAAATGAAGGTTAGCCAGTTGTACGGATCTTCTCCGGTCTGGACGATTTTAAGATATGCACGTTGCAGTATTTCGGTAATCGGGCCCCGTTTTTCATTGCCGATCGGGTATTTATCGATGCTTCTGACCGGAGTGATCTCAGCCGCTGTGCCAGTCAGAAAGACCTCATCAGCAATATAGAGCGCTTCGCGGGGAATCAGTGTTTCGCGGACTTCATAGCCGAGCTCTTTTGCAATGTGCATGATGGCGTAGCGGGTAAATCCAGGGAGTATGGACTGGGCAGACATGGGGGTGTAGATAATACCATCGCGGATGACAAAAATATTTTCGCCGCTTCCTTCGGAAACATAACCGTTCACATCGAGCGCAAGCCCTTCGGCGTAATCGTCCATCAAGGCTTCCATTTTGATGAGCTGCGAGTTCAGGTAGTTACCACCGGCTTTTGCCCATGCCGGCAGGGTGTTCGGGGCCGGGCGGTTCCATGATGAGACGCGTACGTCAACACCGGTTTCAAGCACATCTTCTCCAAGGTATGAGCCCCACTCCCAGGTAGCAATGGCAACCTCGATGGACGCGCGGTGGGGGTTGACTCCCAATGCGCCCTGTCCGCGATAGACCAGCGGACGGATGTAGCAGGATTTATGATTGTTGGCATGGATTGTGGCGATGATGGCCTCTCTCAACTCTTTTTCAGAGTATGGAATTTCAATACGGTATATTTTTGACGAGTCCCTGAGGCGTTTGATGTGTTCGTCCAGAAAGAGAACTGCAGAGCCCTTAAGGGTTTCATAGCAGCGTATTCCTTCAAAGAGAGATGAACCGTAATGGACAACATGTGACAGAATGTGGATTTTAGCGTCAATCCAGTCAATCAGTTCGCCGTTCATCCAGATTTTTGCAGACTTGTTCATGATGCAGGCGTTGGGTGTTAATGGCATTAGCAGGAGTAAACCCCAAAATATAAAAAACCCCGCGTTCTGTTGCGGGGTTTTTTATAGTCCGGAACAATGAAACGGTCAGTAAATTCTTTCGTAAACGCCGTCAACTTCTCGCAGAATAGGCTCGTAGTTGCTCGCTTTCCTGCCGAAGCAGATCCCAAGTGATTCATACATGGCCACATGGTCCAGATCGACATGGCGCTGCACAATTGCTTTACTTGATTCAATAAATTCGATTTTGCGTCCTTTGACTTTAGAGATCGTGACGCCGGTTTTGCCGTCGAGCAAAAGAAGTATAGCTGCCGCACCCGCTTCAAAGCCGAAGTTGATGTCGTAGGCTGAAGAGTTTCCTGAACGGACAAGGTGGCCAGGATGGATTTCACGTACCTCAGGAATTTCATAGACACCTTCAACGAACATGCCGGTCTCTTTCATAAAAATCGGCATAGCCGGATCGGCTTTCATTCTCTTCTGAATCTGCTGGCAGGTAAATTTTCCGGCACCTGCAAGTTTTTTGTGACCAAAAGCGTCAATGCCTGCCGATTCATCCACAATATCACTGCCGTCGGCATTTTTCAGCCCTTCAGCAACAACAATGGTATAGGTGCCGCTGTGAACATCGCTTTCCCTGATCCTGCGGGTAAAGCGCTCGGCCAGATGTTCGTATACCACATCCCAGTCCGCTGGAATTTCAGGTATGAGAATACAGTCAGCTTCAGCCGCAACTCCGCTGCGGAAAGCGGTATGGCCTGCATAACGACCGAATACTTCAGTGACCAGTACCCTGTTGTGGGTTTTTCCGGTCGTTTTAAGGTCATGTACAAACTGTGCAATGCGGTTAATCGTTGAGTCGCCACCGACCGAGTAGGTCTGCAGGTCGAGATCCATGGTTTTCGGTGCATGGATGCACTGAATCCCTTGCTGGTTTAAATCAACCATGACGCTGCCCGAATCATCGCCCCCGCTGATAATAAGCGCATCGATGCCAAATTTTTTCATACCGGCTTTGATACGATTATACTTGTCAGGATTGCTTATTGCCTTGATTTTAACTCTCGAATGGCCTGCTTCGGATCCGGCAAAACTTGCATCAAACCGGTCGAGACGAACCTGATCAAGCCGGACAATTGTCTCCTGATCGACAAGATTGTACAGACCTGCGTAACCGTTAGGGATGATATAGAGTTCCAGCTCTTTTGACAGGGCCATCATTGCCGCACCTTTCAGCACTGCATTAAGCCCGCCGCAATCCCCGCCGCTGGTGAGGATACCAATTTTTTTCACAATTATGTTCTCCTATTCAATGCCAAGGTTAGTATTTAATGGTCAAATTTATTTATTTGTCAGGACATGATCTTTCCCGCTTCTGGCAGTCAAGATAGATTTTTTGTGGATAAGTCTCAAAAATTTAATAACAGATCATGCCTCAGAAGATGACTGAACTACAGCTTTTTTCATGAACTACAGAGACCAGGCGGGAATCGCTTTTGTTCATCTCAGGGAGAGAAAACGTCAAACCCTCCTCACCGCTCTTGGTGTTGCTGTTGGTTCAGCCATGCTGGTGACCACTATCTCCGTTTCACAGGGTTCATCATCAAATGTTGTGGCCAAGGTGATAGATACCGCCCCTCATGTGGTGATCAGCGCAGAACGAGTCGTGCCGCTGGTGCCCGATAATATTCTTGGTCAGCACGAGAGCAGGGTTGCCATGGTGACAAAAAATGTCAATCTGGATGAACAGGAGGTTATCAAGAACTATAGCGAAGTTGTTGAGAGTATTCGGCCTGTTGAGGAGCTTCGGAGCATTTCACCCTTTGTGCTCAGTAAAGTGATTGCCCGCAACAAAACCCGCTTTACCCCCTGTATTGCCCGGGGTGTCGTGCCCCATCTTGAAGCCGAAATTGCGGGATTGAAAAAAAATCTGATTGAGAAAAATGCCCTTGAAGAGTTGGCCTCTACGCCGAACGGTGTACTTGTTGGTGATCTTCTTGCGAAAAAACTCAATGTTGGCTATCGGGACAGGATTGTGCTTGTGACAAAAAACAGCGAAGAGTTTCCCGTTACGGTTGTTGGGCGTTTCAGCAGTGGTTTTAATGCAAAGGATGAGCGTGAGGCTTATGTCAACCTCTCTCTTGCCCAGAGAATGGAAGGAATTGCCTCCAATTCGGTGAGTGGAGTCGGGTTGAGAACCGCGCATGTTGAACGTGCCCTGGAGACTTCCAACAGGGTGGAGGTGCTCAGCGGGTATAAAAGCGAGAGTTGGGATGAAACCAATCGAAACGTCATCGAGTTTTACAACCGTAATGCAATCATTACGCTGGTTCTGGTTGGTTTTGTTTTTGTCGTGGCGGGTCTTGGTGTCTCATCCGTCATGACGACGGTTATTTTGCAGAAAGTCAAGGATATCGCCATCATGCGCTCCATGGGGATGCCGGGAGGGAACATTACCCGTATCTTTATGCTTGAAGGGTTTATGATAGGCGTTCTCGGGGTGCTTATCGGCACTCCGCTTGGACATCTGATTTGCCAGTTGGTTGCATCGATTCGTTTCGAGGCGAGTACGGCAGGAGTATTGAAAAGTGACCGGATTACCATTATTGAAACGCCGGACGCTTATCTGATTGTGATTTTCTTCGGCATCCTCATTGCCGTGCTCTCTTCATGGAGCCCGGCAAGAAAGGCGACACGCTATGTGCCAGTCAGTATTCTCAGGGGTGAAGTTGGTGCTTAGCGTGAGCGGATAATGCAGACCGCATGAGCGGCAGCCCCCTCTTCACGTCCAATGTAGCCCAGTTTCTCGTTGGTGGTCGCCTTGACCGAGATCGCTCCGATCTCGACGTCGAGGCAGCGTGCGATGTTTTTCCGCATTTCGGTAATGTAAGGTGCAATTTTAGGCTCTTCAAGAAGCAGCATGGCATCGACGTTAACGGTCTGATAGCCATGTTTTTCAAGCAGTTTTTTTACCTGTTTGAGCAAAATCATGCTGTCGATATCCTTGAATTCCAGGCTTGTGTTGGGAAAGTGCAACCCAATATCTCCCAAGGCAGCAGCACCGAGCAGGGCATCACTGACTGCATGAAGCAGCACGTCGGCATCGCTGTGGCCCTCGAGACCGTTGTGTCCAGGGATATGAACACCGCCGATCACAAGTTTCCGGCCCTCTGCAAAAGGGTGTACATCAATACCAATTCCAATACGCATGATCATAGAGGTTTAAAGGGTTAAACATGCAGATATCAAAATAGAATAAATAGGGAAAAATCAGAATCTGGTGACCTACGGTAATAGAAAAAAATGTTTTCCTGCTGGTTGTTGATTATTGCCGGACTCTATAAATTCAGAGAATCACTATCGTATTTTTTTTGTAAAAAAGTTAAAAAGCAGAAAAGAAGGGCTATCGACATGACCTTTGCGAAACTGCAACATTTTTTCTGGATATGTTCCGGAACCCCGGTTGCAATGATTGAGAAATATCCGACCGAACACAGTAAATATTTTGGTATTGGAGCAACAATATTTTTCACGGCGTTTTTTGCCGGATTGTCGGGTGGTTATGCGCTCTATTTTGTCTTTTCAGGTACATCTGCTGCCCAATGGTGGGCGCTCCTGTTTGGCCTGATTTGGGGTATGGCAATCTTCAATCTTGATCGTTATATCGTTTCAAGTATCAAAAAAACCTCCAGTGGACGGAAACAGTTTTATCAGGCCGCTCCGAGACTGGTTTTTGCATTACTTATTGCGATTGTCATCGCGCGTCCTCTTGAACTGAAAATATTTGACAAGGAGATCCATGAGCAGTTGCTGGTTCGTTACCTTTCAGAACAGAGAGATCGGATAGGGAAGGTGAAGCTCTCTTTTAACGAGAAATATGCATTTGAGCTCTCCCAGATTAATACGAACCAGTCAGAATACGATAAGCTGAGCAGCGAAATTAACCGTTTGCGCGAGGAGTTGAAGCAGGAAGTTTTTGGTTCCCGGACAGCCACAACGTCCGGTGTTGAAGGATATGGTACCTATGCCAAAAACAAAGAGCAGGTCGTGATGGCTAAACAGGTGAGGCTTGAATTTCTTGCTACCCGTCTTTCTGGACTTCAGGAGTATATAAACCGTCAGAAAGCCGCTGAAGGAATAAACAATCAGATGATGCTGAGTGAGGAGTTGCTCGACAGGAAAGCCTTGCATGCCGGTTTTGCCGATCGCAACTGGGCTCTCAGTGAGCTTACCCATGCACAAAATAATGTGAGCCGTTCCTCAGCCAATGCGGTATTGTTCATCACGCTTCTCTTTATCGTCTTTGAATGTGCTCCGCTTATCGTCAAGCTCTTGTCGGATGTTGGTCCGTCAGACGTCGATGTCCGGGAATCGGAAACCTGGATTATTGCGCGACTTACCAACAAGTTTTCTTTTTCCCGTAATCGTACTGTTTGGGAGTACCGTCGTCCGGGTTCAAAAATTACCAGAAGGCTTACAAAAAGGTATTTTTCAAACAAAAGGGGAGCGGGAGGCCAATGTTAATCGGCAAGAAGACTTCCGCTGTACTCAATAAGGGGTATTGCACCAGGTGATGCGAAGTATTGTTCAATGGCGTTGGCTACCTTTTCGCCGATATCAGGGTAGACAAAGTTCATGGTGCCGATCTGTATCGCGCGTGAGCCCGCAAGAAGAAACTCCATGGCATCCTCGAAGCTTGCAATGCCGCCCATGCCAACAACCGGTATGGATACAGCCTTGTAGACTTCCCATACTTTTGCAAGGGCAATCGGTTTGATTGCCGGTCCCGAAAGTCCTCCGGTAATATTTTTCAGCAGAGGCCTGCGTGTTTTATAATTGATTGCCATGCCGACCACCGTGTTGATGAGCGAGAGTGAGTCTGCTCCAGCCTCTTCAGCCGCAAGGGCGATCGAACTGATTGAGGTGACGTTTGGCGTCAGCTTGATCATGAGGTGCCTTGCAGTTATCCTGCGCAGTTCAGAGACTATCTCAAAGGTCGCGTCCCGGCTTACCCCCATAATCATGCACTCCCCCTTGACGTTCGGGCAGGAGAGGTTTATTTCGTAGCCATCAAGTCCTTCGACTTTGTCAAGTTTTGATACGACTTCGCAGTAATCATCAATAGAACGCCCTGCAATATTGACAATGACAGCAGTATCGAGCTGGCGGAGAAAAGGTACTTTTTCTGCAATGAACCGCTCAACCCCTACATTGGCCAGACCGATTGCGTTGATCATGCCCGATGGTGTTTCCGCGATGCGCTGTGGGAGATTGCCTGTTCTTGGTTCGAGGGAAATGGCTTTGGTTACGATACCTCCGATTTTTGAAAGATCGCAAAGCCCACTGAGCTCTTCGCCGTATGAAACGGTTCCCGATGCAAGGAGTACCGGTGATTTCAATTCAAGTCCCCGTCCGAGAGATACTCCCGCAGAGGTACCGGGTTTTTCGGTTTCGTATTGGCTCATAGTATTACAGTGCTTGAGAGGAATGGCAGCAAATCTCTTCCTGACTGGCGAGTACCAATCAGGAAGAGTAAAAGAATGCCGAACTTACCCTCAATTCTCTTTTTTGTTCAGATAGTACTTGGTTGCATAGTCACGCACCATTCTGTGGGTGTTGTATTCCGGTGCGATGGTGGCAATTGCATTCCTTATCTTTTTGATCCATTGCACAGGAATGTTCTGCTCGTCACGACTGTAAAATGCAGGGATGATCTGGTTTTCCAGAGCCGTGTACATTTTTTCCGCATCGAAACTGTCCTGCTCATCATTATTTTCAAAAAATTCACCGTTACCGATGGAAAAGCCGTTCTCACCATTGTAGGCTTCAGGCCACCAGCCGTCGAGGACACTGAAATTCAGTCCGCCATGAAGCACGGTTTTTTCGCCTGATGTACCGCTTGCCTCCATTGGTCTTACCGGTGTGTTCAGCCAGACGTCAACACCCGAAACCATCCGTTTTGCTACGCCAAGGTTGTAGTTTTCAAGGAAAATGACTTTGCCGCTGAACTGTGGCCGGCGGGAGTGCTGGACAATCTGGCGGATATAGTCTTTTCCTGCATCGTCATGCGGATGAGCTTTTCCTGCAAACACAATCTGCAGCGGCATGGTCGCATGATTGATGATTCGGTCAAGGCGGTCAAGGTCTCTGAAAATCAGTGGAGCACGCTTGTAGGTAGCAAAACGTCTTGCGAAGCCTATCGTAAGTACATCGGGAGAGAATGTGTTTTTTGCCGAACGAACGGTGTCGTATTCGTTTTGGTACGAATTGATATGCTGATGAAAAAGCTGGTTAGCCAGATAGCGGTCAATGAAGTCAATAAGATTGCGCTTCAGTATGTATCGGAGCGACCAGATCTCGCTGTCGGTCACTTTTGCCAGAACAGCTTCCGCAGCTTCGCGTGAGAGAGACATCTCATCAACGCTGACTGCAAAATTTTTCCAGAAACTCTCTGTATGGCCACATGTCCAACTGCTGGCGTGCACACCGTTGGTGATGTGGCCAATGGGCACCTCATCAACACTCTTGCCAGCATAAAGGTGTTGCCACATGACACGTGAAACCTCTCCATGGAGTTTCGAGACGCCGTTTGCCGATCGTGAAAGGTTCAGCGCAAGCACCGTCATAGTGAAAAGACCGTAAATATTATCCTTGTCTTCAGAACCGAGCCTCATCAGATCATCAAAGTTCATCCCGATCGATGAAATGTATTTATCGAAGGTGTAATGCATCATATCTCTCGAGAAGCGGTCATGACCCGCAGGAACCGGTGTATGCGTGGTGAACACGCAGCGTGAGCGAACAATAGCCATTGCCTCTTGTTCCGATACTCCTGCCGCAAGCTCCTTAGCGAGCAGTTCGAGCGTGAGAAATGCTGAGTGACCTTCGTTCATGTGATAGGCCGTGGGCTTTACGCCAAGCTTGTCAAGCAGTTTAACGCCGCCGATACCAAGAAGAATCTCCTGATTGATACGCATATTCTGGTCGCCGCCATAAACCCTGCAACAGATGTCACGATAGTGAGGTTCATTGGCAGCAATATTGGTGTCAAGCAGGTAAAGGGTTGCCCTGCCTACCTTGAGGCGCCAGGCCTGTGCAAAAACTTCACTTTGTGCTATATTCACCGAAATGATCAGATCCTCGCCATCAGCATCGGTCACTTTTTCTATCGGAAGGCTTTCTGCATGTTGCAGGGGATAGTCCTCCATCTGCCAGCCATCATGGTTAAGGTACTGACGGAAATAGCCCTCTTTGTAAAACAGGGTGATACCGATAAAGTTGATGCCGAGGTCACTGGCCGATTTGATGTGATCTCCGGCAAGAACACCGAGTCCCCCTGAATAAATTCTCACACTTTCATGAATACCGAACTCTGCACTGAAATAGGCAACCGGGTTTTCTACCAGCTCAGGGGCGTTATTTGCTGCCCAGGTATTCTTTTCGTTCAGGTAGGCTGTGAAGCGTGAATAGACGGCATCTATTTTTTCCCCGTATTCGAACTGGCATCTGGCCTCCAGTTCATCATTGGAAATATGTCGTAACAGTTCTATGGGATTATGGTTATTTCTTTCCCACAGCAGAGGGGATAGCTCTTCAAAAATCTGTTTTGCTTCTGTATTCCAGGACCACCAGAGATTTCTTGACAGTTCTTTAAGGGAAGTTATTTTATTTTGCATAAGTGATCCGGGAGGGTAAGTGCTATGAGTCAGCAGGTTAAAGAAAGGCAGTAATCTGATGTTCTTGTGACATGTTCGTTAATGCCGGATAAAAAAAGATATGGCCAATTTACTCTTTTAGAATTAAAAATCGCAAGCCTAAAAAAATTGATTACAGAGACAGAGACAATAAAAATAGCACATATATCAGATCTTCATGTTTCGGGTAAACAGGATCGCCGCCAGCTCGAAAATCTTGACCGTATGTTCGCTTATTTCAACAGGGAAGGGTTTGATCATCTTGTCATTTCAGGCGATCTGAGCAACAGTGCCGATCCGGCAGACTGGCGCATCGTTCGCGAAAAACTGGAAAGTCACGGTTTGTATCATTGGGACAAGACGACTGTTATTGCCGGTAACCATGATTTGATCAATCTTGAAGAGGAGATGCGCTTTTATAATGCGTTGAACCCTCTGCCGTTGGCCAGAAAAAAAACTTTTGAGCGCAAGCTGACAGAATTTTGTGCTTTTTTTCAGGAGCTGATCACTGGTGAGGAACGGGGCAATCACATGTTTCCTTTTGTCAAGATCATAAACTATCCATCAGTGAGGGTTGCTTTTGTAGCGCTCAATTCGGTTTACCCGTGGTATCCTGCTGATAATCCGCTCGGAGCCAGAGGTGTCATTAATCCAGGACAGTTACGTGCGCTGAGCCTTGAAAATGTTCTTGCACCTCTCGGCGAGTGTGTCGTGATCGGGATCTGCCACCATGCTTACCGGGTATATGGAACCGATTCTCTGATCGATCAGGCTTTCGACTGGACAATGGAGCTGAAAAATCGCGAAGAGTTTCTTTCCCTCATGAAGGTTATGCATGCAAAGCTGGTGCTGCATGGTCATTTTCATCGTTTTCAGTCCTACGCGGTGAATGGGATAACCTTTATCAATGGAGGAAGCTTCCGTCATACTCCTCAACGCTACAGTGAACTGCTTCTTGATGGGCAAGGGAACTGTAAACAGCAGTTCGTCATGCTTCCCTGAAGAGACAGGTGTCTTTTACGTGATAAGGTTTTTCTTTCTGTATTCCAGGATTCTTGCGGCATGATCGCAATCCTCCTGATTGAGCTGTTTGAAAATATTTGCAGCAGGAGAGTTCGTAGGGCTGTCCAAAAATTTCTGGAAATGGGATTCTCCAGCAGCCATTTCCAGGTCATGTGCGGTTTGCAAGGCTTCGTATCTTGAAGGTGGTGTATCCTTGAATTTGCTTATCAGATTTGCAATTTTTGCGTTGGTGTCGATGAGGGATTGCAGGTCTGAGGCTAACAGGTTTTTCGGAAAAAACTCCCTCTGTTGGGGATGCTTTTTCTCCTGCTGGAGCAGCGATGCATGACCTCTCTCCTCCATTGCGAGTTCCCACCAGAAATCTTCATCTTCCGTAAAAAAGTCATTAAAGATGGTGTAGAGCGTTGCAAGGTTCAGTTCAAGTTGTATTGACTCGTCGAGATGTTTCTGGAATGTTTCGGGCATGTGTCGATAGCTGTTTGGTGGACGCCTCTTTTGATGAAGGCGCATGATTCTCTTGAACATCCATCTATTTATTGCGGTAAGAGGCATACTCCTGAAGGCTTTTGACGCCGAACTCCTGATGGCGGATGCAGTCGATTGCCTGTACTGATGCTTCTGCGGCTTCGATGGTGGTGACAAAGGGTACATTGTTCAGCACTGATGCGGCTCCTATTGCCTCCTCGTCATGCAGCGCTTTTTCGCCCCTTGGCGTGTTGATAACAAAGTTGATCTTGCCGTGCTTGATAATGTCGAAGACGTTGGGCCTGCCCTCTTCGCCGACCTTAAAGACTTTTTTGCATTCGATGCCATTTTCTGTCAGGAAACTGTGAGTTCCTGCCGTGGCAATCAGATCGAAGTCCATTCGGTAAAGGGAGTTTGCAATAGCAAGAATGCGCGGGTTTTTATCCTGGTCATTGACGCTGATAAAGACAGCGCCGGAGAGTGGCAGATGCATGTTGGCGGCTTGATAGGCCTTGGCAAAGGCTTCCGGAAACTCGTCGGCAAGGCTCATGGCTTCGCCGGTTGAACGCATTTCGGGACCCAGGTAGACCCCTGATTTGACAAACTTGGAGAAAGGGAAGACCGGTTCCTTGATGGCCAGATGCTTCATGCCGAGTTCATCGCAATCTTTCAGATCATACTCCTTGCGCAAATCGCTGAGCTTTTCGCCAAGCATAACGCGCGTGGCAATTTTTACAACCGGAATTGCAGTTGCCTTGCCGACAAACGGGACGGTTCTGCTCGCTCTCGGATTGACCTCGATCACATAGACGCTCTCATTCTGAACGGCATACTGAATGTTCATCAGTCCCACGACCTTCAGATTTTTTGCAAGGGTTCGGGTATAGGATTTCATCAAGGCGATGGCCTTCAGACTGATATTGTAATAGGGCAGAATCGAGGTTGAGTCGCCGCTGTGAATCCCTGCAGCCTCAACGTGCTGCATGATACCGCTGATGACGCAGTCCGTGCTGTCTGCAATGGCATCGATATCAAACTCAACTGCGGTTTCAAGAAAACGGTCGATCAGGAGGGGATATTTTTCGGTAATAAAAAGGGCCTGATCGATATACTCTTTAAGCGAGTCGTCACTGTAGACGATTTTCATCGCCCGTCCGCCGAGCACATAGCTTGGCCGGACAAGGGCAGGATAGCCGATTCGCCGGGTAATCGCCTTGGCCTCTTCGAGGTTTATGGCCGTTCCGTATTCGGGATGGGGAATAGCAAGTTCTTCCAGCAGCGCCCCGAATTTTTTGCGATCTTCGGCCAGGTCAATCCCTTTTGAAGAGGTGCCGAGAATGGTGACGCCAGCCTCATGGAGTTTGGCTGAAAGTTTCAGCGGTGTCTGACCTCCAAAGCTGACAATAACGCCGAGCGGCTTTTCATGTTCTATGATGCGGATGGTGTCTTCAAAGGTGAGCGGTTCGAAGTAGAGCTTGTCGGCAATATCGTAATCTGTTGAAACCGTTTCAGGATTACAGTTGACCATAATGCTTTCATAACCTGCCTCTCTGAGGGCGAAAACCGCCTGCACACAGCAGTAGTCAAACTCGATTCCCTGGCCTATCCGGTTCGGACCGCCTCCGAGAATGATAACTTTTTTCCGGTCAGAGGAGACGGATTCGTTTTCCTCCCCGTAAGTCGAATAGTGGTAAGGTGTTTTTGCATCGAATTCTGCTGCGCAGGTATCGACGGTCTTGAAGACAGATTCTATGCAGTAATGTTTTCTGAGCGCCCGTATTGACGGCTCCGAAGTATTGAAAATAGTAGCAAGCTGGAAATCGGAAAACCCGTTTTGTTTGGCTTTCAAAAGCCACTCTTTCGGAAATTTTCCGGAAAGGTCAATAACCTCCTGCGTCAGGTCGGAAGCTTGAATGGTCATGCAATCTTGATCAGGTTTAGGAGCCCAATTTTCACCCCTTTATTATAAAAGCCGATGCATTATACAAAAATGCTCATGCTTCTCAAAGTACCCGATTGCCGCTCTCTTTGCTTCTTTTATTGCCTCATGAAAATGGTTCAGGATTTTTTTTACATTACCATCTCTTCGTCTCTTATCTGTTTTGAAAAAAAGTGTAAAAAAGAGGTATGGATAAAAAGAATTTCGATACGATTGACGCTGCTCTTGAAGATATTCGCCAAGGCAAACTGGTCATTGTCATTGATGATGAGGATCGTGAAGATGAAGGCGATTTTATTGGTGCAGCAGACAAGGTAAGCTACGACATGATAAATTTTATCACGAAGGAGGCGCGAGGCCTGCTTTGTGTAGCAGTTACCATGCAGCGAGCCAAAGAGCTTCAGCTTGATCCGATGGTTCAGAGAAACACTTCCCAGCACGAGACCAACTTTACGGTCTCTGTCGATGCAATTGCCGAGGGAGTCACCACCGGTATTTCAGTCTACGACAGGTTTATGACCATCAAAATGCTCGGTGATCTCTTGTCGAAGGCGGACGATTTTTCCCGTCCGGGCCATATTTTTCCTCTTCGCGCGATGGACGGTGGAGTTCTTCGGCGTGTTGGCCATACAGAAGCAGCCGTCGATCTGGCCCGTCTTGCAGGATGCAGCCCGGTCGGATTGCTCTGCGAGATTCTCAATGACGACGGTACCATGGCGAGGCTTCCCGAGCTGATCAAGCTGAAGGCAAAATATGGTCTGAAGCTTATCACCATCAAGTCCCTTGTTGCCTGGCAGATGCAGCGCCACAAACTTGTGAACCGGGCGGTCGAATCGAGACTGCCGACCGTTCACGGAGAGTTCAGGCTGATAGCCTACGAATCGTTTACCGACCAGCAGAATCATATGGCCTTTGTGAAAGGGGATGTTACCACTGACGAGCCTGTTCTTGTCAGGGTTCATTCGCAGTGTGCCACCGGTGATACCTTTGCCTCTCTGCGCTGCGATTGCGGCAACCAGCTTGCTTCAGCGCTCAGCATGATTGAAAAAGAGGGCCGTGGTGTGTTGATTTATCTCATGCAGGAGGGCCGGGGTATTGGCCTGATCAATAAACTGAAAGCCTATAATCTTCAGGATGAAGGGTTTGATACGGTTGAGGCCAACGAAAAGCTTGGATTCAAGGCCGATCTGCGCGACTACGGCATCGGAGCCCAGATTCTCAAGGATCTTGGTGTACGCAAAATGAAGCTTATGACCAATAATCCGAAAAAAGTGGTTGGTCTTGAGGGGTATGGTCTCGAAATTGTTGAACGGATTCCGCTTGAGATTGCCTCTAATCCGATGAATCAGATCTATCTGGACACAAAACGTGACAAGCTTGGCCACATGATCGGTTGTTCATGCGGTCCTGAGAGTTTTCATATTGAAAAAACAGCAACGAAACCGTAAACTTCCGTCAGGAAAAGGACTGAGAGACGATGGATACCGACATCCTTCAAAAACAGGATAAAGAGCTCTTTGAGGCAATTGCCAACGAGACAACACGGCAGACTGAAACACTCGAGCTTATTGCTTCGGAAAACTTCACCAGCCGTGCGGTCATGCAGGCTTGCGGTTCGGTGATGACCAATAAATATGCAGAAGGCTATCCCGGCAAGCGTTATTATGGCGGTTGTGAATTTGTCGATGTGGCTGAAAACCTTGCACGTGACCGGGCGAAAAAGCTCTTTGGCTGCGACTATGTCAACGTACAGCCTCACTCCGGCTCCAGCGCCAACATGGCTGTCCTTTTTTCGGTGCTGAAACCCGGCGACCGGATCATGGGGCTCGATTTGTCACACGGCGGCCACCTGACTCATGGCAGCTCGGTCAATTTTTCCGGCCAGATGTACGAGGCGCACTCCTATGGCGTTGATCGTGAGACCGGCCGCATCGACATGAACAAGGTTGAGGAGCTTGCTCTTCAGGTGCGTCCAAAACTGATTATCTGCGGTGCCAGCGCCTATTCGCAGGGCTTTGATGTAAAGGCCTTCAGGGCAATTGCCGACAAAGTCGGGGCTTTTCTGATGGCTGATATTGCTCACCCTGCCGGGCTCATAGCTGCCGGTTTTCTGGGCGACCCCATGCCGCACTGCCATTTTGTAACTACGACGACCCACAAGACCCTTCGTGGTCCAAGGGGAGGTATGATCATGATGGGCACCGACTTTGAAAATCCCATGGGCATTACCATCAAGACAAAAACGGGTTCACGTCTGAAAATGATGTCAGAGGTTATGGATGCTGAAGTGATGCCGGGAATCCAGGGTGGCCCGCTGATGCATATCATCGCCAGCAAGGCGGTTGCTTTTGGTGAGGCTTTGCAGCCCGCATTCCGTGAGTATGCCGCTCAGGTCATCAAAAATGCTGCGGCCATGGCTGGAAAGTTTACCGAGCTTGGTTACAACATCGTCAGTGGTGGAACCAAAAACCATCTCATGCTGCTTGACTTACGCAGCAAGAATGTAACCGGCAAGGTTGCTGAGAACCTGCTCCACGCAGCAGGCATCACCGTCAACAAAAACATGGTGCCTTTTGACGACAAGTCTCCCTTTGTGACGAGCGGTATTCGCATAGGTACTCCTGCCATGACGACAAGAGGGATGCAGGAAGCAGACAGCACTCTTATCGCGGAGCTTATCGACAGGGTTATCTTGTCCGCTGAAAAGGCTGATGCTGCGCAGGTTTGCCAAAGTGTCCGTGAGGAGATCAAGGCGCTTTGTCTGCGTAATCCTATCGAAGGGTATACCGTATAATCATTTTACAAGCCTCCCTGCATCTGGATGGTGTGGGGAGAAGGTTACCGGGCAAAAAGTGATCAACTGTTTTCAAGGATGGCAGTGATCATCTTTTTGAGATCAAGAGAGGTTTTTCGAATTTTTTTATCGAGGATGATCTTCTCCTTTGAGAGCGCAATTTCACGCTCTGTATCGTTTTCCAGCCTGATATCTTCGGTGAGCCGGTTTTTCTGACAGACCAACGGTTCAAGAATAAGGTTTTTGAAGCCGTCAAGGAACATCGCAAGGCATCGTTTTGCGTTATCGGCGTGAACATTGGATTGTTCGAGCCACTTTTTGCTAACGGGTTGTTCAATCAGCAAGCCGGAGGCCAGATCCCTCGATGCAGGATTGCTGAACAAACTTATTTCCGTTACGATGTCAATCCTCTCCTCCTGACTATTTGCAATCGTTTTGTAGCGATTGATCATATGGGTAAAAATCTGCTGTGCCTCCGGGTGTGGCAACTCCAGCATCTCTTCATGTGAAGCAGCAAATTCCAGCACGGCATTACCATACAAGGTACTTTCAAGCAGTGCTTTCAAAAAGGTTTTTTCGAGTACGGAGAGCTCCGATTCCGGCTTGTGTTGCGGCTGAACATCCCGTCGGCTTTCGACGGACGAACTCCTTTTTTCCTGTCCGGACGCTTCACTGCCAAGACGTTCCTTGAGGGCATGCAGGGTGATGTCAAGTTTTTTTGACAGTTCCTGCAGATAGAGCTCCTGACGGATACGGTCAGGAATCAGTGCAATCGTCTGTACCATGCTCCTGATCGCCTTTGATTTAACCTCCGGCTGTTCGAAATTTCCCGATTCCCTGAAAAAACGGATCTGAAACTCCTGAAACGACAGCATCTTCTCTTCAACGAATTGCTGGAATTTTTGACGCCCTTCGCGGCGGACAAAACTGTCGGGATCGTCACCCTGTGGAAGCATGATGATGAAGGGAGTGAGGTTTTCTGCAAGAAGGATATCGATACCCGTCATCATCGACTTTTGACCCGCTTGGTCGGCATCATACATGAAGAGTACGCGGTTGGTGTAACGCTTCAGGATTTTTGCCTGATAGCGTGTCAGTGAGGTACCGCACGAGGCTACAGCGTTGGTTATGCCTGCCTGATGCAGGGCCAGCACATCCATGTACCCTTCAACGAGCACCGCGGTCTCCATACGCCGAATCTCATTTTTGGCGGTGTGCAGTCCATAGAGAAGTTTCGATTTTTCAAAGAGCTTGCTCTCCTGTGAATTCAGGTATTTGGGTGTTTGACTATTCTTCTCAAGGGTGCGTCCCCCAAAGCCGACAACCTGGCCGCCAACTGAAAAAATGGGGAAGATCACCCTGTTGCGGAAGGTATCATACCATGATTTTCCCTGTTTATTCGGGGTGATAAGTCCAAGATCAAGCAGGTGCTCCTGAGCTATTCCAGCCCTTACGGCTTCGGTGAAGAGATGATCCCATGCGTCCGGAGCATAACCGAGGCCGAAGGAATTGATTGTTTTTTCCGTCAGTCCCCGCTCCGTCGCCAGGTAGGAATAACCGGTTTTTCCCTCCAGGCTTGCCAGTTTTCCATGAAAAAACTTTGCAGCCCAGCGAAGGGTTTCAGCCAGGCTCTCTTCATGCGCCGATTTATGCTCCTTTTTTTCGGTAAACCGGCTGATATCGATGCCTGCTCTTTTGGCAACCAGTTCAACCGCTTCAGGAAAGGAGAGCTTTTCCATTTCCATGACAAAGTTAAAAACATTGCCCCCCTTGCCGCTGGAAAAGCATTTGAAGAGCTGTTTGTCGGGTGAAACGATAAACGATGGGGTTTTCTCCACAGTGAAGGGAGAAAGAGCCTTATAGTTACGCCCGGCAGGTTGAAGCGTCAGATAATCAGAGATAATATCAACGATGTCTGCTGCTTGTCGAACCTCGTCAACGATCGAAGGAGGGATCATGCGCCTTTTGTTTGTCAGTAATATTGTTACGGGAACACGTACTTTTTTTCTCTCTATGATCGATTACTGTTGAAAAATAACCAGCTTATTTACTAAATTGAGCACTAATAATGTTGTTGTTACCCGGTGTTGCCTTCCAACTCTCTTGATGACAGGGAAAAGTACCGGTTTTCAAGTCATTCCATCTGTAGACGGTGGTTCCTGTTGCTTTAAAATTCTTTGTCGCAGTATAGCAAATTACAGAGTGCTTCATAACGCTTCGTTCACCTTCAGGATAGTCAAAAAAAATAAGAGTCTATGAAACAGGGTTTTTTTACGGGTGTGCTCATTGTCGTAACCTACGCGGTCTCTCTGGGCTTCTATGTATGGATGGGTACTACTCCGCCGGAGTCGATATTCCACGCCGTATGGAAAGGCGGTCCGGTTGTTTCCGTGTTGATGGCGCTTATCCTGATGCTGATTGCCTACATTGTCGAGCGTATTATTGCCCTCAACAAGGCATCCGGAAAGGGAAATATCCCTGAATTTGTGCGGAGCCTCAAACAGGATATCGAGAACGGAGCAATTGATCAGGCCATTGCCAAGTGTGACGATCACCAAAGCTCTCTTGCCGCTGTTCTGCGCTCAGTGCTTCACCGCTATAAAATGCTTGTCTCCTTTAACGTTACTGATCGCGAAAAAAAGATCAGTGATATGGAAAAGGCTGTCGAGGAAGCCACGGTCATGGAGATGCCGCTTCTTGAGAAAAACCTTGTCGCCATATCCACCATTGCCTCAATATCCACCATGGTCGGCCTTCTTGGAACAACTCTTGGCATGATCCGTGCCTTTGCGGCCATGGCGACCAGTGGAGCCCCCGATGCCGTGCAGCTCTCGCTTGGTATCTCTGAAGCACTCTTCAATACGGCGATAGGTATTCTTGGCGGCATTATGGGCATTGTCACCTATAACGTCTTCACCAGCAGGGTTGACCGTTTCAGTTACATGATTGACGAAGCGGCATTCTATATTATTCAGACTCTCGGAACCGGTAAACCGGAATAATCGCTGATGTCGAGAATCAAGGCTAAACGGGTCGGGTTCCGGATTGATATGACTCCAATGGTGGATGTCGCATTTCTTCTGTTGACCTTTTTCATGCTGACCACCAAGTTCCGGCCTCCCGAGGTTGTAAGGATTGATCTGCCCTCATCTCATTCTGAGCTGAAGCTACCTGAATCAGATGTTCTGACGGTTACGGTCAGTGGCGATAACTCTTTTTATATGGGAGTATCCTCACAGCAGTCGAGGGTAAAGATTTTTAATTCCGTTGTAAAACCCAAGCTGCAGAAAGCTGGGTTATCAACGATCGCAGTTGCGGATTCCCTGAAAAAATTCAAGCTGGCCGAAAATTTCCGGGTTGAACGAGATGAGCTCGACCGGTTTGTTGTCATGGCACGCTTTGCCGACCAGAAGCTTCGTCCGGTGATACGTGCTGATGCCAATGCTGGCTTTGACGCCGTGAACCATGTCATCAAGGTCTACAAAAAGGCGAACCTGCTCACCTTCAACCTCATTACCGTTCTTGAAAGGGAGGTTCGCTGATGGGTGTTGTTGATTCTCCAAATGGACGCCGTACCCACAAAAAAGGGAGGCGGCGCTCAAAAAGGATCGGATTTCATCTCGACATGACACCGATGGTTGATGTGGCATTTCTTCTTCTGACCTTTTTCATGCTGACAACGACCTTTTCAAAATCCAACACGATGGAGATCAATATTCCACCGGAAAGGGCTGAAGTGAAGGTTGCCGAGTCGAACGTGATGACACTCAGGGTTGCCGATAACATCATGGTCTATTGCTCCCTTGGCAAAGAAGCACCCCGGAAACTCCCTCTCTACGATCCCAGCGACAGCCGCCAGATGGCTTTGAGCGGAGAGCTGCGCCAGTTACTCCGGCAGCAGACAGCGGCGAATCCGAAAATGGTCATTGTTGTCAAGATCAGCGAAAAGGCGAAGTATAAACATCTGGTCGATATTATTGATGAACTGAACCTCATGAAAATTGACCGGTTCAGTCTGGATGACTATACGGATCAGGATGCCGTCGAAATACAAAGAGCTATTTAATCAGGAGAGGAATCAGAAAAGGAGTTTGTTCAGGTGGCTTCAAAACTTGATAACATGCATGATGGCGCTCGCAGGAAAGCCCTTTCATGGTCTTTCCAGGAGGAGTTTCTTGATACCGACCGTTTACGGCACTTGTCGTACGGCAATCTCGTTCTTCGCCGTCAGGCACATCTTTTTCTCAGCCACGGGGTACTTACGGCCATTGTGCTTCTTGGTGTTTTCTGGCTTGTCACAGCTAACTGGCAAACCCTTGCTTCACTGACGGGATTGTTCAAGAAGGATGAGCCCATGGTCGAATGCTATGAAGTGGTGACAAGTGTGACCCAGCTTCCACCGCCACCACCGCTTGATATACCGGAACCTGTTCCGGTGACCCCTACATCTGCTGCAACTCCTGCACCACCCAATGTGGGTAAAATCAAGCAGGTCAGTCAGGAAGAGGCGCCTGTCCAACAGACACTTGCCACGCAAAAGGAGCTGAAACAGGCGATACAGACCGGTACAGGAAGCGGAAGTGGCTCTGCGGGCGAAGAGGTGCCAATGTTTGTTCCCTGTGAAAAAATGCCCGGTTTTCTTGACCAGAAAAAACCCGCCTATCCTGAGATGGCAAGAATCGCCGGTATTACCGGAAAGGTCTTTGTCAGCGTGCTTATTGGTGAAGATGGTCGCCCCATCAAGGCGAAGGTTATGAAACGTATCCCTGCCGACTGCGAAATCTTTGATGCCGTTGCCCTGAAATCCGTTATGGAGTCGAAATACTATCCCGGCATCCAGAACGGCAGCCCCATAAAAGTGTGGTTTACCGTTCCGATACGGTTTCAGCTCGACTGAACGGGTTGCTTTTTTGCCGGTTTCGGGCGGTAGAGCACGCCAAAGGCAACCCAGAGATAAGCTCCGATGAGGGTTACGGGGCTTATAAAAAGGGAGAAAAAGCCGTCAACATTCCGCTCAAGGTACATTCCCCAGTAGCTTCCGGCAATTACCAGAGCCCCGAAAGCAATCATGATATAGTTGATGGCTTCCAGGGGCATTGCTGCGGGCTTTTCAACAGCTTTTTCAGCAGCTTTGGTCTGCTGTTGTTTTTTCGGCTGTTTCTTCGGTAAAGATTTCATCAAGGGTTGAGATACAGTGTTGAGCCTCTTCCCGGCTGATAGTCAGGGGAGGGAGAAGCCTGATAACGTTGACGCTGGTGGCATTGATAACAACATGCTTCTCCAGCGCCTTCCCGACATAGGGTTTTGCCTCTTTGTCCATTGTGATGCCCACCATCAGGCCATACTGACGGATCTCAAGAATCTGCGGATGTTTTGCTGCCAGTTTCTGCAGTTCATTATGAATAAAAGTACCGACTTCCTGGGCTTGCTCCATCAACTTGTCCTCTTCAATGGCCTTGATCATGGCAACTCCTGCGGCACATGCCACCGGATTTCCACCAAACGTGGTGCCGTGGTTGCCATAGGTCAAAACATCGGCCACCTTTTCATTGCCTATGACCGCAGATAATGGTAAGCCGCCGCCAAGCGGTTTGGCAAGGCAGACCAGATCAGGGTCGGCATCGACTTGCGTATAACTGAAAAACGTTCCGGTTCTTCCGCAGCCCGCCTGAATTTCATCGGCGACAATAAGGAAGTTGTATTGCTCCCGAAGCTCTTTCAGCCGGTCAATAAAGGGCTGCGAGATACGGTGAATACCACCCTCGCCCTGCACCACCTCAATAAAAACAGCTGCAGTTTTGTCAGAAACCTTTTCTTCAAGGTCTGCAATATCGTTGAAAGCAATCATGCCGGTTCCCGGCAGCAGCGGCTCGAATCCGTCAACATATTTCGGTTTTGCCGTCAGCGACATGGCGCCGTACGTTCTGCCATGAAAACAGTTGCTCAGTGAGAGCACCTCTTTTTTCTCCTGATCACCCGATAGCCCTGCCCATTTCCGCGCAATCTTGATGGCCGCCTCAATGGCCTCTGTGCCGCTGTTGGCAAAAAAGACCTTGGAGAGCCCGGAGAGTGACAGCAGTTTTGCGGCCAGCTCAAACTGCGGCTCCATCATAAAGAGGTTTGAAGCATGGATAAGCTTCGCTGCCTGGGAGCTTATAGCCTCTACAAGGCGCTTGTCACCATAGCCGAGCGCGTTGACACCGATGCCCGCAATCATGTCGAGATAACGGGTTCCATCATCGCTGACCAGCCAACCCCTTTCGCCATGCGTCACGGCAATGGGAAACCGGGCATAATTGTGAAAAAAAAGTTTCTCTTCGGTTCTCTGATTTACGGACGCGCTTTTCATGCTGTTTTCTTCTTTATAACAAAGTATACTATAGTCTAACTCGTTTTAAATGAGTATAAGAAAAACACCTTATAAATTACTATACATCTTTTTTCACTCCTCCGGTGATGATAACTGCGTTACAAGCAGTGACATTGCTGACTCGTTCAAACATTTTCTTGTGCGTCTTTCCACGCCAGCCAGACGCGGATAATGCGCCAGATACCATAAGCGCCGGTCAGCAAGGCATAAAGACGCATATCCTGTTTCATTCCCGCAGGGGAGATGTCAGGAAAAAAGAGGAGATAGAGGGCTATACCGATAAACGTACTTCCCAGAATCAGGCCAGTAATGATCTCGATAAGGCTCTTTTTTTTCACTCCTTCTCCTCCTTTTCGATGTGGAGTGCACAGGGGTCGGCATCAGGATAGAAGCGCCACTCCCTGTTGATGATCAGGCGGGCACCATAGCTGAAGGTAAAGTAAGACCATCCCCACTGCAGCAGCACAAAGACCCGGTGACGGAAGCTGGTCAAAAAGTAGATATGCACCAGAAGCCAGGTGAACCAGGCAAGAATGCCATCAAACTTCAGGCTGCCAAATTCAACGATAGCCTTGTTTTTGCCGATGGTGGCCATCTGCCCTTTGTCGCGGTAGCGGAAGAGCTTTCTTGCTTTTGTTTTCAGGTCAAGCACAATGTTTTTGCCGATGAGCCGTCCCTGCTGCAAGGCAACAGGTGCGAGCCCCGGCAGGGGAGTTCCGTTTTCCGAAACAAAGTGCGCAAGGTCCCCACCGACAAAGATTTCCGGATGATCCGGAATGCTGAGATCGTCACTGACGATGATGCGTCCAATCCGGTCGGTCTCCACCCCTGCCATTGTTTTGCCAATCTCAATGGCCGTAACGCCAGCAGCCCAGAGCACCGTTGCTGCTTCGATGCGTTCATTTCCGATCTGCACGCCGTTTTCATCAACCTCGCTCACCATACTGTTTGTCCAGACCTGCACGCCGAGTTTCTCAAGCGATCGTGTCGCCTTGCTTGCAAGATCGGGAGAAAAAGAGCCGAGAATGCGCGGAGCTGCTTCAACAATAAAAATGCGGGTCAGTTTGGGGTCAATGTTCCGGTAAAATTTTGAGAGGGTGTAGCGGCTCATTTCTCCAATCGAGCCAGCGAGCTCCACACCGGTCGGTCCGCCACCGACAATGACAAAGGTGAGCAGTTTTTTGCGTTCGACAAAATCAGTTGTCCGTTCAGCCCGTTCATAAGCCTCCATCACCCGCCGGCGAATCTCCTTGGCCTGTGCGAGGGTTTTCAGCCCAGGGGCAAACTCTTCCCACTCGTTGTGGCCGAAATAGTGGTGCTGGACACCGCAGGCAAGTACCAGATAATCGTAGGGGATATCGCTGAAATCGGTTACGACCGTTTTATTTTCAACATCAATGCGATCAACAATTCCTTTGAAGACCGTGATGTTCTGGTAGTTTGCCAGCATGTTCCGCAGCGGCGCGGCAATATCCCCCTCACCAAGTGCCGCCATGGCAACCTGATAGAGAAGCGGCTGAAAGAGGTGGTAGTTCTTCCGGTCGATGAGGGTAACCTCAATATCCTTCTTATTGCCAAGTATTCTGGCTGCATTAAGTCCTGCAAATCCTCCACCTACAATCACAACCCTCTTTTTCATCTCTAGCGCTACCTTTTATAATAAAACGTGAATATTCAATGCTCTCTGGCTTTGTAAAAAGAACCGGATACCGACTAAAGTAAAAAAAAGAGAGAATTATCCTCATCTCTTCCGGAATTGATGCGGCAATCAGGTCAGATGCTCAATTATTTCGGTATGCATGGGGAATTGTTGTTGCAGTGTGTTTCTGTCGGCAAAAGCAAAGTCGCGAAAATCAAAGCCCGGTGCGACCACGCAGCTTACCAGTGCGTAGCTTTCATCTTCAGGAGTTGCAAGGGAGGCACCGAACCAGCTCTCCCTGGGAACGACTCCCTGTATAACCTGCCCTTTGCCGGGCGCAAGGCCAAGCGTAAAGCTGGATGGCTCACCATTTACCGGAAAAAAATGAACCGTGAGCGGATCGCCTGCATGGAAAAACCACAGTTCGTCAGAATGAATCCTGTGCAGCCTTGAGCGATCCCTCCCCTTGAGCAGGTAGTAAATGGCTGTTGCATAAGAGCGTAGGCCATTGAAGGGAGTGGCGCCAGTGAAGGAATATAAACCTTCGCTCCGGTATGTTTCGCGGTAGTATCCCCCTTCAGGATGCGGCGCGAGCTGGAAGCTCTCTATCCAGAACTCAGCTTTTTGCATGGAGCTTTTCGCGGATTTTGGCAGTTTTCTGCCGGGATGCATCGGCAAGTTTTTTGCGGAACTCAACGAGGGCCGCCATCAGTGCTTCATCAGAAAGGGCAAGAATCTGGACGGCAAGCAGGGCGGCATTTCGGGCATTGTCGATGCCCACCGTCGCCACAGGAATTCCCGCTGGCATCTGCACGATGGAGTAAAGCGAGTCTTGACCATTGAGTTTTTTGCTGAAAATCGGTACACCGATAACCGGCAGCACCGTCATGGCCGCAGTAACACCCGGCAGATGCGCGGCACCGCCAGCTCCAGCGATAATGACCTTCAAACCGCGTTCAATGGCTGACGTGGCATACACTTCAAGGTCATGCGGTGTCCGGTGTGCAGAAATCACGGAGATTTCGGAGGCAATACCGAACTCATCAAAAACCAGAGAGGCCTCCTTCATGATATCGAAATCTGAATCTGAACCCATGAGAATGCCGACAACCGGCCTCTGATCAGCTTCTGTTTTTTGTTTCATAGAAAAGTACCGTAATTAAATTTTTCAGTAAGCAATTTGTGAAGAGAAGCCCCTCATGAGCGGCTCGTTGGTTTCCGATTGTCATCCCTCTGGTCGTGGCGTGCGATAACTTTCGCCGTGGCGACATCTTGACAACCAAAAGCGCATGCCTTGAAAAACAAGGATTTCAAGGCTGTTTATGGGCTAATGATTTATGAAATTGCCGAGTTTTATGTATTTTCACGAGAACCAATTTAAAAAAATAATCCTTGCAGAGGAAAGATAACAATGGCAACCAATCTCGCAGTAAAGTACAGCAATCCCGGCCCCCGTTATACCAGTTATCCCACCATTCCTTCATGGAGCACCGACGGTGTTACCCAGGAGCAGTGGAAAGAGGCGATGGTAAAGGGTTTTAACGACAGCAACGAGACTACCGGAATCAGCCTGTACATTCACATTCCCTACTGTGAGAACCACTGCTACTTCTGCGGCTGCAACGCTCATCGCACCCAGGATCACTCCTACGAAACACCCTATCTTGAGGCACTGCTCAAAGAGTGGCAGATGTATATTGATGTTTTCCCCGGTCGGCTCAACGTCAAGGAGCTGCACATCGGTGGCGGCACCCCTACTTTCTTCAGCCCTGAAAATCTTGTCAGGCTCATAGATGGAATCTGCAAGCATGTCAACAAGATGGACAACTACATGTTCAGCTTTGAGACCAATCCCAAGTCAACCTCAAGGGAGCACCTTGAAGCACTCTACAGTGTCGGCTTCCGCCGCATGAGTTTCGGTATACAGGATTTCGACCCGATTGTGCAGCAGGAGATCAACCGCCTCCAGTCATTCGAACTGGTCAAGGAAAAGGTTGACCTGGCTCGCGAAATCGGCTTTACCTCAGTCAATTTTGACCTTGTCTACGGCCTGCCCAAGCAAACAATGGCCACCATCACCGACACCATCCAGAAGGTCATGGAGCTGAAACCTGACCGCCTTGCGTTCTACGCTTATGGCCACAACCCGCACATGTACGAAGGACAGCGGAAGTTCAAGGAGTCAGACTTGCCTGTTGGCGACGTCAAGCAGGAGCTTTACGACAAAGGGAGCGCCATGCTTGAATCCATCGGCTACCATGAAATCGGCATGGACCATTTCGCCATTGAAGGTGATGCGCTCTACATTGCCGCAAAAAACGGCACGCTGCACCGTAACTTCATGGGTTATACCGAAAATACCACACAGATGATGCTGGCCATCGGCTCATCCTCCATCAGCGATACCTGGTACGCATTTGCTCAGAACGAGCGCGACGACGAATCCTATATAAAGGCCGTCAACGAAGGGCGCTTTCCGCTTCACCGCGGCCACTTGCTGACCGACGAAGATCTGGTACTCCGTCGCCACATCCTCAACCTTATGTGCAAGCAGGAGACCTCATGGGAAGATCCCAAGCTCTACACCGATGAGCTTGACATAGCCCTCTACCGTCTCGAAGACATGCAGAACGACGGCATTGTTGTTCTTGGCGACAAGAGCGTCAGGGTGACCGAGGCTGGCATTCCGTTTCTGCGCAATATCTGTATGGCCTTCGACGCAAGGCTCTGGAGCTCCGACAGCCTCTCAAAGGCATACAACGTTTCGCGCGATATCCAAAAGACCTACATCGAGAAAGCCCGACTTGCAAAGGCGCAACAGCCTGGTTGAATGATTTGACTTCAGTTGCAATCTTACAAAGGGTGATTTCGGTCACCCTTTTTTTGTGAAAATTTATGACAAAAAAAATAAAAATAGGCTTTATAGGAAGTGGCTGGTCGAGAATTGCTCAGGCTCCCGCCTTTTCAATGATGGAGAATGTAGAACTTGCAGCCGTGGCAAGCCCGACCGAACTGCATCGCCAGAAGTTCATGAAGATGTTTGATATCAGCAAGGGCTTCGCTGACTGGCGCGACATGCTCCACTGCGATCTTGACCTGGTCTGCGTCACCACGCCGACCTACCTGCACAGGGAGATGGTGAACGGAGTTCTCCAGAGTGGCAAAAGTGTACTCTGCGAAAAACCTTTTGCGCTCAATGTCGCCGATGCTGCCGATATGGTGGATGTAGCCTCCACAGCTCGCGGGTTTGCACTCATTGACCATCAACTCCGGTTTCATCCCGGCGTTCGCTGTATGAAACAGATGATTGACGGCGGCGAAATTGGCAAAGTGTACGAAGTGCGTGCTGTTGTCAACCTTGCTTCCCGCAATCGCCCCGACATGCCCTGGTCATGGTGGTGTGACGCCGAAAAAGGCGGGGGAGCCCTTGGCGCCATCGGCTCCCATCTGATTGACATGAACCGATTTCTCATTGGCGAAATATCGAAGGTCTCCTGTAACCTTGCAACCAGTATTCCCTTTCGGCCCGACAAGTCGGGAATGCCATGCGCCGTCACGTCAGATGATCACTTTTCCATGACCATGAAATTTGGCCCCTCATCGGTTGCCCTCGGCAGCTCCTCCTTGATGCATGTCACTACCGTTGGCGCCTACACCTGGCTTTCGTTTGAAGTTGTCGGCAGCCTCAAAACCATCAGGCTCGATGGAGCAGGAAGGTTATGGGAGGTTGCAAATGACCAGGCAACGGTGGGGCGCAGCCTTATTGATGCTCCCCGATGGAAACTGGTTGAGCCGATGCTGTCGTGGGACGAACTCGTTTTGCAGGAAAAAATCCGCCAGTCATCCATCGCCGTTCACGGTATTTTCGCTGTTGGCTTTGCCTTTCTTGCTCATCGTATTGTCAAGGCACTCAAGAACAAGTTGACGGGCTTGCATGATGCCGCAGGCTTTCCTGACGGCCTCATGATCCAGAAAGTCATGCATGCAGCCCGAAAATCCGACAAGCTTCAACGCTGGATTAAAATTTAATCACCGATGTCCACCTCATGGATATGCCTCATCATTGCCGGTTGTCTTGAATGCGGCTGGGCACTCAGCCTGAAATATACCGAAGGCTTTACGCGCCCCATACCTTCGCTCATGACGGCTGCGGCCATGATAGCAAGTTTCTTGTTCCTTTCACTTGCCATGAAAACCATCCCGGTTGGCACAGCCTACACTGTATGGACAGGTATCGGTGCCATCGGGGTGGCCCTGTTCGGCATGATTTTGTTCAATGAGCCGCGTGACCTGGCGCGGATTCTTTGCCTGCTGCTGATCATCAGCGGTATTATCGGGTTGAAGGTGTTTTCCGGGGGAAGGTAAACGGATGTGGGGCATTGGCTCGAATATCCACAATGTAATCAGTATGCCGTCAGTTTCTGCTATTGACCTGCGCATCTATAGCAAGGTTCATCTGTTCCTTGAGCTCTCTCAGCCGTTCAGCCGCATCGGGATCGCCTTGTGCTTCCTTCAGTCTTAATACGGCGCTTTTTGCATAAAAACCACCTTTCGGTTCCAACTGCCTGCGCTTTTCGGTCACTCCGATTTCAATGCTCGCAATTTCTGCTACTTCCACAATCTCCTCTGAAAGTGTCGGGTCTTTTCTTATCACCTTCAGGGCGTCATAAGCCTCTTTGTACTGCCCGGCCTCGATCTGGTCAATAATACGTTGTAGTTGTGTTTTCATGGATTTATGATGGAATCCCATTTATGGCATGAAAATGATTCGGGTTATGCCCGACAGGATAGCCTTCTTTGAAGTGACTCCGAGATTGAGTTCAATGGTTACGCTACGGTGCCGCTCAGATCTTCTCCCACTCGAACTTGCTGACGTTTCTTGCTTTGGGGTCAAAGACGATACCAACCAGGTAGCGTTCACCAGCATATTTCTCGTAATACTTCATCTTTTTGATCTGCTCAAGCGGCTCCTTGCCGGTCACCTTGAATTCAAACAAAAAGGTTCTCCCCTCGGCCTTCAGCGTCAGGTCAATTCGCCCCTTGTTGCTCACATCCTCGGCGATAATGTCGAGGCCGAGACTGGCAAAATAGGCATAAAGCACGCTGGCGTAAAAGCCTTCGTAACCCTCAATGGCGTTGTTGGTGAAGTTGTTGTAAGCGATGCTTGAAAAAAGTCGCCGGATAACGGGTTCCAGACTTTCAATATCTCCGGCGTTGATGATATCAAGCAGCTCATAGCGGATCGGCTCTTTTTCCGAAACGCTGGTCATTGATTGCAAAATATACTCGTTAAAACTGATCTGCACCTCCTTGTTGGGAAATCCCAACTCGTAGCCAACTCCCATGCCCGACTGGATCAGGCGTTTTATGGTCAAATAGCCGGTCTGAAACATAATCGTTTCCAGATTGAGCGACTCAATGTTAAAGCTGTTGGCCAGAGACTCATTAACTCGCAGACTGTTCAGTTTGGGGATAAAATAGTTGTTCTTTTTGATGAGTTCAATCAGAAACCGGGGAGTCCCTGTCTCGAACCAATAGTTTTTGAACATCTTTTGGTTCTTGATAAAGAGCAGGATATCGTAGGGGTTATAGACTTTATCACCCAAAAAGTTATACCCATTGTACCACCGCTTGACCTGTTCCATATCTACGCCTTCGAGATACGGAGCAAAAGCGGTGTCAACATCAAGCTGGGTGTAACCGCAGACTGTGCCATATTCGGGATTAAGGCTGATATCTTCCAGATTGTTCAGACCGCTGAAGAGCGACACCTTCGAGAATTTGCTCACCCCGGTGAGGAAGGCGAAGCGCAGATACTCGTCGTTCTCCTTGATTTTGGTATAAAAGTCGTGCATTCCGTCACGGACGGCGAGCGCTTCAGGGATATGCTCAATATTGTCAGGGATAAGTTTGTCGTACTCGTCAACGAGAATGACAACTTTCTGATTATACTTTTGAAATGCCTTTTTGATTAATTCTGCGAAACATTGGTTCGGATCCTCTTTTTCTTCGCAGACAATATCGAGCCGTTCCTGATTGTCCTTCAGGATATAGAAGAGGTTTTTTTTAAGGCTCTCCCGGCAGTGAACCCCGCCACTGAAACTGATTTTGATGACTGGCCAGGTCACCTCCCAGTTCCATTGCTCCTCGATGAGCAACCCCTTGAAAAGCTCGCGTTTTCCCTCGAAAATATTTTTCAGCGTATCGAGAAAGAGGCTTTTACCGAAACGTCGTGGACGCGACAGAAAGACATAGCGATAATTGTCAATCAGGCCACGGGCCATCGCTGTTTTGTCGATGTAGAGATAATCATCCTCGATGATTGTGCGGAAGGTTTGTATTCCTACAGGTAATTTTTTCATAGTCAGTTACTCTCAATTCAAAACAGTTCTTTGAATATAGCAACCATGATTGAAAACTCTCTACACAGCATTACGGGCTCTTTTTTTGGGCAAAGTTCAGTTTCAATCCACGCGCCCGCGGGGGGCGCGACTTCGCAACACCACTACCGGCGGCCCGATAACCGGAGTTTCAATCCACGCGCCCGCGGGGGGCGCGACATGCCCACCAAAACATCCTCTTTTGTAAAACCGTGTTTCAATCCACGCGCCCGCGGGGGGCGCGACTACGGTGGTTCGCGATGGCGAGGTTTTTTTAAGGTTTCAATCCACGCGCCCGCGGGGGGCGCGACTGATTTGGACAGGATTGGACAGGTTGCGGAACTGTTTCAATCCACGCGCCCGCGGGGGGCGCGACTTGGGGCGCTGGAGGTCAGGGATAACTGGCAGGAGTTTCAATCCACGCGCCCGCGGGGGGCGCGACCACGCTGATGGGTTACTCTCCGACTTTCAAGGCAGTTTCAATCCACGCGCCCGCGGGGGGCGCGACGTTAAACGCAGCCCGGCTGCGTTCTCTTCTTTGCGTTTCAATCCACGCGCCCGCGGGGGGCGCGACTTCCTGAAAAGGGGAGGAGGGAACACTCTTCTCCCTGTTTCAATCCACGCGCCCGCGGGGGGCGCGACTGCCCTATAAATTACTGCGATAACGGCAGCAAATATAGTTTCAATCCACGCGCCCGCGGGGGGCGCGACTCAAATTTGCCGATATGCTTATCAATCCACCGGAGTTTCAATCCACGCGCCCGCGGGGGGCGCGACACAATGCGGGCAAACTGCTTTCCTCCCAAAAAGGTTTCAATCCACGCGCCCGCGGGGGGCGCGACCGCTGAATTTCCGCCACCGGCACCCCGCACTCAAGTTTCAATCCACGCGCCCGCGGGGGGCGCGACAATGCCGTGGCGTCGAGGATGTAGTTTTTCTAGCGTTTCAATCCACGCGCCCGCGGGGGGCGCGACCCTCTTCCTCAAGGAATCTCAAGAAGCGGAAGAGTTTCAATCCACGCGCCCGCGGGGGGCGCGACGATAGTTTTCCCTCCAAAAGCTGTCTGCGACAAGTTTCAATCCACGCGCCCGCGGGGGGCGCGACTGTACGCCCAAGGCCGGTTAAAGACTGGCCAAATGTTTCAATCCACGCGCCCGCGGGGGGCGCGACCTGAAGAAATTGGTCTGATAAGATGATATGGCACTGTTTCAATCCACGCGCCCGCGGGGGGCGCGACACCCGCCGGGGCGGTATGACCTACGTCCAAAGCTATGTTTCAATCCACGCGCCCGCGGGGGGCGCGACCTG
>CAIJPS010000091.1 GCA_903822595.1 uncultured Chlorobiaceae bacterium
AGGCAGGTAAACGATTGTACCTTATGATTACCTCCGTAACGTTTGACACAAACTCTAAATTGATGAATAGGCAAATGTTCCTGGAGTTGAGCAAAAATGGTTTTTCCTGTATACATTTATCATTCCTTTTCTAAAAATTATTGAATGATAAAAATAACAAGTTTTTTTCAAGTCGGTGACGATCAAAAACGTATCGTAACTTGTTATATTATTAGGCGTTAAACAGTGTTAATTTTTTCAACAACCGGACACCAGTGAAGTGATAAGCCAAAAACGGAAAACAGGAATCACCCAGGATGAGCGTAAAAAGCACACACAGCTCGTCGTTTGAAGGAAAACTTCCAAATTTGGTCTATATTCAGTCTGAAGGGATAACTGTTTACGAAGAGGAGCTACAATGAAACTATCCGAAAGGGTTCGCCCGATTTCTTGGCTTAAGTCACATGCTGCCGAGATTGTAAGGGACTTTGAAGAAGACAGCAGTCCGCTTATCGTTACCCAGAATGGCGAAGCCAAGATTGTCGTCATGGACATTCGTACTTACGAAGAACAGCTTGAAACCATGGCTTTTCTGAAGCTTATCAATATGGGCAAGAAAGATATTTCCGAAGGAAAATTTCAGAGTGTTGATGATTTTTTTTCTGATATGGAGAAGGAGGGGTAGTGGCGCATTCAGTTTTTATCCTCGATTGCGCGAAAGATGATTATCGTGAGATCAGAAAATATTTTAAACGTAAGTTTGGTGTGGCGGTACTGGCATCTTCAGAGCAACAATACAAAGAGACCCTGAGGGATATCGGCGAGTTCCCTTACGCTGGTTTTGTTCCTGATGAGGCTGTTAAACTTGGATTGCAGGGAATTCGCGAGAGACTGGTTGGACAAACCAGAGTCGTCTATGAGGTTGGTGCGCAGGATGTTTATGTCCATATGTTCGTTTCTACCCGTCGGGATTTTATGACCATGCTTACTGATAGATTGCTAAAAGGCGAATAACAACCCTATTATTCACCTTTATTTCCAGAGCAACTCGTTACCAATATCCCTCAGTAATAATACTCTGGCGATAGCTTGCTGGTGAAGCGGTTCATGGCGTAGTTGGCGAGCCAGACCCAGTTGAGCGGTTTGCCCGCCATTCGCTGCATTATGGCGCGTCCTTTGTAGACCTCTTTCTGGAGCTTGACAAAGTTTTCAAGCAGTCTCCCACCGGTCATGTTGGTCGGCTCAAACATGTAGTGGTAGGTGTCGTATTTGTCCCAGTCGAAGTGGCGGATGCGGGGCTTCATCTCATCGAAGTAGGGGGTTCCGGGAAAGGGGGTGACGAGCGAAAAGACCGGAAACTCGATCTTGTTTTTCATAATGAAGTCGTAGGTGAGCTGGAAGCTCTCTTCGGTGTCGTTGTCGAAGCCGAACATGAAGTATCCCTGAATGGCAATACCGTTTTTATGCAGATTACCAACAACCTGTTCGTAGTTGCTCAGGCGGTTTGACCCTTTGTGGAGGGTTTTCAGGGTTTCGGGATTGAGCGATTCAAACCCTATGCTCAGGAGGTCGCAGCCGGAGCGCCCGGCAAGTTCGGCAACTTCGGGTTTGTCAAGAAAGTTCATGGAGATATTGGCGTTCCAGTGCACGCCGAGCTTGGCCATCTCCTCAAGCAAAGTCATGAAATACTTGGGACGGAAACTGATGTTGTCGTCCATGAAGGAAAAATTGACATTTTCCTTCCCGACCCGTTTTTGGTGGTAGCGCATCTCATCAAGAACCAGATCAAGCTCGCGGTAGCGGTAATTTTTGCCGTAAATGGTTGGCGTTGTGCAGAAGTTGCATCCTACCGGGCACCCTTTGGTTGCAAGAATCGGAATGCGGGAGCTGTATTTTTTTGCGTTTTTCGATGAAAGCGCATAGCTGAAATCGGGGTGCTGCATGGTGCTCATTGGCTTGAGCTCTTTTGCCCGATAAATGCCCTTCATCGTGCCTTTCAGCACATCGGTGGCCAGTTCCATCCAGATCGACTCAATTTCACCATAAACGACGCTGGTGCAGTGCTCTGAGGCTTCGCCGTGCAGCATGGTGGGATGAACGCCTCCAAGAATGACGGTTTTGCCCTGTTTCAGGGCGGCATCGCCGATCCGGTAGGCTTTTGAGGCGTTGAGTGTCCGTGAGGTGATGGCGACAACATCAAATCCTGAAAAATCCTCAGGGATCTTGTCTCCGAGCCGTTCATCAATAAAGGTAACGTCAAAAATCGTTCCGACCATGGTGGCAACCATAATCAGGTTGAGCGGCATACTGACCGTACCCGAATCTACCATCATGCTGGTATTGCTTACCGGCTGGATGAGCAGCCATTTTTTGCGTGATCGTTGCTCTGCAGCAAGCTGGCGAAAAATCTCCTCTGAGGGGTCGGAGGTGAAGTTAACCGGTGAGACGGGAGTTTCTGATTTTACGATTTGCATACCCTGAAATCTGCAATAAATGTGAAAAACTTCTGCGACGAATCAATGAAGGTATTAAAAAAACAACAAACAAGAGCCCTGCTTTATTGGGGAAGCGGAGATTTTTTCAGGACTGCAACGGTAAATCGGCTGACACAGGTAAGTTTACCCTCTTCATTTCTCACCTTGATATCCCACACCTGCGAGCTTTTTCCAAGATGCAGGGGAGTTGCCGTAGCATAGACAAAACCGCTTCTGACCGGGCGGATATGGTTGGCATTGATCTCCTGTCCGACAATGTAAAACGAGTCGCGGTCAACGCAGTAGGAGGCGGCAATACTTCCGACGGTCTCAGCCAAAGCCAGCGAAGCGCCTCCGTGAAGAATACCGATACGCTGGATGGTGCGATGGTCAACCGGCATCTTTGCTATCATGAAATCGATACCGATTTCGGTCATTTCAATACCGAGATGACGGGCCATCTGGCCATCAATGATCTGTGTTGTGTTGATCTCTTCAATGGTGACCGGAGCAAAAAAAACAGAGGATCGAGTCATATTCGGCAGCCTAAAAATTAAGATAGTATCCACCGAAGTTGAGCGGGTGACGAGATTCGAACTCGCGACATTTTGCTTGGGAAGCAAACACTCTACCAACTGAGTTACACCCGCTTTACAGTGGTGGTGAGAGAGGGAGTTGAACCCTCGACCTCAGGGTTATGAATCCTGTGCTCTAACCAACTGAGCTACCTCACCATTTTACCGGCTGAAAATATACTATAGGCTTCAGGAATAAACAAGCCGTGAAGATGTTTTATTTGTTCTTTTTTTGCGGTGTTAACTCCGTGTTGAGATCTGGCGGAATATCGCTTCGGCCACCGGAATATCCTCCGGTGTCGTGATCTTGATATTGTGATAGCCGGTTTCAAAAATTTTCACCGTTTGTTCCGGAAAAAAACGCTCTACCAGCGCGGCATCATCGGTTGCATACCACCCTTCAAGTTCAGCTTGCTCATGTGCCTGGATCAGCAGGCCGCTTCGAAAACCCTGGGGCGTCTGTACCTGAAGAAGCTTGCTCCGATCAATCGTTTCGCCAAAATACTCCGGATTCTCTCCGACATACTTGATCGTATCCTTTGGCCGGTTTGCCGGTACACAGGCGCCGTATTGCATGGAGAGCCGCGAAATTTCATCAATCTCCTCAGACGTGACGAAGGGGCGGGCGCCGTCATGGACAAGGATTGTGTCTGCCAGTGTGCCCGTCCTGCGTCGCTCCTCTTCAATAGCCCTGATGCAGTTGTAGACGGAATCCTGCCGTTCCTTTCCTCCCTCAATAATGGCTTTCAGCTTGCTGAATCCTGATGCTGCGGCCAGATTTTCAAGTATCGACCTGTTCTCCTGCTTTGTCGCGATATAGATGGCCTGAATGGAAGAGGCCGTCTGAAATGCTTTCAAGGTGTGATAGATAACAGGAAATCCGCCGATTTCAAGCAATTGCTTGCTCTCTCCCTCCTTGAGCTGCATTCGTTTTCCGATACCGCTTGCGGCTATGATGGCTATCGCATCCATAACAGATCAATTGCTCCCCTGGTTAATGAATGAACATGGCATCTCCATAGGCCAGAAACTGGTAATCATCCTTGAGTGCGGTTTTATATGCCTCCATAAGCAGGCGGTGTTCGGCAAAGGCACTGACAGCCATCAGCAGTGTTGTTTCGGGTTGTTGGAAATTGGTCAAAAGAGCATCAACCACCTTGAACTGATAGGGAGGATAGATAAACTTGTCTGTCCAGCCTCTGCCGAATTTTATTTTTCCGTCCACGGTGGCATTGGCTTCCAGTACACGAAGGGTCGTTGTTCCTACAGCAACGATCCTGCCCGTTTTGTTCAGCTTGGTCTCATTGATCTCCATTGCCGTCTGGTAGGGGATATTGAAGTACTCTGAATCCATCTTGTGCTTCGAGACATCCTCAACCTCAATGGCATTGAAGGTGCTCAGGCTTGGATGCAGAGTGATAGGCAGAATTTTTACCCCGATTTTCTTGATTTTCTCCAGAATAGGCATGGTGAAATGCAATCCAGCCATGGGAGCCACTACTGCACCAGTTTCGGAAGCATAGACGGTTTGATAGTCCTCCTTGTCCGATTCTCGCGGTGGACGGGTGAAATAGGGCGGAAGGGGAATATTGCCGATTCTCTCGACAAGGCTGAAAACATCGATATCAGGGTTGAGGAACCTGATGGTTCTGCCTCGGGAAGTGGTGTTGTCAACGACTTCAGCAACCACATCCTCTTCAAAATAAATTTTGTTGCCGACCCTTACCTTCCTGGCAGGATCAACCAGCACATCCCACAAACCGGCCTCTTTGTTGAGAACCCTGAGCAGGAATACCTCGATTTTTGCATCAGTCTTCTCTTTCTGACCGAAAATTTTGGCAGGAAAAACCTTGCTGTTGTTCAAAACAAGCAGATCTCCTTTTTTGAAAAAGGAGACGATCTCCTCGAAGGTTTTGTGTTCGATATCTTTTTTCCGCCGGTTCAGCACCATCATCTTGCACTTTTCTCTGGGCGAAGAGGGGGCATCAGCAATTTTTGTTTTAGGCAGGGTATATCGAAAGTTTGACAGGCGCATAGGATCTTCAATAGGTCAACAAAAGGTCATGAGATAGAGTAACAACGGTACAATATAATGCATAAAGCTGGCCTGATGCCAGCTTTATGCTCTTTTTTTCTTGTTCAGACTGATGCGGAGTGATAGGGAACTCCTTTTATCAGTGTGATATGTTGTCCGGCAACGCATGCAGGGGCATCATCTCCCTCAGCTTCGACTAAAGTGACAACGATATCGTTCTGTGCAATGGTCATGATATAACGGTTTTTTCTGAAACAGACGCTCAGCGAAAGTTTTTTCCATTGCGTCGGCAAGTTTGGATGCACATTGAGTTTTTCGTTGTAAAAGGAGATACCGGCAAAATAACGGATGACGGTATCAAGTGTTCCTGCCATAACGCCGCAGTGAATGCCCTCCTGGGTGGTGCCGCCCTGCGTATCTTGAATATCGCTTTTCAGTGCCTCGGAAAACCATTTCCATGCCATTTCATGGCCGTCATGCAGATAGCTGGAAATAATGCTGTGAACCACCTTGCTCAAGGTCGAACCATGGCTTGTTCGTGGTTCGTAATAGGCATAATTGTTTCTGACAAAGGTCAGGGCATCAGGTACCGTATAGCCTATTTTTCCAAGAAGTTCAGCTACTTCACCGGGAGAGAGCGTATAAAAGGTCATCAAAACATCAGGCTGCTTGGCAACCTTGTACAGATCGGGTGAATCACCCTCAGCCTTCAATATCCTGTCCATACGGTGGATATTGCCGTATCGGGCACGGTAGTGTGGCCAGTCAAGCTCTTTGAGGCTCTTGTAGCCGTCAAATTGTTCCAGCACACCAGCCTCGTCGATCAGAATATTCATGTGGCTGCTGATCTCCTGCCATTGCCTGATCTCGTCAGGGTCAAGATCAATCTTCGATACCAGCAGTTCAAGGAGAGCCGGATCCATTTTTTCGCCGATTTCTGCAGCTTTGTCGAAGAGCCAGATAGCCATGATATTGGTATAGGCATTATCTTTCAAACCCTCCTTGTTGCTTCCGGGAAGCTCTTCATGAAATTCGTCTGGCCCCATTACGCCTTCGATATGGTACTTTCCGCTTTCAGGAGAGTATGAGGCAATCGATGCCCAGAAGCGTGCAATCTCAAACATCAGTTCCGCACCATACTCATTGAGGAACAGCGTATCGTCGGTGTCGTAGATGTAACGCCAGACGTTGTAGAAGACAGCTATCGAAACATGTCGCTGCAGACGGCTCAGGTCAGGACCCCAGGTGCCGCTCTTCGGATTAAAATGGATGACCTGCGTATCTTCGCGGCCATCATCGGCCGTCTGCCATGGGAACATTGCACCTTTGTAGCCATTTTCACTCGCATATTCCCTTGCCGCATCAAGCCGGTTGTAGCGGTACATGAGAAGCGCCTTCGAAATTTCAGGGAAGTGGCGGTTGAAAAAGGGGAGAATAAAGATCTCATCCCAGAAAATATGGCCGCGGTAAGCCTCACCGTTCAGCCCGCGTGCCGGCATTCCTGCATCAATTGATGGATTGTGCGGCGAAGCGGTGCACATCATGTGATAGGTGTGCAGCCTCAGCAGTTTCTGGCTGTAGCGGTCGCCTTCAATAACCAGATCGGCCTTTTTCCAGATTTTTTCCCAGGCATCATTATGCGCCTTGAAGAGCGAATCGAAAGAGTCTTCGCTTTGCAGTGAAAGTCGGGCAGCTTTCACCGGATCGCTACCCTTTGCATCAAGAGAGGTATGAATTGATGCCAGTTTTTCAATGGTGCAGCCTTTGTTCGGATTGAGTGACAGCTTGAACAACTCACCGATATAGCGGTTGTTGCTCAATTTTGAGCTCTCCACAACAGCGGGCTTCCCATGGCATAGAATCCTCGTTTTTGTGCCGGTCACAATATCGTAATGCGATACATTGGTGCGAACATGAAGCAGCATGAGCTGATCTTCCGCAATACTTTCCACCTGCTCCAGGTGATCGCTCGTAAGCTCGTTGTAGCGTGCAACATTCTTGTTCTGAACCCTGCCATCAATACCGGAGCGGAACTCAACTTCTGCACTGTAATTGACTGGCTTCAGGGTAAACTTCAGCGCACAGCGATGGGGGTTGTCCATGCTTGCAAATCGGCGGCTGCTGATGCTCGTTATTCTTCCGAGGTTGTCCTGGATGACGAGATCACGCTCCATGAGGCCATTGCGCAAGCTCATATTCTGTCGGTAACTCAGAATCTTCTGCCCAAGTGGCTCAATGAACTCTCCGCCCCCGATCCGGAACTCTACGGGCAGCCAGTTCGGAGTATTGACAAAGTCATTGTTGTAAATGGTCTGGCCATGTACCTCCGAAGGCACCCTGTTGAATATCCCTGCAATATAGGTGCCCGGATAGTGGTGGTTGGAACAGGACGAGCTTTCATAGGCACCTCTTACGCCAAGGTAACCATTGCCGCACGAGGTCAGTGTTTCGCGGAGTTTTTCATCTTTGGCGGAATAATCGGTATAGGTCAGGTTCCACCCATCAAACTCAAGACCCTTTCTGAACCAGCGTTCGATCTCTTCACAGGTGATTTCACCAAGGTCACTGACAACAATATCGGCCCCATGTTCCCTCAGTTTTGATCCCTCGATGTCACGGGCAATGCCGAGCACCAGACCAAAATTACCGCGGGAGCCAGCCTGAACGCCGGAAATGGCATCCTCAACAACAACACATTCGTGTGGTTCCAGTCCGAGGTTTTTGGCCGCCATGATAAAAATATCAGGATTCGGCTTTCCCTTAAGACCAAGCTGAATAGAGACCTCACCGTCAACACGGGTCTCAAAGAGATGCTCAAGTTTGGCAAGTTTCAGGATGAGCTGGCAGTTGCAGCTTGATGAAGCGATGCCAATCCTGATGCCTTTCGATATAAGGACATTGATCAGGTCAACCGATGAGGTGTAGACCTCAGGACCCTCTTTGATGAGGATTTCGGTAAAGAGACTGTTTTTGCGGTTACCCAGACCACAGATGGTATCTTTTTCCGGGATATCGTCCATTTCACCGAAAGGAAGTTCAATATCACGTGAGGCAAGAAAGCTTTTGACACCCTCCATTCGAGGCTTGCCATCTACATACTTGTGATAGTCGTGGGCAGGGTCAAATGGAAAGTAAGTTTCATTGTTTAACTCCGCATAATTTTTGAGGAAGTAGTTAAACATCGATTCCCAGGCAAGGCTGTGAACTTTTGCCGTGCCAGTGATGACTCCATCAAGATCGAAAATTGCGCCTTTGAACATGTTGCTCATACCAGTATTTAAAAGATTATCATAATGCAAATGGTTTACAGGGAAAGCAGACCAAGGATGGTCAGGAGAATGTCGGGGTAGGGCACCGTATAGCTGTTCGGACAGATCTCCTTGATCTGCTGTTTCAACTTTTCGTCCCTTGTGACAAAAATCGCCCATACATCTTCAAACATTTCTATCGCTTTTTTCAGCATTGGAATGTCTGAAGGGGTATCGCCACACACAAGGGTTGATCCTTGCGAAGCTCCCATTCCCAGCTTACTGCAAATAAAGGCAAGCCCGTCACCTTTGTCAAAATCCTTGATTGGCGAATCGCTGGAAGCCACATCAATCGTTAAAATGATTTCGATGTCAAGGCCGGTATCTTCAATTCTGAAATTTCGACCGCTCGGATCGATCTCCCGGACAAGGCTTTTTACCTTTTCAAGAAAAGCGGAAGATTCATCATCCTTGATGGAGTGGCTGATATCCTGACGGGCAACTGTGGTTTGTCCAAACTTTATCTGCAGGGCTGATCCAATAAAGTTGAATTTCTCATAATCCTGCTCCTGGAGGAGTACCAGCATCCGCTCGTTCAAAAGATGGATCAACTGCTGCTTCTTTTCTTCGATGGGGAAGCTGTTGAACTCGCCGTCGAGATCAATGAATTCCCTTCCCTTTGAACCAGCATAAATAAAGGTGTTACTTGGGTTGATTGAAACATTCAGAATGCCAAAATCTTTCAACGGAGCCGAGGTAATGATAATGGGATAGTTACAGCGGTTCTTGGCAAAGCGGGTGAGGAATACCGAGTTATAGATGGGCTGTACCGAGGAGCGGTAGCGTCCGCAGTAGTTGTTGGTTGTTCCGTCACGATCGGTGATAAATGCGTCAAAGTGCTTTCCCTTGAGCAAGGTAACCCCTTCGTTAACATAGGTTCGGAAATCGGGAATGAACTTGGCGAGGTATTCGATGAACCTGTCTTCACCATATTCAAGGTAGTAAATGTCCTTCTGGAGCTCTCTGATTTCATAGGTCAGATCCACATGAATCTGCTTCAGTCCGTCAAGTCGCAAAAGACGGTATCCCGTATCGTCATCGATATAGATGGTTTCAAGCGAGTAAAGTGCATTTTTGAGTGACTCCACACACGCTTGCCCAACAACCCTCTGTTTGATAATGTTGTTTACCACTGGAGCTCGCAACTCACGGGTTTCAGCCTTGAGCTGGTAGAGTTCTTTCAGTGTTCGGATATCCTGTAACGAGATCGAAGTGGTAAAGGTGTTCAGTTGACGTTCTTTAAGAATGCTCTCATGCATGCGTAGCAGGTAAAGGTGTGAGGATGGTGTAATATGTTCCTCAATCTAATCAAAATCTTTCAGAATCCGTTACAAAACTTTTACAAAAAGCGCTCTTTTTTACTCTTTGATGTGCCCATGGCGTTTCTTTCATCATAGGACGATTGGTTTTGCAAAAACCGCTCGTCCAGAAGAGCAATAATCCGGCTGTGAATTACGGCAACAGGATCGAGGGCATTGATCCAGACGAAGCGCTCGCTCTTGATGTGCATGATATCGAGGTAGCCCTGACGGACATTGCGATAAAATTCAAGTCCCGAACGCTCCATACGGTCGAGCTCATCGCCCTCAAATGCCAGCGGAATGGATGTTTTAGAAAATTTCCTCTTCATTGCCTCTTCCGGCTCAAGATCGAGATAGAAAGTAATATCGGGAGTGATGCCACAGGTTGAAATTGCAATGATTGAGCGGAGCAACTCCAGGTCAATGCCCCGTCCATAACCTTGATAGGCGGTTGTTGAGTCAAAAAAGCGGTCGAGAATGACCGTTTTGCCATTTGCAAGGGCAGGAACAATAACCTCCTGAACAAGTTCAGCCCTGCTTGCCGAAAAAAGGAGCAACTCACCGATCGGGCTGATCTCGTGCGAACTTTCAAGAAGGATCTGGCGGATTTTTTCAGCCACTGCCGTGCCGCCGGGCTCCCTCAAAGTGACGGCCTCGATACTCCGGGCGCTCAGAGCATGAACAAGCTCTTGTATCTGGGTTGATTTACCTGCACCATCAATTCCTTCAAAGGTTATCAGCATTGCGTCCTGTAAAGAGTCATACTTGCGAAAAGTTTACTTGCCTGAAAACAGCCGTTAATGGGGCTGGCCTGTGGGTCGGATAAGGATTTCGTTGACATCGACATGCGCTGGTTGGCTGACGGCAAACATGATCGCACGGGCAATATCGTCCGGTTGTAGTTCTGCTGTTCCGGGTTTCTGCAAATTGTCCCAGAAGGGTGTATCGACAACTCCCGGTTCAACAAGGGTGACGCGCACTCCCGTTCCTGCCATTTCATTGCGGATAGCCTGCGCCATACCGGTGACGGCCCATTTCGTTGCCGAATAGAGGTTCCGGATGGAGGTCACCCGTCCCACTACTGAGCCGGTAATGAGCAGATGGCCCCCACTCTTTACCAGTTCCGGCAAAGTCAGGCGAGCTGTGGCGGCAGCACCATAGACGTTGACCATCACCATCTCCCGCCATTCATCGGGCTTGTCTTCGCCGCCATAAAAAGTTGATCCTTTCGAAAAACCTGCGTTGGCAAAAACAACATCAATGCGTCCGAAGCGCTTGATGGTTTGCTCCACCATGGTTTGCTGCGACTGCCAGCTTGCAACATCGCAAGTGATGGCAAGTGCTCTATCAAGCCCAAGTTCAGACTGTAACCGATCCAGTTTTTCGGTAGAACGGGCGGCAAGCACCACCTTGAAGCCCGCTTCAACCGCACGCCTTGCTGTTGCTTCACCAATACCGGTTGATGCGCCGGTAATGAGAAATACCTTGTTCGTCATTTTGGTATTGGTCATATATTTTGGATGTTGTTCAGCGAACTGTGCTTGCGTCCATAGAAAAAGTAGATGATTATTCCGAGAAGCAGCCAGACAATCAGCCGGAGCCAGTTTTCAGCGGGGAGAGAGAACATAAGCATGAGGCAGGTGAAAATTCCAGCGAGAGGCACAAAAGGCACCAGAGGCGCCTTGAAAGGGCGATTGGCATCCGGGTTTGTTTTTCTCATGATGAGCACCGCGCTGCAGACTACGACAAAAGCGAAAAGCGTGCCGATATTGACCAGCTCGGCAAGCAGTCGCAAAGGGAGCAATCCGCCCAGCAAAGCAACAAAAAAACCGGTCAAAATGGTTGACTTCCATGGCGTTCTGAATTTTTCATGAATCGCCCCGAAAAATGATTTCGGCAATAAGCCGTCACGCGCCATGGCAAGGAAAATCCTCGGCTGACTGAGCATCATGACAAGCAAGACCGACGTGATACCGGTGATTGCTCCAAGGGAAATGAGCATTTGTGCCCAGCCAATCCCTACCTGCATGAAGGCGTTTGATACCGGGGCGTCAATACTGATCTGGTTGTAGGGAACCATGCCGGTCACGACTGCTGCTACAGCGATATAGAGGAGTGAGCAGATGACCAATGAACTGATAATGGCGATTGGAATATCCCGCTGCGGATTTTTAGCCTCCTCGGCATGGGTTGAAATGGCATCGAAGCCGATATAGGCGAAAAAAATCATGGCCGCTCCGGCAAGCACACCGACCGGCGCTCCACCCAGACCTGGTTCACCAAGAATGGTATGGCCGAAAAGGCTCAGTCCCGAATAGCCGAAGGGCGCAAAGGGCGACCAGTTCGCAGGGTTGACATACATCGCTCCAAGCACGATCACCAACAGCACAATAGCCAACTTCACGATCACCATTCCGGCATTGAACCGGGCACTCTCCTTGATTCCCTTGACAAGTACCACCGTGACGGCAAGGGCGATAAGTACTGCCGGAAGATCAAACCAGGCTCCGGTCAAGCTCAGGAGTCCGGTTTCCGGGTTAAAGTCGAGAGGTGCATTGGAGAACAGCTTGGGAATACCGATACCGAATATCCCGAGAAAATCCTGGAAGTATTTTGACCATCCATGGGCAACCGTTGCTGAAGCCACACCATATTCAAGAATCAGATCCCACCCGATGATCCAGGCAAACAGTTCACCAAGCGTAGCATAGGCGTAGGTATAGGCCGAACCCGCCACCGGCACCATCGAGGCAAATTCCGCATAGCAGAGCGCAGCGAAAATACAGGCAAGTGCAGCAACAGCAAACGAAAGCGTTACAGCAGGGCCAGCCTTGTCATGAGCGGCAACACCAATAAGTACAAAAATACCGGTGCCAATGATGGCGCCCACACCAAGCCCTGTCAGGGCAACCGGACCGAGAATTCTGTTCAGCCGATGCTCGCCATCCATCTCCCCCAGGAGCAGTGAAAGCGGCTTTTTCCGGAAACTATTCCTCATATTATGAGTTCCTGCGGTTCATAATGGTTAGAAAATAGAGCAACTGCATAATCGCCTGGGCCGCTGCGGCAACATAGGTCAGCGCAGCCGCATCGAGAACCGCATTAACCCCCTTCATCTCCGTGCTCGACACAATCCCCTGTGAGACCAGCAGCTCTTTTGCCCGGCGACTTGCATTGAATTCCACCGGAAGCGTTACCAGCGCAAAAAGTGCCGTGGCTCCAAACAGCATGATACCTGCCCATGCAAGGGTTGTTCCGATTGTTCCGGCCAGGAACATGCCCGCCATAAAGAGAATCGGGCCAACATAGCTGCCGAGCGAGACCGCAGGCACCATGAACGAGCGTAAATGAAGCGGCAGATATCCGGTTTTATCCTGCATGGCGTGGCCAGCTTCGTGAGCGGCAACGCCCACAGAAGCAATGCTTGGAAGGCTGTAAACCTCTTCACTCAGGCGCAGCGTCTTATGGAGGGGATCATAGTGATCGGATAACATGCCATGAGTCGCTTCAATCGTCACATTGGTGAGCCCCCCTCGATCAAGAATACGCCGCGCCGCCTCTGAGCCGTTTATGCCGCTCTGGGTTCGCACCTGTGAATACTTGTTAAAAGCAGATTTAACCTTGAACTGCGCCCATAAACCAAGAAGCAGGGCAGGAGAAGCAAAAATAAAATACAAAGGATCAAAATACATGGCGCTAAAATGATTATCAGTTGTGGTTGAGTATACGTAACAAAGGCTAACATCATATCCGGAAACAACGAAACCTATGCATAAGTTTCATAAATAACAAGAGGTAAGAGAGCTCTTCAACGTAATTCCCTGTTTTTCATTTTCACTACCTTTTCGATGCAGATGGGCAGTCGCCAGCAACTGACGACTGCCCATCTGGTTGGAGTTAGTTATGCAGGTACCTGGACTTTTTTTTTATCCGATCGTTAATTTGCGGGTCGTTGCCTCGCATTCCAGTTGCGGGATCTGGCTGTATTTTCCTTTTTTCAGGTCAGCGCGAACTTTGGTCAGTAATGCGGTACGGGAGAGTGAATTCTTGCAGGCAAGCATCTCCTTGCAGAAATAGTAGGTAAATGCTCCATGCCAGCCGCCGGCAATGTTGGCATCCGCACTCGTCTGATCAGCACGGCACGCTGCCCAGAGGATATTATGAACAATACCTTTTTCAAGAAATCCATGACGAAGTCCGCGCGATCGTTTTTGGTCTACTTGCTCGAATGCTTCGAGCGAGGGAGGAGGAAGGTAACGAGGTGTGCGGTCGAGTAACATATCAATTGACTTCAGACCAGAACCACTGTGGCAGGTATCGAGATAGACTTCCAAAAGAACATTTGCAGGCAACTGAATAAACAGGTCACGCAGTTCGTCATCGACAATGATATGGTTCGTATCCCACTGGTTTCCAGCTTGGGCAAGGTCATGAGGACAGAATGCTTCGTCGGCACGGTCAGGTTCATCACCGCTCAGGTCAGGAACCTGCGTGCCATGGCTTGACATACTGAACACCAGATAGGAGTATTTCCCTGCCTTTGCATCATCAACCATAGCTTTGAGGTTGCTGATGATATTGGCTTTAGTGGCTTGAGCGTCAGTCAACACCGTGATGTCGCTGCCTTGAAAACCAAGCAGGTTCTGCAGCAATTTCGACATATCATTGGCATCATTCACACAACCCTGCAATGCGGCGCTCGGATAATTCTTGAAGTTGTTGACTCCAACACACAACGCTTTTTTGTTTGTAGTCATGGTTGCACTCCTTTTTTTAGTGGACTTCGTAAACTCCTCTCTTATGTAATTTGCCGCGCTTGCCCATTCTCGGCAACTCACGATAAAGTTACAGAAATTATAACATAATCAAGAAAAAAGAATCTCCCCGATACTGTCTTGCAGACCCTCGTAACCATGCAGAAAAAGAGCAAAATCATCGGCATCATTGCGCATGTACCGGCCATCAAGAAGCGCATCAGCACACAAATCAGGGCTTATTCCGGTTCAGGAGGGCGCAGCCGACTCTTCGGCCCAGCGGTGAGTGGATGATGCCAGCCCGCAACGCTAAGAAAGAGGCTTTAATGGCATGAACGTTATTGTTGCCATACTTTCGCTGTAATCGGTATATTTTGTTTTTGCAAAAAGCGTTGCCAACTGGCGTTCCGACGGCAATGCTTTACCTGCAAGAGCACAACGTTAACAACAGAAGTACCAAAGGAAGTATGGCTCTCAAGAAATCCGAACTTTATTCATCTCTCTGGCAAAGCTGCGACGAACTGCGCGGCGGTATGGATGCAAGCCAGTATAAAGACTACGTCCTCGTCCTGCTCTTTGTCAAATATGTCAGCGACAAATATGCAGACGTACGATATTCACCCATAACCATTCCTGAAGGCGCAAGCTTCAGCGACATGGTCGCCCTCAAAGGCAAAACCGACATTGGCGACCAGATCAACAAGCGTATTCTCGGCCCGCTGGCGAGCGCCAACAAGCTCTCCGACATGCCGGACTTCAACGACGACACCAAGCTCGGCAGCGGCAAAGACAAGGTCGATACCCTGACCAACCTCATCGCCATTTTCGAGAACCCGGCCCTTGATTTTTCAAAGAACCGCGCAGAGGGCGACGATATCCTCGGCGATGCCTACGAGTACCTGATGCGCCACTTTGCCACCGAGAGCGGCAAAAGCAAAGGGCAGTTTTACACCCCGTCAGAGGTGAGCCGCATTATGGCCAAAATCATCGGCATTCACGATGCCCCGACAACCAGTAACACCACGGTGTGCGACCCCACCTGCGGATCGGGATCGCTCCTTTTGAAGGTGGGTGATGAGGCAACCGCCAGGGTAACGCTCTACGGTCAGGAAAAGGATGCCGCCACCTCCGGCTTGGCTCGCATGAACATGATCCTGCACAACAACCCGACCGCCGAGATCAAGCAGGGCAATACACTGGCCAATCCCCTCTTTTTTGATGCCGATCATGGCGACCTCAAAACCTTTGACTATGTCGTTGCCAATCCGCCCTTCAGCGACAAGAGCTGGAGCAAAGGGATCGATCCCTTGAACGATCCCTATGGCCGTTTCCGGCATTTCGGCGTTCCGCCAGCCAAGCAGGGTGATTACGCCTACCTGCTCCACATTGTCCGTTCACTCAAAAGCAGCGGCAGGGGAGCCTGCATTCTGCCCCACGGCGTGCTCTTCCGGGGCAATGCCGAGGGCGACATCCGCCGCAAACTCATCCGTATGGGCTACATCAAGGCCGTCATCGGACTTCCGGCAAACCTCTTTTACGGCACCGGCATTCCCGCCTGTATTATCGTCATCGACAAAAAAGATGCTCATGCCCGCAAAGGCATCTTCATGATCGACGCAAGCGCAGGCTACATGAAAGATGGCCCCAAGAACCGACTGCGCGACATGGATCTCCACAAGATTGTCGATGTCTTCACCCGGCAGCTTGAACTCCCGAAATACTCCCGCATGGTCGGTATCGACGAGATTGAGAAAAACGACTTCAACCTCAACCTTCCCCGCTACATCGACAACCAGGAGGCAGAGGATATTCAGGATATCGAGGGCCACCTTCGCGGCGGAATCCCGTGTAGTGATGTTGACGGGCTCCAGCCCTACTGGGAGGTCTGCTGGGAACTTCGCCAGACGCTCTTTACTGCCAACCGTCCCGGCTACCTTGATCTTGCCATCCCGAAGGGCGCCATCAAGAGCACCATCTACACCCACCCGGAGTTCATCACCTTCATCGAGAGCATGAACACCCTCTTTGCTGAGTGGCACAAGAGCGCCGCCGTGAGGCTCAAAAACCTTCAGCCCGGTTTTCATCCAAAGGCGCTGATTCAGGAACTCTCCGAAGAGCTGCTCGCGCACTACACCGGCAAGCCGCTCATTGATAACTATCACGTCTACCAGCACCTGATGGACTACTGGACAGAGACCATGCAGGACGACTGCTACCTCATCGCCGCAGATGGATGGAGAGCTGAAACCGCCCGGGTTCTGGTGAAGAACAGCAAAGGGAAGGAGGTTGACAAGGGGTGGGCCTGTGACCTCGTGCCCAAACCCCTCATCGTTGCCCGCTACTTTGCCAAATTTCAGGAAGCCATCACCGGCCTTGAGGCTGAACTGGAAAGCCTCACCGCACGCATCAGCGAACTGGAAGAAGAACAGGGCGGCGAAGAGGGAGCTTTTGCAGGATTGGACAAGGTGAACAAGGCAAACGTCGCTGCCCGCCTGAAAGAGATCAAAGGCGACAAGGAGGCCAAAGAGGAGGCCGATATTCTCCGGGAGTGGCTGAAACTGTCAGGAGAAGAAGCCGACATGAAGAAACTGCTCAAGGAAGCTGAAGCCAACCTTGACGCACTCGCATACGCCAAATATCCAAAGCTGAGCGAAGAGGAGGTCAAAACACTGGTCGTTGACGACAAATGGCTTGCCACTATCTCCGCCGCCATTCACGGTGAGATGGATCGCATCAGCCAGAACCTCACCCGCCGGGTAAAGGAACTCGCCGAGCGCTACGAAACGCCCCTGCCAGAAGTTAACAGCAAGGTTGCCAAGATGGAGGCGAAGGTGAGTGAGCATCTTAAACGAATGGGGATGGAGCTATGAGCACATCAAAAAAATTTTTATCAACCCCAAAAAAGGTTTGTTATGACAATTGCTGAACTAAAAGTAAAACCATTTGCAGAAAGATTGCAGCTTATGGAAGACTTATGGGAAACATTAAGCAATGAAGATAATAATCTGCAATCACCAGCATGGCATCAAGAAATTCTTGAAGAAAGAATGAACTTGATTAATACAGGTCAAGCTGAGTATGTGACCATTGAAGAATTAAAAAAAAGGTTGCAGCCCGGAGAGTGCAAATAATTATTCCGCAAAATATTGATAAGTGCTTAACAACAAGTCATTCCGTAACGCCGAGTCAATTTCAGCCTTATTCCTTAACGTCCTGGCTTTTTTTATTTCGGCATCAATTCTTGTGATACGCTTAGACATGAGAAATTGCAATGATTATTTTATCTGAACCATTGCAGACACAAAACCGGATGAATATGTCAAAGATGGTGAAAACCGGATGGGTACAGCAAAAAAATCCACAGCGGATCTTCAGAGCATGGCAGACAGTATCGTTCGCAGTGGCAACGAAGACTTTATCAGCATGACGAATATTCTCGAAGCCAGGGACGGAGAGTTTTTTATATCAGACTGGTTGAAAAGCTGTAATACTGGCGAATTCCCTATTATTCGGGGATCGGCGTTTAATTATGGCGAATTTGCCATAATTAAACGCAAAGCGGGCATCAGCAGCCACGATTTTCATCCTGGCATTTTCTTCAAGCTTGATATGTGCTTCAGGCCGGAGTTTAAACCTTTCGAATTCAACGGTATAAGAATTGAAATAGAGGTGCAGGCATGAGCGCAGAGGTGAAACCCGGTTACAAGCTGACCGAAGTCGGTGTGATTCCTGTTGATTGGGATGCGTCGAAGATTTATACTTGTTGTAGTAAAATAACTGATGGAACGCATGATACGCCAAAGCCTGTAGAAACAGGTATTCCTTTTCTTACAGCTATACATGTAAAAGATAACTGGATTGACTTTGCATCAAGTCTCTTTTTAACATCCACAGACCATGCAGATATTTTTAGACGGTGCAATCCTGAGAAAAACGATGTGTTAATGGTTAACATTGGCGCGGGTGTTGCCACAACGGCTTTAGTTACTGTTGATTATGAGTTTAGTTTGAAAAACGTTGCTCTTCTCAAGCCTGCATTTAAAATAATCACAGGACCTTTTCTGAACTACTCGCTTGCTCAAAGAAAAGCAAAAATTATAAAGGATTTGTCATTCGGTGGTGCACAGCCTTTTTTGTCACTGAAACAAATTGGTGAGATTTTAATTCCACTTCCACCGTCCAGTACTGAACAAGAGGCCATTGCTGAAGCCTTGAGCGATGCGGATGCCCACATTGAATCCCTTGAGCAACTCATCACCAAAAAACGCCAGATCAAACAAGGCGCTATGCAGGATCTGCTCAATCCTTTAGATGGCTGGAAAAAGGTCAAACTGGGAAGCTTGGGTGTTTTTTTGAAAGGCAGTGGAGTTAAGAAGGACGAATCCATGAGCGGGAATATACCGTGCATCCGCTATGGCGAAATTTACACCAAACACAAATATTACATCAAAGCCTTCGACTCGTGGATTTCGCCAGAAGTCGCAGCTACAGCAAAGCGGATTAAATCCGGTGATATACTTTTTGCTGGTTCTGGAGAGACTAAGGAGGAAATTGGAAAATGTGTTGCTTTTGTGGGCAATATTGAAGCCTATGCAGGGGGTGACATTGTGATTTTCAGGCCAAACAATGCAAATTCACTGTTTCTTGGTTGCTACTTGAACACTGAGTCAGTCAATCGCCAGAAAGCAAGCAGAGGGCAAGGAGATGCGGTTGTTCACATTGGTTCAAATGCGTTGGCAGATATTGATTTGATTATTCCGCCTGTTGAAGAACAAGCAGTTATTGCTGCTGTGCTATTCGACATGGATGCAGAAATTGGTGTGCTTGAAGCAAAACTTGAGAAAGCTCTTCAGCTCAAGCGGGGTATGATGCATAACTTGTTAACCGGAAAAATCCGACTGGTATGACCGCCTTTTCTGCGTATTCATCGGGCAATTGAATACTTTGCATTCGATATAATATTTGAGCTGGACAGAAGAATTTTGAAGACAAGATATCCTGAACAGTAAGCCAATGTATACGGACTCTACAAAATGAATATTAAAATCAAAAACCTTGCTATTGCAGGCTATCGGAGCTTTGGAAAAGATCCGCAGTACTTTGATAACTTCACAAAAGTCAATCTTTTTATTGGCAGAAATAATGCGGGTAAATCGAATATCATTCGATTTTTGAATGAAATCGTTGCGAAGGTGGCTGATGGCAAGATGCAAACTCTGGATGAACTTGCATATCATCGCCCAAGTCGCCCCCCTCTATTGATTGGAGCTTGTGACGATAACATCGTCTCGGAAGATGATGCGATTGTGTTGCCAGATTCTTATCGGTTTCTCAATGAAATTTCAAACTATCGCGAACGTGAATATGCAAAAGATTCAATAACTACAATTTTCAATGAAAAACGTCGCATAGATGGTGGTAATTTATGCTGGAGTTTTATTGCATTACCCAATAAGCAACCAGTTTTAAATTCATGGCTTGAAGCGATCAAGGTGTTGGATAATAATCAGGTTAATATCTTATGGGGCCATTTGACTCATCGCTCAGGAGGAGGTAGAAAAGAGCACTGGGAGCCAGAAGTAATACAAAAACTTCAAGTTCCAATTCCAACGGCTAATGTTGTTGTTATTCCTGCTATTCGCCAAATTGGAGCAAAGGGTTCTAACTCTGACGGGTTTGATGGTTTAGGTATTATCGAAAGACTTGCGCGGTTACAGAATCCTAATGTACACAGTCAAGCTGACCGGAATAGATTTCATGATATTACTATGTTTCTCCGTACGGTAATTGGTAATCAAGATGCGACAATTGAGATACCGTTTGAGCGTGACACAATCTTGATACACATGGATGATAAAGTGTTGCCAATAGAGTCACTCGGCACAGGTATTCATGAAGTTTTAATTCTTGCTTCTGCTGCGACTGTTCTCACTGATATGGTGGTATGTATTGAAGAACCTGAACTCCATCTGAATCCGATACTGCAAAAAAAGCTCATCAGATACCTTTCAGAATACACTTCCAATCAGTATTTTATTAGCACACATTCCGCAGCGCTGATGGATAATAATGAAGTCGAAATCTATCATGTGAGACTCCAGGATTCCATCTCTGTCGTTGAGAGAGTAACATCCGATAATCAAAGATCAATGGTTTGCGAGGATTTGGGATATCACCCTTCAGATTTATTGCAGGCAAACTGCGTGATATGGGTTGAAGGCCCGTCTGATAGAGTGTATATAAACTATTGGTTTCGAGGACTTACTTCTGATTTTATAGAAGGCATTCACTACAGCATTATGTTTTACGGTGGACGGCTTGCATCGCATCTATCCAATGAAGATTATTCTACAGAGATTGATGACTTTATATCTCTACGGCGTCTCAATCGACGTGGCGTTATTATCCTTGATAGCGACCGAGAAAAGCCCCATACGAAGTTAAACGAAACAAAAAAGCGCCTGCAAATCGAGTTTGATAAAGGTCCCGGCCATGCATGGATTACTGATGGCAGAGAAATCGAAAATTACATTCAACCAGATCAATTGAGAACAGCTATCGCTACGAAATGTCCGACATCGAAGTTGCTCACAAATCTTGATCGATATGATAATTGCTTAAAAATAAAGAGTCGAAAAAACAAAGAGATTCAGGCCCCGAAGGTTGAAATAGCAAGATATATAACGGAAAATTATGAGCCTGATTTCAATATTCTTGATTTGAAGCAGCGAATGAAAAAGCTGATAGAATTTATACAGGAATCAAATCCACAACAATAAGCAGCTATGATTATCAATGTGGTCCTCTTTAGTATCAGCAGCGTTCAGAAAGAGTTCTCGATTGAACGGGCGGTACTGCGTGATTATCTCCGTGGTGATGCCCTGATCCTGCGGTTCTTTGAATCTTTTTTGTTTGAGGATGTTCCTGCTGTTTGCCGCAGGGCTGACGAACTTGATCTTGCCAAAAAACATTGAAGAATGGGAATAGGAACGGGTGACATGGTCACTAATAGTGGCGTACTGGAACTAAAGCTTGAGAAAGCTCGCCATCTCAAGCAGGGGATGATGCCTAACCTCTTAACCGGAAAAATTCGCGTGGGATGATGATTCGCACATTGAAAATTGATGGCTTCAAGTCCATCTACTCAGAGACTATTTCGCTGGGCAGGGTTAACTGTTTCATTGGTGCCAACGGGGTAGGCAAGAGCAACATTCTTGAAGCTCTTGGCGTGCTTGGTGCTGCCTCCAACGGAGATGGTGGAATTAGCGCAATGTCGGAGTAAGCTTGGGCGACTCCTTTTGGGTGGTTTTGTGAGGTGTCTGCAACGACGAGATCAAAAGCAATGGCAAACATCAGCGTTCCTTGGGGTCATCCAGAATGTCAGTAAAGCGGTAATCCAATTCTTCACCGGATTCAACGACACGAACCCGCATTGAGACATCTCCATTCGGCAGTTTATCTCCAATGCCTATAATCTCATAAACGGGGCCGAATAAACCGAAACGACGCCAAGTCCCTACCAGAGAGGTTGGTAGCGGAAGGCTTGTTGTGTCGATAGATGCAGGCATCATGCTCTGAACAGTGGTCATCGTGTAGAAAAATTCAATACTCAAAACCTTATGCAACAAATATGCGACACTTCGAACAGAGAAGCAATATTTGTTATTTTGCTTTTCTGGCACGAAACGCAGTTGCTATTCCCAGGGATCAAGAAGTGTTACGCCAGAACCGCTCATGTCGGCTGTGTTCCGGGTTACCACGATTAACCCGTTTGTTATGGCCGTCGCAGCAATGAGCGCATCGACGACAGGGAGTGATCGACCTGTTTTCTCTGATTCACCAAGCATTTTGCCCCAGCAACGTGCAACGTCAGTGGTGATGCCAACAATCCGGCCATTGAACCGTTCCATTAATTCATCAGCAAGCCACGCCTGCAATTGCATTTTTTTCCTGCTTTCCGCCAGCTTTGCAATCCCTTTTTCAATTTCACCAAGCGTGATGACACTCAGGTGCAGTCTCTGTTCTTCCTGACCATCAATCCACGCCATAACTTTTGGTGACGGCTCCGCTCTGATCAGTTCAGAGATCACGCATGTATCCAGCAGGTACCCTTCCCCTGACTTCACAGAATCACCTCACTTCTGCCTTGATCTTTTGATCGTTTGAGCTCTATCCCTGAATTTTGGAGCGGTGAGTTATGAAAAAAACTTGAGAGGGGTTCACCTGGTTTGCGAATATTGATTGCCTTGTTGTATTCATCAAAAGAGATAACCACTGCAGAAGGCTTGCCATGCAGGGTAATAGCCTGTGGTCCCTCATTGAGGGCGTTGCGGACCACTTCGCTCAAATGATTTTTTGCATGTTGCAGTTGCCATGTTTTCATCTTCTTTTTCCCATTGGTTACAGTATGATCGTTCTGGCTATTGTAGACAGAATATAGGAAAAGCTGGCAGGTTTTTGACAACATTTCATTCACACCAGCATCATTTTGCGATGCAGGCAACTCTGAGCGCGAAACGCAGAAACGTTTTATCTAAGAAAATTAACGATCCTGTTCCCAAGCCTAAGGGGAGAAGACTGCTCTTCGCATAAGGAGATTCACTGAATCGGGCAATGAAGCTGAAAGATGGTTTCCTTGGAGAGGTAACCGCTTGAGCATCATCGGCAAGTATTGAGCCGTCACTGTTTTTTGCCGACGGGTGCAAGGTAGATGGTGAACTCATCTTTTCCATCCAGGTTGAGCATGCTGTCCATCTTTTCCTGGTCGTAAGCAGCGATAGCGCAGGTGCCAGCGTCGATGGCTTCGCAGGCAAGGTAGAGGTTCTGGCAGAGGTGTCCGGCGTCAAGGGCGATGACCTTGTGGGCGGCGAGGCCGTATCGCCATTCCATGCGGTAGGGGATAGCGGTCCAGATGAAGGTCACGGCAGCGTCTCCGGCGAAGGATTGGCCGAGGGCGGCCTTCGTGATTTTCCGCTCCGGATTTTCTATATCGAATTCAAAGATGAGGTGGTGTTCAAGAGGAAGGTAGCGGTAGATGCCTTTTTTCAGTCCGGTGACGTTCAGCACACAAAGGTATGTTTCAAAGGCGTGGCGGCATCCGGCGGATGGTACCGTCCTCAGGGCGTGACCCGAATCGAGTTTTAGTTTGACCCCTTGGGTTGCCCAGAGAAGGAATGAGAGTTCTTCAAGGGTGAGGGGAGCATCACTGTATGTGCGGCAGCTTTGCCTTCTCATCATGGCCGTTCGGAGGTCGATAAGGCCGATGTTTTTCAGGGTTTCAATTTTTGGCAGTTCTATCCGCTTTTTGTCGGGCGCACAAGGCTTTTCGATCGGCGGAGGCGGAATCCGGCGGTTCTGGTCTGTCAGGGAAAAGTCGATTTGCTGACGGATGGTGTCTTTGAGAAAGGAGCGGTACCCTTCAAGGGGTGTCTGGTTTGTAATGCTATTTTCCATATACATGTATAGTTAATTATTTCCGCTGCACCTGTTTTGTTCATTGCCGCATGGTACTGATGGAGTCGTCAATAAAGTGTGCATAAATCGCTTGCCAGACGTCCAGCTTTTTTCAAAGATACGCACCGTTTCCCGTAATCAAAGCTATCAGGGGAAAGGAGTGAATTTTGAAAACTACCGAGCAAATACTGGCGTTGGCCTCTTGCCTCGCTCTGACTATCATCGGCAGCTTTGAACGCTAAACTTGGGAGCGCGTTATAAGCTGTTATGGAATCCGGCAAAATCAATATATTCCGTAACAAAAGAAATACTTGGTTATTGCAGAGTTGCTTGAGCAGCGAAGTTGAGAGTCGTGGAGAAAAAATGGGGAACAGAATCACAAAAGCATGGTGACAGAGAATATCGACATAGAGATCCGCCAGGTGCTTGAACGGCACAATGCCATTCGACTCGCGCTGTTGTTTGGCTCGTTGGCCAAAGGGAGTGCTCATCATGACAGTGATCTTGACTTGGCGGTCGGCGCTGATCATCCGCTTGACGTTCATGAAACAATCGAACTGATTTCAGATCTGGCACAAGTGATTGGACGCCCTGTTGACTTGATCGATTTGTCAACCGTTGGAGAACCTTTGCTGGGCCAGATTCTCGCCGGAGGAAGGAGAATCGTTGGCAGCAATACGCTTTTTGCTGAGCTGGTGCTCAAACATCTTTATAACCAGGAGGATTTTGTGCCTTATCAAAAAAGAATTTTGAAGGAGAGGAGAGAGGCTTGGATTGGTCGTTAATTGAACAGAAGCTTGAGTTTTTGCGTCGCTCAATCCAAAGGGTTAAAGAGAAATGCCCCAAAAACGCCGCTGCACTGTGTTCCGATTACGATGCTCAGGATATTCTCTCCCTTAACCTCACTCGTGCTGTTCAGATGTGTGTGGATATTGGAACACACCTTGTTGCTCGCAGTGAGTTTCCCCCTCCTGCTACCATGGGAAAAACGTTTGATATTTTATGTGAAGCCGGAATAATCACTGCCGATTTGGCCGATCGCCTGAAAAAGGCGGTAGGATTTCGTAATCTCGCAGTCCACAACTATGAGTCCATCAACTGGGCAATCGTTTTCGCCATTGCCACAGCACACCTTCAGGATTTTGAAGAGTTTGCCAAAGCAGTTATACGTCTGAATGATACACAATAACATATTTACAGATTAATCGGGAGGTAACCGCTTGACCAACGTCGGCAACTCTGAACGCGAGACGCAGAACCGTGTTATTGCCCTGTTCACGAGCGAGCTCGGCTATCGCTATCTCGGCGACTGGAGAGACCGCGAGGGGAATAGCAATATTGAGGAAGGTCTGCTCACGGCATATCTTTTACGGAGTGGCTACACCGGGGTGCAGATTGCCAAAGCTATTCATGAAATTCGTACTGAGGCGAGTAATCCGAATCGCACTCTCTATGAAAACAACCGGAAAGTCTACAACCTTCTTCACTACGGTGTTCCGGTAAAAGCGGCGGCAGGCGAGTATACGGAAACCGTCGAGCTGATCAATCGGAAGCTGGAGCTGAACGATTTTGCCTTTGCCGAGGAGGTGACGGTTTGCGGCCAGCATGACAAACGGCCCGATATTGTGCTCTACGTAAACGGGATTGCAGTCGGCGTGATGGAGTTGAAGAACAGCAGGGTATCGCTTGGTGACGGCATCCGTCAAAGTCTTGTCAACCAGCGTTCGGAGTTTATAGCTCCCTTCTTTTCAACGGTGCAGTTCATTTTTGCCGGAAACGATTCGGAGGGGCTGAAGTATGGCACGGTCGGTACGGAGGAGAAGTATTTTCTGCAATGGAAGGAGGATGAGGAGGATAACTCCCGATTCAAGCTCGACAAGTATCTACTTAAAATCTGCGAAAAGTCCCGACTGATTGAGCTGCTGCATGATTTTATTGTTTTTGATAGCGGGAAAAAGAAGCTTCCACGGGTGCACCAGTATTTCGGCGTCAAGGCTGCACAGCGCCATGCCGATGCGTTCAGGGGCGGCATTATCTGGCATACGCAGGGGAGCGGCAAGAGCATCGTGATGGTGCTGCTGGCCCGCTGGATTCTGGAGAACAAGCCTGCTGCCCGAGTGGTGATTGTTACTGATCGCGATGAGCTCGACAAGCAGATTGCAAGAGTCTTTACCGATGCGGGAGAAACAATCAAGCGCACAACCAGTGGTCGTGACCTGATGAAGCAGCTCGGCCAGCCTGCACCGCGTCTGCTTTGCTCGCTGGTGCACAAGTTCGTCCGAAAAGGGGTGGATAATTTTGAGGAGTTTATCAGGGAGCTTGAGTCGCAACCGTGTCATACGGTGGGAGATGTGTTTGTTTTTGTTGATGAGTGCCACCGGACGCAGAGCGGCAAGCTGCACCGTACGATGAAGGCTCTCATGCCCAATGCGGTGTTTATCGGGTTTACCGGCACGCCTCTCCTGAAAAAAGATGCGGCAACCACCCTTGAAGTGTTCGGGAGCTACATCCACACCTACAAGTTCAACGAGGCTGTTGAGGACAGGGTGGTGCTTGATCTGCTCTATGAGGCGCGGGATATCGACCAGCAGCTTGGTTCGAAGGAGAAGATCGATGCATGGTTCGATGCCAAGACGAGGGGGTTGAACGAGTGGCAGAAGGCCGCCCTTCGTGAACAGTGGGGAACCATGCAGCATCTGCTCAGTTCCCGATCACGGATGAATCGGGTGGTCAACGATATTGTGTTTGATTTCAGTGTCAAGCCCCGCCTCAGTAACCATCGTGGTAACGCTATTCTGGTGGCTTCGAGCATTTACGAGGCTTGCAAGTATTTCGAGCTGTTTCAGAAATCGGTTTTTCGGGGCAGGTGCGCGGTGATTACCTCCTACAATCCGCAAACGCGAGACATCACAACGGAAGATACCGGGGCCAATACGGAAACCGACAAGGAGTTCATCTACAACACCTATACCGCCCTGCTACTGCAAGTTGATGCGACAGCGGGCAAGTCGAAAACGGAGAGTTACGAGGATAATGCCAAGAAGCTTTTTCGGGAGCAGCCAGCGAGCATGAAGCTGCTGATTGTGGTCGATAAATTGCTGACGGGCTTTGATGCTCCGAGCTGCACCTATCTTTATATCGATAAAAGTATGCAGGATCATGGCCTCTTTCAGGCTATCTGCCGCACTAACCGCCTTGATGGTGACGACAAGGAGTTTGGCTATATCGTTGACTACAAAGATCTTTTCAACAAGGTCAATGATGCGCTGAAGGTCTATACCGTCTATACCTCTGAGCTGGATAAGAGCGATACGAATGGAGGGGAGTCCGACATCCTGATGAAAGACCGGCTTGCGAAGGGACGGGAGCGGCTCGATAATGCATTGGAAGCTCTTGCCCTGATATGCGAACCGGTTGAACCGCCGAAAGGCGAGCTTCAGCATATTCATTATTTTTGCGGGAACAGTGAAATTCCTGAGGAACTTTCTGATCGGGAAACGTTGCGTGCAGCCCTCTACAAGGCAACGGCCATGCTGGTCAGGGCGTACGGCGGTATTGCCGGTGAGCTTGAAGCCGCAGGCTATGCTGCTTCTGATATCCAGCGTATCAAAAGGGATATTGATCGCTCTCTCAAGCTGCGTGAAATCATCCGCCATGCCAGTGGTGAAAGCATTGACCTCAAGGCTTATGAGGCCGATATGCGCCATCTTATCGACACCTATATCGAAGCCGATGAGCCGAGAAAGATCTCTCCCTTTGAAGATATGCCGCTGCTTGAGCTGATTGTGAAATCCGGTATTGCAGAAGCGATCAAAAGTCTGCCCGAGGGAATCAAAAGCAGCAAGGATGCCATTGCCGAAACCATAGAGAACAATGTCCGAAGCAAAATCATTAAAGTTCACCTGAACGATCCGGCATTTTATGACCGGATGTCAACGCTTCTTGACGAGCTCATTATGTCGCGCCACCAGAAGGCAATTGATTACGAAGCCTGGCTCAAGCGGATCGCCGAACTGGCCAACCGGGTGGAATCAGGCCGTGCTGAAGAGAGTCCTGCCCAACTGAATACTCCGGGTCGCCGGGCTCTCTACAACAACCTGAAGCTTGACCGGGTTGGTATTGTTGACCTTGATTTTTCGGAGGATTCGCCGGACTATAAAGGGCTTCAGGATAAAAAATTGCGCCTGGCGATGACGATAGACGAAACAGTCAGGCGAGTAAGTCCGGACGGCTGGCGTGGAGTGAAACCGAAGGAGAATGTGATCAAGAAAGCCCTGTTCGAGCTGTTGCAGGATGAAGATGCTGTGGAGCGGCTTTTTCTTGTTATTGAACGGCAAAGAGAGTATTGAATGGTTACCAGTTTTGCTCTCGGGGATATCGGGGTTGATGTGGTGCTGAAGGAGATCAAAAACATCCATCTGAGTGTTTACCCTCCCTCAGGCCGGGTGCGTATTTCGGCACCATCCGGCATGAAGATTGACACTATCCGGCTCTATGCCATTTCACGGCTCGGCTGGATCAAAAAACAGCAGCGCAAGTTGCGGGGGCAGGAGCGTGAAACCCCGAGGGAGTATCTGAACCGGGAGAGCCATTATCTCTGGGGAAAGCGTTATCTGCTGAAAATCGTTGAAAGGGAGGCCCCGCCCGTTGTTGACTTGCAGCACAGCGCCATTGTGCTGCACATCAGGCCCGAGGCAAGTGAGGAGAGAAAACAGGTCGTTCTGGATGAGTGGTACCGAAAACAGTTGAAGGTTGCCATACCTGACCTTATTGCCCTGTGGGAAAAAAGGGTAGGGGTGCGGGTCAATGAATTCGGCATTAAGAAAATGAAAACAAGGTGGGGTACCTGTAACCCTGAAGCCTGTCGTATCTGGGTAAACCTTGAGCTGGCCAAAAAGCCGAAAGAGTGCCTCGAATATATTGTTGTGCATGAAATGGTTCACCTCCGGGAGCGCCATCATAATGACCGATTTATCGCACTCATGGATAACGTCATGCCCGAGTGGCGTTCAATCCGTGATGATTTGAACCGGTTACCGGTCAAGCATGAAAAGTGGATGTATTGATGTTATTCGGAAAGGTAGCAAGTGAGAGAGAACAGCACCTTGCACAGGGTGGTGCAAGGTGCTGGTATCGATGAGAGCCGGTGGTTATTTTTTCGGGGTGACGGCTGTCGTAATGGCAGTTGAAACGCTCTCAATAAGTTTTGTGGTTGTGTTTATGGAAGTGGTGACGACTGTGCAACAAAGATTGGCACAGGACTGGGCGATTGAAAGGGCTGAATTGAAGCCGTTGCCTACGCCGTCAGCTACATTCTGTAATGGAGTACCGACCGCATTGAAAAGGTCGGAAAAAACGCCGTTGTTTTCGTTTGCCATAATTGATGTGTGTTTTTGTGATAAGGGAAGTTGTGCTTGTAAAAAATCTGTTTATTCTGAATCTTCCGTTGAAACTCATGAGTGAACCATCGCCGATCCACCACGCACCCATAATCTCGAATATAACATAATTGATCGAAGAAATACAGCTTCAGCCTTCAAACAATCCTCCACCGCCGAAGCAAGCTCTTCAGTCAAGTTCGATTCCGTCATCCGTCCGCCTCCGGTATCCTCAAAACGAATATTTTGCCGTGCAAGCTCAGTCGATGACCATATCAATAAAAAAAACGTGAAGCACTCTCTGTTTTTTCAGGCACTTGGGGTGGCAGAAATTTGATAAACAGATTATATGCCTTATGTTACTACTGGTGCTGTGTAGCAGGTTGTCGCTTTGCCATTTGGGCAGTTGCTGAGCTTGGGCTGGCGATGTTGTTTGTCATTTGAACCGTAACCCTTTTCTGAACAGTGAATACTTCTTTGCACTCTTCCGCAGGACAAACTGAACGGGTTTTTGTTGTTGGAGCAACTGGTTATATCGGCAAGTATGTTGTTCGTGAACTGGTTGCCAGAGGATATGAGGTTGTAAGTTTTGCCCGTGGACGTTCGGGCATTGACTCTAAAACAGGAGCAGGTGAAACTCGTGCTCAATTGAAGGGTTCCGAGGTGAGGTTTGGTGATGTCGGCAGTTTGGATTCCCTTATTAATTTTGGTATCAGGGGAGAGCACTTTGACGTGGTAATCTCCTGCCTTACCTCCCGGAATGGGGGAGTGAAGGATTCGTGGAAAATCGACTATCAGGCCACACATAATGTTCTTGAGGCTGGCAAGATTGCTGGCGTGAAGCATTTTGTGCTGCTCTCGGCGATCTGTGTCCAAAAGCCTTTGCTTGAATTTCAGAGAGCGAAGCTGAAATTTGAGCAGGAGCTGATGGCGTCAGGGTTGATTTGGTCGATTGTTCGTCCGACAGCGTTTTTCAAATCTATTGCCGGTCAGGTTGAATCAGTGAAAATGGGTAAACCCTTTGTTATGTTCGGCAATGGTGAACTGACTGCCTGCAAGCCGATCAGCGAGTCGGATCTGGCCCGTTTTATTGCTGATTGCCTTGAAGATCCTGAAAAGAAGAATAAAATATTGCCTGTCGGAGGGCCGGGCAAGGCGATTTCACCAAGGGAGCAGGGCGAAATGCTTTTTGAGCTTCTCGGTCGTAAGCCAAAGTTCAAAAAAATGCCCATACAGATGTTCGATGTCATTATTCCTTTGTTGAGCAAGCTTGCAAAGATTTTTCCGAAACTCGAGGACAAGGCTGAGTTCGCCCGTATCGGCAAGTATTATTGTTCGGAGTCGATGCTTGTGCTTAATCCGGAGACAGGGAAATATGATGCCGACATGACGCCATCTTATGGCAACGATACCTTGCATGATTTTTACAAGCGGGTGCTGAAAGAGGGGATTGCCGGACAGGAGCTTGGAGAGCATTCGATGTTCTGAGGGCGTTGGGACTTGTTTGGAGGGAATGGTTTAATCGTGATTATTGTATTGTTGTGTAATGCTCGATAGTGATGTTTGTTTTGAGTAAACGTTATCAAAGGAGTAGATGCCATGATAGAATTCAATGTTTTCACTGTTCTCTTGCTGCTTGCTGCGTTTTTGATTTCGTCGGTGAAAATTCTCAGGGAGTACGAGCGGGGAGTTGTTTTTCGTCTTGGGCGTATTATCGGGGCAAAGGGGCCTGGACTTATTATTCTTATTCCTGGGATCGACAAGATGGTCAAGGTTGATCTTCGTACGGTGACGCTTGATGTTCCTCCTCAAGATATTATAACGCGCGATAACGTTTCGGTAAAGGTGAGCGCGGTGGTCTATTTCCGTGTTCTTGATGCCATAAAGGCTATTGTTGATGTAGCGGATTTTCATTTTGCAACATCCCAGCTTGCACAGACTACGCTTCGCAGTGTATGCGGGCAGGGCGAGCTTGATAATCTGCTTGCGGAGAGGGATGAAATCAATGACCGGATTCAGGCTATTCTCGACAAGGATACCGAGCCTTGGGGTGTCAAGGTCAGCAAGGTTGAGGTGAAAGAGATTGATCTTCCCGAAGGGATGCGCAGGGCAATGGCCAAACAGGCTGAGGCTGAACGGGAGCGTCGTTCAGCAATCATCAATGCTGAAGGGGAGTTTCAGGCTGCACAGCGCCTTGCTGATGCGGCGACGATTATTTCAGGCTCTCCTGCCGCATTGCAGCTTCGCTATCTGCAGACACTGAAGGATATCGCTGCAGAAAACAATTCAACGACTGTTTTTCCAATACCAATGGACCTGTTCAAGCCGTTTTTTGAAAGCAGGCCACCGGCATCTTCCCAGGCAACCTAAACGATTCTGATCATGTTCAAGATTCATGTGATTCTTTGTCCGATCGATTTTTCTGATGCTTCCCGCAAGGCTGTGCAGTATGCGAGGGAGTTCGCTGCAGGCATGGGGGCTTCTGTTCATCTTTTGAATGTTGTAGAGCCAAGGCCTATGGCTGTTGACATTACGCTCAATTATGTTCCACTTGAAGAGGATCTTGAAAAAGCTGCTGCAGAGGATCTTCAGCTCCTTTTGCAGGAGTTGCTCAAAGGAGGGATCAAGGCCGAGTGCTCCGTTGAGTTTGGCAATCCTGCCGATGTGATCCTTGATAAATCGGCAGAGCTTGATGTCAATCTGGTCATTATGGGTTCCCATGGCAAAAAGGGGCTGAGCCGTTTTATCATGGGCAGTGTTGCCGAGACGGTTGTCCGCAAGGCCAATTGTCCGGTACTGATTGTCAAGAGTGAGGAGAAGGAGTTTATTGGCGACGAGTGACGCGGGCGGGGAGTGGTCAGAATTTCTAATCACCCCTGTTCTTGTTTTTACGAAGAACCCATTTCGAAGAGAGCTCGAGGAGTAATATCGTTAGAGTTTAGAGACCGCTCCATGAAGAAGGGTAAGGAAAATGTTTTGGTAGATCAATCGAAAGCAAAGTTTCAACGAGCCTTTCAATTTCATCAATCGGGTCAGTTGGCACAGGCGCAACTGCTTTACGAGGAGATATTGGAATTAGATCCCGGGCATTTTGATTCGTTGCATCTTTCGGGCGTAGTTGCATCCCAGACAAAAAATTTTTACAAGGCTATTGAGTTGATTGGTAAAGCCATTGAAATATGTCCGGACAATGCGATATTTCACAGTAATTATGGCAATACACTCAAAGAGCTCAAGCAACATGAAGCTGCTATAGCGAGTTATGACCGTGCGATTGCGCTGAAGCCAGACTTTGCAGAAGCCTGGAACAACCGGGGTGTTGCACTCGAAGAACTCAAACAATATGAAGCTGCTGTAGCGAGTTATGACAGGGCTATTACGCTGATGCCAGACTATGCAAGTGCGTTCACTAATCGTGGAAATGCCCTCCAGGAGATCAGCAAACATGAAGCTGCTGTTGCGAGTTATGATCAGGCGATTGCATTGAAGCCAGATTACGCAGAAGCTTACCGTAACCGTGGCAGCGCGCTCAAAGAGATCAGGCAATATGAGGCGGCGTTATCAAGTTATGAGCGAGCGATATTGTTGAATCCAGACGATGATTTTTTGTTTGGACATTGGCTGCATACCAAAATGAAGATATGCGACTGGAACTCATTTGATCATAGCACGAAACAACTTGTCGAAAAAATAAAGCTCCATAAAAAAGCCTCATCTCCATTTGCTCTTTTTGCACTGCTGGATTCTCCCGCATTGCAAAAACATGCAGTAGAGCTTTATTCGCATGAAAAATTCCCATCAAGGCCGCTTCTGTCGGCAATTCCCAAACGTGCACTACACAAAAAAATCCGCATCGGATACTTCTCTGCGGACTATCATAATCATGCAGTGATGCATTTGATGGCCGAGTTGTTTGAAAAGCATGACAGAGAGGCGTTTGAGGTCATTGCATTTTCATTCGGTCCGGACAAAGAGGATGCAATAAGAAAAAGGGCTGCGGCTGCGTTTGACCGTTTTATTGAAGTTCAGCATCTCTCAGATATTGATGTTGTAAATCTTTCCAGAAGCCTTGAGATTGATATTGCCATTGACCTGGGAGGATTTACGGCACATTGCCGGACTGGAAT
>CAIJPS010000092.1 GCA_903822595.1 uncultured Chlorobiaceae bacterium
TACGGCAAGCGGGAGCTGCTCGAACTGATGCCACCATGGCAGGGCGGCGGCAACATGATCCAGGACGTACGGTTCGAAGAGACCATTTACAACGAGCCTCCTGCAAAATTTGAGGCGGGCACACCCTCCATCGGCGACGCCATCGGGCTTGGGGCAGCACTCGACTATGTGCGTAAAATAGGACTCGACAACATCTCCCGTTACGAGCACGAACTGACCCAGTACGGTACCGAACGCCTGATCGGGATTCCGGGACTGCGGATGATCGGAACCGCACGCAACAAGGTAGGCGTTCTCTCCTTTGTGCTCAACAATCTCCCCAATGAGGAGGTCGGCAAACTGCTCGACCGCGAAGGCATCGCCGTCCGTACCGGTCACCACTGTACGCAGCCCTCGTTACGGCGCTTCGGCGTGGAAGGCACCATTCGGCCATCTCTCGCCTTCTACAACACCAAAGAGGAGATCGACCAGCTTGCTGAGGTCATCAACCACATCCAGCGCAGGTAGACAGGAGCATTGTCCAATCCGAAAAGAGGAGCCATCCGTACAAACAGGATGACTCCTCTTTTCAGATAAAGGGGTTATCATGCACCGGCAAACCAAGTGAGCGGGCAACCTCTTTATGGATCATTTGTCCATTCCAGGTATTGAGCCCACCCGAAAGTCCGGGTACCATCACCATGGCACTTTCAAGACCAAGATCAGCAATTCTTCTGATATAGGGAAGGGTCGCACCTGTAAGCCCGTCAGTGGAAGTCCGGGGATATGCGGCAGGCATATTGGCAACACAGTAATGAACAATCCCCTCTTCCACAAAGACCGGATTTTCGTGTGTGGTGGGATGTGAGGTTTCGAAACACCCTCCCTGATCAATGGCAATATCGACAATCACTGCTCCCGGTTTCATTTTTTGAAGCATGGATCGTGTCAACAGTTTCGGTGCGCTTGCACCGATCACCAGCACGGCACCAACAATCAGATCAACATCCGCAAGCATCTCCTCAAGATTCTGTTCGTTTGCATTGAGGGTATGCACCTGGGGTGGCATCAGCGTATCAAGTTCACGCAATCTCTCCTGATTGATCTCCATGATGGTAACCTCCGCTCCAAGACCGGCGGCAGCTCTTGCGGCATTTGTCCCTGCAGAACCACCTCCAAGAATCAGCACCTTGGCCGGAAGAACTCCAGGAATTCCTCCAAGCAACTTGCCCTCTCCACCCTGATGACGTGCAAGATAAAAGCCACCCATAATGATGCTCATTTTTCCGGCAACTTCGCTCATGGGAGCCAGCAATGGCAAATGCCCCCCATGCTCAACCGTTTCATAGGCAATCCCGGTAATTTTAGACTTGATCATACGATGGGCAAGTTCCGGCGCACTGGCAAGATGCAGAAAAGTGAAAAGGATCTGACCCTCCCGAAAAAATGCAAACTCCTGTGCCAGAGGCTCCTTGACCTTCACGATGAGGTCATTTTCCCATACCTCTTCTGCCGAAGAGGCAATAACAGCACCTGAACGCTGGTATTTTTCATCGCTGAAGCCACTTCCTTCACCGGCTCCTCGTTCAACAACAACATGGTGACCACCACTGATAAGATGGCGAACACCTGCAGGAGTACAGGAAACCCTGTTCTCTTTTGTTTTTATTTCCTTCGGGATACCAATATTCATAACAGGAGGGATTAATTCAGTAACGACATCATCAATATCAGGAAGTTTATCAATAAAAACGTAAAAAAAGATAAACGCTGTGAACACTCCTTGCAAAGCAATCCATTCCATGATCTGTCAGGATAGCAGACCGGCATCGGGTTATGTATAATAAAAACTTGAAGGGATTTCACGAACATTCTTTGCCAACGGTCCTTTCCCGCTATGCTCCAGCTCCAGCTCGAACTCCACATCTGCACCCTGCTGAAGAAACTTGAATCCCTGTTCAGAAACAATGCTTGAGTAATGGACAAAGATGTCCTCACCCCCATCCGGGTTCACAATAAAACCGTATCCCTTCTTGCCGTTAAACCACTTGACCGTACTCTTAATTCCATTTTGCAATCAAGATGATTATAATGTATCTTCTTTTTGTGCCAATTATTGTTCATAATTTGACAACAAACAGGAGGATACTGAATATGGCTCGACCAGCAGTAATCACGGACGAAATGGAAAGCTTGGCCAAA
>CAIJPS010000093.1 GCA_903822595.1 uncultured Chlorobiaceae bacterium
AACATCACCTGCATCGCCAAGGGTAGCCACATTGTTTCTTAAAATGACTTTCACTGCTTAGCTTCCTCGTTCAATAGATTGCGAAATTGGTTATTTGTATTCGTCGACAACATAAGGGATAACTGCCAGGAACCGTGCCCATTTTACTGAATGGGTAAGCAGGTTCTGCTCTTTGGCAGAGAGTCCGGTAATGCGGCGAGGAATAATTTTCCCCTGATCGTTAATAAATCTCTTCAGCTTGCGCTCGTCGCGGTAATCGAAAAACACAACCTGGTTCTTCGACACTTTTTTCTTCGACGCCAAAGCGTTGCTCAGTGATTTGTTGCCCTGTGATTTGTGGCCCTGTGCGTGTGTAAATTTTTGTCTCATAAGTTCATTACAAAATTTGGCTTACCCTGTCCTCTCAATCGGAGGAAAGGTATTTGTATTCGTAAATGTGACCGGGATCTTCTTCATGGATTTCTCCATGATGGTTATCGTGGCAATCATCCTCGATAAAGCCCTCGTCATCCTCCTCGCCGTTTTTCTTGCGCTTGTTGAGGAACTGGATTCTTCTGGCCTTTATTTCAACAACGGTTCTGGAAGATCCGTCCTGCGCTTTCCATGTCCGGCTCTGTAATTCACCGTCAACAAGGACTGCGGAACTTTTCTTCAGGTTGTCACGGCAACTTTCAGCAAGCTTGTTCCAGGCAACAACACCAACATAGCAGACATCCTCCTGCCATTGATGATTGCTGTCGCGGAATCTTCGGTTACATGCAATTGAGAAATTAACGACAGGCGTTCCGCCTGAATTAGTTTGCCTGAAAACAGGATCCTTGGTAAGATTTCCAGCAATGACGACACTGTTTATTTCCGGCATTTTTAATTCAGCCATAACATCTACTCCAGTTTATTCTCAAAAGGAATCATTTCTCAGCTTGCGTTCAAATCGACCCTGACTATTATTTTGCAACGGTTTCGGATGCAGCGGCTTCAGCAAGAGCATTGTCTTCCGGACTGCCTATGACAACACTGTACTTCTCAACCCTTTTGCGCATTTCAAGAAGAGCACTGGTGAGGTGAATAATCAGGTAACGAAGCAGATCTTCCTCATAACGAAGAACCTTTTCAACCTCTGCAATCACCGATGTAGCCGCAGTAAATTCAATGTGGGCATAGTATCCGATGGTTTTTTTCTTGATCGGATAGGCTGTCTTGCGTCTTCCGACTTCAAGAACACTGCTGATACTTCCGCCTTTTTCGGTAATGACCCTCTGCACTAACTCCATTGCTGCGGTAATGGCCTCATCCTGAAGCCCTCCGTCAATGATGAGCGTACATTCATAAAGTTTGTTTGTTTCCATAGCGCAAATTCTGATAATATTAGCCGACTCAGTTGCTTGCAATATGGCGAGGGTCTGGCATTGCGCAGACCAGCCCCACGGCTTCAAAGGTCTCCCTTTGAACACCATCTGCAAATTTGAACATCAAAGGTAAGCTATTTGCATCATTTTTCCAACCCTGTGAGAAAATGCTTTTGGTTGGCATTCCTGTTGCAAAAATAGAAGGGAATGCACGTTTTTCGTCATGTGGCAGATCATTTGAGGTGGTGAAGAATCCTGGTGGCAATCAGGCTTTGAGAGAGATCGTTCATACATCGGAAGTGCCCTTTCGGGCAGCGATCCCGGCCGATATGCGAACAGGGTCTGCAACGGAGTCCCTCTACCTCAAAAAGTTCGTATGGCGCATGGTAGGGAAGAAAACCGAATGCTGCAGAGGAGGAGCCAAAAAGCACAAAAAGCTTGTGACCAAACGTGGAAGCCATATGCATGAGCCCGGTGTCATTACTCAGTACGGCATCAGAGCGTTCAAGGAGCGCTGCAGTCTGCATGAGTGAGCATCTTCCTGCAAGGTTGACAACCATTGAACGGCTGGCATCCGGCAGAGAGTTCATAATTTCTGTTGCCTGCGAGGCATCCTCTTTTCCCCCGAGAAGAAGAACCTGTAACGGCATCTCTTTGAGGAGCAGAGAGATAATCGCTGCAAAGCCTTGCGGAGGATAACGCTTGGTGAAGTGATTTGCGCCAAAACAGAGAGCAAGCGTTTTTCTGCTCTCCACAAAATATGGTTGGGCAAAGGCCTTCTGCTCAGGAGATGTATAAAGTTCACACCCCTGAAGATCATCAGAAACACCAAGCTCTTTGACGGCATCAAGGTAGCGCTCTACCACACTCCGGCATGACCCATACAGATTGATCTTCCATTGCACCAGCAGCCATTTTTTCCAGTTGGCTTTCCGGTAGTGCACCAAACGCTGTACACTAAGGGAACGGACAAGAGCATGTGAACGGAGATTGTTCTGAAGATCAACGACAAGATCATAGCTGTCTGTCGGCGGATGTTCAAGCGTATAAATCGCTGAAAGGCGGGGATTTGAAGCAAGAAGCGAGACAAAGGGTAATTTGGTGCAATAGTCGATCTGCGCTTCCGGCCAGGTATTATGTATACTCCTGAGCAAGGGAGTGGTAAGAATAATGTCTCCGATGGAGCTGAGCCTTATGACGAGTATCTTTTTATGTTGCTGCATTGAAACATCTTACGACCAGAATTCCCACCAGGCTTTGTAGCCAGCAGGTTTTTTATCCGTGATGAGCGCCTGGAGAGAAGAGAGATGCTCTTCAATCATGTTTTGCAGTTCCACTTTATTGGGCATCTCACCTTTACGCTCGTCAATCATCTCACCGGCAGTCCGGAATGCTTTCAGTGCCTCTTCCGTTCGACCAGTACCTTCGAGGGCTTGTGCACGATTGAGCACGGCAGCGATCCACTGTTTACCCTCATCCTGATGCAGCTCACCCCTGCGGTTAAAATAGCGAAGTCCGATTTCTGCTGAATGAAGGGCCTCCTCGTAACGGCAAAGCTTGACATAGGCACCGGAAAGGCCTGTGTGGCACAAGGCATCAAAGCCTTCATAGTCAAACGCCTCCTCTTCCGGTATGCTGCGTGATACCTCCAATGCCCGCTTGTAACTTTCTGCCGCTTCTTCAAAGAGGGCATCCCGAAGTTGTTGTTCTCCTTGACTGAGCGCCAGATAGGAGTGACCAACCTGTAGTAATGGCTTCATACGTTCTTCTTGTTCTTTTATCGATGAAATCGCTTTATTGGCATGGACTCAGCAGAGCAGCAAGTGCTTCAGGAATTTCAGGACGTCCATGCTGGTTCAGGGCTGTTCCAATGATTTTTCCTTTAAGAATCAGCCTGTTGTCTCCCATACGGAAAATATCCTGATAAAAGGCAAATTTAAGGGCTGACTCCCTGCGCATATTGAGACCAACCACAAAAGAGTCGCCTGGAGCAAGGGGATATTTATAATCAAGTTCTGCACGCACCACCACAAGGTTGACTCCCTGCCGGGCATATTCGCTGAAATCAATACCGACATGCTTTAAATATTCATGGCGGACATGCTCAAGGTAGTTCTGATAAACACTGTTATTGACAATACCCTGTATATCGCACTCATAATCACGCACGCTCATCTCAAAGGTAAAGGCATAGGAGTCCAAATCCATTCCGTCTGATCATTATAATGTTAAGACATGCACGACCGAGGTTCCGGTCAATGACAGAAGTGTTCAAAATAACACAGTAAGCCGCGAAAGCAAAAAACAGTGCGCAGAAAAGGTATTGGGCAGCCATCCAGTGCGAATGTCCTGAGTGTTCAAAATCGATCAAAAAAAAAGCCCACCATGTTGAGTGGTGGGCTTTTTTATAAAAACTCGGCGACGACCTACTCTCCCGCTTTTAGGCAGTACCATCGGCTCTCCAGGG
>CAIJPS010000094.1 GCA_903822595.1 uncultured Chlorobiaceae bacterium
ATCTGATCGACAGCATGCCAATCAAGCTTAAGGATATTTGAGGCCGCTTGCACACTGGCACAGTGCTGAAGTAGAGCAACGGCAAAGCCTTCAAACAGGAGTGTAAAACGGGAATGGGGGGCAGCCCAAGGAACGGCTATGGTCTTTACTCCACATGCTTCACACTGACACCGGGGAATGCGTGCTATAATGATTGTTTCAAATTGCATGGTATCAAGATGCCGCCAACGTTGTTCGGGGGCCTTGTCATAGGCTTTCCTGCGCGCCCCACATTGAGGGCATACTACTTCATCTCCTACAAAACGGAGGTGAACTTCTATCTTCAGACCAGAGACGGAAAGGTTGACATCATCGACCTCCCAGATGGCAGGAAATCCCAGTAATTGCTGGTAATGCTCGGTTAGTTTTTGCATCTTGGAGGTTAGGATTGAAATACTGCGGTCTACGATTTTATCCTCTCATTCCACTAAATTATGCGGAGACCCAAGAAAACTGGGCAAAAACGGTGTCACATTACCCTGTGAAGCTCCTAATTGTGGCGGGATGACACTCGAAGCAGAACTTGATATTCTTCCCAACAGCCGTTCAGAGCCTGACTATCTTGGCTACGAGGTAAAACAGTACAGCGTCAGCAACTTTCAGCGTATCAACAGTGGTGTACTGACTCTTATGACCCCTGAGCCAACAGGCGGGTACTACAGGACAGCGGGCATTGAAGCGTTTATTCGGAAATTCGGTTATCCCGATATGACGGGTGCCTCTGACCGTACAGATCGGTTCAATGTTGGAGGTATTCACAAGGTTGGCGAGTATCATCGTCTGACAAACCTTCAGATTGTGCTGAAAGGGTTTGACAGGGCCACGGGAAAGATCATTGATGCAACGGGAGGAATAACTCTGATGAACCGCGAAGGTGAAGAGGCTGCGGTTTGGGGATATGACGCACTTATGACCAAATGGAACCGGAAGCACAACAAGGCGGTATACATCCCAAGCCAATGCGTTCAGTTACCGGAACGAAAATACTGGTACGGAAACCCGGATACGCATAGGCACCGGAACGGATTTTATAAAGTACCTGCAAGCTATGGCAGAAGGCAAGGTATATTATGACCCAGGCATCAAACTTGAGAATGCCTCAACACGGCCACGCACGAAACAGCGCAGTCAGTTTCGCATAAAGTCAGCCAATTTACCTGCGCTCTATCACAGTATGGATATTGTTGACTTGCGCGAGGGACAATCGGTATCATAGTGATTTCCCTGCATCGCAAGGTGGTACAGGAATAACGGAAAGGCGTTCATTCATCTCTGCCATGATGAGTTTTGCCGTAACAGCGCAGACAATGAGGTATCCGTAAAGCTTCGGTCAAGGAGAAGAGTAACGAGGAGCTGCTGGTCAATGCGCTGGTGCATCGTCCCTACACCCAGCGGGGCGACATCTATCTTAATCTGCGGGATGATCAGTTTGAAATTGTCAATCCTGGTTTGCTGCCGTTGGGTGTGACTCCTCAAAATATCCTGCACAAGTCCGTCAGACGCAATAATGAGTTGGCGAGGGTTTTTCACGACCTCGGTCTTATGGAGCGTGAAGGGAGCGGCTATGATTTGCTCTATGAGGTGCTTCTCTCTCAAGGGCGTCAGTTGCCGAAATTGCGTGAGGGGATGGATTCTGTCACGGTTATTATTGAAAAACGTATTGTAAAACCGGAGATTATTGATTTTCTGACCAAGGCTGACCAGACCTACTCTCTCAGGCAAAGAGAAAAGATTGTGCTTGGTTTACTTGCCCAGCATGAATCTCTTTCTGCAAGCGAGTTGCTTGGTATGCTTGAACTGGTTGACACTGAAGAGATAAAAGTATGGATTGGCCGTTTGCTGGAATGGGATCTTGTGCGGCAGACGGGCAAAACCAAAGGGACTCGTTACTATGTGGCCCCGGATTTGTTGAGGAGATTGAATTTCCCCGCTCAGACAAGTTTGGCACGAATTGAATCGTATAGACTTGATGCTCTTGTTTTGGAGGATATTGGCCGCTATCCGGGCTCTTCGATTGGCGAAATTCATGCAAGAATAGGCAAGGAAATCAATCGGCGTCAGGTTCGGTTTGCGTTGAATCGCCTATGTAAAAAGGGCGAATTGCGTATTGAGGGAGAAAAACGTGGATGTATATATTGGAAACTGTAGAAAGTTATTGACACAATTGGCCCGAATAAAGGGTGTTACGTCCATAACTTGTGTCCATAACTCCTGGGATAAATCTCTAAGCTATTGTTTTAAAGTATTTTGCAATATTGACGTTGTTTGTCAAAATGTCAATAAAGTGTCAATAGATGGTCAATAGATGGTCGATATCTTGTCACTCCTTCTCCTTCGTTCCCCTCGACGAAAGAGCCCTATTCACCATTTTCTCAACGTTTGCTTCCATATTTACTGGCAACAACTCAATGTCAGGATGATTTTGGGCATAAACACGAAAAATTTCGTCGGCAAATGACTGGCCGATAGCCGAAACTCCGTCAAAGTCAAAAATGACATGCTTGAACCTCTCTATGCGAGACAACAGCCTTTTCGCCTGGGATCGAGAGACAAGTTTCTCATTTTCATATTGCGCTAACCGAACAGGAATAACTGTTTTGTTAAACTGAAATTCATCCGGCCCGGCATAATCATCAAAAACCGCCTGGATATCACGCGTTGAATCACGCTTGATAAGCATATATACCGTAGTGCCAGATTCATTTTCAGAAAAATCGGTCTCTACAATAAAATCAAATGCTGATTGATCATCATGACGAAAATTCATCCCTTTTGAATCGATTCGAAATTCATCAAATACACGCGAAGTAAAGAATCCCGGTGTAAACGATAAATATGTGATGCTTTATTCGGTCAGATACGTTAATTTCAGGGCAAACATGCCAGCAAGAGTAATTACTGAAAAGGTGGCGACATTGAAACCGCAGAGCCTGTGACCCCATCGCCCTACACCGAAGACTCTCTCGTCCAGCAAACGACGGCGGACTATCTGGAGCGGCAACTGGGCTGGAAGTCGGTCTATGCCCATAACCGCGAGGATTTTGGCCCCGACAGTCTCTTGGGGCGTAGGGATGACCGGGAGGTGGTGCTGACGCGTATTCTACGGGCGAAGTTGATTGAGCTGAATCCGGGGCTGCCTGATACGGCTTATGACGACGGATTGCGGCAGATTGTGACAACGACGGCGACGCAGACGTTGCTGGCGACGAACCGTGAGAAGTACACGCTCTTCCACGACGGGGTGCTGGTCACTTACCAGAATGAAAAGGGGGAGCGCCTGAAGCAGCGGTTGCGGGTGTTCGACTTTGATGAGCCGTTGAACAACCATTTTCTCTGCGTGCGGGAGCTCTGGATTCGGGGCGACCTCTACCGGAGGCGTCCTGATATTGTGGGCTTTGTCAATGGCTTGCCGCTGCTTTTCATGGAGTTCAAGAACATCGGCAAGGATATTCGTTCGGGCTACGAGAGGAATTTCAAAGATTATACTGATACCATCCCGCATATTTTTCATCACAACGCCCTGCTTATTTTTGGCAATGGTCACAAGGCGAAGCTTGGTTCCATTACCAGCCGGTGGGAGCATTTTCATGAGTGGAAGCGGCTTGCTGAGCGTGAGAAGGGGGTTGTGGAGATGGAGACCTTGCTCAGGGGGTTGTGCCAGAAGGGCAATTTTCTGGATCTCTTTGAGAATTTTATTGCCTTCGATGACTCTTCGGGAGCGACCAAAAAGATTGTTGCCCGCAACCACCAGTTTTTGGGGGTGAACCGTGCCCTTGATGCGGTTGTGGAGCGCAGAGAGCGCAAGGGGAAGCTTGGCGTCTTCTGGCATACCCAGGGGTCGGGGAAGAGCTATTCGATGCTCTTTTTTACGCGCCAGGTGCATCGCAAGCTTGGCGGTAACTTCAGCTTTCTGATTCTCACCGATCGTGACGATCTCGATACGCAGATTTACAAGAGTTTTGCCGGTTGCGGTGTGGTGGATAACGACCGCGACCCCTGCCGTGCTTCGAGCGGGCAGAACCTTTGCGCGTTACTTGGGCAGCACAAGAAGTATGTTTTTTCGCTGATCCAGAAGTTCAACATCGAGGTGAAGCCGGAGGAGAGTTATACCAGCCGGGAGGATATTATTGTTATTACCGATGAGGCGCATCGGACGCAGTACGGGATGCTGGCGCTCAATATGCGCAATGCGCTGCCGAACGCCAGTTTTATCGGCTTTACCGGCACGCCGCTTTTCAAGGATGATGAGCTTACCCGTCGTGATTTTGGCGATAATGTTTCGACCTACGATTTTCAGCGGGCAGTGGACGACAAGGCGACGGTGCCGCTCTATTATGATGCTCGTGGTGAAAAGCTTGGCTTGGCGCTGGGTGACCTGAATGAGCGCATTGCCGCGAAGCTTGAGAGCCTTGAAATTGACGATATCAATGTTACTGAGCGGCTTGAGCAGGAGCTTCGGCGCGATTATCACATCATCACGGCTGAAAAGCGCCTCAACCAGATTGCGCGTGATTTTGTGCATCACTACTCCAACGGCTGGGAGTCGGGCAAGGCGATGATGGTCTGTATCGACAAGATCACCTGTGTCCGCATGTATCTGCTGATTGAGTTCTACTGGCAGGAGCGGATCGGGGAGCTTGAGCGTGAGCGGCCCTCGGTTGTCGATGAGCAGGAGGAGATTCAGCTTCAACGGAAGATTGCATGGATGCGCGAAACGCTGATGGCGGTTATGGTGAGCGAGGAGCAGGGGGAGGTGGAGAAGTTCCGCAAGTGGGATCTTGATATTCTGCCTCATCGGCGGTTGATCAAGGAGGGGATGGAGCTGCCGGATTCGATGAAAACGAAGCCCCGTTTCCGGAACATGCAGCGCATGGCTCTTGACGACGCTTTCAAGGAGGCGGAGCACCCTTTTCGCGTTGTTTTTGTCTGTGCGATGTGGCTGACCGGGTTTGATGTGCCGAGCCTGGCCACCATCTATCTCGACAAGCCGCTCAAGGCGCATACGCTAATGCAGGCTATTGCGCGGGCCAATCGGGTCAACGAAGGGAAGAACAACGGCCTGATTGTGGACTATTGCGGTATTCTTCGCCACCTGCGCAAGGCGCTGGCCACCTTTGCCGGCGTTGGTGACGATGGCCATCAAGGCGGCGGGGGAGAGAGTGATCCCACCAGACCAAATGAGGAGCTGCTTGCTGATCTTGTTGAGGCGATAATGGTTATCCGCTCCTTCCTCGTCGGGCGCGGCGCCTCTCTCGATGATGTTATCACCAAAAGCGGTTTCGACCGTAACGCAGCTCTTCTTGCAGCCAAGGAGGCGGTCAATGAAAACAATGAGAGCCGCAAGCGCTTTGAGGTGATGTGCCGGGAGCTGTTCAAAAAGTTCAAGTCCTCTATCAACATCGATGGAATCAATGGAGTTCGAGCCGATTACAACGCCATCAACGCCCTCTACAAAAGCCTGCAGGAAGATCGCGAGCAGGCCGACATCACCGATATTATCCGACAGTTCCATAGTCTTGTAGATGCGGCCATCGAGGTGGTTCCGGGCAGGCTGGGCGAGACACAGGAGCCTTTTGATATCAGCAAAATCGACTTTGAGCGGCTTCGTCTGGAGTTTGAGCGGAGCAGGGTCAAGCGAAGTGCTGTCCAGAATCTTAGTCAGGCGATTGACGGGAAACTGAGGCGACTGATAGAGCGGAACCCGCTCCGCACCAACTTTCAGCGCCACTATGAGGAGATTGTCGAGGCTTATAACCGGGAGAAAGATCGTCCCTCGATTGAGGGTACCTTTGAGGAGTTGGTGCGCTTGGTGCAGGAACTTGATCAGGAAGAGAGCCGGGCTATGCGCGAAGGGCTCGACGAGGAGTCGCTCGCTATTTTTGATTTGCTGAAAAAGGAGGAGTTGACTCCGCAGGAGAGGGGCCGAATCAAGAGTGTGGCGAAGGAGTTGCTTGAAACGCTGAAGGCTGAAAAGCTGAGGATTGACCACTGGCAGGAGAAAGAGTCAACACGCGATGCGGTGCGCACGGCAATTGAAAATTTTCTTTGGAGCGATGATACTGGACTTCCGGTGGAGTGTTATACTGAAGAGGAGGTGAAGGGGAGAGCGGAAGAGATTTTCCGTCATGTCTACCGTGTCTATCCGACCATTCCTTCGCCGTTTTATGAAAAAACAGTTGCGGCATAACTTTAAACAGATTGAAACGATGATGCAGAAAAAACAGTTGGGCAATACGGATATGCAGATCACTCCGGTCGGCTTTGGCAGTTGGGCTATCGGTGGCGCTGATTGGGCTTATGGGTGGGGCACTCAGGATGATGGCGATGCGATAACGGCAGTTGAGCGTGCGGTTGAGCTTGGCGTCAACTGGATTGATACTGCGGCGGTGTACGGGCTTGGTCATTCGGAGGAGCTTGTGGGGAAGGCTGTTGGCGGCATGAAGCAGAAGCCTTATATTTTCACCAAATGTTCTATGGTTTGGGATCGTGTTTCCCGCCAGGTTGGATTCAGTCTCAAGCCTGATTCGATACGGCGAGAGTGCGAAGCGAGCCTGAAACGGCTGCAGGTTGATGCTATCGATCTTTACCAGATTCACTGGCCAAATCCTGATAATGACCTTGAAGAGGGGTGGCAGGAGATGGCCCGCCTGAAGGAAGAGGGGCTGGTGCGTCATATCGGTGTTTCAAATTTCAGTGTTGATCAACTGCACAGGATTATCTCCATTGCGCCTGTTGCCTCTTTGCAGCCGCCTTATTCAATGTTGCGGCCTGCTGTTGAAAAAGAGCTGTTGCCCTTTTGTCTTGAGAAGAACATCGGTGTTATTGTCTACTCTCCGATGCTCTCAGGCATGTTGACCGGGGCGATGAGCCGTGAACGGGCCGCCAACTTTTCGGTGGATGACTGGCGTCGCCAGAACAAGGAGTTTCAGGAGCCGCGTCTCTCTCTGAACCTTGAGTTGGTTGAGTTGCTCAAGCAGATTGGTGCCCCACATGGACGATCTGCCGGGGAGGTTGCTATCGCATGGACCTTGCGCAACCCGGCGGTAACCGGCGCAATTGTCGGCGGGCGCAATGCTGCGCAGGTTGAGGGAATTATCGGGGCAGGGGAGTTCAGGCTCAGCGAGGAAGAGATTGATGCGATCGGGCTCTTTCTTGCCGGTATGCAGAAATAGGCATGCATTTTTGGTGCTGTTGTTATTATTTTTTTTATCAGTCGTCAAAAAAAATAATATTGCAGTCGAGTCATCAGCGTCTTTAAGATCAGCAAGTGCTTTAAAATAATTACATTGCACTTACGCTTTGAATCGTGTAAATTGTTTCTGAATCAAGTTGAATTTTGTATAACGAGAGTGTTAAAAAAAGATGAGTTTTTTCAGTAATTTGTACCGTGATATTGCTATTGATTTTGGAACAACGAACACGTTGATTTATATCCACGGTTTGGGTATTGTTCTCAATGAGCCATCAATTGTTGCCCGAGAGTGTGATACGGGGAAAGTTCTGGCTTTCGGGACTGAAGCTCTTATCATGCATGATAAACTTCATCCAGGCATTGTCACTGTTCGACCGCTTTTCAATGGTGCCATTGGAGATTACCAGGCGATGCAGGAGTTGATCAAGGGACTGATCAACAAGACGAGAACCCGCTTTTCATACGGAATTCACCATATGGTTATCAGTATTCCATCGGGTATTACTCCGGTTGAAAAAAGGGCTGTGCGCGACTTTGCCCAACACGTCGGTGCCAAAAAAATCTACCTGGTCACAAACCCTATGGCGGCGGCTATCGGTATCGGGCTTGACGTAAAGGAGCCTGTAGGGAATATGGTTGTCGATATTGGTGGCGGTACAACGGAAATTGCTGTTATTTCACTCAATGGTATAGCATCCGGCGATTGCGTGAAGGTGGCCGGGGCAGATATAAGCGATGTGATTGTCCGGCACCTCCGCGAGGAGTACAATATGGCAGTTGGCGAAATGACAACTGAACATATTAAAGTACAAATTGCTTCGGCCTACAAGCTGGAAAAGGAGCTGACCATGGATGTCAGGGGCATCAATCTTGAGACCGGACTTCCTGAAATCCGGAAGGTCAGTTCGGTCACTATCAGGGAAGTTATTTCTGTGCCGATCAACCAGATTATAACATCGATTAAAAAAAGCCTCGAAGCGTTGGTCATCAAGCCGGAACTTTCGGTGGACATTTTTGATCGAGGCCTTTTTCTTGTTGGAGGTGGAGCGCTGATCAAGGGAATTGACAAAAAAATCCATGAGGAAACCAATGTTCCCGTCCATATCTGCGATGATCCCCAGACTATCGTTGCCAGGGGGGCTGGTGAGATTCTGGAAAACCTTGAGAAATATCGTGCTCTTTATTCTACCTGACCTCAGTATGGAAAACTGTTTTATCCCCGGGGGTCAGGGGCGGAATTTTCGGTAGTCTATATCGAACTTTTTTATGCGAAGTCCCATGATTCTATCTGAAAGTCCGAGTTGTAGTGCCGCTCGTGACATGTTTCCCTGGGTTCGTTTTAGTGCCTCCATAATCATCTCTTTCTCTATCGCATCAAGTTTTTGCTGAAGAGAACCGGTATAGGGCGTACCGCTGGATTCGGCAGTCTGGAGTGTCGGAGGGAGATGATAGCCGTGGATAACGTTATCTTCGCTTAAAATGACCGCCCGTTCGATGCAGTTCTGCAGTTCGCGGACGTTGCCTGGCCAGTGATACCGCATCAGCATGTCGATTGATGTTGTCGATATTCGCCTGATTCCTTTATGGTTAGCCGCATTGTATTTTTCAACAAAATAATCGGCAAGCAGCAAGATGTCTGTTTTGCGTTCGCGGAGCGGGGGAACGGTTATCGGAAATATATTCAGTCGATAATAGAGGTCTTCACGGAAGAGTCCGCTTTTTATTAACTCTTCAAGGTTACGGTTTGTTGCGGCAATGACCCGTACATCAACCTTGATGGTTTTTGATCCTCCTACCCGTTCAAACTCCTTTTCCTGTATAATTCTGAGCAGTTTTGCCTGCACTGACAGGCTTAGTTCGCCAACTTCATCAAGAAAGATGGTGCCGGTATGGGCAAGTTCAAATCTCCCTTGCCGGGTCGATAACGCTCCGGTGAAAGCCCCTTTTTCATGCCCGAAGAGCTCGCTTTCGACAATGCTTTCCGGCAATGCTGCGCAGTTGAATTTGATGAACGGGTTCTCGTTCCGGCGACTTTTAAAATGAATAGCGCTCGCAACCAGCTCTTTTCCAACCCCGCTCTCACCCAGCACCAGCGTGGTCGCATTGGTTTTTGCGATCTTGTCAATCATTTTATAGAGCGATATCATTGGTTTCGTATTACCAATGATATTTGCCGGGCGTTCGGCTTCTGAAAGAGTCTCCTCGTCGTGCTCTTCCGCATGATGCTTATTCCTTGAAGGCAATCCTTCGATTCTTTTCTCCGGAGATTTTTTTTCGCTCTCCTCGTGTGCCAGTTGCTTGATACGCACAGCCTGTGATATCATGGAGGCTATGATGGAGAGTTGGTCAACATAGTACTGGAGCATCTCTGTGCGCTTGTCTGCAACTGTGGGTTCCAGTTGACGGTCTGCGCTCAGGGTGCCGATGATTTCTGTTCCCGCCTTGATAGGTATGCAGATAAAACAGAGACTCTCTTTTTTCGTTTTGCTTCGTGATCGGGTTCGGTCGAGAAAGAGCGGCTCGTCGTTAATACAGGGAACAATAAGCGCTTTGCCGCTTTTAACTACTTGGCCAATAACTCCTTCGCCAATCTGATAACGTCCCCTCTCCTTCTCTTTTTCCGTCAGTCCAAATGATTCGTTGATAACAATTTCACCGCTGTCACGGTTAAGAATCGTGATCATGCCCCTGAGCATGTTCATGTTTTCTGACATGATGAAAAGAACAAGCCTTAAAACCTTGTTGATGTCATCTTCGTTGGTTATGGTCCTGCTGACTTCAGCAAGGAGAGTGATGCTGCTGTGGTCCTGTTCCTGGGCTATGAGCATAATGATTACCCTATGATGATCAGTATTTGACTAAAAGTGCGTTGTTGTAGATGCGCTCAAGTTCTTCCGGCTTCAGCGCCCGTTTCTTTTCAGTGGCCGTTTTGCGGACAAGAGCAAGAAGATGGTTCGCTTCGCTTCTTGTCATGATGATTCCTCTGCCTGAAAAAAAATGTTGTAATGATGCGCTTCCCGAGTGCTTTCCGATCACCAGTTCGTATCTGTCGCGTCCAATCTGATCCGGGAGAAAGGGTTGATAGGAGAGCGGATGTTTCAAAAGCGCTGCGCAATGAATGCCTGATTCATGCTGGAATGCCGATTTGCCTACAACCGGCTTCTGATCCACGATATCTCTGCCCGCCGCTTTGCTTACAGTGGTGCAGAGATGGGAAAGCTTTCTTGTATCCATGCCGGTTTCGTAATTTCCTGATAACTTCAGTGCTATGGCAAGCTCTTCAAGCGCGGCATTTCCTGCCCGCTCGCCAAGTCCTGTTACTGAAACGCTGACCGCATGGCATCCCGCTTCCAGAGCTGTATAGGCATTGGCCGTTGCCATACCGAGATCATTATGGGCATGAAATTCCAGAGCGATATGGCATGCGGATTTCAGACGGCTTACCAGCTCGATCACTGATGTCGGTGTTGCGATGCCGACTGTATCGGCAATTCTTACCCTGTCCGCGCCGCATGCTTCGGCATCGAGAATAAAACTTTCCAGCAATGCGGCATCTGCCCTTGTGGCATCCTGTGCTCCAACGCTCACAAAATCAAAATATTTTTTAGCTTTTGGAATGAGCTCCATCAACTGCTCCTGTACCCATGCATAATCTCTTTCCATAAGCTCCAGATATAACGCAGAAACAGGAAAGCTGATATGAACGGCTTCGGTGCCGCAGAGGCAGGCATCTTCAATATCCTGCCATTTTGCCCGTGCCCAACTGGTAAGGCGTACCGGCAGCTTTTGTGCAACTATTTTTCTGATCGTGTTTCGTTCCTCATCGCTGATGGCCGGGTACCCGATTTCCAGTTCGTTGACCCTGACATCGGCAAGCAGGCAGGCAATTTCCATTTTTTCGTCGCCACTGAAAACTACACCCGGTGCCTGCTCTCCGTCTCTCAGCGTTGTGTCTATGATCCAGGGCCTGATCATGGAATGAGAAGTTTTGTGGTGGCTCTCTATGCGCATATTATGGCGGTTTCTTCAGTGAACAAGGAACCCTGTCGGGCAATGCGTTATATTTTGTTATTTAAGTCAGATTGATTTATAGTCCTAAAAAAATAAGGCTTATTATGCTGAATATAATAATAATTCAGACATTTATGTGTTTTTTCTCGATCTTTTGCCATAAAAGTGGCGCGGCATACTTTTTCTGCTGCGGGAAAGGTGGTGTGCGAGGGTGTTTCTGCTCCGGTCAGGAGTTGAGCACCCCTATGGAGGGGAGTTCACGGTAGCGTTCGTTGTAGTCAACACCATAACCTACAATAAAGGTATCAGGTACAATAAATCCGGTATAGGCAATTTCGACCGGGTGTTTTCGGGCTTCCGGCTTGTCGAGCAGTGAGCATATCTTCAGTGATACAGGTTTCAATGCCGTCAGTTCGGCGGTTATCTGCTGCATGGTAAGCCCTGTGTCAATAATATCCTCAACCAGAAGGATATTCCACCTTTCAACCTGGAGGTTGTGGCGGATGGCGACGTTTCCAGAAGAGTGTTTTTGAGATCCGTAGCTTGATGCATGAATAAAGTCAACAGTGCAGGGTACCGTTATGGTGCGGACAAGATCAGCGGCAAAGATAAAGGCCCCTTTAAGAACCACAATAAGGTGAAGAGGATTCTGGGGTGTTGCCCCTGCATAATCGTCTGATATTTCCTTGCCGATCTCCCTGATACGATTTCCGATTGTTTCTGCCGAAAAAAGCGGGGTTATGGTGGAGCTGGTATGCTGTTCGCTCATTGGAAAAAAGTGAGATGGTTCAGTAGCTCTCTTGCTCGATGTAACGGTCGATCTCCTTCAGGTAGAACTCTTTGTGAACGGTACTGATAGAGGAAGCAACAAATGAATTTTGTGCAAGGCGGATAATGTCATTACGGTCAAGGTCAAGAGCGTTTGCCGCTTCGATATAGTTTTCGTTAATATAGCCACCGAAATAGGCCGGGTCGTCCGAGTTGATGGTAACGCACAAACCTTTCCGCAGCATGTTTTTTAAGTTATGTTCTTTCATGCTTTTGAAGACCCTTAACCTGACGTTGGAAAGTGGGCATACGGTCAGTGGAATCTGGCGGCGTACCAGTTCATCGATCAGGGCCTCATCTTCCATACAGTGAACACCATGATCAATCCGGCTGATATGCAGAATATCAAGCGCGTTCCTTACTGAAGCTGCGCTCCCTTCCTCGCCCGCGTGGGCGACGGTCAGAAACCCTTCTTGATGAGCACGTTCAAAGAGCTTTCTGAATTTTTCTGGCGGATTATCCCGTTCGGAAGAGTCAAGGCCGATCCCTGCTATCCATCGTTTCCATGGAAGGGCTTTTTCAAAAATTTCCAGCCCCTCCTGTTCGCTCAGATGACGCAGGATACACATGATGAGCTTTGTCGAGATATTGAGGGAGCTGTTTGCCTCTTCAAGCGCCCGTTCGATGCCCCGGATAACCGTTTCAAACGCAATGCCGCGTGCCGTATGGCTCTGTGGGTCGAAAAAAATTTCCGTGTGCCGGACATGCTGCGATGCTGCCTTGCGCAGGTAGGCGATGGTAAGGTCGTAGAAATCCTCCTCGGTTATCAAAACAGAGGTGGCCCGGTAGTAGATGTCGAGGAATGATTGGAGGTCTGTGAAGTTGTAAGCCTTTCGGGCGGCTTCGCCGTCAGGGTAGGGAAGCGAGACCCCGTTACGTTTTCCGATGAGAATCATCAACTCCGGTTCAAGAGTCCCTTCGATATGCAGGTGCAGTTCTGCTTTCGGCATCCCTGCAATAAAACAGGCAAGCAAGTCCATAGTGAAAAGGGCTAAAGAATACTCTCAGACTTTTCTTTCTCCAATCTATGGAAATTTTGGCAATAGCGTTATGGAGAACATGATGTTTTCTGTATGAAAAATGACATCAACGGAGTTAATGTGATGCAACTGAGGGAGAATCTTTATATTGGAACACTTGAAGGATAGTTTCAGGATAAGTGTCTATGCAGAAAGATCCCATTCATGCTGTTTGGAGAAGCCATTCCACAAAATGGAGCCGGGTAGGCTCCCCACTTCGTCCAACGAAAGAAGATCAACGCATCATGATGATGCTTTCGACTCCGGCATTATCTCATAGCAAAGAGAATTCCGTTGTCGTTGTTCTGGGGGTTACTCCTGAACTTGTTCAGCTCTCCTGGCCGAAAAATACCCGATTACTGGCTTTTGATCACAGCGCAGACATGATTGCCTCAGTCTGGTCCCCGCATTCCCGGAATCCCTCTTCTGTTCAGCAGGTATCCTGGCAAAAGATGCCGTTGTCTGATCAATCGGCAGATCTGGTTATTGGTGATGGCTGTTTTACCGTGTTACCATGCGCGGATGACTACCGGAATGTGCTTGCGGAGTCGGCACGCGTACTGAAGCGGACTGGTCTTCTTGTGTTGCGGTGTTTTATTCGACCGGAGAGATCGGAATCCCTGGAAGAGGTTCTTGCCGAGGTACTTGCAGGTCAGATCGGAAGTTTTCATGCTCTGAAGTGGCGGGTGGCGATGGCAATTATTCCGGATGAAGAGTTGAGTGTTGCTGTAACAGATATCCATGCCACATTTGAAAGGCTTTTTCCTGATAGAGATCAATTGGCAAAAAATACCGGGTGGCCCCGCACAGCCATTGATACCATCGATGCTTATCACGAAATGGATACCCGGTACACGTTTCCGACAATGTCAGCGTTTAGGAAGCTGGCTTTGCCGTTTGTTAATGTTGTGGATATTCGACAGGGCCATTATGAATTGGCTGAGCGGTGTCCAATTTTCTGTTTTAAACCAATTTATTCTCCAAGATGAGCAATGAATTGAAAAGCATCGAAGATACCGTCGCAATCAAGGTGGAAGGAAATTCTTTGGTGATCAAGGGTTTTATGTATGGTTTGCAGCACCCTTCTTTGATTGTACGTTTGTCGATAACTATCGATAACTGTCAAGAGTGGTTGACCCGAGTTGATCAAGTGCTTTCTGACCTTCTTGGCGAGGTTCCAGGCGATATTGCCAGGCCACACAGGGTATCCGGTCATACTGATGAGCTGTATGCCATCAACTTTCTGCTTTTCTGGATGAGCAGATTAGAGCGGTCGATCAGGGTTCCTGTTTTTGAGCAGGGAAAGGTTCTTGGTTTTTTCCCAGAAACTCGCTCTGCACTCATTGCGATTCCAACAATTCCCTCATCGCATCAAACGACGGGCAAGTTGTTGTCCTGGCTTCTGCATGTTATGAACAAGCTTTATGCCGAAAGGGATATTCATGCTTTAATCGAGGAATTCCCCGCTATTGTAAAGCAACTCAAGCGGATGGGGCCAAAAATTGCCAATATGCCCCTTTTTGTAAGAACAGCGTTTGATTTGGGGATTCCTTGCTCTGAAATTGCCGGGCAGGTTTATCAGTTTGGTTACGGATCCCGATCAAGATTGCTCGACAGCTCTTTTACCGATCAAACCTCCCAGATTGGAACCCGTTTAGCCCGAATAAAGACCCTGACGGCGGCGGTTTTGCGACGTGCGGGTATTCCTGTCTCCGATCATATTATGGTTACAGAGAGTAGTGGCGCAGAGAAGGCTGCAGGTGATCTTGGATTTCCTGTTGTGGTAAAACCGGCTGATCTTGATGGTGGTGTAGGTGTTGCCGCAGGCTTGACCACGCAGGATGAAGTGCGTGAGGCTTTTGCTGTAGCTCAAAAGAGCTCTCGTAGCATTCTGGTAGAGAAGCACTATGACGGGCGCGACTACCGGTTAACGGTCTTTCAGGGGGAGCTGATCTGGGCTATTGAACGGTTGCCGGGTGGTGTAACCGGTGACGGAAAAAGCTCGGTACAGACACTGGTTGAACTTCTCAACGCTGATCCCCGTCGTGGAGAGGGCCCTCATGCATCACTCAAACGAATTGTGCTTGATGATGAAGCGCAATCGTTGCTCTCGAAAGCAGGTATGGGTTTCGGCACTGTTCCCGGAGAGGGTGAGTTTGTTCGACTTCGCCGTAGAGCCAATGTGGCTTGTGGTGGTATGCCTGTAGCGGTGTTTGAGCATGTTCATCCTGATAACAGATTGCTTGCCGTTCGCGCTACGGCTGCTTTGCGGCTTGATCTTGCCGGGGTTGATGTGTTGATACCCGATATCAGCCGTTCCTGGCGTGAAAGTGGTGCTGTGGTTTGCGAAGTCAATGCTCAGCCGAATCTGGGAGAGATAACATCGGCACATATCTATCCGCAGATTCTTCGCAAACTGGTGCAGGGTAGCGGGCGCATTCCGATTACTGTCATTGTTGGCTCACCTCAGGAGTTGGATGTGGCCGCAGCAGTTGCACTCCGATTGGGTAGCGCAGGTCTCGTCACCGGAAGAGGAGATCATGAAGGTGTTTCGATTGGGACCACAACAATCACTGCCGGGGTCGTTGACCCGTATAACGGAGGGCGAATTCTCATGGGAGACAAAAGTGTTGATGCGGCGATCCTGTGCATCAATGATCTCCGTGTGTTGCACACCGGTCTGCCGTTTGAGCGATTTGATCTTTTGGTGCTTGCAGGTACACATCTTTTACCAGACGCGAAGGACAGGGCGTCAAGAGTGGTTCAATTGCGCACTCTGTTCAACGCACTTTCTCCCTGTTGTGACGGCAAGGTGATCGTTGTTGAGGGATCCAGAATAGCAGTTCACGCACTGCTTTCATCGTCATCAGCGGAACTGTTGAAAGAACCAGTCGCCCAGGATGCGCTTGTTGAGACAATTGCTGAAGCGATGATTGCGGCAGACGACAACCATCGCATTGGACGACCTGCATTTTTGTCTGATCAAGCCTGACTTGGCAATCCCATCATTTGCCTTGTTTCCGTTACTGTTGCAAGCGGGCGCTGCATCTCTTCAGCGATGCGGGCGATTCTGCTGACGAGATTTTTATTGGTAGCAGGAACCTCCTTGGCATAATCGAAATAGATCGCATCTTCTATCCCTACGCGCACATGGCCTCCGGCTACAATCGCGGCAACATTCATGGGAAGCTGAAACTGTCCAAGACCAGCACCTGCCCAGAGAGAGTTTTCAGGCAGCGACTCCGTCATAACCGCAAGATTTGTAAGGGTTGCTGGCGCTGTATTAATATTGCCAAAAAGAAGATTGAAATATTTTTTCCCAGTAATAATATTATTCCGCTCGAGATATTTGGCCAGATTGATCATTCCGGTATCAAAAGCCTCTATTTCAGGCCTGATATTCTTCTCTTTCATGGTCATGGCAAGATGTTCAATCACTTCGATTGAGTTAACACTTGGGCCCGTATAAAAATTCAGGGAACCAAGTGTCAGACTTGCCATATCCGGTTTAGCCTGGCCGGTTAAATGAAGTACTTCCGAACGTTGCTCAAACCCCTGACCGTTTCTGCCCGATGTGGTGACACAACAGACCATTCCGGGCCTCTCTTTTCTTATGCCGGAAATAATTTTTTCATACTGTTTTGCATCTGAAGTCGGAATACCTTGTTTATCTCGCGCATGAAGATGCACAACCCTTGCGCCTGCGTCAAAGACCCGTAAAGCATCCTCAATGATTTCATCAGCATGGATCGGCACATGAGGATTACTGAATTTTGTCGGAACCATCCCTGTCAGGCATGCATTGATGATCAGGGGTGGATAGGTTGAAAGCGGATGGGGATCATTCAGTTCCATATAGGCTTTTCGAGACGCCTCTTGAGCAGGTTTTGAGAGCATATACGATTCAAGATCCATCTCAAGAGTGCTCCAGTGATCGACATCAGAAAGGCTGAAATCACATATTTTTTTCAGTATTCCAATCTGGTAATAACCGTAATGCTTTTTATACCAGAGAATGGTTTCCGGCCTGTCCGCGTTGGTCAAGACTCTTCTGACCCCGGCTTCATACATCGCTTCAAGCCGTGCATCCTGGAGAGCTTTGCCAATTCCCATACCCGAAAATTCCGGACGAATTCCGAGAAGTGTTGTTTTTCCTTCTCCCGGCGACAACAGTTTATACCCGGCAGCTCCTGCAATATGACCGGCAAGCCGCGCTACAAAAAAACACGAAAGATCAAGCTCTTCCATCTCCGCCGAAGGCACATGATGCATGTTCCAGGGTTCCATGACGCTCAGGATAGCCGCATAATCATCGAGAGTGGCTCTTTCAATCGTATAATTCATGTTACCTATGTCCGGTTGTAAAAAAATTGAACAAATTACTTTCAGGCTCTCTTTTGAAGAAGCCTTATGACTCAGGACTGTCCGGTTAGCGATTCATAGGTTACGTTTGCGCTTTCTTTAAAAATAATACATATATAATATCCGGAACCGTTTACGGCTACGATGAAGTGATCCATTCCAGCAGGAATCCAAATGGTTGATGGTGATTTAACCTGATAAACATTGGTTCCAAGGTGGACTTTAAACTCGAATGCCTCATCGTCACCAAGGATAATATTGAGTTCAGGATAAGAGTGGTTATGCATCTCCACATATTCCACAGGCGTTTCCTTTGCTGCTGTAATCTTATGTACAGCCAGATGAAATGGAACATTATGTGCCACCAATCGTTCAATCCAGTTTACTTGCGAATGAAATGGCACTGCATCCAGGGATTCAGGAATCAATTTATGGATATATTCTGAAGCCGGTGTATTCATAAATCGAATGCATTACATGCTTGATAATACAGGAAGCTTATTCCGGAATTTCCGGTCTAACGGTTCAATATAGGGAATATCCAACGCTTTGCAGTCTATCATGAAGCGCGGCTTACGCCTTACGACTTAATTCCCCTTGGGAAAACTTCGAATGATAACGCCATGAAAAAATACTGGGAAGGTAAAAGTGCCGTCGTGACCGGAGCTGCTTCCGGTATCGGACTGGCACTCGCAAGGGCGCTGATCGCCCGTGGCGCGGAAGTCTGGGTCACCGATATTGACAGTGCAGGAATCCGACTGGCTGCTCAGGCACTTGGTTCAAAAGCCCATTCTGTGGTACTTGATGTTCGCGATGCTTCCGCAGTGCGGGAGGTTATCGAGAGCGTAGCAGAAGCGTTTGGCCGTATTGACTTTCTGTTTAACAATGCGGGAATCATTATGGCCGGTGAGTTCCATGATTTTGACACTGAACATCTTGACCGGATCATTGACGTCAACATCCGCGGAGTAGTGAACGGTACGGTTGCAGCTTACCCGTTGATGATCCGGCAGTGTGGCGGCCATATCGTGAACATGGCTTCTCTGGCAGGCCTCGCTCCTTCACCGCTGCTCTCACCCTATGCCATGACAAAGCACGCTGTCGTGGGACTTACGTCAAGTCTTCGCTTCGAGGCTGCCCGCTATGGCATTCGTGTCAGTGCCATTTGTCCTGCAGCCGTTGATACTCCTCTTCTCGATGCAGGGATACCTCCTGACCTGCACGAGCTTCCCTGGCGACCAAACGTCCGTCGCTATCTCGAAAGGCTTGCCGGTACTCCCTGTCTGGCGGACAAGATGGTTCATGCCGCCCTGCGGGGTGTGGAACGTAACCAGGCACTTATCCTTGTCCCTGCCCGTGCCCGTCTGACAGCGCTGGTCTATCGCATTGCTCCCGGCCTTGTCCATGCGATTGGCCGCCAGGTTGTTGCTGCCGAATTAAAGGAGCGCCTGTCCGGATCAGTTTGAGGCAATCGTTAGATGTTTATTGGTCCTCAAAAAAGCTTGTGGATGATCTGTCTGTAAAAAAAGTTACCAATCAACTACTCCGCAGCAGAGTTATGGGGTATGAGGGCAAAAACGGCTTTTGCCAACGTTGTTTTTCCTGATTGACGAGGCCCGGTTATCGTAATAACAGAAAATGTTTTGGCCAACTGCGGAAGTGTTGCTGTCAGTTTACGGTAGAGTGTTTTTTCCCTACAAATTGCGAATTGAAAGTGCTGATTGTATAACTTTTTTTACAGCATCATCAGCATGGAAGAGAGAAAAATGGATCGATAGATGCTTCATGTCAATGTGCATGTTGGAAATCTGCAGGATAACTTTTGTAATGCAACGTAACCAAAGGATCTCCTGACATTGATTGCGGCTGTGGTATTCTTCCTGTTTTCCGTTAAATTTCGCGAAAGGGCAGGTGCCGTCAATATGGCGAGGATATGCCGGAAATCAGGAACTGGCAATGGTCGCGGGGCAGGGGGGAGACGGGATTGTTCAGGTATTGAGCAATGCATAACAAGAACAGTGTTTTATGAGAGCTAAAAAGAGTAGACAGCACCATGCAAAGGCATCTCATGTACCTCCTAAGCCCATGAAAAAGGTGATGCGCAACCTATCAAGGACGGTAGGGCAGCCAGCAGGGACATTGCTTCACATCGGTGAAAAGAAAACAGCGGATTGCATTATTACGGTTTATGGTTACGATGAAGAGCGTGAGTTTCACATGCCGGTGAAGAGTATTGCCGAATGTGCGGAATGGATAGATCATCAGCGGGTTCTCTGGATCAACATTGACGGACTGCATGATGTGTCGGTTATTGAGGATGCGGGGAAGCTGTTTGGTATGCATCCGCTGATCCTCGAAGATATCCTGCATACCGATCAGCGCTCCAAACTTGAGGATTTTGAGGGCTATCTCTTTCTGGTGCTCAGAACGCTTGAACTTGAAGAGATAACCAATGATGTTGTCGATGAGCAGTTGAGCATGGTGATCGGAAAAAATTATGTTCTCACCTTCCAGGAAAAACCGGGAGATATGTTTGATGCGGTAAGGGAGCGGATCAAGAGCCCTGGGACAGGGATAAGAAAACGGGGAGCAGACTATCTTGCCTACGTCCTCATTGATGCCATTGTCGATAGTTATTTTACTGTTCTTGAAGAGCTTGAAGGCCGTATCGAACTGCTCGACCAGGAGCTTTTTACAACATCCGGCAGGGAAACCTTTGAATCGATCTATACACTGAAAAAGGAGCTTATTCTTTTAAGGAAATCGGTAAGGCCTATGCGGGAGATCATCAACAGCATAAGCCGTGACCATTACAAGGTCATCGATGATGAAGCAACCTGGCCTTTTTTCAGGGATGTATACGACAACGTCATCCTTATCAACGAAACCATAGAAACCTACCGTGATATTGTTCTCGGCATGTACGATACCTGGCTGGCCATAGTCAACAATCGGATGAACGAGATCATGAAGGTGCTGACCACGATCGCAACCATTTTCATGCCTCTCTCCTTCCTTGCCGGAGTTTACGGTATGAATTTTCGTTATATACCGGGTCTTCAGCGGGAGTGGGGATTTTTTGCACTGCTTGGATTTATGGGGCTCACTGTTGCTGGCATGATGGCTTATTTTCGCACGCGAAGGTGGTTTTGAGGGCATTGTAACCAGCCAGGGAAAGAATGCATACGCACCGGGCTGGTTTATTTTGTGAAGGTGAGTAAGAAAGTTGCCTGATATTCACTCTTTGACACACCTCACGGCAAAGCCCTGTGTTTTGCTGCTCGATATGCGGTACACGGCCGAATAGCTGTTGTACATCTCGCGGTACCATGCCGACCAGGCGTTGTTTTCTGTTGATGTCCAGAAGCCGCTGTTGTTGCCGAGAAGCGCAAAATTGCCGTTGCTGCTGCGGTAGCCTGAAGGAATAGCTGTAAATCCGCTACTGTTGTCTGCACCAACAAGCGGCTCTTTCCAGAGTATCTTGGATTTCAGTTTTGAGCCTGCTGCTTTCTCCCCGCCCAGCGTCGTCACCAGTTCCTGCCATTCGCCGTCTGAAGCGACATGCCACCCTTCGGGCGCAAGTCCCCTTGGATCGTTGACGGCATACCAGTTGTACAGTTTTCCGTAGGTCATGTTGTTCTCGCTCTTGTTTTCGTAATAACACCAGGCGCCTGTTGTGAGTTTGCTCCACGCTTCAGGGTTATCTACCTGGGGTATCGGGTCGCCGTTGCGGTAATTGCTGGTGTTGAGGTTTTCAGCCATCCATGCATGAGCAGCGATTGAGACGGTTTCAAAAGAATTGGTACCGGCAGAGAGCTCTTTTGCTGTTATAAAAAGGGCAAATACAGCGAAAACAATGAAAATTGCCGCTGTCCAAGGTGTTTTGTGGCTACTTTTCATTATGTTGAAAGTCTAAAGTTTCATTCAAGACCTTATCTATTGACAGAACTTCCCTGAAACAGGAAATTAACCTTTTTGCCGTTACTTATTTTCTTCAACGCGCCGGTTTTTTCCCCTTGCATTCGCATCATCATGAGTTTCAAGCATGTTCATTGTCCGTATTGCTGATTTTTTGCTGAAGTATTCTGATGTTATTAACTTTCAGAAATCTCAAAAGGTTTTGCTTGAACAGAGCGGGGTATTGTGCAATGGTGCATGGTTCCAGGAAAAATGGAATGCTAACATAAACGATTGAATGTAGTGGCAAGAGAACGTTTTAAACGAAAATCAAGACCCTCCGGTAACAAGGCACATAAGCCTTCGGTGCAGTTTACCGGGGAGAGGGTGAAGCCGAATGATCATATTCTTATCAACGAGTTTCTTTTCAGGCGGGGTGAGAGCTCCCTTGCGGCTGAAATTGTTACCTTTTTTGCTGATCACGATGGCGAGCGCTTCAAGTCGGTAGAGCTGGCACAGGCTCTTGGGTATACCGAATCAAAACAGTTACCCGGTTTCTGGTATGTGCTGCACAAATTGCAGGAGGAGGGAACTGTTGACAAGGACTCCAACCGCTGTTACGGCATATCGGGTACGGATGCCACCACCTACGAAGCTCATCTTGAGCAGGCCAAGCCCTTTCCTCTTCCTGGCAAAAAGCAGTACACGGTAAAGAGCTATACCGGCCATATCACAACGCATCCCAATGGCTACGGCTTTGTTGATGTTGAGGGTTTCGATGATGATATCTTCATCAAGGCTGGCGATATGGGTCTCGCCATTCATGGTGACGAAGTCGAGGTACTTGTTTCGAAGGTGCCGGATACCTATTCTTCAAAATCGACCCCCCATCAGCGCTGTGAAGGCGCGGTGCAGAAGGTTCTTTCCCGCCGCATCACCACTATTGTCGGTACGCTGACCAAGGCAAACCGCAAGTTTGTTCTCAAGGCTGACGACAGGAAGATTTTGCCAGAAATCATTGTGCCGATCAGAAATTCCCTCAAGGCGGTTGATGGCCAGAAGGTGCTTGTCGGGGAGCTTGATTTCAGTAAGGAGGGGCAGATTCAGGCCAAGGTGCTTGAGATACTGGGTATTGCTGGCGACTCGGCTGTTGAGGTAAGCGCCATTGCCCGGAGCCGTGGCATTGACGAAACCTTCGACAAGCAACTGCTTGATTTTGCGGCCTCCATTCGTGAGGGTATTACCGAAGAGGATCTCAAAGGCCGTCTCGATATTCGCGACAAGGTTGTCTTTACGATTGATCCTGTCGATGCAAAGGATTTTGATGATGCACTGTCGATTGAGATGCTTGATGACGGTCAGTATAAAATAGGCGTCCATATTGCTGATGTATCGCACTATGTGCCTGAAAATTCTCCCCTCGACCGCGAGGCGCTCAAAAGGGCCACCTCGGTCTATCTCGTTGACCGGGTGATTCCGATGCTGCCTGCACGACTTTCTGAACAGATATGCAGCCTCAACCCCGGTGTTGACCGGATGGCATTTTCGGTTTTCTTGACCATCACGGACGCTGGTGAAGTGAGCAAGCATGAGTTTAACAAAACGGTTATTCACTCCAAGCGTCGTTTTGCCTACGAAGATGTCGAGGAGATTCTGAAACGGGGAAAGGGAGATTTTGTTGATGAGTTGCAGGCGCTTGACCGCCTCAGTGTTATTTTGCGGGAGAAGCGTTTCAAACATGGCGGACTCGATTTTGAAACGGAGGAAGTTCGCTTCAAGCTTGGCAGCAAGGGCGAGCCGCTTGAGGTTATGAAGAAAGAGCGTCTCGGCAGCCATCGTCTCATTGAAGAGTTCATGCTGCTTGCCAATCGCAAGGTGGCCAAATATCTCACCAAAACCTTCAAGGAGAACAAGAAAGAGCCACAGCCGATTATCTACAGGGTGCATGGCGCTCCACAGCAGGAAAAGGTGCTCATTCTTGCCAATTTCGTCAAAAGACTCGGATTTGACCTCAAGCTGAACCGTGGCAAAGAGGGACCGATTGTTTCCGCTTCAGCACTTCGCCAGCTCTTGCAGCAGGTGAAGGGATCCAATATTGAATTTTTGGTCAGCGAACTGGTGCTGCGCTGTATGTCGAAGGCGGTCTATACCGGCGACAATGTAGGCCATTACGGCCTCGGTTTTGAGCATTACACCCACTTCACCTCGCCGATCAGACGTTATCCCGACCTGATTGTCCATCGCATGCTCTTTGAGTATGAGAACCTCCGGAAGAAACGCCGGAAAATCTCCGCAACACGCCTTGCTGAGCTGACCGGCAAGATTCAGACGGTCTGCCAGATATCCAACGAGCGAGAAAAAAGTGCCGTCGAGGCAGAGCGTGAGTCGATCAAGCTCAAGCAGGTCGAGTATATGGCCAGCCATGTCGGCAAGGTCTATCCCGGCGTTATTTCAGGCGCGACCGATTACGGTATCTATGTGAGAATGGTTGATTTTGCCATCGAGGGGATGGTGCACATGCGCAACCTCACCGACGACTATTACGAATATGATGAGGCAACTTACTCCCTGGTCGGAAAACGCCGCAAGAAACGGTTGCAGATTGGCCAGCGGGTCAAGGTCAAGGTGAACAGCGTGGATCTGCAGCGCCGCACCATCGATCTTGTTTTAGAATAAGAGGTCGAAACTTTTCCCCTGACGGGCGTAAGCTTTCAGGGGAAGAGGTACTGCCTGGCAGTGCCTTTTTTTGTAGATGGTTAATGAGTACCCGATCTAAAGAGAGATTGTATAACCCATGATCAAACAGCAAAATGAGGAGTACTATGGATGGCAAGCAGGACAATCAGGATAGGCAGCAGAAGCCGTTAACCCGGCGGGAAGCTATAAAAATGCTGGCTCTCGGAGCAGCGGGTGCAATAACCTCCCTTACCTTGGGACGAGATGCATTTGCCTGGGACAACCGCTATTACTCTAACCCTTATTTATCCGTGTACTCTCCCCCTTACTATGGATCGTACGCCTATTCTTCCTCTTCCTACTCTTCCAGTTCCGGCTATTTGTCGTCCTACCGCACATCTGGCTATTCTTATTCCTCCTCTGGTGGCTACTCATCCAGTTATTACAATTACAGCTCCTACAGCTCTTATAGATCTTATAGCTCTTACTCCTCCTTATACAGTTCGTACTCTTCCTTGTATAGCTCATACAGCCCCTATTCGTCACATAACTCAAATGCTCCGGGGCAGAGCAGGATTGGGGAGGCTTATGGAGGAGGAATTATCTTTTATGTCGACGGTTCTGGCCAGCACGGCCTTATTGTGGCAAAGGAAGATATCAACAAGAAGTATAAAGACAGGTGGAATGGAGAAAAATATGACAGCCGGTTTCGATGGTGTACGGGCCGCAGTGAGGGAGATGTATCGAGAGAAGATTATGCTTACGGAGACATAGGAACATATACATGGATCGGAGCTGGAGGGATAAATACGCAACAGATTCTGTTGAGATATCCAGTATCAGACTATCCGAACAGTGCAGCGGCAGTGGTCAGTGCCTACAGGGGGGGAGGCTATAGCGACTGGTTTTTGCCGAGTAGGGACGAACTGTATGAGCTTTGCAAGCAATACAAAAAAAGTGTTTTTGGTGGTTTTGCTCCCAGCCATTACTGGAGTTCTTCGGAGTATAGTGCAGTTGTCGCATGGAATCAAAATATTGGCAATGGGTCACAGTTTGTCGACAACAAGGTCAACGAGTGGCGGGTGCGGCCTGTCCGGGCGTTTTGAACAATTTATCAATTTAACCATTTGGGGGTACAGGGGGCTTGCCCCCTGTCAAAAAAAAGTAAAGCAGGTTGCTGCGCGGGAAAATGGATTGCTTCCATAATGGATCTGGCAGATATTAATCACGTAAACCCAGAGGAGAGAGGATGTTTGGAATAGGTGGTCAGGAGCTTCTTCTTGTTTTTCTTATCATTTTGCTGTTGTTCGGTGCCCAGAAGCTTCCAGAGCTTGCCAAATCGCTGGGCAAAGGGATGAAAGAGCTGAAGAGAGCGCAGAGCGAGATTGAGGAAGAGGTTAACAAGGTGGTTGATGCGCCCTTGAAAAAGGAGAAATGATTGGTTGTTCATCTTGACAATGGTGTTGTTGTAACCGTGCTTTTCGCCATGCAAAAGGCAGCGCATAAAAAAGTGAAGCGATATGGCTAATCTGCTGTTAACCCGTCGGTGCGTCCGAAGTTGTCCTTACTGTTTTGCGAGTGAGCAGATGAACATGAATGATCTCTCCGCAGAGGTGAGTTGGGAAGATTTGATCTATGTCACTGACTTTTTTGAATCATCGGGCGAGAAGCGACTGTCGTTGCTGGGCGGCGAACCTTTGCTGCATAAGCACTTTCCCGACATGGTGCTCTATCTGCTCAAACGGGGGTTTCATGTCACCGTTTTTACCAGCGGGGCGATACCGCAGGAGCTGACCGATACCATAAAGAGTTTTTTACCGGTTGATCTGCTCATGCCTCTCGATTTTGTCTGCAATCTGAATGAGCCCTCATGCTCTCCGAAGAAGGAGAACGAGCGTGTTGAATATTTTTTGAAGCAATTTGGCCCAAAGTGCGGGCCGGGGTTCAATATCTACCGTCCTGATTTCGATCTTCTCTTTCTTTTTGATTTGATCAATCGTTTTGGCCTCAAGCGTCATCTGCGCCTCGGTCTTGCTGCTCCCATTCCCGGTGCGGTCAATCAATGCCTCTCTGTAAGTTCAATTCGTCCAGCGATGCAGCGGCTGCTTTCGTTTGCCGCTGATTTTGCCCGTAACCGGTTGCAGATGGAGCTTGATTGTGGCTTTACGCTCTGCTCTTTTACCGATGAAGAGCTGGGCACGCTTTTCAGGATTGCAACTCCGCTGCATTTCGGGTGTGGACCGGCGGTGGATATTGGCCCAGACATGATGGTCTGGTCCTGTTTTCCGCTTTCACGGCTTGCGCCCCGTTCGCTCTATGAGTTTGCCTCTCTTGGCGAGTTGCTTGACCATTTTCGTGCGCGGTTGGGCGATCTTCGAGCTGAATCGGGGGGCATTCATTATGAGTGCGATGAGTGCCAGCATCGCGAAATCGGGCGCTGTCAGGGTGGCTGTGCGGCCCATATTCTTGCAGCCATGAAAGATGAACCTTCTATCCGTCTTCCGGAGATCAATACATGCCTGCAGAACCTGTAGATTTTTCCTGCCGTCCGGCAGAGTGGATCATGCGAACCGCTACGCAGCATGAAGAGATACCCTTGCTTCCGGTGTCCGGTGAATTCCTGACGAAGGCGAGGATTCTCTCTTCATTAGGCGTTCGTGTATCGCTCGATCTCTCCACCGGCCTGATTGACTGGGAGGCGTTAAGTGATCTCCTCTCTTACGCGGTGTATGGCCGTTGCCCTCATGCGCCCATCGAGCTGTTTGAAACCATGATTGCACAGCCGCCTCCTGAACAGGAAACGTTGAACGAGCAATTTGTCACTCGTGACTCCTGCGTTAATTGCCAGGGTTGGCGGGCCTGTTTTGGTGAGTGGAAGGCGCAGTGCACACCGGCCTGCCAGGATTTTTTTACTGAAATTATTGATGCCCGTCTCTACCGGCTCAAGCAGTTCGGAGAAGGGAAGCCATGCCCACACTGATTGTAAAACCAACCGAGCGCTGTACCTCACATTGCGCCTATTGTGATGTGGTTGCCAAAAAGAAGCGTTTCGATGATATGACGGTGGAGACCTTGCGGTTGATTTTTCAGCGCGTGGACGAGTATCTGAAAGCGCACCCTGAAAGCAGAGTCAACTGGATATGGCATGGCGGTGAACCGCTCCTGATGGGCAAGCATTTCTATACGCAAAGCCGTGAACTGCTTCATACGCTCTGTAAAACGACCGGTGACCGGATTCAGTTTGCCATGCAAAGCAATCTGATGCTCATGGATGATGCATGGGCAAGTGTTCTCAGGGAGTTGCGGATAACCTCGCTCGGATCCAGCTATGACCCGCTTGATGGCGCCCGGGGAGCGGGGGAGCTTTGTGATACGGTGGCCTATAACAGGGCATTCCTGCGGGGAAAAATGGTTGCGGAACGCAGTGGTATCGGTGTGGGAATCATCTATGTGCTGACCAGGCCAGCCCTTGATCGATCTCGTGAAATTTTTCATCATCTTGTCAATGTTACGGGTGGCAGTTTCAACATTCATCCCGTTCTTCTGTACTGTGACCGGCGACCTGATCTTGCGGTCACTCCGGATGAATATGCCGACTTTCTGGGAGAGATTTTTCCGGAATGGTGGCAGCATCGTGAACGATATGGCAGGGTTGAACCATTTTCGTCACTTGTTTGCAATATCATGGAACAGAGTCATTCGCTTGGTTGTGTTTTCAGCGGGAACTGTATGCGTGAACATATTTCGATAGCCCCTGACGGCCATCTTTCGCACTGTGGCCGGTCGGAAGATTGGGATTTGCTTGATTATGGTATGCTTCATGACAAAACCTTTGAGACGGTGCTGCATGATGCACAGCGGATGGCGCTGGAAGATCGTAATGCGCATCTTCTGAAAAATGAGTGTGCTGACTGTCGCTTTTGGGGTCTGTGCCATGGGGGTTGCCCTCTGGATGGATGGGCTGTTCAGGGCAATCTTCTTTCGAGCAGTCCATGGGGATGTGCTCAAAAAAAATTCATTGTCGAATATTTTGAACCGATTACCGGAGTGCGTTATGAAGGAATCTCCCATCTGGATTAATCCGGTCGGCGGACTCGGTGACACGTTGATGCTTTCCGGAGTGCTGAAGTTCGTTCTTGACCGTGAGCCAGGCACTCGTTTTCAGCTTGTTCGCCGAATGAAATATCTTCCGTTTCTTGCCAATCATCCGGCGATCAGCGGGATTGGCCATCCGCCAAAAGATGCAACACTGATTGGCACTGACTATTGGAGCACTGAGCGCTATCGGCAGGGGGGCAGGGCATTTCACTCTCTTGCCGAAAAGTTTGATCTGCCGTTGCCTGTTGCTGAACAACTGTGGTTACCTGATATGGAGAAGTTAACGTACAGATGGCCCTCGTTGCCTCCTTTGCGTCCCCGTGTTGTTTTTTCAGCCAGCACCGACTCGCCACGCAAAAAGTGGGAGATGAGAGAGTGGGCCGATCTGGTGGCGAGGTTTCAACAAAATGGCTGGAGCGTTATACAAACCGGACGGATTCATGAACCCTATATTCCGGGCGCATTTTCCCTGCTGGGTCTTACCTCTCCACTCGAATTGATCGCCTTGCTGAAGGAGACGGATCTGCTGATATCGACAGACAGTTTTGCCATGCATGCGGCAAAGTTGGTTGGAACGCCCGCCATTATCCTGTGGGGTCCGACGCTTTCATCGGTTTATGGGTATAAAGAGCATCTTCATGTTTCAGCAGCAAAACGGTGTGAGCCAGCCTGTATCGGTCCTGATCAATCTATCCAGTATGGAACGCCCTGCACTCAGGAAACTCCATGTATGACATCGATTAAGGCCGATCAGATATGGGATGTGGTAACGGCAGCAAATTGCCTGTAAAAGTTTTATGCGGTAATTGAAGGTTTCGGTTGAGCATAGCGGGCTATGTACCGGTTGACATCGAACTTTCGTGCACATCCTGAGGCGTTCATGTAGCGGATTTTTCCATAGACCGGCCTGTCAAACCAGGGACGGTCATGGAGTCCCCCGATTGACCATGCAACACCGGCGTAGCCGTTCGGCTCCCTTCCGTCAAGGGCGAAGCGGTCGTTCAGGAAGATGGCGCTCTCAAATGCCTGCTCAGGGGTTTCACTCCACTCAAGAATTTTTTTTGCCCAGTACATCCTCATGTAGCCGTGCATTACCCCTGTTGTTATCAGTTCGAGCTGTGCGGCATTCCAGAGCCTGTCGTGCGTTGTAGCGGAGGCAAACTCTTGCGGAGTATAGAGGTACTCACGCCGGTCGCCCGCATGCTGCTTCAGGCTCTCCCGGGCCCATGCCGGGATCCCCTCAAAAGAGTCATAGTGATCATTATAGCAGCAATAGTTATCTGACAGCTCCCGCCGTACAATCAGCTCTTCAAGAAAGGCTTTTTTGTCAGTTTTCGGTGCTTCGCTTTTCCGGGCCTGCATGGCAATAAACTGTGCACTGATCTGGCCGAAATGCAGATAGGCCGAAAGATGTGAGGTTGCCCCTGCATTGGGATCATTGTGCTTTTCTGCATACGAGGCAAGGCGGTTTCGCAGGAAGCTCTCAAGGCACTGCTTTGCCGCCTTTTCTCCCGGTTTCAGCCACTCAACAGGCGGCACATCCGGGTCAGCATGCACGTTACGGTATACATCGCTCCAGTCGATCGGCTGGCATGCAGAGGGCGAAGCAAGTGGCTCAAGCTCGGGAAAGTCGGTCAGGAACTCACCAAGCAGGGCATTGATTTTCGGACGGAGCGTTCTGGCAGAATATTCCTGTTTACCGGAAGCGATCCAGCAGGGCACGATGTTATGGGCATCGACCTCATAGAGTGGAGCGGTGAGCTGTCGGGCAACCTCCTTTTTCCATTTTCCGGAAATGTTCTGTGGTGAAAAATCGGTGACCACCACTCCTGCCTTTATCTTTTCAGCAAAGCGGGGAAGTTCTGTTTTCGGTTTGCCCTGAAGGAGTACAAAGGGAATGTTGAGCGTTTTGAGATCAGTTTCAACCTCCTGCAGCCCTTTGAGCATGAAATCGTAATGGCGGAGTGGAGCGTGGAGAAAAGAGGGCGCAAGCGTAAAAAGCACCACAAGAGGCTGCTGCAGGAGTTCGGCTTTTCTGCGGGCAAAGAGCAGTGCCCAGTTCTGGCGGACTCTCTGGTCGCGTGACATCCAGTAGATCACGGTTCCTTTGCCGTCACGGTTCTCGTTCAGGAGGCGGATGCGCCGTGGATCGATCATGAAGCGCTGCGGTTCAGACAAGGCCGGAAATCCGCAGGAAGTTGTGCAGGAGTTTCAGACCGGTCGAATGGTACTCCTCCCTGATTGTTTCAAACTGTTCCAGGAGGTCGTGGCGATTCATACCCTTCAGGTCAGTATCGATATCGCACCAATTCGAAAACATTGCATCGGTCAATTCAAAATGGCATTGCAGGCCATAGCCGTTTTTTCCAACCCTGACAGCTTGTACTGGACAGTGTTTGCCGGTTGCAAGCAGCTCCATCCCTGATGATGCAAGCTCCACCGTCTCTCCATGAAGCTGAAAGACCGGAAAGCTCTTGCCAAGTCCGCCAAAGAGAGCCTCCTTTTTGCCTGCAGAGGTAAGATCAATGCGGTACGGATTCCCTTCGGGGTCAATAAAACCAATCTCTTTTACCGGAGATTTTACCACTTTTCCTCCACCCGCTTTTACAAGGCACTGTATGCCAAGGCAGATTCCAAGACAGGGGATCTCCTCATGGAGCGCCTGCTCAATACGGCGGAGCTGTAGCAGCATGGCAGGGGTCTCATCGTTGGCACTCTGGGGTCCTCCAAGCACCACAAGAGCACTGTAGCCCCGTGGATCGGGAAAGGTTCCGCCTGCTGAAAGATCCTCACTGTGCCATGCGATACCGTGCTCGCAGAGCAGTGTTTCAAGAAGTCCCGGCCCTTCGTGGGTGATGTTTTTGACGATCAGTATTTTTCTGCTCATGGATTGTTGCTGGATGATGGTCAAGAATCGAACGGAGAATATAATATGATACAAATGCCCCTCCCATAAAAGGATGAAAGTTCTGTTTTACCGGGAGGGGAGATGTTCAAAGATAATTCGATTGCTCTATGGATCGACAACGCAGTGAACGATCCACGGACAATTCATCATCTGGTTTTCCTATTCAAAGGATCTGCCACAATGTTGCCGTAACTCCCGGGCATCTCGTATTGTCTGTAGTTTCGTACGCTGAGCGGGAGTAAGTATCGAAACAAGTTCTATAAGATGATTGCTTTTCAGTTTGGCAAGCGATGCATGTTTTTGTCCTATTTTGTCGGAAAGCTCATCAACCTTCTTTCGGTCAGGAGTTGTTTTCAATGACTCCTCTTCAAGCTCTCGTTGAAACACCACCAGTTCCTTCCCTTCGGCAACAACAAGCGTAAACTGTTTTTCGCGAAGACCCTTGACTTGAGCACTCTGATGTGCGTTCAATCCAAGTCGTTCCTGTAATCCATTTATTCTGCAGCGTTCTTCTCTTCCTTCTGAAGGTCTGTTAAAGTGTTCTCGTGCATCCGGTCCACATTCCGAACGTTTTTCCTGCCATTCATGGCGACAGGTGTTTCTCTCTTCGGCGGGAGCTTTACATACTTTCGCTCGGCATCCGGCAAATTCTTTATCTGAATAGTGCCTGTAATCAGTTGCCGCTGAAGCAATACTTCCGAATCCAAGCAGTGTTGTGGTGAACACCAGCATCATTCTTTTTTTCATCGTGTTATCAGGTTATTCATTATAAAAGAAATGGATGTAAGACCACCCACCCCGTCATCTTCTTCAGGTTATCAGATTCGACGGCAGATTGCAGGAAAACTTGTGCTTAAAAAAGAACTATTTTCTATGAAGAGAGGATGGTCTGTTCTTACGCCAAACTACCGGGTCTTGATTTTCGAAATTTGCTGTTTATTTACTTTGCAAAAATATCATTACACATGCATTGATCTGGCCGGTCGGTTTAGTAACTATTTACATTGATAATAATCAAATCAGCAGTGACAGCATCATGACAAATAACCATAACCTTGACATCAATCGTCTTAACGCATTCGCTGAAAAAATCGTGAACGAGAAGAAGACGGCTGTCGGGTTTCCTTGTAACCAAAACGTCAAACTGGCTGATTTCTATCACTGGTATGCTGTTTCAGGACTTGCAGATGTGGCCATGAACAACGTGGGTGATCCGCGTAAGCCAAGCCTGTTTTCCCTTAACACCCACGAATTCGAAAACGAAGTCATTGATTTCTTTTCGCCGCTTTACGGATTTTCAGCGGGAGAAGCATGGGGTATTGTCACCAATGGCGGCACCGATGGGAACAACCACGGTATTTACTTTGGCATCCATGTCCTGAGCTCACAGAGCGAAATCAAGCCTGTTCTCTATGTTTCGGAAGAGGCTCACTACTCCATCATGAGGCTCAGCGACCTTCAGGGCCTGGAGATGCGCCAGATACCGACGAACATCAGAGGTGAAATGGAGGTGGCTGCGTTCGAGCAGGCACTCGACCCAAATCGTCCGGCCTTGATCGTTATTGCTGTCGGCACCACCTTTAAGGGAGGTATCGACAATCAGGGCGCGATTGATGAGGTACTAACAAGAAAACGGCCTGTCGCAGTTTATCGTCATGTCGATGCAGCGCTTTTTGGAGGGTACCTGCCTTTTACAGAACATGCCGATTTGGTCAGTCACTCTGCGCGAAAGTATGATTCCATTGCTGTCAGTGGACACAAATTCTTCGGTTTCGACGAACCCTTGGGCCTCTTTCTTACAACAAACGAAGTTCTCACCACGCAAAATCCGTTTCGCGTCTCTTACCTGAACGCTGCGGTTCCTACAATCACTTGCTCGCGTTCAGCGCTGGCTCCCTTGAAGTTCTGGTGGCAAATCCACAAGACCGGTGTGGAAGGTTACCGGCGCCAGGCAGAGTTGATTCTGAAAAATGCACTCTATCTGAAACAGCAACTCGACGAAATCAACTATCCAGCATGGAAGAACGATATTTCAAATACCGTCTATTTTCAGCGACCCGGTGACTGGGTCATGAAAAAGTGGAGTCTTGCACCTTATGAGGATGAGCGCCTTGGCGGAAAACTGGCGCACGACATTGTCATGCGGCATGAGGGAATGCACACAATCGATCATTTTGTGGACGATCTTTTGCTGGATCGGAGAGGGGAAAGTACTGATGGAACGCCTGAGACAGGATGAAATGGAGGCCGAGCCGTATTTCATAAACGGGGAAGCCCGCATGGTGCGGGCTTCTTTGCGGTCAAACTGTTCTTTTGTGACAGTTTATTTAGACTACTGCGCGGAGAGGGTGGGATTCGAACCCACGGTACACTTACGCGCACAACGGTTTTCGAGACCGTCCGATTCAACCACTCTCGCACCTCTCCGTATATTCTCGTCTCCGACTTTTTGAACTGTTCCTGACAGGCTGACTAACACAGGACATGTTCATTACCTGGACTGAAGGCAGTGAATTTAAAAAAATATCCCTCCTTTTCCTCATCGTTCTTTTTTTTGTGTTTTTTATTCATGATTTTGCTTTAAACACAACAAAAGTACGCTCAATATTCTCTCTGTAATGGGTTGCCCTTGTCAATATGGCAGGAGGTTTTCTGATGTGCCTGCAGCGTGCAGGGGGGGAATAAAGTTAGTCAACAACGATCAGGCTGTTTGTTTTATAAAAAAACATATATTATTCGTATATTTATTGTGAAAGGATGTAGGCGAGGTGTTGGGTCAGTTTTCGTGCTTTCTCGACTCTTTTTCTGTAAACCCATTAAAAATTTCTTTATGAGCTACACGAATTCCATCCGGCAATTGGCTCATGTATTTCACAAGAAAGAGTATCAGAATACCGATGAACATGAAGGTGTTTATGGGAAGCTGTTTGCCGATGAAAACCAATCAGAAGCAAAGAACCGAAACAATCAGTCGCAATTGCTGCATGAGCAGGGGCGGGTTACCGTAGGTGACGAGTATGGCGGTGGCATTGTTTTTTATGTTGATGGTACCGGAATACATGGACTTGTTGTCGCCAAAGCAGATATGCCGACTCTTTCATCTGACAAGGAGGAGGGGGGCTTTACCTGGTGTGATGCCAAAGCCGCATGCACTACGCTTGAGAGCAATGGCTATCGTGACTGGTTTTTACCAAATAAGGAGCAGTTGAATCAGCTCTATCTCATCAGCTCTATCTCAACAAGCTTGCTGTTGGAGGTTTTGCCGATAACCATTACTACTGGAGTTCGACGGAGTACAATGAGAATATTGCATGGTTACAGAACTTTACCAATGGAACCCACTATGTGATCAGCAAGACGTATGGCCTCGATCGTGTACGGGCTGTTCGGGCTTTTTAAACGGTTTACATTCGGTTTTACGTTGTAAAAACAAAAAAGCCTCGTTTCAGTTACGAGGCTTTTTTGTTTTCTATCTGAGCGGGAAACGAGACTCGAACTCGCGACCCCAACCTTGGCAAGGTTGTGCTCTACCAACTGAGCTATTCCCGCTTAATGAGTGCAAATATAAAGATATTTTTTTTCTGTGCAACTTCTTGGTGAACTTTTTTTAAGCTTTTTTTTATGTCCTCTTTACAAAGAAAGTTCCCGCATGATCGTCTCCATATCCTTGTCTCCCCGTCCAGAGAGATTGACAACAATGATGGCATCTTTTGGCATTGACGGAGCCCTTGTGATGGCATAGTGCATGGCATGGGCCGATTCAAGCGCACAGATGATGCCTTCGGTTTTTGCCAGTGTTTCGAGCGCACCAAGAGCTTCGCTGTCGGTGACTGATGTATAGGTCACCAGTCCGAGTTCCTGGAGGTAGCAGTGTTCAGGGCCGACGCCGGGATAGTCGAGACCTGCGGAGATGGAGTGTGCTTCCTGAACCTGCCCGTCCTCATTCTGGAGAAGTTTTGTGAGCGCTCCGTGAAGCACTCCGGGTTTTCCGAGGGTCAGTGAGGCTGCATGTCGCTTGTCGAGTCCTTCTCCGGCCGCTTCCACACCAACCAGTTCTATTTCTCCGGCATTCTTGAGGAATTCATAAAACATGCCGACTGCATTGCTGCCGCCGCCAACACAAGCGGTGATGACATCGGGCAGCTTTCCTGCCTGTGCAAGAATCTGTGAACGGCTCTCTTTTCCTATGATGGCCTGGAAGTCACGCACGATCATCGGGTAGGGATGCATGCCGACCACTGAACCGATAATGTAAAAGGTCTCTTCCGGATTATTCATCCAGTCGCGGATTGCTTCGCTTGTCGCATCTTTCAGGGTTTTTGAACCGCTCCCAACCGGCCGTACCTCTGCGCCGAGCAGTTTCATTCTGGCGACGTTCGGTGCCTGCCGCCTGATATCTTCCTCACCCATATAAACCACACATTCCAGATCAAAAAGGGCGCAAACGGTTGCGGTGGCCACCCCGTGCTGTCCGGCTCCGGTCTCCGCAATCACCCTCTTTTTGCCCATGCGACGCGCGAGCAGCACCTGGCCGAGTGCGTTGTTGATTTTATGGGCTCCGGTATGGCAGAGATCCTCCCGTTTGAGATAGATCTGCGCTCCATTCAGCGTTCTGCTGAGCCGTTCGGCATGATAGAGGGGTGTCGGTCTGCCTACATAATCACGGAGCAGGTGGTCAAGAGTTGCCTGAAAGGTCGGGTCGTTTTTAGCTTTGAAATACTCCGATTCAAGATCGGCTGCATTTTTAACGAGTGTTTCAGGGATAAACTTGCCGCCGAAACAGCCGAAATGACCGGCTGAATCGGGTGCGGAATAATCAGACGGCACCATGGAGTGAGAAAAGGTTAAAGAATTATGAACAGAGTGGTTACCAGATTCACATGGAAATATACAGGTTTTTCTGTAAACCGGGTTACATCAGGGAACCAGAATAACGCTAATATACCATCTCATAAACCCAATCCAACAGTTCGGGGTGCACCCGTACCCAGAAATACCGTCCTCTCACCATTCTGCGCGTCGTAATCCCTTTGCATTACGGCAAGAATTCTCAGTTTGCGCAGACGGATCCCCCATGATAAAAAGCTTTAATCCTGTCAACGACCTTATCCACATCGTCATCACTCATTCTCGGATGTATCGGAATATTGAGCGCATCCTGATTCAACTGCTCACAATTGGGTAGTCGCACATTCGTTTGTCCGTAAAGCGGGTTCAAATGCAGGGGGTGATAACGCAGCGTGGAGTAGATTTGCTCGCGGAGCAGGTAATGTGCCAACTCATCGCGTTTGGGTACACGAATGCAGTAGGTGAAATAAGAGTGGCGATCGCCAGACTCAGCGTCAGGTGGTGTTATCAAGTCAGGCACGCAGGAAAGTTCCTGCTGATACGTTTCCCAGATTGTTCGGCGGCGGGCTTGTAAGGCGTCGATTCGCTCCAACTGGGCCAGCCCGATGCTTGCCGCCAGATTGGTCGGCAACATTTTGATAAATGGTTCCTGAATATTGTACTCCCACCATCGGCTCTCGCTGCCTGCGGGATTCAAAGCGGCATCAAAGCCGGATTTACCGATGCCGCAGTAGCGCATCACTTTGGCACGCTCAATTCGAGCTGGCAGACGGGCTGTAATACCGCCACCCTCACCAACGGTCAGGTTTTTTACTGCGTCGTAACTGAAAATGCCAATATCTCCAATGGTTCCACAGGGTCGGGCTTTGTAGGTGCTGTCGATCGCATGAGCGGCATCCTCAATGACGGGATACCCAAGTGCAAGAATCGGATCCAGATCGACAGAGAGCCCCGCATAGTGGACAACCATGATGGCGGCAGTTTTATCGGTGATGTGTGACAGGATATCCCCAACCCGAACATTCATGGTTCGCAGGTCGTTGTCACAAAACACCGGTTTGTGCCCGGCGAGCATAATTGCCTGGGCACAGGAAACCCAGGTGAAACTCGGCAGAATAATCTCGGCTCCGGGGGGCAAGTCGAGCAGAGTAACGGCCATAAACAAGGCATTGGAGCCGCTGTCTACCATAGCGAAGGTGGGCAGTCCATATTTTTCCTGATACTTTTTTTCAAACAGGTCGACATTTTTACCAAAACCCATCCATTGGCTCTTCATACATGCCGTGACGTTGGCAATTTCTTCATCGCCGACAATGGAGCCGAAAACAGATATCATCTACTCTCCCGTTAACCGTTGTTTGGTTGATAAGCCATTGAAAAATGGTCGCTGTGCTCTCCGGTAATCACAAACCCGTTTTTTTTATACCATGCGACAGCAGGATTGGATTGAAGAACCTGAAGGGTCATGGGGCAATGGTTTCCCGATTGTGCAAAGTTCAGCATTGCCTGAAGCGCTTTTCCCATGTACCCCTTTTTACGGTAATCTGGCAGGCCAAGGATGACATTATAAATATCCCAGACTTCGCCAAGCAGCCTGATGCCCATACAACCAATAGCGGAGTGGTTGACTTCAACGATAAACATAAAGTCGTCGCTACGGGTTTTGAATGTATTAAACCATGCGCGCTGTTGTTCCGGGGAAATTACCATTTTATGAAAAAAGAACGCTCGATGATCATTTTTCCATTGACGAAGATTTTCAAGGTCATCCTCGTTTGCCGCCCGTAGCCGCAGAGAAAGGCCTTCTCCATCGATGGTAATGCTCTCGTTTTTCTTGAAGCTATCCATAACTCATAAAGATCCGCATTTGAAGCAGTGAACTCTTTTTGACAGCAGTTAAACTCAAATGCCCCTGTTTTTACTTTAAGAATACGGTGCCTGCATCGCAATAAGCACTCATTAAAAAGTTTTACCGAATACATGATCGTTACAGCCAACAATACCCTGGCCTGCAAACAATGAAATTGATATCAGCTTAAAAAGCAGGCAACAATGATATATAAATTGTACAGATGCAATTGACGATGATTTACGCTAAGATATATAAGTCTCCTATTTTTTTATATAACGCATATACACAAAAAACCATAAATACATATTAAGAGCTGTTAAACATAAGCGGTCAGCAATAAGTAATTTCTTAATCCCAGGTTATCAGTTAGCTAAGTCTTTGGCAGTTTGTCTTTACCTTATTGCAGAATCAATTCCTGTGGATCGCTTATCAACCAGGCAGGTAGTACTTGGCGCAACTCCATTGATTGTAATAAAATACAATGTCCTCACAATTCTGCAATTAAAATTTTTGCATCTGATGTATGGCTTCAGAAAGTGATGGTATGTTCGAATACGTTTTTTTTAATACACCATTGGCATTTTCACGAATTAATGTAATATATTGCGGTGTGGTGCTTTGTGACTGTCTTTTGGATTGATAAAAGAAAGTGTGATATGCTGCCTGACGGGGATTGGTAATGATAAGATATGACCAAAATGCTCGTGATTATTCGCAAAATGATTGATGCACCAGTGCCCATTGCTGCATCTTGTTATCGGGGTGGTTGTTTTTCGCAATTGCCCAAGGTATGTCTCCGATGTTTATTGCTGCCCAACAGGATGATTCACTTGTCCAGTTCTCATGATATCCCGAAAACGCCTCTCTGCCGATCCCAAGGAACCTTTTTAAAAGGTTATGAAAGGGTGTTGGATAAGTATCAGCATAATTCAAATTGATTGCGGCTGGCAATCTTCCAAGGCTTTCTATCGTAATTAGTTGGGATTTTTTTTTACCAAATTGCAAGTGACTTTTCAATTATAACGGAGAATAAAATGGCAATAGATCCGAGCATTTATGGCACTCCCGGCCCTGATTCGTTAGGTGGCGGTGGTACTAACGATACTTTATATGGATATCCTTTAGGTCAAGCATTGTTCCCTTCAGGTAACGACACTCTCGTTGGCAGCGGAGGTAATGATACCTTGTTTGGTGGAGATGGTAATGATAGTCTTGATGGCGGAAGTGGTACTGATTTGATGTACGGTGGCCCAGGTGATGATATCTATGTCGTTGGCACTGGAGCTGACCTTGTGTTTGAACTTGTTGGTGAGGGGACTGATCTGGTGCAATCCAGCGTCAGCTACACGTTGCTGGATAATGTCGAGAATCTGACACTGACTGGCTCCGGAAACCTGAATGGTTCGGGTAATATCTCGAATAACTACATCACCGGAAACGGCGGCGAAAATACGTTGATAGGCCTTGATGGTAACGATACGCTGGATGGCGGCAGCGGTAACGATGTGCTGGATGGCGGCAATGGTGATGACTCGCTGATTGGTGGTGCTCAACATGACGTTATCACTGGTGGTGCTGGTAATGACACCCTGGATGGCGGCAGTGGCAATGATTCTATGACTGGTGGTTCCGGTGATGACGTCTATGTCGTTGATACAGGAAGCGATGTGGTAACGGAGAGCTCAAATCAAGGCACTGATCTTGTCCTGTCGAGCATTGACTACACGTTGGGTACTAATGTAGAAAACCTGACGCTGACGGGGACAGGAAACATTGATGGGACGGGTAATAACTCGAATAATTATATCACCGGAAACAGCGGCAGCAACAGGTTGTCCGGCGATGATGGTAATGATACGCTGGATGGCGGCAGTGGTAACGATACGCTGGATGGCGGCAGTGGTGATGACTCGCTGATTGGTGGTGCTGGCAATGATTCGCTGATTGGCGGCAGTGGTAACGATACGCTGGATGGTGGTAGTGGCAATGATTCGATGACTGGTGGTTCAGGCAATGACGTCTATGTCGTTGACAATGCAAACGACCACGTAACGGAAACTTCTGGTTCCGGTGGTATTGATCTTGTCCTGTCGAGCATTACGTATTCGTTGGGAAGTGGCAGTCGTGTAGAAAACCTGACGCTGACGGGGACAGAAGATATCAATGGCACGGGTAATGAGCTGAATAATTACATCATCGGCAACAGCGGGAACAATTTCTTGTTGGGGAGCGGTGGTAATGATACACTTGATGGTGGCAGTGGTAACGATACGCTGGATGGCGGTAGTGGCATTGATTCGATGCTCGGTGGTGCTGGTCATGATTCGTTGTATGGTGGCGAGGCCAATGATATGCTGAATGGTGGTGCCGGCAATGATACGCTTGATGGCGGCATCGGCAATAACACTATGATTGGTGGTGATGGAGATGATGTCTATATCATTAATGGGACTGGTGTTAACGTAGTAACGGAAGGTTCAGGTACAGGAGCGGGTATTGATCTTGTATTATCAAATATTACCTACACGTTGGGAAATAATGTAGAAAACCTGACGCTGACGGGGACTGAGAACCTTGATGGTACGGGTAATGAGCTTGATAACGTCATCACCGGCAACAGCGGAAACAATTTCCTGTCCGGCCTTGCAGGTCAAGATACGCTCTCTGGCAACGGCGGAAACGATACGCTCTCTGGCGGTTCCGGTAATGATTCACTTGATGGTGGAAGTGGCAACGATAGTCTGGATGGCGGCGGTGGAGATGACTCCATGAGTGGTGGTGCGGGTAATGACATCTATGTTGTCGACAGCTCAGGCGATGTGGTAACGGAAGGCTCCGGTGAAGGCACCGATCTTGTCGAGTCGAGTATCACCTATTCGTTGGGAGATAATGTGGAAAACCTGACGCTGACGGGTACCGGCGATCTGGGTGGTACGGGTAATGAGCTTGGTAACGTCATCACCGGAAACAGTGGGAACAATTACTTGTCCGGCCTCGGAGGTGATGATACGCTGGTTGGTGGAGCCGGCGATGATACGCTTGATGGCGGAAGCGGAAGCGGCTCCGGGCCTGGTTATAGCCTGCTCACCCTCGGAACCGCAATTATTGTCACGGGTGACTCCATGGCTGGTGGTATCGGCAATGACACCTATATTGTCGACAGCTCAGGCGATGTGGTAATCGAAGGTTCCGGTGAAGGCAATGATAGTGTCCTTTCGAGCATCGACTACACCCTGACAGCAAATGTCGAAAACCTGACGCTGACGGGTTCCGGCGATCTGAGTGGTACGGGTAATGATCTTGATAACGTTATCACCGGAAATAGCGGGAACAATACGCTTGATGGCGGCATTGGCAATGATACGCTGATTGGTGGTGCGGGTAATGACACCTATGTTGTCGACAGTTCAGGCGATGTGGTAACGGAAGGATCCGGTGAAGGCAATGATAGTGTCCTGTCGAGCATCGACTACACCCTGACAGCAAATGTCGAAAACCTGACGCTGACGGGTTCCGGTGA
>CAIJPS010000095.1 GCA_903822595.1 uncultured Chlorobiaceae bacterium
AGGGAGGGTAAGGATTTCCACATCAGGATGTATGGGGCTTTGCGGCAATGGTTCTCATGTGATGATTTACCCTCAGAAGGTATGGTTTTCTGAGGTTCTCCCTGATGATGTGGATGAAATTGTGTCTGCCATCGAACGCATCCTGGAAGATGAATGAAAAGAAAACAGGGGATACGGTGTGTCCTCTACGAGAAGGTTGATGATAGCCAATCACGACAGCGATTTATGCCTCGTAACTTCCGAGGAGTCGGGATATCGGCAATCCCCGACTCGGCAAATCCCGTCCCCCCTCGTGCGCTATATCCATCTCAACCCATTGCGTGCGGGAGTGGTGTAATCGCTCGATTCATGAACGTCGTTTGATTTATCAGGAGGAATGTAGTATTCTTACTGGTAATACGTAATACCGGAGGGTGCCATGAAAGTAACAACAAAAGGGCAGGTGACGATACCTGTTACCATACGGGAAAAGTTAGGGATAACCTCTGAAACAGAAGTTGATTTTCTGCAAGAGGGGGATCGCATCGTGATGGTAAAACGAAAAAACCCAACGCCAGCGAGTCGCAAATTTAAAAAGCTTCGGGGGATTGCGACTGTTAAAATGACTACGGACGAAATCATGGCGCTCACAAGAGATGTATGAACGGTCTGCTTGTTGATTCAAATATCATCCTTGATGTTTTTCTCGATGATCCTGTTTGGGCTGATTGGTCGGAGGCCGCTCTTTCTGAATATGCCATTCATACCCCTTTATTCATCAATCAAATCATCTATTCCGAAATTTCCATCGGGTTTAAAAAGATTGAGGAACTGGAGGTGGCGATTTCGTCAAGCGGATTTCAGATGCTGGAAATTCCAAAGGAAGCTCTTTTTCTTGCAGGGAAAGCTTTTCTCAATTACCGAAAGCATAAAGGTGAAAAGAGGTCTCCTTTGCCGGACTTTTTTATTGGTGCACATGCCGCAGTATCAGGTCTTGAATTAATCACACGAGATAAAAACAGATACCAAACCTGGTTCCCGTCAGTCAGAATCATTTCTCCGGAATAATCGATCAGCCAGTCATCATTATCATGGACTCAGTGACGTTGATCCGAGATGGGGACGCTCACAACTACGTAAACTTACTCATGCGGTTCAGCATCAGAATTTGTTGTAAATGAGGTGTCGTGAAAGGGTCTTTGCTGAACAGAAGCCGCCTCAGGTGCTCCGGCACCATAATCATCGATTAAAGCCCCAGCTCGCTGTGTGAGCCAAGGCGAACCAGTTCAAGGCAGTTGTCGTCGGTTTTGCGGTAGATCAAAATCAGATCAGGCTTGACGTGGCAATCACGACAATCTTTCAACGTGCCGATCAAGGGATGATCGACCGCGTTAGGGGGTAACGGTTTGTCCTCTACGAGAAGGTTGATGATAGCCGACAAAAGCGAATCCAGCTTTTTACCGTGTTTACCCGATTGCTCGCGGCGAAAATCCCGCTTGAATCGACTTGTGTATTTAATCGTCCGCATTCAATTCTGTGAACAGATCTTTTACGGAACGGGCGGTTTTGAGTTCCCCGCGTCGTGCAGCTTTAATTGCTTCAATCGTTTCTGCGTTTGGAATGAGCGGCTCAAAAGGTAGCGCCTTTTCCGCGACGACCCTTTTCAACATCAGTCTTACTGCATCGGATACCGTCAGCCCTATGCTTGCCAGCACAATTGAGGCTTCAGCCTTGGTTTCGGCATCGATCCTTGCCCTGACAACAGAATTTTCCATAATACCATTATACTTTTTTTGTTCGTAGCTACAATGTAGCACGGTTTACACAGAATAACAACCATTTCTCCTGTAAGATTTCAGGCTGAGAATATTTTGTGACAGAAATGAATGGGTGAGCACTCCGAGGATTTTGTGACGTTGTTCCGTAAGTAAAACAACCCGGAGAGTCTCTTTATCCGCTATACCGATAGCTCGACTCTTTATAGTGACTCTCGATAAAAAGTTGTTTAAAAATATCAAATATGGTATAATCCTTTCATGAAATACATTATTGAAGTAATGCCGCCAGCAGTGGATTTCATAAACTCACTTTCTCCAAAATTACGGGCGAAAGCATTGAGGGCCGTTGAACTTTTGAAGGAATTTGGCTTCAGGCTACATCACAAAAGAGATGAAAACAGATCATGGTGAAATTGAGAAGGCTCAAAAATTACGCAAGATTTTTATAGCGGAGATGACACAATGAAGACTACTAATTTTGATGACCTGCTTGCAGAGAATCTCAAGGATAAAGATTTCAAAAAAGAGTATGAAGCTCTCGAAGAGGAATTTGATGTCGCTAAAAAGATTATCCATCTCCGCTTGACTGCCGGTATGACTCAAAAAGAACTTGCTCTCCAGGCACATACGTCACAAGCTGCGATTTCCCGCTTGGAATCAGGAACGTACAGAAACGTCAGTCTGGCATTTCTGCTTCGTGTTGGAGCTGTTTTGGGAGTAAAGCCACATGTTAGTTTTCAGTAGTGGGTTCTGATAATATAAAGGGGTCGTGTTAAGAAATCACCATGAAAATCACCGTTCTCAATGGTAGTCCAAAGGGAGAATTGAGCGTAACCCTCCAGTCGGTGGCCTATCTTGCCAGGATCTATCCGCAGCATGAGTTTAACATCATCCATATCGCTCAAAGAATCAAGCGGCTCGAAACCGACCCTGCCGTTTTTAACCAGGTCATTGACCAGGTGCGCGCTTCTGACGCAGTCCTGTGGAGCTTTCCCCTGTATATCCTCATCGTTCACGCGCACTACAAACGCTTCATCGAACTGATCTTCGAACGCGGCGCAGAGGTCGCCTTCGCCGGCAAATACGCAGCCTCGCTCTCTACCTCCATCCACTTCTTTGACCACACGGCTCACCATTACATCCATGCCATCTGCGACGACCTGGAAATGCGCTTTGTCGACTCGTTCTCGCCCGATATGCATGACCTGCTCAAGGAAGAGGGCCGCCAGCAGCTTGCCCTGTTCGGCCAGCAGTTCCTTGAGGCCATCCGGAACCAGGCGCCCACCCAGCGACAATATTCGCCCTTGACCCATCGCGAGTTTTCTTACCAGCCTGAGCTTCCGCCCAACCCGGTCGCCACCTCCGGGAAGAAGGTGGTCATCCTGCATGATGAGCAGCAGCCCGACAGCAATCTGGCGAAAATGGTGGCGCGCTGCCGCAGCGCTTTGGCAGGCGAAGTGACCGTGGTCAATATTCATGACATTGATATCAAATCCAGTTGCCTGGGCTGCCTGGAATGTAGCGGAAACTACCACTGCGCATACACGGGCAAAGACGGGTTCATCGAATTTTACAAAGCGACCGTTATGACAGCGGACGTTCTCATCTATGCAGGGCGAATGGTGGACCGCTACCTCTCCTCACGCTGGAAAATGTTTTTTGACCGCATCTTTTTCAATACCCACACCCCGGTTCTGGTCGGTAAGCAGGTGGCCTTTGTCATCTCTGGCCCATTCAGCCAGGTTCCCAACCTGATGGAGATTTTCAGCGGTTTCTTTGAGTTTCAAGGTGCCAATATTGTTGGCGTTGTCAGCGATGAAAGCGGCAATTCCGCCGACCTTGACCGCCTGCTTGACCAGTTGCCGGCCCGCGCGCTGGCCTACGCCGAGGCTGGCTACCACCGCCCGCAGACCTTCCTCGGAGTGGCAGGCATGAACATCTTCCGCGATGATATTTACGGTCGCCTGCGTCCCGTTTTCGCCGCCGACCACCGCGCTTTCCGCCGCATGGGCGTTTACAAGACTTTTCCCCCGGCAGAACTCAACACCTTCCTGTTGAATACTTTCGTCGCCCCGGTTATTAACCTGCCCCCCATCCGGAAAAAGTTCGACAAGATGATAAAAAAACAGATGGTCGCATCGCATCAAAAGGTGGTCGCCCAAGCCCAAGCCCAGGCCCATGAAAAGTCAGGATAATAATTCGAACAAGAAAGAAAAAGGCATTGGCCCGCTTGCCGAGAAAGTTTTCGGCCTCTCGTGTGATCGTAAAATAAGAAGCTCGTTAGCTCTGGGTTGTATGAAAAAAATAGCAAAGGGCAGTAGTGTTGCCCTTGGTCAGGTTAACTTTAATTTTAAAAACACCAGAAAGGACTCATGAAAGTACTTATCGTCTATTGGCACCCGGAGCCTCTTAGCTTCAACGCATCGATGTTCCGTGCAGCGTGCGACACATTTTTGCAAACAGGACATGAGGTTCGTACCTCCGACCTTCATGCTATGGCGTTCGACCCTGTCTCGAGCCGCAAGAACTTCAGTACCATCAAGGAGCCATCTTTCCTCAAGCTGCAGGCTGAGGAAGCTTATGCTACTGCAATGCATGGCTTCTCAGAGGAGATTGAAGCGGAGATCCAGAAGCTTGAGTGGTGTGACCTCATGGTGTGGCAGTTTCCTCTGTGGTGGTTCGGCCTTCCTGCCGCTCTCAAAGGCTGGGTGGACCGTGTTTTCGCCATGCAGCGCACCTACGGCGGCGGCCACATCTACCAGACGGGTGTCTTCAGTGGCAGACGAGCTCTCCTCTCCCTCACCACCGGAGGCCCTGAGGAGGCCTATCGCAAGGGCGGCTTCAATGGAGATATTCTTGGCGTTTTGCGCCCTGTTCATCGCGGCATATTGCAGTTCGTGGGCTTCGATGTATTGGCGCCGCACGTTGTCTACGGCCCCGCGCATCTAACACCCGAACAGAGGGAGGGTGCCCTGGAACTCTACGCCTCGCGCTTGTTAGCGATACCATCCGAAGCGCCTGTCGATGTCGGGCTCTATTGAACGGCGTGTTCACTCCTCGTTGCAGAGGCAATGAGCAACGTTGAACTCAAGTGACAATCCCATGAACAATCACAGCAGCTCTTTGCCGGTCAGTATCACTGATGTCAGGACAATTCATACTCAGGTGAAACATGATTAGAATGAACTCTATTCTTATTCAGTGCCAGATCATCGCAGTCATTTTGGGGAGCCTGACCTTCTCTTCGTTATATGCCGAAGAGCAATGGAAATTCACCGTCAACCAATACGACCTCAGAGAGACTTACATCGATCAACAGGCTGATCTACTCGGAGTTCCATGCGCCTCCAGGTTGAAGTTCATTTGCACTCAAGACCAGAAGGGGACAACTGGTTACCTCACAATGGAGTTCACCATTGCACCCTATTCAAAGATTGCCGGATTTGATTTTGAATTTTTCGAAGGTCCAGATGCTTCGGTTGGCGGGAAAAAACTTTTGAGCATTACCCTTGCAAAGGCCGGCAAGCAGATTCGGTTTCAGGAGAGTCTCGGTGGCTGGGTGAGCGCAGAAGTCGAAGATGGGTTTGTATTTGGGGCCGGAACACCCACAAAAAATCGCAATGGCTCTATGCGAAAGGTCATCAATCAGATTACAGGCGGTGCCGAAACCATAGAAGTGGCCGTTACGGATTGCAAGAACTCCTCGAAGATTGTGTCCGTTATATTTCCTGTAGCAAATGGCAGGGAGAGTTTCAAGTCATTATTGAAAGGCATTAAATGAGCCCTATCACCCCAACCCACCGCTCACTCAGACCCGGGTGCCAGCGTTTGGGATGGTTAACTTTTTTCGTTGGGCCTTTTCTTTCATAACATAAAGCAGGCATTATGGCAAAAAATCAGAGAATGTGGGTTTATAGTCCACCTAAACCACCAGCGCCAAAAGTGTCAACGAAGACAAAAGTAATGGTACAGCAAAAGGCGGACGAACTTGTGGAAAAGGTTTTGAAACCAAAGTATATTCAACCTCCGCCCGCTCCTGATGAATTTCAGCACAATTACATTGCCGATATTTATACAAAGTGGTATCGACACTATTTTTACTTTTGTGCAAAATATATTGTTCCCGGCCCCAACGCTCTTATACCTTTTTTTGAAGCCAGGTTTGCCCGGCTGAAATATCTCCGGGACAATCAGTTCAATATGGCGTTCATGCGCTATACTGGCGAATGGGTAGAAGTTTATCAGGACTTGTCGCTTGAACAGTGTTTGGATTCAGTTGAAAACGACCCGTTTTTTGAGCTGTTGTAGCCCTCAGGCAAAGATAATGCCATTTTCATAATGGCTTTTGATGGATTGGGCGAATGGTTCAACCCGGGTGTTTTTTCCAGGGAATCCGATTGTTGCCAAGCAACGCGACTGGCAGTAACAGGATGAAAAAGAGGATGTCGCGGACAATCGGACCGATACCGATCTCCTCTTTCAGTCCGTACCATTGGGCAAGAAACTCGAAGCAGCCGCAGTCATGCTCGAGCCCCCTTATGAGATTGTTTGTCATGGCGGTGATGAAGATCGCCATCATGCAGAGCATGATCGAGGAGCTGATCCGCGAGAAGAGGTCGAGGAGAAGCATGGTGCCGCACAGCAGTTCACAAAGGGAGACGAGAAGCGCAACGGCCGGGATGAGCAGTGAGGGCAGAATCTGGTATTCCGCGATGACAAGAGCGAAATACTTCAGATCCAGAAGTTTTTCACCTCCCGAAAGGATAAATATGGCACCGAGCAATAGCCTCAGGGCTGTGATCGATGCTGATGGAAAGCCAATCCTGAACAATTTCATCCCTCCATCGGGAAGCCTGCATGAGACCATTCGACGAGACCGCCTGAAAAAACCCTGACATTTTTGTAACCGTTTTTCTTCAGCTTTTCAGCAACATTCCTGGCTTTGTCGCAACTGGGGCCAATGCAATAGACCACAATAAGGGTTTCAATGGTTTTTTTTTGCCTGAAATCGGGAAACTGCTCGTCAAATCTGCTGTCAGATAGAGAAAGTGCCCCTTTAATATGCGATTTGTAGTAGGAATACTCGGAACGTGCGTCGACAAAACATGCCGAATGAGTGTCAAAAAAGGCCTTGGCGGCTGAGAGATTAATGTCGCCGGATTCTTCTTTCGCAAGAGCTGCAGATGCGGCCGGATGAAGTTGTGATACAGCCAGCAAAACGCTTGAAAGCAAGAGAAACGAAGCGAGCAGCTTTCTCCGTAATGATTTTCCTGACATAGTGCTGTAAGATATTGTTATTTAATAAGATGATTCCTTTTGCATCTTTATTCCCACTCAATGGCCTGATTTTTGCAATATCGATGAGAACGTTTGAGAGTCACTTTTCAGGAGACCCTTGCTGCCGGGTGATTATTTTTGTAACTGCACCAGATCGGCATTGACTTTTGCAAACACACTGGACCAGTCACCAATATTTTTTTGTCTGTACAGCTTTACACTGGGATACCACGGACTGTCATCTCTATATAACAGCCAGCGCCAGTCTGGAGAAAATGGCAATAACACCCAGGTTGGTTTGCCAAGAGCGCCACTTAAATGCGCTACGCTTGTGTCTACGCTTATCACCATATCCATCAGCTCACACAACGCTGCGGTATCAGTAAAATCCTTAAGCTCATCGCCGAAGTGCAGCATATTTTGGTTCGCTTCAAGCGTTGCTTTTTCAACGTCCGGCACTTCCTTCTGCAAGCTCACGTACTGATAGTCAGATTGGAGTATTTGCGGTATCAAAGCAGAGAGCAACGTGCTGCGGTTGTGATCATCATTATGTATCCTGTTGCCTCTCCAGACCAAGCCAACACGCGGCTTTGTTTTGTCACCCAATTTTTTCGCCCAATATGAAAGTTTGCCGGTATCTGCGCATAAATATTTTTCTGTACAAGGAATCGAGTGTAAGCCGGTTTTGAACGCTAACGGCAAACTCAACAAGGGGCAGTGGTAATCAAATTCAGGCAGGGTGTTCCCCTTGACAATCAGCTCAGATACACCCGCGAGCTCTTTGAGTAAGCCAAAAAGTGGCGACTCAACTTCCATAATTACTTTTGCGCCCAAATCAGCGACAAACCTGGCGTAGCGACAAAACTGAATCGTATCTCCCAATCCCTGCTCGCTGTGCAGTACTATTGTTTTATCAAAAAGTGATTCCTTGCCCAACCAAAGTGGTTGAGGAAAGTTGCGCTTTTTTGACGCACCTTTATCGGTTTTCCAGCGCCACTCATAGAACTCCCAGCCATTATCAAGGTCGCCATCCAACAGCAGTGTAAGTGATTTATTCCAGTAGGCATCTGCATAGTCCGGCTTGATGGCAATTGCTCGATCAAAGCTTGCAACAGCTGCATCAAGTTGCCTGAGTTCACGGAGCGCATTGCCGCGATTAAAGCAGGCATCTGCATAGTCCGGCTTGAGAGCAATGGCCTGGTCATAACTTGCAACAGCCGCATGAAACTGCTTGAGTTCCCGGAGTGCCATGCCACGGTTGGAGTAGGCTTTTGCGTAGTCTGGCTTAAGAGCAATGGCTTGCTCATAACTTGCAACAGCCGCGTCAAACTGTTTGAGTCCCCGGAGTGCATCACCGCGATTGAAACAGGCTTCTGTGTAATCCCGTTTGAGAGTAATGGCTTGATCATAACTCGTAACAGCCGCGTCAAATTGTTTGAGTTCATGCAGCGCCATCCCGCGGTAAAAGCAGGCTTCTGCGTAATCCGGCTTGAGAGCAATGGCTTGATCATAACTCAAAACTGCCGCATCAAACTGCCCGAGTTCCTGCAATGCATTGCCACGGTTCAAGTAGACCTCCGTGTAGTCCGGCCTGATTGCAATAGCCTGGTCAAAACTTGCAACAGCCGCATCAAAAAGCCTGAGTTCCTGCAGCGTATTGCCACGGTTGTTATAAACTTCAGCAGAGTCTGGCATGAGAGCAATGGCTCGGTCATAACCGGCCACAGCCGCCTCTAATTGTTTGAGCTCTTTCAGCGCATTAGCACGGTTAAAGCAAGCTTCCGCATAATCAGGCCTGATTGCAATAGCCTGGTCAAAACTTGCAACAGCCGCGTCAAACAGTCTGAGTTCCTGCAGCGCATTGCCACGGTTGTTATAAACTTCAGCGGAGTTGAGCTTGAGAGCGATGGCGCGGTTATAACATGCCAGAGCAGACTCGAATTGTTTGAGCTCTTTCAGCGCAACGCCAAGGTTGCTGTACGCTTTTGCATTGTCAGGGTTGATTGCAAGAGCTTTCCCGATCAACTCAACAGCTTTGTGGTGATTTTTGGTTTGGTAAGCAATAACCCCTGAAAGATGTAACGAGTCAAAGTGATCTGGCTTTGATTTGAGTATCTCGTCATAAAGTGCCTGCGCTTGCGGCAACTGCCCTTGCTGGTGAAGAACAAGTGCCTGTTGGAGCGTCGATTTCGCCTCTTCTGCCAACACCGATGTTGCAGCTTTGAACACGGGAATATCTGTGACCTTTGGTGGCATTACTTTTCTCGTTCAAGCGTTCTATACCGGGGCGATTACTCCCACTCAATGGTCGCAGGCGGTTTCGATGAAATATCGTAAGCCACCCGGTTGATGCCGCGTACTTCGTTGATGATGCGGTTGGAAACACGGGCCAAAAAGTCATGCGGCAACGGGGCCCAGTCGGCGGTCATGCCGTCTGAGGATTCAACGGCCCTCAAGGCCAGAACATTTTCGTAGGTGCGCTTGTCGCCCATCACCCCGACGGACTGTACAGGCAGCAGTACGGCAAACGCCTGCCAGACCTTCTGGTAGAGCCCGCTTGATTTCAGCTCTTCGATAAAGATTTCGTCTGCATTCCGCAGGATATCGAGCCGCTCTTTGCTGACAGAACCGAGTACCCTGACGGCAAGGCCTGGGCCGGGAAAGGGGTGGCGCATCAGGATATCTTCAGCGATTCCGAGTTCGCGTCCCACGGCTCTTACCTCATCCTTGAAAAGCTCCCGAAGCGGCTCAATCAGCTTGAGCTTCATCCGTTTTGGCAGCCCGCCTACATTATGGTGCGACTTGATGGTTTCCGAAGGGCCCTTCACGCTCACGCTTTCAATGACGTCGGGGTAGAGAGTGCCCTGCACCAGAAATTTTTCACCTTTCATCTGCTCTTCGAAGATCTGGATAAAGGTGCGTCCGATGATTTTGCGCTTTTTTTCAGGAGAGGCGACCGCTTTCAGCCGTTTCAGGAAGAGATCCGAAGCATCGACCAGAGAGACCCTGAGGCCGAGCGTTGAGAGGAAGCTCATCACTTTTTCGGCCTCATTTTTTCTCAACAGGCCGTTATCAACAAAGACACAGTGCAGTTGTTTGCCGATTGCCTTGCCAACCATAACTGCGGCAACGGTTGAGTCAACCCCGCCGCTGATGCCGCAGATGACCTTCTCTTTGCCAGCTTTGCGGGCTATTTCCGCAATCTGGTGATCGATAAAGCTTTTCGACGACCAGTCAGGCGTGATGCCGGCAATATCAAGAAGAAAGTTCGAGAGAAGCTGTTTCCCGTAAAGGGTATGCTGTACCTCAGGGTGAAACTGCAGTGCGTAGATTTTCAGGGCCCCTTTGCTTCCGAAGCTTTCAAAGGCACACATCTCAGAGTTATCGCTGCTGGCAGTTACCCTGAACCCTTCAGGAAGTTGTATCACTTTATCGCCATGGCTCATCCAGACATCAGAATCCGGAATATCGCGAAAGAGCGGGCTTTCATGCTCTTCGTCCCGGGTCACTAAAATTTTCGCCCTTCCGAACTCGTGTTTTGACGAACCGGCGACCTCTCCTCCAAAATGTTTGGCGATGGCTTGCAAACCGTAGCAGATGCCAAGGATAGGAATGCCAAGTGAAAAAATCCTGTCATCAGGCAGAATGGCCGATTCGTCGTAGACACTTGTCGGCCCACCTGAAAGGATGATTGCCTTTGGGTGATGCTCCCTGATTACCTCAGGGCTGGCATTGTAGGGAAGAATTTCAGAATAAATACCCAGTTCGCGGATGCGACGGGCAATCAACTGTGTGTATTGTGATCCGAAATCAAGAACGAGTACCGATTGCATAAAAAAAACGGTTGTGCGTTAAATAAGCAGGAGATCAGAACACTTTCTCTTCCTGTATTGGAAAACTCTTTTGCTGTAGAGTTGCTCCATTGTTTCTTCCGGCAGTAGTGCTGTCTCCCTCTGCGGGTGCAACGGCTCCGTTGTTCGACTGTACCGGATGGGACTGATAGTATTGGAAACCCTTTGGCGTGAAATACTCGATGTAGGCATCACTGTTGAGCATATCGGAGGGTGTATTGGTCTGCGAGGAAATAGGCACGGCAATAACGGTTTCGGGAATATGAAAAGAGCGGTTTTCAAGTCTCAGCGTTGGATCACTGTAGCAGCGTTTCATAAAGCCAGCCCATATAGGAAGCGCAGCCCGTGCACCCTGGCCATATTCCATAGAGGTAAACTTGATGCGTTCATCATCAAAGCCTGTCCATACAACAGCGACAAGCTGTGGTGTGAAGCCTGCAAACCAGGCATCCCTCATGCTCTGGGTCGTACCGGTTTTACCGGCAGCCTCCATGTTAAAGGCATAACGGGAGCGGACTGCCGTACCGGTACCCTTGTTGATCACATCCTTGAGCATCGAGACCATCACAAAGTTGCTGGTGGAGTCGATGGCAAAACGGCGGTTCGGAGTATATGACGATATGAGACGGCTATGCTTGTCCTCAACCTTCAGGATAGAGACCGGCTCCTGCCAGATGCCGTTGTTGGCAAAGGTAGAGAATGCGCCGGCAAGTTCAAGCGGGCTGACTACCGAGGTACCAAGGACAAGTGAGAGGTTTGAGTCGAGGGGCGAGGTGATGCCCATTCTTTTCGCATAGCTGATGATTTCAGCGGTTGTCAGTTGCTCATAGGCAAGCCTGACGGTAACCTGGTTCAGGGAATGGCTTAATGCCGAACGCAGCGTCGTCATCCCACCCGACGATCCATCGGAATTTCTCGGCGACCAGACGCTATTACCGCTGGTGAGGGTAAGGGGCTGATCAAGTACCTGGAAGTTTGCAGGCAATCCTTTGTCAATGGCCGCACTATAGACAAAAGGTTTGAAGGTTGAGCCAGGTTGACGTCTTGCTTGCCAGACATGGTCAAACTGATACTTGTAGTCGTCAGGAGAGAACTTGTTGCCTCCGACCCACGCCTTGACATGACCGTTGGCCGGGTCGATGGCTACCAATGCAACCTGTATCCGGGTTTTTTGTTGTAACAGCTCGTTTACCCACATCTTGTCTGCCTTGATACGGGTCATCGCCTGCTGATCCGAGAGCCCATCCTCCTTCAGACTTTTGAACCGTTCGCTCTCCATGATGATCTGGTTCTTCAGCGACTCAGGCCATACCCATGAGCGGTCAAACGCTGCCTGCAGCTCGGCCAGATGTTCAGCCGCGGCCTGCTGGGCATAGTTCTGCATGCGGCTGTTGAGGGTTGTCTGGATGGTCAGGCCGTCGCGGAAAAGATTCATGTTTCCCGGAGTTGAGGAGGGCTTTATCGTCTGACGGATATATTCGGTAAAGTAAGGAGCCAGACCCTGATGGTTAACCGGCGAGTATTTCAGCACCAGACGGCTTTGTTTTGCTTTTGCGGCCTGTTGGGGAGTAATGAAATTTACCTTCTCCATCAGAGAGAGGATAAGATTGCGCCTGCCAATAGCACTTGACGGATACTTCGCGGGGTTGTATCCTGTAGGATTCTTCAATGTTGCAATAAGCGTTGCGCTTTCAGGCAGCGTCAGGAGGTATGCTGGTTTGCTGAAATAGGTTTGGGCTGCGGCCTCAATACCGTATGCTCCTGATCCGAAATAAACCGTGTTGAGATAGAGTGCAAGAATCTCGTCTTTTGTGTAGGTTTTTTCCAGTTCAATAGCGGTAATAAGCTCCTTGACTTTTCGGCTGACCGTTCGCTCCTGGGTCAGGTAAAGATTTTTTGCAAGTTGCTGGGTAATGGTACTGGCACCTTGCCAGCGTGTGCGTCCCTTGATGATATTTTCTCCCATTGCCAGTACCAGTCGTCTCAGATCGACGCCCCAGTGCTGGTAAAAAGCGACATCTTCGGTGGCGATAAGGGCATAGCGTGTTGACAACGGAATGGATTTCAGCGGAATGAAAGTTCTGTTTTTCAGAAAAAACTTGTGCAGGAGCACACCGTCCTCCGAATAGACCAAAGAGGCCTGTTCCGGATTGGGATTTTCAAGTTCCTCAAGGCTCGGCAAGCCCAGAAAAGAGCCCTTCGCATAGAGCTCATGGAAGGTCAGCGTTAAGGCAATGAGCGAGGCAAAAAAGAAAAAAAAGAGCTTGGTAAATAGTTTACTCACAGTAACGATTGATGTTAAGGTTGACCCCTTTTGCTGCCTTGGCAGGATACCTGTGATCAGTTCATCAGGCATCCCCTTGCAGCATGCAGGTTATTGCGGACTCTTTTTATGAAATTGTTCCGCAAATTCAAAATGTTTTTTAAGCTCATCGGCAAATCGGGCAGTGTCTTCAAGCATTGGCAGATGGCCGAGCTCCATAAACTTCGCAAGCCTGGTCGGCGAGGCAGATTTTGCGAGGCGTGTTTTATAGAGTGTGATGGTACCTTCGGGAGGAATCGTCTGATCAGCCATCCCGACACTGCACAGCAGCGGTGCAGTGATCAGAAGCACATGACGGGTATACCTTCTCAGTACCTCCCGATCGATCGAAAACCTTCCAACAGCATTGGTTGCCTCCTTGTCAGACTGCGTGAAATCTTCGATAAGGATGTCATGGTACTCTTTGCTGATCTCTTTTGTGGCCGCCCGTTTGATAAAGAGGCTTTTCAGCGGTTCATGCTGAAAGACGTTGCGAAAATTCATGGAAACATCGATCAGTCCTCCAAGAAAAAAGAGGCCAAGCGACGTGAGTGCAGTCTCTTCAAAAATGCCGCAGGCAATGATGGTTGCCGAAACCAGTGCTTCCCGATAGCGAAGGCAGAGTTCAGTTGCAACCATCCCTCCCATCGAGTGACCGATAATATGCAGCTTTTTTGATGTATGGAGTCCGAGATGTTCAATGAGCTCAGCAGCCTCATCGGTAAATCCCTGAATGGTAAAGGTTGGTTTGTAGCCCTTGATGACCGTTTGTCCCGTACCGCTCTGGTCATAAATAATACAACGGTAGTCTGCCGAAAGCAGATCCACGAGCGGTTTCCAGTATCGGGAGGAGACCGCCCATCCGTTTACAAACAGCACCACAGGCTTGTCCTGGCCTGAAGGATCGGACTCTGCACTGTCTTCATAATAAAGCCGGCAACGCTTGGACGTAAAATAACTCATTGGAGTTGCATTGTTGTTTTTGTCACAAAACAGAACCTTAATATATAACAATAATAACTTTTCTTCAGTCATCACTCTTCCTTGCCTGCAAGCCGGATTTTGCGACTCTGCCGTTCAATGAGTACATTACTGCAGGCCGAAAGCAGAGATTTTTCATTTATAAAAAGTGATGTCATGGACTATTCCCTTACCTCTCTTCTCTCTGCTTTCGTCGACTTTATCCTGCATATCGATACCCATCTTCAGGTGCTTGCAGCGGAGTATGGACTCTGGCTCTACGCCATTCTCTTTGTCATTATTTTCTGTGAAACCGGACTGGTTGTCACACCCTTTTTGCCGGGCGACTCCCTGCTTTTTGCTGCAGGCTCTCTCGCCTCAATGCCAGGCTCGTCACTTGACCCCCATCTCCTTTTTATCCTCTTTTTTTTTGCAGCCGTACTCGGCGATACCGTCAACTACCAGATTGGTCACAAAATTGGTCCCAAAGTATTCAATTACGAAAAGTCACGACTTTTCAATCCGGAACATCTGCGCAAAACCAATAATTTTTTTCATAAATATGGTGGGAAGACCATTATTATTGCCCGTTTCATTCCCATTATCAGAACTTTTGCTCCTTTTGTTGCCGGCATCGGCGTCATGCACTACAGTCGCTTTCTCCTCTTCAATATAGTTGGTGCCGGGCTTTGGGTAGGAGTGTTCAACTACAGCGGTTACTTTTTCGGGCAACTTCCCTTTGTTCAGCAGAATTTCAAGCTGCTGATTTTTGCAATTATTGTTATCTCCTTCTTGCCTCCGGTTATCGAGTATCTGAAGCATCGGTTTGGCCCCAAGCAGGACACTCCGAATTGTGAATGAAATGTTGATAACTTGTGGACGCATGGTTCATTTGCTCATATTGCCTGTCTGAGTGTCGTATCATTCAATAGCGTTATTATCTTAATAAGTGATATTTATATAATAAGTTATTCCATTTTTGCGAGTTCCGGACACGCTTGTCGTATTGGTTATGGGAATTTGTCCACTTTCGTGGAGTTATGCACCGAGTGTTGATAAGTTATAATGGAAGAATGGGATGTGGCGCGGAAAGCTTCTCCGGGCAGGAGAAGAGGAGTGCGAAAGTGCGAAATAATATTATTTTAATTCATAGAATTTTTTATAATTAGTACCTCTTCAGATCGTATCGGCGTATAGCGCAGCCTGGTAGCGCACTTCCTTGGGGTGGAAGGGGTCGTGGGTTCAAATCCCGCTACGCCGACTCTCTTACCTGCACTCTCTTTCGATTTTTTCTTTTTCGCATTACATGTCTCTTCGCAGCAACTGATAACCGGAGAATACACACATGGATTTCGAATGCGCATTTGTTCCTGAACTTACCAATCTTGTCTCCCGTCCGGCACTCACCATACGAACCCGCACAAGAGTAAGCGATATCGCTGCTCTTTTCAATAAAGGATATACCTTAATTGCCATGCTTCTGAACGAGCGAGGAAAGGTTCTCGCAGGCCCTCCCTTTGCCCTCTATTACAACATGGATATGGACGATCTTGAGGTCGAATTCGGCTTTCCTGTTGATGAGCTGCTTGAGGGATCGGGTTCAATTACGGCTTCGGCCACCCCATCGGGGAAAGCAGTTACCACGCTCTACATCGGTCCCTATGAAGAGATTGAACCTGCCTACGACTTTCTCATGAAGTGGTGTGCCGACAACAGCTTGATCCTGAACGGGGTGGCCTATGAGGTTTATCTGAATGATCCTTCCCAAACGCCGCCTGAAATGCTGAAAACGCAGGTGCATCTGCTTCTGAAAGAAGGGTAGAGTTCCTGCCTTTGCGTCAGCTCATTTTTTCCTGAAGAACTTCATAAGGTGTCCTGCGGTTACTTCTATCTGCAAAGGTAAACCAAAGAACGTGCCATGAAGCTGCAGGATCTGAATATTGTTGTTATTGGAGCCGGAATCGGCGGACTTGCTGCAGGCGCACTGCTTGCTCGTAAAGGTGCCATGGTTACCGTCATTGAAGCGCAGGACTATCCCGGTGGCTGCGCATCAACCTTTTCCCGAAACGGCTACCGTTTTGATGCTGGCGCTACGATTGGCTGCGGGTTTCATGCAGGCGCTCCTATGGAGACTCTCGCAAAAGAGCTTGGCATTACCTGGCCGGTTGCGCCGATATCGGCTGCCTGGCAATACCGCCATCGTGCACTCCTTCTCGATCTTCATCCGAATCGCCTCGACATTCTTGAGCGTTTTCCCCACTCGGCACCATTCTGGGCTGAACAGCATGCATTGGCAAAACTGCTCTGGCATTTCTCCAAAGGGGGGCTTTCCTGGCCGGTCAAGGGAGCAGGCGATCTTGTCCGTCTTGCCCGTAAAGGTATTTCCGGACTTTCCGGAACCCTGCACCTGCTGCCATTTGCCCGAAAAACAGCCTATGAATGGCTTGCCTCGCATGGACTCGACACCGATCCTGATTTTGTGCGTTTTATAGACGCCCAGCTTCTGATTTCGGTGCAGACCACGTCACAGCATGCCAATGCCATCAATGCCGCCATAGCGCTCGATCTTCCGGTTGCCGGAGCCTATCATGTCAAAGGGGGGATCGGAGCCGTTTCAAGGCTGCTTGCCGACTCCATTGAAAAGAATGGCGGAGCGGTTCTCTACCGTAAACAGGTTATTCGCATTGACTCGGTCCGAGGGCAGGTGTTTGGTGTGGAAACATCTGACGGCAGCGCTCTTGCCGCTGATTATGTGCTTGCCAACCTTACCCCTGATTCCCTTGCGCAATTTATCGAAGCGGAGGATGAACCAGTTGCCGAAAGAAGGGATGGGTCGTTGTGGAGCGCCTTTACGCTCTATCTCGGTATGGATCCAGCCCTGTTTGGCGCCTTGTCTTCCCGTCATCTGCAGATTATCGGCAGCAGTGGGGAACTGGCTGAAGGTCACTCCATTTTTGTTTCAGTTTCATCTCCAGATGAACCCGATCGGGCCCCTGCAGGCCTCTGTGCGGTAACGGTTTCTACCCATGCCAGACCTGAGCAGTGGTTTGAGGCAAAAAAGAGAGGGGAGTCTGCATACAGTGAGTTGAAGCATACCTACACTGAACGGCTCCTTGATGTTCTGTCAGAACAGTTTCCCGATGCCCGCAATGCCATTCGCAGCATAACGGCTGCAACTCCCGTTACCTGGGAGCGCTACACCGGGCGCCTTCAGGGTTGCGTGGGGGGCTATCCTCAAACTTCGCTCTTCAAGGTGCGCGGGCCGCTCACCCGGTTCGACAACCTGTTTCTTGTCGGAGACTCCATCTTTCCAGGCCAATCCCTTCCCGGAGTGGTGACCGGCGCCCGGCGTACCATCGAACTTCTTCTGCAGCGGAACGCAAAAGTCGGGCCGCAGCAACAGTAGCGGAGGGAGAAATATATTTTCCCGCCAAGGCAATTCTCCCTTGAGCGATCTCTTGTGTTCGCTCTTTCTTCACTATATTTCCCCCATGGATACCTTGGCGAAATTACAAATTCTTTCCGGCGCGGCTCGGTACGATGCATCATGCGCTTCCAGCGGGAGCAAGCGCGAAGGGCCCGCCTGCGGTACCGGCAATACCTCAAGCAGCGGTATCTGCCACTCCTGGTCGGATGACGGCCGCTGCATTTCGTTGCTGAAACTCCTGCTCTCCAACGATTGCCGCTACGACTGCGCCTACTGTGTGAACCGCTCCTCCAATTCAGTTGAGCGTGCATCTTTCACGGCACGGGAAGTAGTTGACCTCACTCTTGATTTTTATCGCCGCAACTATATCGAAGGGCTCTTTTTAAGCTCTGCCGTCATGGGGAGTCCCGACCAGACGATGGATCGGATGGTCAGAGTAGCCGAAACCCTGCGCACCGAAGAGCAGTTCGGCGGCTATATCCATCTCAAAATCATTCCCGGCAGCAGCAGCGAACTGGTTCGCAAAGCCGGGCTCTATGCCGACCGCATCAGCGTCAATATCGAGCTGCCTTCGCAAGCCTCGTTGCAGCGGCTGGCTCCCCAAAAGCACAAGGATGCCATTCTTGCACCAATGGCCATGATTGGCAGAGAGATAGCTTCCAGCCTTGTCGAGCGCAAATCGAACCGCCGTGCGCCCCGTTTTGCACCGGCAGGCCAGAGCACCCAGATGATTATTGGCGCCAGCCCCGAAAACGACTTCCAGATCCTGCGCCTTTCGCAGGGACTCTACAAAAAAATGAACCTCAAGCGGGTCTACTACTCCGCATACGTGCCGGTCACGGACGACAACCGTCTTCCCGTTCTCGCCGCGCCGCCTCTCCTGCGAGAACACCGTCTCTATCAGGCCGACTGGCTTCTGCGCTTCTACGGCTTTTCCGCCGAAGAGATCCTGTCGGATGATGCGCCTCATCTCGATGAAACCTTCGATCCCAAGACCGCATGGGCCCTGCGCCACCCGGAATTTTTTCCGGTCGAAATCAACCGTGCCGACTACGGTACCCTGCTGCGCGTACCTGGCATCGGGGTTGTATCGGCCAAACGCATCATCGCCGCCCGCCGCTTTTCAGCCATCACCCCTGAAGGGATGAAAAAGATCGGGGTGGTCATGAAACGGGCAAAATATTTTATCACCTGTTCAGGCAGAAGTTTCGAAAAACCCGACCGGCCAGCCACTCTGCTCCGCCAGCAATTTCTCATTGGCGAAAGCAGCGCACTGGCACTTCCAACTCAACTGGTTCTCCCCGGTATTTTTTCCTGACACCATGAACCGATACCTCTACGACGGCACCGCCGACGGTCTTTTTTCAGCCATTGCATGGATACTTGAAGAGGAGCCTGACCCGCAGCAGGTTGCTCTTGCCGAGCGCAAGGACACCCTCTTCGAAGATGGTTTCTTTATCAGTACCGATGCCACCCAGGCCGAAGATCTCTTCTTCCGGTTGCGCAAGCAGGCCCCCGATGCCGCACATACGCTCTACTCCTTCATGCTTGCCGAAAAAGAGGGGACGGAGAGCAGCCTGCTTCACTACATTTCGCTTGCCTTCATTCATGGAGACAAGGTCAACGGCCATCTTACTCACCCGGCAGTGCGCGACATCGTCTCCGTTGCAAAAAAAGCAGGCAGGGAGCTCCACCGCATGAAAGGGCTCCTCCGCTTCGAAAAACTCCGGGACGGCGCCTATCTGGCAAAAATGGAGCCCGACCACAACATCATCCACCCCCTTGCTTATCACTTCAGTCGCAGGCTCCGGGCGCAGCACTGGTTCCTCTACGACGTCCGCCGCCGCACCGCCGCCCGCTGGAACCAAGGCGCACTCCAGTTCGGTACCATCGAACAGTTCACCGCACCCGCCCTTTCAGACGACGAAAAAAAGGTGCAGGCCCTCTGGCAGGCATTCTTCAAAACCATCGCCATCCCCGACCGCAAAAACCCCCGCCTCCAGAAATCCAACATGCCCATGAAATACTGGAAATATTTGACCGAGAAGCAGGGGGAGTGAGGGGGCGGAGCCGTTGCGATTGCTGAAGGGATGCCGGAAATATTGCTGGCAACAGAGTAATAATCATTGTAAATTATTTATCGCTTAAAGCATGTATAACCTTTTTAATATCAAGGTTTTGGTGTTTTATTTATAGATATTTGTTCAAGAAACTGTCAAAAGAATAGCGAAATTTTCTACGAATGAACCTTGATTTTCTTGATGCTCACGAACGCCATTGGGAGGACGCTGAACTCTTGAAGGGAGGTAATCGACTTGCCAATGCTGATCATTTGTTTGGTATATCGGCGGAATGTGGGCTCAAGTGTCTGATGATACAGTTTGGCATGTCTATGGATACAGATAAACCAACGGATCGTCAAGACAGAATTCATGCTAATAAAATATGGATTCGTTTCGATGCGTATCGTTCAGGTCATCTACAGGGTATAAATTATGCTCTTTCGCTACCGGACCCGTTTATGGACTGGGATGTGAATCAACGATATGCTCGTCGTGTTGATTTCGATATTTCTCGACTTGCAAGCCATCGTACAGGTGCTGAAGCTGTTCTGAATTTGATAAAAAAAGCCAAACTGGCAGGTCTCCTATGAGCACATTTGATGAAATCCTTCCTGAACTGACGAAGATATTTTACCCTTTTCAGGAGGATATTACCAAAATGAAACCCATTCTCGTCAATCGTGACCTGAATGGCCGTGTACGTCTTATTGTGGACGAGAAATGGGAAGGGGATAAGCATCAGCAAATTGTTCTTGATGAAATAACCTCTAAAATTAAAGAAGAACTTGGCTCTCATGCCTATCCCGCACAGCAGGCAGTGTTGTTTGAATCCGATATTGATGATTTTTTGAAGAGAGAGAGCTGCTTTCAGCTTGAAGGTATCAGCGATGTTTTTGTTATTGACCGTCTGGCTGTAGAGAGTAATTGGTCACGTATCTCCAGTTTAACCTCATCCATACCACGAACAGTTTTTTTTTCAATCAAGGGTGGCGTCGGCCGATCAACTGCACTTGCTGCAACGGCATGGGCATTGGCTGAACAGGGCAAAAAAGTGCTGGTACTTGATCTTGATTTAGAATCACCAGGCCTCTCTTCGGCGTTACTTCCCGAAGATCGGCGCCCCTTTTATGGTATTACCGATTGGCTTGTCGAAGATTTGGTCAATAATGGTGACGCGGTGTTTGAAAACATGGTCGCTCAAAGTGCCTTATCGCATAATGGCGAAATATTGGTGGTTCCAGCACATGGGGCAAATCCTGGTGAATATATCGCCAAACTTGGCCGTGTCTGGATGCCCAGGGTGGACACTGAAGGTAAACGTGAATCATGGTCAGATCGTCTGCGTCTATTGCTGGATGACCTTGAAGGGCGGTGGCAACCTGATGTGACCTTGATCGACTCACGTGCAGGCATTGACGAAGTCGCATCGGCATGTATTACCGAACTTTCGGCATCCACAATCCTGCTTTTTGCCATTGATGGTGATCAGACCTGGTCAGGTTATCGTGTCTTGTTTCAGCACTGGAGAAAAACGGGAGTTGTCCGTGACATTCGTGAGCGGCTCCAGATTGTTGGTGCAATGATTCCTGAAGTTGGAACCGAGGAGTATGTTGAAGGTTTGCTTGAACGGGCCTGGGATCTTTTTTCGGAAGAGCTTTATGATGAAGTTCCTGCTGGAAAGGTTTCAGGTGAAGAGAGTTTTTGGAGCTATGACCAGTTCGACGGGAGCGCACCGCATTATCCCTGGGCGGTAAAATGGCATCGAAGCTTTGCTGTTTTGAAAAGTTTACATGGTCGTTTGAAAGATATCGACAATGAAATGGTGAGGGCTATTTTTGGCCCGTTGATTGCTGGCGTGGAACTTTCAATCGAAACTGATGGAGGTTTCAAATGACTATATCCAACAATCAAACTATCCGACAAGCGATTATTGAAACTCTGCCCAGTGATACGTCACTGCATGGCAGGGAACCCGATAAACGATCGGTCTATATTCCCCCTTCTCACCTCAAGGCTTTGCGCCTGGAATGCAGCCTTGTTATCGGAGCAAGAGGTGTGGGTAAAACATTCTGGAATGCAGCGCTTCATTCCAATGAAATAAGGAAGATGCTGGGAGAATCAGTACCTGATCTTTCCCGGGTTGAAGTACAATCAGGATTTGGTGAGCGTCCCAGGCTTGATGCTTATCCGGATTCTGATGTTATTGACGCTCTCCTGAAAAAAGATATTTCAGCATATCATATATGGCGAGCCGTACTTGGTCGCTGGGCGGCCAACATTATTTCTGAACCTCTACCCTGTAACACTTGGGAAGCATCGGCCGAGTGGGTTACAAATGAACCCGAAAGTTTTGGCAGAATGCTGGAACGTACCAACGATTTTTTTAGTGCGCAGAATAAGCATGGATTGATTGTTTTTGACGCTCTTGATCGTTCAAGTGCCGATTGGCAAACCATGGATACGATTGTACGGGATTTATTACGTGTGGTGTTATCTCTCAAGCGATATCCTTTTTTACACGGTAAAATCTTTTTACGTGAGGATCAGTTTGCTCGATGCCAGATTGCCGATTTTCCTGATGCCTCTAAATTGCTTTCCACAAGGGTGGATTTGACTTGGGCACTGCACGATCTGCATGGATTGCTCTGGCAATTATTTTGTAATGGTACAGAGCTTCATGGAGTGACATTGCGAAATATTTATGAGGATGGAGTTGGCTCTCCACCTGATTTTAATGTAGATGTATGGTCGATCAGCGATAGTGTGAAAAGGGAAGAACAAGTTCAACGCTCCCTTTTTGCAAAAATTGCAGGTGAATGGATGGGGCGAGACCGGCGGCGTGGTGTGCCATATTTATGGTCAGTTGGGCATCTCGCCGATGGACAAGGTCGTACGTCACCACGCTCGTTTCTTGCTGCTATCCGTGCCGCCGCTGAAGAGACCGAGGCGCGTTACCCATCTCATCTCTTGCCATTGCATTATGAGAGCATTAAATGCGGAGTGCAAAATGCATCAGGTATCAGAGTATCGGAAATGGCTGAGGATTATCCCTGGGTAAAGAGGTTGATGCAACCATTGCAGGGTTTGACCGTACCCTGTACCTTTGATGTCATTCAGGAACGCTGGTGTGAGGCATTCGGAAGCGATCCGAAAACAATATCATTCACAGGATTGCCTCCAGAGCATGTCGATACGGCGTGGTATGGTATTCGTAAAGACCTTGAGTCTCTCGGTATTTTTGAGTCGATGAAAGATGGTCGGGTCAACATGCCAGACCTCTACCGTGTTGGTTTTGGCTTGGGACGTCGCGGGGGAGTTAAACCGGCGAAATCAAGATATTAGATTGCAAATCGTGCCGTTTTCTCTTTGCGACAAGGTGCATGCGACTCCAACGTTGAAAAACCCCTGACCCTCATGGCACACAAGGAAGCCACCGCCCGCATCAAAATCAACAGGCTGCTCGAAGAGGCTGGTTGGCGATTCTTTGCAGAGGGAAAGAGCCCGGCGAACATTCAGCTTGAGCCAAAGGTTGCCCTGACGACGCAGGCGCTTGATGCACTTGGCGAGAACTATGAAAAAGCAAGCAAAGGCTTTATCGACTTTCTGCTGCTCAACGACAAGGGCTTTCCCTTCATCGTCCTCGAAGCAAAATCAGAGGCAAAAGATCCCCTCGTCGGCAAAGAGCAGGCACGACGGTACGCCCGCTCACAGAACTGTCGCTTTGTTATCCTCTCCAACGGCAACCTCCATTACTTCTGGGATCTCGAACGGGGTAACCCCTATCTTGTTACCTCCTTTCCCACTCCGGACTCCGTCATCGGCTACCAGAAGATGAGCAGTGACCCGCACTCTCTTCTCCATGAGCAGATAGGTGCCGACTATATTGCCCTGACCCAGCGCCCGAACTATGCCGCCGAAGCGGGCTGGCAAACCGAAGCAGAGCGCCCCGACTACATCAAGGCCAACAAGCTCCGTTTTCTGCGCCCCTATCAGTTGCAGGCCATCGTTGCCCTGCAGCAGGCCGTCAAAGAGGGCAAAGAGCGCTTTCTTTTTGAAATGGCCACCGGTACCGGCAAAACCCTTGTGGCCGCCGCACTCATCAAGCTCTTTCTCAGAACCGGTAACGCCCGGCGCGTCCTCTTTCTTGTTGACCGCCTCGAACTGGAAGAGCAGGCAAGAAAATCATTTCAGGCAGCACTTGCCAACGATTATAAAACCGTTGTCTACAAAGAGAATCGTGACGACTGGCGCCGGGCTGAAATTGTCGTCACCACCGTGCAGTCACTGCTTTTCACCAACAAGTACCGTCGTCTCTTTTCGCCGAGCGACTTCGATCTCGTCATCTCCGACGAGGCCCATCGCTCTATCGGTGGCAACGCCCGAGCCGTCTTCGACTACTTTATCGGCTACAAGCTCGGCCTCACAGCCACCCCTCGTGACTACCTCAAAAAAATTGACCACTCCGGCAGCAGCACAACCCGCGACCCCCGTGAAGCTGAGCGCCGCCTGTTGCTCGACACCTACCGCACCTTCGGCTGCGAAAACAGCCAGCCAACCTACCGCTACTCACTGCTTGATGGCGTGCGGGAGGGCTACCTCATCAATCCGATAGTGGTTGATGCCCGCTCGGAGATTACCACGGCGTTGCTCTCGAAGCGAGGATATACGGTGACGTTTACCGAAAATAATGGCGAGAATAGCGATGAAGTATTTCGCCAGCGGCAATTTGAAAAACGCTTTTTTTCATCCGCCACCAATCAGCTCTTTTGCAAGATATTTCTTGAAAACGCCCTGCGTGACCCTGTCAGCGGTGAAATCGGCAAATCAATCATCTTTGCCGTCAGCCAGCATCATGCCCTGAAATTGGCCGCCATCCTCAACCTCATGGCCGACCGGATGTTTCCCGGAAAATACCACTCCGACTTTGCTGTTCAGGTCACCTCGGAAATAGCCGATGCACAGCAGATGAGCATCAACTTCACCAACAACTGCCTGCTCGGTTCATGCGCCTTTCTTGAGAATTACAAAACCAGCAAGGCGCGGGTCTGCGTCACCGTCGGCATGATGACCACCGGCTACGACTGCCCCGACATTCTCAACATCGGCCTCTTCCGCCCCATTTTTTCGCCCACAGACTTTATCCAGATCAAAGGGAGGGGCACCCGTCAGCACAACTTTCTTGACCTGCTTTTTGACGACGCGCTGAAATCCGGAATCACCGAGCCGCTCAAGAAGGCATTCAAGCTTTTCGACTTCTTTGCCAACTGCGAGTATTTCGAAGAGGAGTACGACTATGACCAGGTGATCAAGCTCCCCAAAGGAACCGGTTCCGGCAGTGAGGGCGGCGAGGGAGGAACCCAGGGCGCCGGAAACATCTACGAGCACACCGGAGAAGATCTTCTTGCAACCATGGCCGAGGCCGTCATTGGCGCCGAAGGGATGAAAATTGACCGCATGTTCTTTGACCGGTTTGAGGAAACCATTCGCGCAAACGACTTCATTGCCGCAACCGTTGAAGCTGGCCAGTGGGACAAGGTGATTGACTACGTCAACCGCGAAGTGTTCGACAAGCCCCACGAATACTACACCCTCAATAAACTGCGCAAAGCCGCAGCCGTTGACCGTCGCTTAACCCTTCGCGAAATCCTTGAAAAAATCTTCGGTCTCATTCCCCGATTCAAATCAAAAGATGAGCTGCTCGAAGAGGAGTTTGCCAAGTTCATCGCCGACTACAAACCCGAAGAGGCCGCCGCCATCCCCGCCATGAAACACTTCTTCAAGGCCTACGTGATGAGCGACCAGGTGCGTCATATCATCGACAGCCGGGAGTTGACCAAACTGGCAACCAATTCGTTGTTTACCACACCCGATTTCAAAGCCGTGCCCGGAAAATACCGGGTTATCATCCCCGAATATATCAAGGACTACGTTTCACTCAACCAGTTTGCCGCATAACGCAATTCAATAAAGAAAACCCTGAATGCTCGACACCGCAACAAAACGCAGAATAGATACCGCCCGCGACATTCTGGTCGGCAAAGTACCCGACCCGAAATCGCAGGTCGAACAAATCACCATAGCACTCATCTACAAGTTCATGGACGACATGGACGCCGAAAGCGAAGAGCTGGGAGGAAAACGGGCCTTCTTTGCCGGGGAGTATGGCCGTTACGGCTGGGCAAAACTGATGCGCTCCGGGCTGGGAGGTCACGAAACCCTCAACCTCTACGCCGAAGCCATTGCGACGATGCCCGAAAACCCCGGTATTCCGCCACTTTTCCGCACCATCTTCAAGAACGCCTACCTGCCCTACCGCGACCCCGAAACGCTCAAAAGCTTCCTGAAAATCATCGATGAGTTCGACTACGACCACTCCGAGCGGCTTGGTGATGCCTTCGAATACCTGCTCTCCGTGCTCGGTTCCCAGGGCGACGCCGGGCAGTTCCGCACCCCACGCCACATCATCGACTTTATGGTGCAGATTCTTGACCCCAAAAAAGAGGAGGTGATTCTCGACCCAGCTTGCGGTACAGCCGGATTCCTCATCTCCTCCTACAAGCACATTCTGCGAGCCAACACTGACGTTCACGGCAACAGCACCCTGACACCCGATGAAAAGGGGCGACTTGCCCGCAACTTCAAAGGCTACGACATCTCGCCCGACATGGTGCGCCTCTCGCTGGTCAACCTCTACCTCCACGGCTTTGTTGACCCGCATATTGAGGAGTACGACACCCTCACCTCCGAGGAAAAATGGAACGAGTTTGCCGACGTCATCCTTGCCAATCCCCCCTTCATGTCGCCGAAAGGGGGCATCAAACCGCACCGCCGCTTTTCGGTGCAGAGCAAACGAAGCGAAGTGCTCTTTGTGGACTACATGGCCGAACACCTGACGCCCAACGGTCGAGCAGGTATCATTGTGCCCGAAGGGATCATCTTCCAGAGCGGTACCTCGTATAAACAGTTGCGCAAAATGCTCGTTGATAAAAGCCTCGTTGCCGTCATATCGCTGCCCGCCGGAGTCTTTCAGCCCTACTCCGGCGTCAAAACCTCCATCCTCATTCTCGACAAATCGCTGGCGCGGCGCAGCAACAGCATCGCCTTCTTCAAGGTAGAGAATGACGGCTTCGGCCTCGGAGCCCAGCGACGGGCCATTGAGAAGAACGACCTTTCAGCGGCTGTCGAGTTTCTGAAAGTATGGTTTTCGTCGATTGGCTCCGATCGGGAAGTGTTGATGCGCCCCAATGCTCTGATAGTGCCGAAAGAGAAGATTGCCGGGAATGGGGACTACAATTTGAGCGGGGAGCGGTATCGGGAGAGTGATACGGTAAATCACAAGTGGCCGTCGGTAGAACTTGGCACCGTGGCGCGTTTGATCAACGGCAGGGCATATAAACAAGAAGAACTGTTGGCTGAAGGGCCGACGCCAGTGCTCCGTGTTGGAAACTTCTTTTCCAATCGTAGTTGGTATTACTCAGACATAGAACTCGAACCGGACAAATACTGTAATCCTGGAGACCTTTTATTTGCTTGGTCCGCTTCATTCGGACCTCGAATCTGGGATGGCCCACGTGCCATCTATCACTATCACATTTGGAAAGTGGAACCGACGGAAGCCATTGACAAAATGTTTTTGTTTCATCTACTCGCCGCCGACTCTGAGAATATTAAGTCTGAGGGTAATGGCATCGCGATGGTTCACGCCACGAAAGGAGGAATGGAGAAACGGAAGTTCCCCCTGCCACCGCTGGAAGTGCAGAAAGAGATCGTTGCAGAGATTGACGGCTACCAGAAAGTCATTGACGGTGCCCGCGCTGTCCTTGAGAACTACCGGCCACATATTCCGATTGACCCTGAATGGCCAACACCAAGTTTTGTGGAGGCGCCATTCAAAATCATTGATGGTGATAGGGGAACAAATTATCCAAGTAAAGAAAATTTCTCATCTTCGGGTTACTGCATATTTTTGAATACCAAAAATGTCCGTTCAGACGGATTTGACTTTTCTGATTTGGAGTTTATTTCCAAAGAAAAAAATGACAATCTCAGAAAGGGAAAGCTTATGCGTGGAGATATTGTGCTCACTACACGAGGAACGATTGGAAATACCGGATTTTTCGATGAATCCATTGAATTTGATCACATTCGGATCAATTCAGGAATGTTAATTTTTAGACCCGATACCACCCAGCTATCAGGTAGATATCTTTATCTTTTTTTTCAATCTCAGAATTTTAAGGTACAGAGGGAAGCTATTGTTTCAGGTTCAGCACAACCACAGCTTCCAATAAGAAGTCTAAACGAAGCACGAATTCCACTACCGCCCCTTGCTACCCAGCAAGCCATCGTTGCTGAAATCGAAGCTGAGCAGGCTCTTGTCGCCGCAAATCGTGAATTGATTGAGCGCTTTGAAAAGAAAATTCAGGCTGCCATTGGGCGTGTTTGGGGTAAAAAAGAATCAGATCATAAGAGGGAGTAATGAACGGTAGACGAGGAAATCCGGGCCTTAAAGGGCGATTAGTTGCCAAAAGTTTGGAAGCATACATTTTGTCTCTGGAAACCATAAACCGGTTATCTATTCTATACAGGATGGAAACTTTTACCTACCTGCTCTGTAATGCCTGGGAACTTCTTCTCAAAGCAAAAATCCTTGAGGATACTGGTCAGCGAAGCGCTATCTATCAGAAGGTGAAGAGCGGAGAATATAAAAAGTCACTACCGTTAAGTGATTGCTTGAATAGGGTGATGCCAAATGCTGTCGATCCAGTACGGAAGAATATTGAGCGAGTGATTGAGCTTCGTAATGAATCAACACACCTTGTTATAAGTCATATTCCTCTTGATGTGATATCACTTTTTCAAGCCAGCGTCATTAACTACCATAATAGTCTGAAAAATTGGTTTGGTATTTCGCTGTCAGATCGAATTCCTGTTGGGATGATGAGTCTTGTATATGATTTTGATCCAGAAAAAACAGACTTGAATAATAAGCGCTTGCGACGTGAACTTGGAAAAGATTCAGCAAATTACCTTTCTCACTATTGTGCTCAGCTCAAGCAGGACTTTGAAGATTTGCAAGGATCGGCGGTATTTTCTGTGGGTATTGATTATCGGTTGGTACTGACAAAAAAACAAAACGAAGGAGATATTACCCTTTCTTCAGGTTCATCTACTGAAAAATTTACTCGGATTATCGAAATTCCAAAAGACCCAAGTAAATCACATCCTTTTCGCAGAAAAGAGGTTATAGATTTGATGTTAAAAAAACTCGGACTTGTGGTAAATCAACACGAAATTCAGTCGGTCATAAATTTTTATCAGATTAAAAAGAAGCCTGAATTTTTTTACAAAGGAGATGTACCGGGTTCACCTTCCCAGTATAGTCAGGCACTTGTAGATTGGTTAATCAACAAATATCAAGTTGATCAGCAGTTTTTTTTTAATGCCAGTAAAGCTGCCAAAAAGAAAAAATAATAACTTGTAATGTCACATTAAAGTAATTAGTCTAAATGCAGAATTGATTTATTTATCATGTCATCAATTTCATTCGATCTTCATAAACTTGGCTGGAAAGCTTTTGAAGATCTTGTTATATGCATTCTTAAAGATGTAATGGGGCAAACATTTCAGTCATTTGCCGACGGGGTTGATGGTGGTCGTGATGGAGCATTTCATGGAAAATGGTCTCCAAGCAATGGTGAAAATTTGGTTGGTACATTTACTGTGCAGTGCAAGCATACCAGTCAACCAGAGAAATCTTTGCCTTTTTCGATCATTAATGAAGAATTTCCAAAGCTTAATCGGTTAGCAGCACAAGGTTTTTGTGATAATTATATTCTTGTAACAAATTACAATATCTCCGCAGAAAAAGCGAGAGAAGCTGAGCACGCGTTTATTGTAGCGGGAGCTCAAAATGCAAAAGTTTACGGTGCAAGTTGGATTAATTTGAAAATATCAACTAATCCAAGCCTTCGACGACTCGTACCACGTCTTTATGGTTTGGGAGACTTGACTCAAATTGTGACTCATCAAGCTTATCGGCAAGCAAGAGAGGTGCTGGATTCACTCGTTCCTGATTTAGCTTGTTTTGTGCCAACAAGTGCGTATCGTAAATCTGCACATGCACTCAAGGAGCATGGATTTGTATTGTTGATTGGTGAGGCTGCCAGTGGTAAAACAATGATTGCTAACTTATTAGCACTTTCTGCTGCTGATGAGTGGAAACTCCAAACAATCATGCTTTCGAGCCCAGAGGAATTCAGTCAGTATTGGAATCCAGATGATCCTGGACAGTTTTTATGGGTTGATGATGCTTTTGGTGCTACTCAGTACGACTCTGGTCGTGTGCGTGAATGGAATCATCGCTTTCAAAAATTAAAAACAGCTATCCATAAAGGAGCAAGGGTAGTTTTTACCTCTCGGGACTATATTTTTAAGTCGGCTAAAAATGATTTGAAGATGTCCGCTTTTGAGCTTTTCAATGACAGTAATGTCGTAATAAACGTTGAAGAGTTGACTAAACTTGAGCGCCAGATGATTCTCTATAACCATCTCAAATGTGGGAATCAATCTGCAGAATAAGCGGTCGATAAGAAATCTTTCCGTAATATAAGGGCAAGGAAGAAAACAGAAACCCTTGCCCCTGTAAATCATGAAGTTAAGCCCCTTGAAATTATCTGCCAGCGATCGTGCAAAGCTACAAGAAGTTGTGGCAAAAG
>CAIJPS010000096.1 GCA_903822595.1 uncultured Chlorobiaceae bacterium
ATAGTGTTGATGATCGTCGTCTTGCCAACCCCCGGCCCGCCGGTAATAACCATAAACTTGCTCGACAGCGCAAGGGCCACAGCACTCCGTTGCGATTCCGACAGCACAATGGCAGAGTGCTTCTCCGCTTCAGGAATAACCGTTGTCGGATCAAGCGCTCCCCAGGGAAGCGCACCCGCAATAATGCGGCCGATACTTTTGGCAACTCCCCTCTCCGCTTTGAAAAGCGAGACCAGGTAATAACTCTTTTTGCCCTCTTCCTCAACAGCAATGATGGTGCCAATGGAAAGTTCCTGGCGGAGAGCATCTTCAAGAACCGGCTCAGGAATATCCAGAAGCCTCCTGCAGGCAGCAAGCAGTACTGGCTCCGGAACCCGGCAATGCCCTTCAAGCGAGAGTTCCTGAAGTGCATGACCAATGCCCGCACGTGCTCGCAACGGAGAGTCTGTTGCTATACCGATATTCCGCGCAATCTGGTCAGCACTCTTGAAACCGATTCCGGGTATATCGTGGATAAGTCGATAGGGGTTGGCACTCACCACCGCCACAGCATCATCACCATAGACACGAAAAATCCGGGCAATTCGCGATGTGTTGACCCCGTGAGAGTGCAGAAAGAGCATGATTTTTTTAATCGCTTTCTGCTCTGCCCAGCCAGCAACAATCTGGATCAACTTTTTCTTGCCAATACCAGGAAGCCCAAGCAGTTGTTCAGGATGATCCTCAATAACCGTAAAAACCTCCATACCGTAGGCCTTGAGCAGCACCTTCGCAAGATGAGGGCCAATCCCCTTCACCATACCGGAAGTAAGATATTTCCTCATACCCTCAAGCGTATCGGGAGGAACAACCTCGATATGTGTTGCCTTGAACTGGACACCCCAAGTTTTGTCGTTATGCCAACAACCAACCGCCTCAATATGCTGCCCAAGGTTAACCGCAGCAACATATCCCACAACCGTCACCGCATCACGCTCCCCTTTTCTGCTGAGACGCAAGACACTGAACCCCGAAGATTCGCTGAAAAAACTTACCTTTTCAACAATACCGGTAATGCGCTCCTCACCGGGAGCACCGGACAGGCTCTCACTCATTCATAAACCTCTTGGGGGGATAACTGACAATTTCAAGCTCCATAGACGTGGCAATAACAGGAGAGCAATATACCGTTTCATGCTGCCTGGCTGACAAAAAGAATTTCGTCAAGCCATCTATTTTGCGTCAGCAAGCTTGTTCATGCCCGCCAGTACGTCTTCACACAAAATACGCAGCATTTTTTCAGCTTCTTCGAACAATGGGCTGTGTGCGGAGTGCTCAAAGATGTAAAATCCTTTCAAAGGGGCCTTGAGTTTTTCAAAATAGGCTTTTGCTTCGGTGAAGGAGCAGGTGTAATCGTATATACCCTCAAAGAAATAGACCGGAAGATCAATCCTTGGTACCACTTTGCTCAAATCCGTAGACATCATCGTATCATAGAGGATGCTGACGCCTGAGCGGGATTTAGCGAGCCACATATTGAGTTTTTCACGCAAGGTGTACTCCCGGCATAGCAAAGAGGGTAGAAAAATACCGGTGATGACCGAATGCATCTCACGAATCGTGCCGACACCAAGACTGTGCATGGCTTTGTCACGCACCTTGATGTATAGCTGAGGTGTGCCGCCGGTCATAGTGACCGGTGCGGCCTCAAGTTTTCGAACCATTTTCCGGTTACCCTTCTCCTTGAACTGCTTCAGCATATAATCGTACGCCAATTTCTCAGATTTGAGCTGATACGACATCTGGGCAACCCCAAGATAGGCATGGTATAACTCCGGTGCCCTTGCAGCCGCCTGTATCCCGATAAAGGTTCCCCCCGAATGTCCCATCAGATAGATCTTCTCCTGACCGAATCGGCGGCGCAAATAATTCGTCAGCTCCAACGTGTCAGAGATCATCTGCTCCAGCGTCATCATCTCCGGCGGAACGGAAGCATTGAAAGAGATGCCTGAACCTCGCTGTTCCCACCAGACGACACTGAAACACTCTTCAAGTCCTGTCGGATATCGCTTTGTAAGGAAGTAATCCGGCATACCCCCATGAAGGTAAAGCAGCACAGGATTCGTTGCATCCTTACTCTTGATAAACATCCCCTGCCTCACACCGTTGATGGAAACAAACACTTTCTCAGAAATACTGCCCTCATGCGGTCTTCCCTTTTCATACATGAAAGGTTCCGCTTTTCCAGAGCTGCATACCAGCAGCACGCCCGCAGGGATCAATAGACAAACAAGTAAAACAGCAGCTATAGTCAGCATATCACTTTTCGTTTTTCAGAGCATCATTCCGAAACTCCCGCAGCAGAAGGCCAAGCTGGCAAGGGTTTTTGTGCCCAGACCCAGGCAATGAAGTCCGTCATGGGCGGATCAATACCAAGTTCACGGAGCCGTGAGTTAACCTGCCCCCGGTGGTAAGAGCTGTGGGCGGTTACCTGCAGGAGTGTTTGACCAAGAGAGGGATTGGCAATCTCAAAACCAAGATTGCTGCTCACCTGCTGTGACCAGGGTAGATGAACGACCCGGTCCAGATCATCGGCAGAAAGAGTGTTCTGAAATACCTGAATCTCCCTGTGCAGTGATTTGGCAAAAAACGCCAGTTCAAGCGCGTTGAATGAGTCGGTTGCATGAGGGTTGACTGGCTGATGCAGCCAGACATCAAAGAAAGCTTTCTGAACCAGATGAATATGGCGGAGCCTTTTCAACAAAACTTCGTCCTCTTCCGCCTGTGGTTTGCCAAGAATCGCCGAGAATACAACAGAGTCGGCCCATTCCATATGTTGTACAAGCTCATCGATTATGGTGGTTGCGTCCATGACGACTTTCTCCGTTTTTTTTCATGACAACAGGATCATTTGTCAGCCTGAAAAACAATATCATCCAGCGTTAAGTTCAGCGCTTTGGCAACAGCCAATAATACTTCCGAAGTTCCGGTCCTTTTACTGGTTTCGATTTGCGACAAATATGGCGTACTTATTTCCGCCACTTCGGCTAATTGTTGTTGCGTCAACCCGCGATATTCACGCCATACTTTAACCGGATTTTCACCATCCAATAAAGCAAAAGTAACTTCACCGGGAATAAGTTCTTCTTTGCCTTGCTCAATTGCCGTTTTGACAGAATCATAATCGCGTATATCCTGCAACATTTCCGCGTCATCAGTGAGTTGCACGTATAAGTCATACGGTAACATGATTCTTATTCTTTGTATAGGAAGTGGTTACCTGGCAGTTGATTCCCTCACTCTTCTTTATTGCCTGAATAACCAGAAACAGGTTTTCCATTCTCGGATTACCCGATGGCGCCAGCATACGGTGTAGACTTTTACTTGATTTATCAAGTGTTTTAGCCAGCCCTTCAAAACCAATGGTCGAATGTACGATATCCCGCAGAAGCGCTTTACCAACTGCTGTTTCACCTTCAAGAAAAGCGTTAATAGCCTCTTCAAATAAAGCCGCACGAAATTCCGGATCGCGCTCAACCCGAGCTTTTATGGTTTCCTTGTATGATCGACTTAATGGCATGATAGTCTCCTCACCTTTTATTTCCGGATTGTTTTTTTAACTGCCTGATGTTCTTCCCAAAGCTTTTTTGCCTTGTCAATAGCTTTTTTCTGCTCTTTTTTGCTGCTGCCACCAAGCAATAACAGGATAAAGTCATCCTCTTTTGCAAAGTATATCCTGTATCCTGGACCGAAATCGAGTTTTATTTCTGATAATGCAGAGTCGATGGGCGCAACATTTGAATAGTTCCCCTGAACAACACGCTCTAAATATACAGCCGCTCTTGCTGCTGGCACGGAATCAAGGGAATCAAACCAATCCCTGAACGGGCAGTTCCCATTTTGATCCACGTATTCTAAAACCTCGACTTTTGTACGCATCTCTTATGGTAACACATAAGCTACTATTTTCAAAAAAACAGCTCGATCAGGATCAGGTAAACGTCAAAATAAGCGAAACGTTCACGCCTCCAGAAACACGATCTCGTCAGGCAGATCACTCAACCTGAGGCCACCATCATCAGTGACAGCAAAAGTATTTTCGATACCGATCACCCCTTTGCCGGGAATGACAAACTTTGGCTCAACCGCAATCACCTGCCCTGCCTGCAAAGGCGCGATAAAACCTTTGGCAAGAACCGGCAGTTCGTCAAGCTCAAGACCCACACCGTGACCGACAAATTTTGCCTGTTCTCCCGGCATACCCATGAAGAAGGAACCAAACCCGGCACACTCAGCCATTGCTGCGGCTGCAAGAAAGAGCTCTTCGCAGATAACCCCGGGTTTCATGCCCTGACGTACCATCTCCTGGATCTCCAGCGCGACATCAAACGCCCGCTGTAGTTCCGCGTCAAGCGTTCCGATGACAAACATGCGGGTCATATCGGCAATGTAGCCGTTGAAAACCCCTCCGAAATCAAGAAGAATCGGCTGGTTAACGGGAATTTCCTCGCAGGAGGCTCCGTGCGGCGAAGCGCTCGACAATCCTTTTCCCGTCACCGGGCCGTCAAAGAATCCGCCATTTAACCCTCCTGAGGAAACGGCAAGGCCAAAGAAAAGTTCCTGGTTAAAAGCCCTCATGCGGACATATCCCTCATGTCCAGCCTTGCGGAGCCGGTATTCCATTTCAGCCGACAGATCAAGCTCGCGCATTCCTGCTTTCAGAAAATGCGGCACCTCGGCAAACACGGATGCAAGCTTGCCTGCACTGTAACGGAGTTGCTCAAGCTCAAAGGGCGACTTGACTGAGCGGAGTTCACGCAGCATCATTGAAATATCCACAAAACTGCGCCCCGGCAGCGCCCGACTGTAAAAGGTGTGCTGCTGAACGGGGAGGGCATCAAACGTCATGCCGATATATGACTGATCTTCACTGAACAGGGAGGCAAATTCCTTGCTTGAGGGAAAAGGGCGGATATCCGCAATCGGACTTTCCTCCCTCGCGCGCGAGAGGCTTTTGCGCACCAGCAGGAGAGGCTCGCCTTCCGCCGGGATCCAGAGTATGGCGTTCTGACGGGTTCCGGCAAAATAGTAGACATCAATCGGCATGATGAAGAGGGCTGCCTGGATATCCTTGCTTTGGAGCATTATCTGCAACCGGAATACCCGCTCTTGTGATTCGGTTTTTGTCAGCATAGATTTATTCTCATTGCATTGGCAAAATGGAGAGTTGATGGTCGATCTGTGTTTTCAGGAGTTTGTGATATCTTTGCAAAAGAAGAATCCGCACTTCATCGGCAAGAGTGCTGTTTGTATAATAAACCGAATTTAAGTATTGTGTTGGATAGTTTCTCATCTTGGGGGTGCTGAATCTTTTGTACTCTGGTGCAGGGAAAAAGAGAAAGCTGAGAATAAACCCTTGTAACTTGATGCAGGTAATGCTGACGCAAGAAAAGATGAAGCCGGCTCTGTGTTTCCTGATCGTCCCACTCTTCCCGCTTCTCTCCGCACTGCCTGCCTGTTTAACCATACTGAAAACATGAATTGTCCGGAGAAGCGCATTAATGGCGTCCCGTCAGAGAAAATCTTCATCAAGGGCTCTCTTTATCCGATTGAAGTGGGTATGAAGAAGCTTACGCTGAGCAAAACCTACGTCTGCAACAATCAGGAGTTCTCTTCCTTTCCGCTTTATGATACCAGCGGTCCCTATTCCGATCCCTCAATCACCATTGACCCTGAAAAGGGGATTCCCCCAATACGGGAGAACTGGGGCTTTCCCCGCAAAGTAAAAAAGGGTTCAGCCATCACCCAGATGCATTTCGCCCGCAAGGGAGTCATTACGCCGGAAATGGAATATGTCGCCATCAGGGAGAACCAGCAGCTTGAGGAGTGGATCAGTTCATTTTCGAGGGGCGGCGTCAAAGTTTCACCGATAACGCCGGAGTTTGTCCGTCAGGAGATCGCAGAAGGACGGGCCATCATTCCGGCCAACATCAACCATCCTGAGCTTGAGCCGATGATTATCGGCCGGAAATTCCGGGTTAAGATCAATTCCAATATCGGCAACTCCGCGCTTGGCTCATCGATAGAGGAAGAGGTGGAAAAAGCCATCTGGTCATGCCGCTGGGGAGCTGACACCGTCATGGATCTCAGCACGGGCGCCAATATCCATCAAACGCGGCAGTGGATTCTCAGAAACTCGCCGGTACCGATCGGAACGGTGCCCATCTATCAGGCGCTTGAGAAGGCCGGGGGCAAGGCAGAAGCTCTGACCTGGGAACTCTATCGCGACACACTGATTGAGCAGGCTGAACAGGGCGTTGACTATTTTACCATTCATGCGGGCATCCTGCAAGAGCATCTCCCCTTTGCGGAAAAGCGGCTGACCGGCATTGTTTCACGGGGTGGCTCAATTATGGCGAAGTGGTGCAAGTACCACAAGCAAGAGAACTTTCTCTACACCCGCTTTGAAGAGATCTGCGAAATTCTGCAACGCTACGACATTGCCGTCTCGCTTGGCGATGCCCTGCGCCCCGGCTCGATTTTTGATGCCAACGATGAAGCACAGTTCGGCGAACTCAAGGTGCTCGGTGAACTGACGAAGGTTGCCTGGAAATATGAGGTGCAGGTAATGATTGAGGGCCCCGGACACGTTCCGCTGCATAAGATCAGGGAGAATATGGACAAGGAGCTTGAGTACTGCCACGAAGCTCCCTTCTACACCCTTGGTCCGCTGATTACCGATATTGCCGCCGGGTATGACCATATCAATTCGGCCATCGGTGGTGCACTTATCGCGAGTTACGGTTGCTCAATGCTCTGCTATGTCACTCCGAAAGAGCATCTTGGTCTGCCCGACCGCAATGATGTGCGTGAAGGGGTTATTGCCCACAAGGTTGCTGCCCATGGGGCTGATCTGGCAAAAGGCAGTCCGTCAGCCTGGTTACGCGACGAACTGATGAGCAGGGCAAGGTATTCATTTGCATGGGAAGATCAATTTAACCTTTCGCTTGACCCGGAAAAGACTCGTGAAGTGCATTCACAAAGCATGGCTGCAAGCGGTCACACCGAAAAGAATCCTGAGTTCTGCACCATGTGCGGGCCTGATTTTTGTTCAATGAAAAAGTCGAAGGAAGCGGCGGAGGTCAATTGACAATGGATAATTGACAGTGACAATAAGCGCCACTGTCAATTGATCACACAAAGAGTTACACTGAAGCTGCTTTGACGATTGCGACAAAATCCTCTGCATTGAGGCTGGCTCCGCCGATGAGTCCGCCATCAATGTTTGGCATGGCAAAGAGTTCGGCGGCATTGGAAGGTTTCACACTTCCGCCATACTGGATACGAACTTTCTCTGCGGCTGGCTGCCCGTAGAGCTCAGTGATGAGCGTGCGGATAAAGAGATGCACCTCTTCAGCCTGTGCTGAGCTTGCAGTTTTTCCTGTGCCGATTGCCCAGACTGGCTCGTAGGCAACAACAATAGAACTGATATCGCTGATACCGTCGAGTCCTTCCCTTACCTGCGAGGAGATGACGGTTTCCATTACGCCTGATTCACGCTCTGCAAGTGTTTCACCCACGCAAAGGATGACATTCAGCCCTTCCGACAAGGCCTTTTTTATCCTGAGATTTACGGTGACGTTGGTTTCGCCGAAATACTGGCGGCGCTCGGAATGACCGATAATCACGGAGGAACAGCCAACGGCAAGAATCATTCTGGCCGATACCTCTCCGGTAAAGGCTCCATCATTTTCATAATGGCAGTTCTGGGCTACAAGCTGCACTTCACTTCCGGCAATCACCTTTTCTGTGGCATCAAGGGCAAGATAGGTCGGTGCAATACCAACCTCACAACCCGAAAAGCCTTCACCAAGTGCCTCAACAACTTCCGATGCAAGCTGCACCGATTCGGCAACACTGTTGTTCATTTTCCAGTTGCCGACGACAATTTTTTTACGCATCTCTTTTTTAATAATCCGTTTTTATTTCACAATATATGCGATCAATCTGATTGAGAGCAAAGCGATGTTTTCCTGAACGGGCATCCTTCAGTTCAACTTCGCTGCTTCCAACAGAAATAACCTTTCCATGCCACACTCTTGCTTCGTTGGTAACCAGGTTGATTTCGCGATTCAGCAGATCCTGATTCCCGCCGATCCTGTCCTGACGATAGATGATTTGACGTTTCCCCATGGGAGAGTTGATTTAACTGGTTTTTAGGTTCAACTACTTAACAAAAATCTCCAATATCTCATAGTGAAGTTCCCCTTTGGGGACGAATATCTGAACTTTTTCACCGACAGCTTTACCGATCAACGCTCTTCCGACCGGAGAGCGAACGGAGATCTTGCCTGAATCGGAGTCAGCCTCTTCGGAGGAGACAAGCGTATATTCAATGATCTCACCGGGATCATCAAGATTGCGCAGCTTGACTGAGGTAAGGATATAGACTTTGTCGGTCTTGATCTGTTTGGGATCAAGAATCGTTGCCGATGCAAGCTTGTTTTCGAGATCGGCAATACGCGCTTCTGTATGGGACTGCTCCTCTCGTGCTGCATCATACTCAGCATTTTCACTGAGATCACCATGAGCCCTTGCTTCAGCAATTTTTTCCAGAACTTCCCTTCTGGTTTGATGAACCAGCACGTATAATTCCTCTTTCAGCCGGTTATATCCATCATTTGTCAGGTAAATTCTGTCAGTCATCTCTTGATCTGTTTTTGTTGAAAATAAAAGAAAATAACTCCATAACCGCAATTTGCGGGGGCAAAGGGACAGGATGGTAAACGAAAAAAAGTAAAGTCAGTTGCTCACCACTGACTTTACTTTAGATCAATGTACCATTCTCAATCCTTCAGGCAAAAAAACTTTACACATTAAACGCAAAATATATCTTATTGCCCCTTCTTTCAACCAGCATAAAAAGAAGATCGCCACTTTTGATGTTATTGACAAGGACACTGAAGCTGGCAAACGAAGTTATATTCTGGCGGTTGAGCGTAAGAATGATATCACCAGTCCGCAAACCGGCGAGGTATGCATTTGATGCTGGCTCAATGGCAGTAATGACCACCTTCCCGGCACCAGGATTCAGGTTCAGTTTTTTTGCCGTCATGGCTGTAAGCTCCTCTGCCCTGAACCCGAATACAGCTGGGATCTTTTCCTGTTCCTCGTCCGTTGCAGCGGCGACATTCCTGGCAGGTTGTTCTTCAAGACGAACCTGATAAAGTTTGATAGCTCCATTCCTGAGCACCCTGAACTTCACCATCTCTCCGGGAGAGTGACTGGAAATGGCATTGCGCAGTTCAATGCTGCTTTTCACCTTGATGTCGTTGAAGTCGAGGATAACGTCACCGGTTTTTATACCAATTTTTGCAGCAGGACTGCCGTCAACAACCGTTCCAACCAGTGCACCTTCTCCTGCCTTCAGATGCATGGCTTTGGCAATGTTCTCATCGATATTCTGGATACTGACTCCGAGGTAGCCCCGGGTAACCTTACCGGTCGTGATCAGCGCGGTCATCACCTTTCTGGCCATATTTGAAGGTACAGCAAAACCGATACCCTCAAATCCACCCGTGCGGCTCGCAATGGCGGTATTGATGCCGACAAGCTCACCGTTGATGTTGACCAGAGGTCCTCCGGAATTACCCGGATTGATGGCAGCATCAGTCTGTATGAAATCCTCATAATCGGCAAGCCCGACATTGGCACGCCCTTTGGCGCTGACGATGCCTTGGGTAACGGTTCTTGCAAAATTTTCACCAAGAGGACTGCCGATAGCAATAACCCATTCGCCAACCCTGAGTTTGTCACTGTCACCGATCAGGATTGGCTTTAGATCTTTTGCGTTGACCTTGATAACGGCAAGATCGGTTTTCGAATCCTTGCCGATGACTTTGGCATCAATCTTCCGGTTGTCGAAGGTTCGGATATAGACGACATCGGCATTATCGATCACATGATTATTGGTAAGGATATAGCCGTCAGCCGTGACAACAACTCCCGATCCGATGCCTTCCAAAACCTGTTTATGACCTTTTCTGGGAGAACTCTCCGGCGTATCAAAAAAATCATTGAACTGACGGCCGAAAAAGTCATCAAAGGAGCGTCCAAAAAAATCGAAGGGTGAACCGACCCGCCGGTTCACCGTTTTTTCTGTGAAAATCGTCACCACTGATGGGGTTGCCGACTCTGCAATCTGCACAAATGCCTCGTTGAAGCCTTTGAGCGACTGAATGGGATAATTTTCGATATTATTTGTTGCCGTAGCAAAATTAGGTCTGTTGGAGAGGCTCAACCCCTTGGGAGAGAGGTTAAACTCAACATTGGAAAAGACAAGTGCGCCTACGGCGATACCTGCAATAACAAGAAGCAGGTATTTCATGATTGCTTGTTTCTTGTTCATCGATTATAAGAAGGTTTTATTTTTATGGTTCTGATAAAGCCTCAATATTTTCAACGGCAGTTAAACCCGCCTTCATTTTATTCATGGTCTCTTCGTATTCAGACTCGGGCTTTGAATCGGCCACAATTCCCCCGGCTGCCTGAAAATAGATAGTATTTCCCTCAATCACCATGGTACGGATGGCAATTGCTGTTGTAAGATTACCCTTGAAATCAAGAAAACCAACGGCACCTCCATACAGGCCCCTTTTTTCCTTTTCAAGTTCATAGATGATCTCCATAGCGCGAACCTTTGGGGCACCCGTGAGGGTACCTGCAGGAAAACAGGACCAGAAAGCGTCCATGGCGCCCAGTTCGTCGCGAAGCTCACCACGAACATTACTGACAATATGCATCACGTGGGAGTATTTTTCAACGACCATCATTTCATTGGTCTCGACGGTGCCTATTTTGGCAATTCTGCCGATATCGTTCCGGCTCAAATCGATAAGCATCAGATGCTCCGCCAGCTCTTTCTCGTCGGCAAGCAGCTCGCGGGCGTTGCGCTCATCCTCCTCAAAGGTGCTGCCGCGATGCCTTGTACCTGCAATAGGTCGGGTATCGACAATACGACGCCCGTGACTGTCGCATTCAACCTTTACCAGCAGTTCAGGTGATGAACCAACAATTTCGAACTCCCTGAGGTCAAAGTAATAAAGATAGGGTGAGGGATTGATCGTTCTCAGCATCCGGTAGACATCGAAAGGACGGGTATTGAGCGGACGACGGAGGCGCTGTGAAATCTGTACCTGAAAAATATCTCCCGCTAAAATATATTCTTTAGCCGTTCCTACCTTCTGCAGGTATTCATCTCTCGTCGTGTTGGAAAGTACCAGTTCGGGACGCTCGGCCCGAAAAGCAATCTCGTCGCGCCGAAGCGGACGAAACATCTGTTCAGCAATCGACTCGATTTTTTTTAATGCTACAGGCTTGTCGGTCTCGTCAAGGTAGTTGGAGACAATGAATACCTTACGCATGATATTGTCGAAAACCACAAGCGTATCACAGAAGAGCAGAAAAATATCAGGCATCCCTGCCGGATCTGCCAGCTCAGGTTTTGGAATCTTTTCGACAAGATGCATGGCGTCATAACCAAAATAACCAAAGACACCCGAGGTAATCATCTGGGGCGTACCATTCTTTTTTCTTGGTATATCCTCAGTTTCGAATGCCGCAAGCAAGCAGTCGATCTTCAGACGAAGATTTGTTTCTCCATCGGCAATCAGTCGCAGATCGCTGAATTTCTCATCAAGAATTTCAAGATCAGCCGCTCCATCGACAAAACCTTTGAGTATGGCGACCGGGTCTATGGCAATATAGGAAAAGCGGGCAAGAAGCTCCTCACCCTCGACCGATTCGAGGAGGCATGAGTAAGGGCGCCGCAGTTTGAGATAAACGGAAACCGGCGTCTCTGTATCAGCATGAACCTCCTTGAAAAGCGGCTTAAGGCAATAGGGCGCATGCTGTTGATATTCTGGCATAAAAGCAGTGTACTGAAATGGTTATTGTTTTACCTTGTCATCATACCGTGCAATAAAGAAAAATATTTTGTATCCTGATGAAAAGAAACAAGGTAGTACTGTCCGGAAACGGATGAAACCGAGAAGTAATCATGGTAGCCCGATTTCCTCAAAGAAAATTCGTGACAAACTGGTTCAAGGCGCTTATGCTCTCTCCCGGCATGCTCTTTCCCGCAGGGTACCTTCTTGTCTATCTTTCCACCAATATTTACCTTAATGCCGATTTCAAAAAGAACCTTTCCCAATCGGTCAACCAGGCAACTGGCAACACTTGGCAAATAAGCATCAAATCGGTAAAATCCGGCCTGATTCTGAACTCGGTCACACTCCATCATATTGAACTTACGCCCATTGGCCGACATGAAAACAATGGACAAGGTACCAATCATACCATTACCATCAAAACCCTCGAAATAGCCTGCCCTGAGCTACAGAACCTTCTTTTCAGCCGCACCGAGAGGCTCTTGTCAACGAAAACAGTCTGCGAAAAAATTCTTTCTGAAGAGCATCTCATTCAGTGAACCATCAATCCTGGGCGGCTCCAGTGAATTGAGCCAAGTTTGCCAATTGGGTCAGTGAGCAATGAGATATCAGGATCCCATGACCAATAAACCATCAAAGCCTGACCAACAAGATCCTTTTCCGGCAAAAAGCCCCAGAAACGGCTGTCGAGACTGTTGTCACGATTGTCACCCATCGCAAAATAGTAGTTTTCCTGAACCGTATATTCCTGAACCGGAGAACCGTCAACAAAAACCTCCCTCCCCTGCAAACTCACATCGTGTCCTTCATCGGCAACAAGCGAACCATAGAGCGGATAGGTTACCGCGGTCAGTCGCAAAACATCACCTTTACGGGGAATACGTATCGGGCCGTAGTTATCCTTGTTGAAATTTGAAAACTGGGGAAAAATCATGTAATCGCCTGCTCCGGCTGGTTCGCGGTGTCCGATAAACTGTCCATGCTCAGGCAGAGGTACCAGTTTTCTGTTGATCAAGAGCTGCTGGTCATTAATTTGAAGGGTATCTCCACTGATAGCAACACAACGCTTGATATAGTTCAGTGAGCGATCTTTAGGATATTTGAACACAATAATATCGCCACGTTTCACCTTGTCAACTCCGGGTAGTCGAATATCGGTAAAAGGCACTTTTGGCCCATAGACATATTTATTGACAAAAAGAAAATCACCTGCAAGCAGCGTGTTTTCCATCGAACCGGTTGGAATGCGATAGGATTCAACCACAAAAACCCGAAGAACCGTTGCAAATATCGCAGCAATAATGAGTGCTTCAAACCACTCCCTTGAATGTTTTTTTTCCGGCTTCCCCTTCTGAGTGTTCAATACTGTAGCATTTTGCACGTTAAAGAAAATTTGAAAACGATTTCACCGCTATTCGTCGATATTCAATAATGCAAGGAAGGCCTCCTGCGGAACCTCTACCCTGCCGACCTGTTTCATTCTCTTTTTACCCTCTTTCTGTTTTTCAAGCAGTTTGCGCTTTCGGCTGATATCTCCGCCATAGCATTTGGCCAGCACGTTTTTGCGCATCGCCGATATGGTTTCGCGCGAAATCACCTTGCTGCCGATAGCGGCCTGTATAGCAACTTCATACATTTGCTTTGGAATAATCCCTTTCAGTTTCAAGCAGAGCTTTTTGCCCCAGTCATAGGCTTTCGAGCGGTGAACAACAATCGAGAGCGCATCGACCGTTTCACCGTTAAGCAGCACATCGAGCTTCACCAAATCGGATTCACGATACCCGATGTACTCGTAATCCATAGATGCATAGCCTTTCGATATGGATTTGAGCCTGTCATGAAAATCAAAGACAATTTCAGCCAGCGGAAACTCAAAATGCATGATCACTCTTGTTGTGTCGAGATAATCGGTATTCTTGTACTCGCCGCGACGCTCCATGCCCAGCTTCATGATATTGCCGATATAGTCGGAACGCGTAATGATCTGCATGGTGACATAGGGCTCTTCTACCAGACCAAGACGTGATGTTTCAGGCATCTTGGAAGGATTATCGACAATAACGACATCACCATTGGTCATGACAACGCGGTACTCGACGTTCGGTACCGTGGTAATGATATTGACATCGTATTCCCGCTCAAGACGCTCCTGTATGATCTCCATGTGGAGCAGACCAAGAAATCCACAACGGAAGCCGAAGCCAAGAGCTACGGAGGTTTCAGGAGTATAGATAAGCGATGCATCGTTCAGGGCAAGCTTTTCGAGCGATTCACGAAGATCCTCAAATTCGTTGGAGTTGATCGGGTAAAGACCGCTGAAGACCATCGGTTTGACCTCTTTGTAACCCGAAAGACGCTCGTGTGCAGGATTGTCGACAAGCGTAACAGTATCGCCAACCTTGGCATCCTTGACATCCTTGATAGAGCAGATCAGATAACCGACATCTCCGGATTCAAGAGAGGATTTCGGCTGCCGTTTCATACTCATGGTGCCGATTTCGTCGGCAAGAAAGATTTTGTTGCTGGCAAAAAATTTGACTCGGTCACCTTTTTTTAGTGACCCCTCAACAATACGAAGGTAAATCACCGCACCTCTATAAGCATCGAAGACTGAGTCAAAAATCAGCGCCCGCAAGGGAAGGTGATTGTTGTCGGCTGGCGCTGGAATACGCTGGACAATTGCCTCAATAAGTTCATCGACCCCGATACCGGCTTTGGCCGAAACCTGGATAATCTCCTCACGTTTAATACCGATAAGATCCATGATCTGGCGAGCCACACCCTCAACATCGGATGAAGGAAGATCAATTTTATTGATAACCGGTATAATATCAAGTCCAGCATCAAGCGCAAGATAAAGATTGGCAATGGTCTGGGCTTCTACTCCCTGGGTGGCATCAACAATAAGGAGAGCACCTTCGCAGGCGGCAAGAGAGCGTGAAACTTCATAGCTGAAATCGACGTGACCGGGAGTATCAATCAGGTTCAGGGTATACTCCAGGCCATCTGCGGCCTTGTATTTCATCTGGATTGCATGACTTTTTATCGTAATGCCACGTTCCCGCTCAAGATCCATATCATCGAGAACCTGTGCGGAGGCCATCTGGGTACGGTCGAGCGTATGCGTTATTTCCAGCAGGCGGTCAGCCAATGTGGATTTTCCGTGATCGATATGTGCGATAATGCAGAAGTTCCTTATGCGGTTAACTTCTGTACTGGACAATGCCATAAAAAGAGCGTTTGATTCTGGTTAATAATTCAACGTGAGCCAATATAATCAATTAATGCGATTGTGACATGGCAGAGTCGCTACTCGAAAAGTGAAGGCTCTGACTCATGGCGGAAGCCCCTGAGAAATTCAGCCACCTCCATCATTTTACGACCTTCAAGCTGCAATGAGAGCAGCTCAAGCCAGCCATCGGAACATCGTACATAAAGTCTGCCCTGGTCGAAAAGAAGCGTACCCGGAGTGGCTGATACTCTTTCAGATGAAAGCTCTGACTGAGCAGCCCTGAATATCTTCATGGTTTTTCCCTTGAATGTTGTCCATGCCGCGGGCTTCATTGCAAGACCCCTGACAAAATCATGAATGACAGAAACTGGCCGCGACCAGACAATCCTCGTATTATCATGGGTAAGCTTGGGAGCTCTTGACGCAAACGCTTCATCCTGACCCGATACCACCACATTGCGGGAGGCAATCAGACGCAGGGTATTCACCACAACGCGAGCACCAATCACAGAAAGGCGACAAGCAAGATCGACCGAATTTTCATTGGGAGCTATAGGCGTTCTTTCCTGCAAAATGATATTGCCAGTATCGACACGCTGCTGAAGAAAAAATGTCGTGACTCCGGTTTCCGCTTCTCCTCTGATAATGGCCCAATTGATGGGTGCAGCTCCCCGATATGCAGGAAGCAGTGATGCATGAAGATTAAACGCACCCAGAGCAGCCTGCTCATAGACCGCAGGAGGCAGAATGCGAAAAGCAGCGACAACGATGACATCAGCCCTGCACGCTGCAACAGTTTCCGCAAAACCGGAGCGGGTGACATCATCAACTTCATAAACCGGAAGAGTAAGTGCAATTGCAGCCTGCTTTACTGCCGATGGCTCCGAATCAGCATGTTTGTTCCTGCGTGGCTTGTCAGATCCGGTGACAACCAGAACAATCTCAAACTCATCTTTTTCAGCAGCAATAGCCTGCAACGAAGGAACAGCAAACTCCGGTGTTCCCATAAAAATAATCCGCATGGCACTCACGAGTGTTTGGATATCGTAACAAGTTCACGAGCAACAACAGGATACTTCGTATCAACAAGACCAGAAGCAAGCGACTCAAGCTCCTTCTGGATTTTTTTCCGGTCGCGCTTCTCCATCCTGTCAACAAAAAGAGTCCCGTCAAGGTGATCGATCTCATGCTGAAGTGCTCTGGCAACCATACCAGAAAACTCGCCGATTCGCTCTTTAAAATGCTCATCACGATATTTCAAGGTGATAACAGCGGGACGCACAACATCCCCCTGAACCCCAGGAACACTTAAACACCCCTCCTCCATCTCATTGTAACCTCTGACCGAAAGAATATGAGGATTGATCACCACCATCGGCTTTTCATGCTCATAGTTTTTTAAACAAGAGAGATCAAGCACAAGCAACCGGATCGAACGCCCTACCTGCGGCGCGGCCAAACCAATACCGGAAGCATTGTGCATAGACTCGAACATAGAGACTACCAGCTCTTCAATACCGCTGTCAACACCCTTCAGGGGCTTTGCTTTCAGTCGAAGAATATCATCACTGTAGATATTGATCGGTAAAATCATACTGTTTTATTTGTTCATGCAAGTCCAGTCTCTCAGGGAGATTGGACTGAATATAACTGAGCAATGCCAGAAAATAAGGCTCTTCCTCACAAATCCTCAATTTTTATCGGATGTAAAACGATCACTACGATCCTCACTCTCATGGCAATAATGGTGAATAGCGTCATTGATAATTTCTTTTAACGCTATCGGTTCAACCGGTTTGGTGATAAAACGGAAGATGTCGCCAGGGTTGCCGGAGTTCATAATCTGCTCAACATTATTATGACCAGAGATGAGAAGAGAAATAATTTCCGGATAACGCGTTTTTACTTTGTTTATCAGTTCCAGACCGTTCATCTCTGGCATATTAAAATCTGAAATAATAATAGCAACATGGTTGCATTCCAGCAACACAAGGGCTTGTTTTGCGGTTTCAGCAAAAAGTTTTTGATAGGGCTCCTTTCGAAGAAAACGGCTTAACGAAGTGAGAATATCAGTTTCATCATCGACAAAAAGGACCACAATATCAGAGGGATTTCGCATAGTGCTCCGATTCAGGTACGGTTCTACAACGGAAGTGAAATGGCAAAAACAGTCCATCGTCTGCTGGACAGTCAGAGATGGGTACCTTATGTTTAGAAGCACAGCCTTGCTGAATATGATCAAACAAGTTGTAACACCGCTCTTCTTTCATAAAAAGCGTAGAATCGCCCCGCCCACATCCAATGATAATCCACATCTGTTTTTTTACAACTCTCGCTCTTCTGCACAGGAGATTGTTTATGCCACAAGATAGTCTTTTTGTTTCAAAGAGTATGCTGGTACCATCTTGCTCCCCCCTGAATGCACAAACCCCGCTTTTGCGGGGTTTGTTGCGGAGAGGGAGGGATTCGAACCCTCGGTAGCCCTATAAGAACTACGTCGGTTTAGCAAACCGGTGCCTTCAGCCGCTCGGCCACCTCTCCAGGGTGGTGTTGCGGAGGATGAGGGACTCGAACCCCCA
>CAIJPS010000097.1 GCA_903822595.1 uncultured Chlorobiaceae bacterium
CTTTTCTACAAATCCTGAGTGTCAGTGTTTTTGAGAAAGTCGATATAAATCAATTAGTTACGAATTCTGCTGGCACAATTGAGAACACCTATACCTCTAACCAGTTAGATTTATTTAACTTATAACCGGACAGTAGTGATTGCTGAACATAAAATCTCGTATTCATTTAAAAGTTAAAACGATGAGAAGCCCGATAACAGGCAGGGAAATGACCCTGAAACGGGAACAGCGGATCATGGGATTCCGTAAAAATAACTATCCGGTTCAATACCACTATTACTACTGCAACGATAGTAAGCAGCAGTTCACCAGCACTGAGCTTGATGAGATTAACCTGATTCAGGTGTACAATCAGTACCGGGATGAGCATAACCTCCCTTTTCCGGAAGAGATAAGCGCAATAAGGGCGTCCTATGAATTGTCAGCAGCCAAAATTGCGGAAATACTCGGGTTAGGAACAAACACCTACCGAAACTATGAGCAGGGTGAGGTTCCCAGTGAATCGAATGCCCGACTGATACAGGTTGCTCAAGAGCCGGAGGAGTTTAAGAAAATTGTATACCTGAGTGGCGCTTTGCAGGGAAAACAACAGGAAAAACTGACTGCGAGGATTGAACACCTGATAGAAAATCGTAAAAAAACAAGTTGTGTTGATCTTGAAGAGTATTTTCTTGGTTCAAAACTGCCCGATGAATATTCCGGTTACAGAAGACCCTGCCTCGGAAAACTCTGCGAAATGGTTCTCTTTTTTGCGGAACAACTTAAACCATGGAAGACCAAGCTGAACAAACTGCTCTTCTATGCTGATTTCCTGCACTTTAAAACAACCGGATATTCGATCAGTGGCACCCGTTATTGTGCAATTTCCATGGGCCCGGTACCGGATAATTTTAACAGCATATTTGAGTGGATTGAAAAACAGGGTGACGTCACTGTTGAAGAAAAGGAATTTCACAATGGCGGAACAGGTGAACAATTTTTTCCTGGAAATGGTTGTACATTCAATGCCAAAATGTTTTCAGCGGAAGAGCTGCATACGTTAACAATAGTAGCCGAAACTTTTTCCCGTATCAGTACCAGAGAAATTATCAGGATCAGCCATGAAGAAAAAGCATGGATTGAAAATGTTCACGCAAAGAGCCAGATGATCAGCTACCTCAAGTACGGGTTTGACTTGAAAGCCGTTTAAGCATTACGACGCCTGGTAGCTGCTATAGGCCTTGCGTACCCCACGGCTGGTAAAAATGAGTGTCACCGCCGCCAGAATTGTTACGAGACAGCCGAGGCGGATGGCAAACCCGGTGCCGAAGTGTTCGGAGAGATAGCCTATTTCAAGGTTGCCAATTGGCATGAAGCCCATGAAAATCATCATGTAGAGGCTCATCACCCTGCCACGAAAACGGTCGTCAACCGTGCTCTGGATGGTGGCGCTGATGGTTGATACGGCTGAAACAAGCCCGAATCCGCTGACAAAGAGAGCGGCGAGCGCCACCGGAAGGGCGGTGGTGTAGGTAAAGCCGATAAGGGCGAGAGCGAAGAGGATTGTTCCCCCGGCGATGAAGACGAGGCGGTCAATCTTTCTGGAGTAGATGGAGACGAGCACGGTGCCAACAACCGAGCCGAGACCCGACACGCCGTAGAGGTAGCCCATGCCTGACGCATCCATGCCGAAGGTACGCTTGGCAATAACAGGCAGCATGGTAACGTAAGACCATGCAAAAATTGAGATGACCGCAATAAACAAGATACTTGTTCTGATCAGTGGATGATTCCAGGAATAGTGCAGCCCCTCCCTGATTGCCTGCAGGGGATTCTGTGTGTTTTTTGCGACCGGCTCTTTTTGCGTGTTCTTCATGGAGAGCAGGGAGAGGAGAACGGCAAAAAAACTGACCCCGTTGACCAGAAAGGCGCTGCCCGTACCGGTAGCCGATATCAAAAAACCGGCAATGGCGGGCCCGATAACCCGTGAAACGTTATAGATCGCTGAATTCATGGCAATGGCTGAGGGGAGATGTTCCCGCTCCACAATTTCGCTGAGAAAAGCCTGGAGTGCGGGCACGTTGAGGGCATTCACACAGCCAAGAAGAAATGAAAGCACAAGAATAATCCAGATAGTCACCGTACCAGTCACAGCAAAAATGCCAAGGATAAACGCAAGCAGCATGGCCGCAGACTGCGTCCAGAGCAGAATGGTGCGCCTTGGATAACGGTCAACAACAACGCCTCCAAAGAGAGAGAGAAAGAGGGTTGGTAGTGTGGAGGCCGCAGCGGCAAGCCCCACGTCAAAGGCGGAACCGGTTATTTCGAGCACCAGCCACCCCTGCGCCACCATCTGTATCCAGGTGCCAACCATAGAGATCACCTGCCCCGGAAAATAGAGCCGGAAATTCTGACTCTCAAAGGCGGGAAACGCTGAAAGCAGTTGGCCGGAAAGGCCTCGACGCCTTCGAGGCTCCGTCATTTCAGGATTGGTTGGGGTGGCCGGTTCAGCAGGTAAAATCATCGCATCAAAACATCTTCAGTTATACTCATTCTTCAGCGTTCAAAGGTATCAAAAGAAAGCGAAATTTCTTGCTGATTTAGCACCGATACCAGAGAAAACAGGTTACGGCTGAAGGCGAAGAGCCATCGGCTGATTGATCATAAGAGATGCAATTCTCTTCCTCTTTCAAGAGAATTAGCCGTACATTAACGCAGCCATTACCGATGACAATGGTGATGGTCATAGTGTTAACTTTTATCAACAAGAAAAAAAAAGGAGTTTTTCCAATGAATGTTGTTAATCCGGAAGCTATCGGGTTGTTCGGGCTGATGATCACCGTCTGGGTGTTCGGACTTGAACAGTTGGGATTCGGACTTGACAAGGAGACAGATCACGCAAAACTGGGACGCAATCTCGCCCATATCGCCCTCTGGTTCGGCGGTGTTGCGCAGCTTTTCACCGCAACCTGCATGTATCTGTTCGACATGGGGTTGCCTGCTGACATCAGGATTTACCTGGGCACCATCTTTGCTACATACGGGCTTTTCTGGGTTATTGTCGCCATGCATTTCTACAACCCCGGCGACAAAAAGATCTATGCCCACATGTTTCTCGGTATTTTTTTTATCACGGCAGTTTTCAGCTACAAGGCCATTCTTCTTGGTAAAATCTGGCCTTTGGCTACGGTGCTGCTGCTCATCAACCTGCTGACCATCCTGCTGCCGTTTACGTGGTACAAGCAGAACACTGTCATTACAAAAATCTGTGGTGCAACGAATGTTGCTATCGGCCTTTGCGCCATTCCACTGCTCTTCAAGGCCCTGGGCGTGTAACTGTTTGCACATCTTGCCCGAAACAGCCATCAGTTTTACGGCTGTTTCGGGCCGCACCGATACCACCCCACGTTTCAGCTCCAGCGTAAGAGTTTTTACTATTTTTCTGAAGGAAGAGCCCAAGCAATAAGGCCTCCAGTTCAGCAGATCTTTGGATTGAAAAACTCACAGGATAAGCTCACCACCGCAGACCCGAAGAATCGTATTGATGAATGCTTTCAGCGCCGGGCATTGATTGATTGCCACCATCAAATCATTACCAAGCAGAATGTTACCAGCATCACGAGTTTTAATATAACCATGATTACACGTGCCAATCCTGAACATCTCAATAAGACGGTGAGCTGGCAGATTACCATGGTTCACCTTTTCCGGATTTCCTGAGGGAGCAGCCTTGTTATGACCCGCAAGTTTCTGAATCTTGGGCCAGTAGGGTAATAACCATGCCTCAAAATCGTGCTGAGCCGCGTGGGGATGAAAACGCGGTTCTTCTCCAACCCATTGCCGCATTTTTCTTTTTGCATCGGCTGCGTCAAGAAACTCAGGAGGCTGCGTACCTGTATAAACATCTGTCAATGCAATAACATGATCTGCCGGGTTTCTGCCTTTATAAAAGTTTTCAACAACACGTTTCAGTTTGTCATCTGTTGGAATGCGCCCATTATAAGGAAAAAAGTCCAACGCAGGCATCCTGCCTGAGAGACGATGCTTCAAAAAATCAAGCAAATAGGGCTTGAAAGTTTTTTCGGTTTTCCCCTCAACCAGTATGGTTATCTTCATGAACGCCCCCCCATTCGCCCCATCTGCCACAACTCATCAAGAGTGTATTCGCCGAGCCAATGATCGAGATCAAGCTGGTCGGCCCAATTAGCAGTAGAACAACCATCTTCATCAATATCCATAACGATCACCTCTTCAGGCTTCAAAAAGCGTATAAACCTGTCTGAATGGGTCGCAATAATCAACTGCGTTCTCGTTGACGCTTCACGCATCAGGTCAGCAAGCAAGCTTAACAGCTCAGGATGCAGACTGACCTCCGGTTCATCAATCATGGTAACCGTAGAAAGATTGGGGCTTTGCAGGAGCGATACAAGCCAGAGAAAACGAAGCGTGCCTTCAGAGAGCTCATTCATATACATTGGCTTGCTGAAGTTCCGGTCTTTCCAGGTCATTGCCAGCATCCCGGCGGCGACTGGTGGAAAACTTATCTCTTCAAAATCAGGAAAGGCCGCCCTGAGCGAATCCGTAATGACATCGAACCGGTTTCGGTCAGTTTCTCTTAGATAGTAAAGATAGGGAACAAGATCCTCACCGTCAGGACCGGGCAATGTCGCAGGCTTCATTTGCTGCGGCAATTTCACCGGAGCACGTGGGCTAACATCAAGAACATGGTATTGTGTGGCGGTTGCAAGAATGCGCCGAAGTTCCTCAGGTTGACGATACATTTTCGGAACCTGTGCAAGCGCAGTTTCTATAGGGTTTTGTTCCCAATCAGGTGTGCAAAGTCCTTTTTTCCCGTTTTTTCCTTGCTCATAATAACGAATGCGCCCCTCTGAAGAATCAATATGCTTAAACGGTTCCGACTCAGAATATCCATCTCTTTTTTGTGAAAGAATCTCCCTTGATATAGCATAGCCATTCCCTTTCGGAACAAGAGACAAATCGTACTCAAGAAGTTCATGATCGGGAACTTCCATTTCAACAATAAAAGAGAGCTCTTCACTTTTGCCCCGTGTCAGGATGTTTGCTATCCCGCCAAATTTCGAAAGAGTGCCATTCAGATTACCAGAGGCTGAAGCGGAAAGCGTGGTACACGCATCAAGCAGAGAGGTTTTTCCAACTCCATTTGCACCAATCAGCACCATAAAGGGCCTCATGGGCAGCTCCAAAGACCTCAACCTGCGAAATCCGGAGATTTTTATCCGATTAATTTTGAACATGTCTACTCCATTGAAACATACCTGATGTTTGATACACGAAACTTGCTCCCGTTGTAAAAAGTAACGAATAATTTATGATCATTATCCACAACAATTCCGGGAAACCATTGTTTTTTCGGATATTGACCGTTTGCATGTTGTTCTGAAGCACCTGTTATTCTATTTTATAACTTCTTTTGAATCATGGAACAAGCCTGAAATTACCTGTCAAGACATGATGATTGAAAATGAGCCGATTACCCCTGCAGGATAGCCAATGATAGCACTGCATATCTCCATATTTGACGGTGTCCCGTTCCTTTGGAGTGAGGGAAAAAAGATCGGTATGCCGAAAGAGTTGCGACTGGCAATGGATGGCATTCGCATGATTTCCCTGCGCAGCAACACCACAAAAGAGTTTTGTGTCTGGCTGCCCTGCAGGGGAGAAAAACCTGTTCCATCTTCTCCGCTTGTCGGCACAGGGCCCGAAATGATGGGCGAGGAGAGCCTCAAAGCGTTTCCGATTACCGCGCTTCGGCTGAATTCCACATCATTGTTTGAGCTTTCCCTGCTCTCCGAAAAGGGCAACATCCCCGGAAGTGGCGTCATCTTCGGAAGCTCTCTCCTCTGGATACGGCAAGTTCGAAAAATTGCACTGAATATCATCAGAAGCGAGTCGCTGCTGCCTTCGATGGTCAGAAAAGATACATTTCAGGAGGCCCTGTGGCAGCCACTCCCCGACAGTGCGACATCACAGTCGCTGGAAAAACTTGCGGCGACCATGCCTGCGGTATGCCGTTCGCTCAGCCGTACCGACACGCAACCACCGGAAGTGCCAAAACGGTTGGCGCTCCGGAGGCTTCTCTCTTTCATTGTCAATGTGCTGGTACGTCCTTCTGAGAAAGCGGGTACATTAAAAATCAACGAATTCGAGAGCGTCCATGATGCATGGCTTCATGCGCTGTCGAGCAGTGATGCAAGGGTGAACTGGAAAAATGAGCAGGAGATTGAGCAATTTTCCTGTCAACTCAACGCATGGCGCCGTCCAATTGAGATCCATGAACGCTCACCCTTCAGGTTCTGCTTTCAATTGACCGAGCCCGCGCTGAAAGGGAAAAAACAGGATCGCTGGCATGTCGGCTATCAACTGCAATTGAAAGCTGACCCAAGCCTGATTCTCAACGCCGGGGATCTCTGGAAGCCCGAGAGCGCTGCATCACAGCACGCCTCTTCCTACTCCTCCGATTATACCGAATTCATGCTCACGGCACTGGGGCAGGCCTCCGGCCTCTGCCCCGCAGTCACCCAAAGCCTGAAAAAGAAAAATCCGGGCGGTTTCGATCTTGCTACAGAGGGCGCATACCAATTTTTGCTGGAATATGCCGAGCTGCTGCGAAGCGCCGGATTTGTTGTCATGCTTCCCTCGTGGTGGAGCAGCCGCAGGGCGCTCAACCGTATCGGAATCAAAACAAAAGTGAAACTTCCTGCCATGAAGGGAAGCGGATCGGGTCTCACGCTGGAAAGCATGGTTGCCTGCGATTATGCCGCAGCAATCGGCAATGAAGAGCTTGACTTGCAGGAACTGAAAACGCTGGCCGAATTGAAATCTCCACTGGTGAAAGTTCGGGGGCAGTGGACACAGATTGACCATAAAGAGCTTCTCAATGCCCTGCATTTTCTTGAAAAAAATCCAACCGGTGAGCTTTCTGCCAGAGAACTTCTCGGAACAGCGCTTGGAGCACAGAAAAAGGAGGATGCTCACGTTATCAGGGCGGTTGAAATCGAAGGATGGCTTCAGGAGCTGCTTGAAAAGCTCTCGAGCCAGGGCCAGTTTGAGCTGCTTCCATCACCAGGGCATTTTCAGGGAACGCTTCGCACCTATCAGGAGCGGGGGTTTTCATGGCTCTCCTTTCTCCGCAAGTGGGGGCTTGGCGCCTGCCTTGCTGACGATATGGGCCTTGGCAAAACCATCCAGACTCTTGCTATGCTGCAACGGGATCGTGAGCAGGGAGAAAAACGGGCGGTGCTCCTGATTTGCCCCACCTCCGTTGTCAATAACTGGCGAAAGGAGGCTGAACGTTTCACTCCGGATTTGGCGGTGCTGATACATCACGGTGGTGACCGGATGAAAACCGCAGATTTTCGCAAAGCAGCCAATGCGTCGGCTCTTGTTATTTCGAGTTACGGACTCTTGCAGCGCGACCTTGAATTTTTGTCGAAGGTTCCATGGGCGGGCATTATTCTGGATGAAGCGCAGAACATCAAAAACCCTGAGACAAAGCAGTCGAAAGCGGCAAGAGCAATCAAGGCCGATTACCGCATTGCCCTGACCGGTACCCCTGTTGAAAATCATGTCGGTGACCTCTGGGCGCTGATGGATTTTCTCAATCCCGGCTTTCTCGGCACCCAACACTTTTTCAGGCAGAACTTCTATCTCCCGATACAGTGGTATGGCGACAGTGAGGCATCAGCAAGGCTGAAATCACTCACCGGGCCCTTTATTTTGCGCCGTATGAAGACAGACAAGACTATTATCTCCGATCTGCCCGACAAGATTGAAATGAAGGAGTATTGCACGCTGACCAAAGAGCAGGCATCGCTCTACAAGGCTGTTGTTGATGAGCTGCAAGAGAAAATCGAGAGCGCCGAAGGTATTGACCGAAGCGGACTGGTGCTGGCGCTGCTGGTGAAACTCAAGCAGGTCTGCAACCATCCGGCACACTTTCTCGGCGACAATTCTGCCATTGAACATCGCTCAGGCAAAATAAAGCGGCTGACAGAACTGCTTGGCGACATCCGTGAAGCGGGGGAAAAAACACTGCTCTTTACCCAGTTTACTCAAATGGGCACGATGCTCCAGTTCTACCTTCAGGATCTCTACGGCGAAGAGGTACTCTTTCTGCACGGTGGAGTAACAAAAAAAAGGCGGGATGAGATGGTGGAGAGGTTCCAGCATGAGGGGGGGAATTCACCGGCAATTTTTATTCTGTCACTGAAAGCGGGAGGGACCGGCCTGAACCTGACAGGCGCCAACCACGTCGTTCACTTCGACCGATGGTGGAACCCGGCGGTGGAGAATCAGGCGACCGATCGCGCCTTCCGTATCGGGCAGCACAAAAATGTGGAAGTCCATAAATTTATTACAACAGGCACCCTCGAAGAGCGCATTGATGAGATGATTGAGAAAAAAACAACGGTCGCTGGCCAGGTTCTCGGAACGGGTGAGCAGTGGCTGACCGAACTGTCGAATAATGATTTGCGCAGCCTGATTATGCTCAGTCAGGACGCAATGGAAGAGTAACGGTTAATGGCATACTATTGGTATAAAAAGGCAACATCGTCAGCCCCAAAAGCAGTGACCGGTGGCATAAAGGCCCAGAACAAAAAGGGAGCATTTGGCCAAACCTGGTGGGGGAAACAGTGGATTACAACACTCGAGAACTTTGATATTGGCGCGAGGATTACTCGCGGAAAATCGTATGCCCGAAAAGGACAGGTGACTGACCTTGTCATCACGGCCAAAAAGGGAGTCGCGGCAAAAGTGCAGGGTTCAAGAGTCCGCCCCTATAAAGCCTCTATCACTCTGACGCCCTACTCAAAAAGAGCGACTGAGTTTTTGACACAAAAGCTTACCTCAAAACACATCTACATCGCACAGCTTCTCAGTGGAGAGATGCCGGAAAATCTTGAGCGGGTATTCAAAAACGCAGGGCTCTCTCTTTTTCCCGAAAAATACAACGATTTGACCACCACGTGTTCGTGCCCCGACTACTCGAACCCCTGCAAACACATTGCCGCCGTTTTTTATCTGATGGCAGAGGCCTTTGACCAGGATCCGTTTCTCCTCTTCACCCTGCGCGGGATAGACAAGGAGGAGTTTCTCAAGAAAATCGGATACAAACGCCAGACAGCAGGAGGTGATGAACCCCAGGCACTGCCGGAACCACTGCCTTCCGACCATGGTACGTTCTGGGGATATACACCCTTACCCGATCCGCTATTTACTCATACCTCACCTGTAGTACACGCCTCAATGGCAAAACGGCTTGGCGCAATTCCTTACTGGCGCTCCTCCAAAAACTTCATAAGTATTATGGAGACCACTTATGCCCGAGCCTCTCTGTTCGCTGAAAAAATGATCGACATACAAACCGCCGAACAAGAAAAAAACGCATCAAAAAACAGTGACTGAATGGAGGTTTTTTGCAGATTCCGACTGATTTGCTATTATAAATGAAGGTCTTATGACTTTTTTTCACGTACTAAAACTCTTACATGCCATGAGCGCTCATATCTATAAGAAAATCGAACTGGTAGGAACTTCAGCAACAAGTATTGAGGAGGCAGTCAATAATGCCGTTGCCAAAGCGGCTGAATCGATCAGAAACATCCGCTGGGTTGAGATTCTTGAAACCCGTTGCCATGTTGAGGAGCAGAAAGTTGCCTACTGGCAGGTTACCGTCAAAATCGGCTTTACCCTTGACGAAAACTGATTATAACTGACTGGCGAGCAAAAAAAAGGCGCCCTCGCAGGCGCCTTTTTTTTCTTAAAAAAAAACATCAGCCCTCGGAAGAGTAATTTTCCGGTGCCAGTGACCAGTGTGCCGGAGACATCCAGAGCGTTGAGAGCATGAGCTCACGGATATGGGGAAACTCTTTGGGAAGCCTGTCGTAAATCATCTCAAAAAGCGCCTCATGTGAAAGCAGCTCTTTTTTCCATGCTTCACGATCGACCGACATCAGTTTGATGAACTTCTCTTCCGTCATCTCCTCCAGACCTGTCCAGTCGATCATCTCATACTTCGGCATCCAGCCAAGCGGACTTTCAACAGCACCAGCATTGCCCTGAACACGATCAACAATCCACTTCAGCACCCTCATGTTTTCGCCAAAACCTGGCCAGAGGAACTTGCCGTTCTCGTCCTTGCGGAACCAGTTGACACCAAAAATTCTTGGCAATTCAGGTAGTGTACGGCCGACATGGAGCCAATGGTTGAAATAATCGCCCATGTGATAACCGCAGAACGGAATCATGGCAAAAGGATCGCGGCGAACTTCTCCGACCGTACCTGCTGCCGCAGCGGTCTTTTCAGAACCCATTGTGGCTGCAAGGTAAACTCCGGAATTCCAGTTTGCTGACTGGTAGACCAGCGGAACCGTATCGCCACGGCGACCACCAAAAATAAACGCGCTGATCGGCACACCTTTCGGATCTTCCCAGTCGGCATCAAGCGAAGGGCACTGACTTGCCGGAGAGGTAAAGCGGGCATTGGGATGTGAAGAGAGTCTGCCGCAATCAGGCGTCCAGGAGTGACCCTGCCAGTCGATCAGTTGATCGGGAGCAACGTCCGTCATCCCTTCCCACCAGACATCACCGTCAGGCGTCATGGCGACGTTGGTAAAAATACAGTTACTGGCAAGGGTTGCCATGGCATTCGGATTTGATTTTTCCGACGTACCGGGAGCTACACCGAAAAAGCCATATTCCGGATTGATTGCACGAAGACGGCCATCTTCACCGGGCTTGATCCAGGCGATATCATCACCAATGGTGGTAATCTTCCAGCCATCAAAAGATTGAGGCGGAATGAGCATGGCAAAATTGGTTTTGCCGCAGGCACTCGGGAATGCTCCGCCAATGTAGGTTTTTTTTCCATCCGGAGACTCAACGCCAAGAATGAGCATGTGCTCGGCCAGCCACCCTTCATCCCGTGCCATTGAAGAGGCTATACGCAGGGCAAAGCATTTTTTACCAAGCAGGGCGTTGCCGCCATAACCGCTTCCGAAAGAGACAATTGAGCGCTCTTCAGGATAATGAACAATGTATTTCGTGTCATTGCACGGCCAGGCAACATCAAGCTCTCCGGGCTGAAGAGGCGCACCGACAGAGTGAAGACAAGGAACAAATTCGCTGCTTTCACCAAGCAGCTCCAAGACTTTGACTCCCATCCTCGTCATGATACGCATGTTTGTTACAACATAGGGCGAATCTGAAATTTCGACACCGATGTGGGCAATAGGTGATCCAAGCGGCCCCATGCTGAACGGAATGACGTACATGGTACGGCCAGTCATACAATCCCTGAAAAGCCTTTTCAAAGTCTCTTTCATCTCCCTGGGAGCAACCCAGTTGTTGGTCGGGCCTGCATCCTGGCGTCGGATACTGCAGATGTATGTCCGGTCTTCAACCCTCGCAACATCGCTCGGGTCAGAACGGCAGAGATAGCTGTTCGGGCGCTTCTCTTCGGAGAGCTTGATAAAGGTACCGCTTTCTACCATCTGTTGGGCGAGGGTGTCGTACTCTTCCTGGGAGCCATCACACCAGTGCACCGCACTCGGGCGACAAAGGTCAGCCGTTTCCTGTACCCACTGGATCAGCCTTGTGTTTTTCACATAGTCCGGAGGATTGATCTGCATTGCTGTCATGATCGCACTTATCTTGCTAAAGGTTTATAAAAAAAAACGTTCGCAATCATCACTGACTGCGAACGTGTAGAAGAAAAAAAATGTATGTCCGGACTAAATAGAGGCCGGAACTGACAACCATCAATCATGAAATGGCTTCTTTATTTAGTGTTTCCGGGTTTTCTGAGTGTGCCAGTAATGATTTTTTCAAACTCAGCTTTGTTTCGCGGCCCGGTAATGACCTGGGTAATGCGCCCTGAAGAGTTAACAACAAAGGATGTGGGAATAGCGCGAATCCCGCCCGCCACATATTTGCTGAAAGCGCTGATCAACTGCTCATTGACCATGACTACGGGATAATTAATTCTGTTTCTGCTGATAAATGAGCGGATAGCCGGCTCAGTTTCATTGACCGCCACGCCAATAAAGGTAAAGCCCTGACGGCCATAAGTGTTTTGCAGGATAACCATATCGGGAATTTCCGAGCGGCAGGGAGGGCACCATGATGCAAAAAAATTCACAATATAGACTTTGCCGGCAAGTTTAGCTGATGCCACAGATTTTCCATCAAGGGAAACCGCAGAAAACCCCGGTGCCAACGGCAGATCGGCTGACTGCGGAGCCGCAAACAGCATCCCCGTCATACCAAAGAGCAAGAGAGCAGATACCATCCATACCTTAACAGAGTGCCCGACCATCTTTTTCATACTGTCCTGGTTAAAAAAAATCAAGAGAAACACATTTCCTTTGTCTATTAATATACAATTCTTCTTTTTTTTGACGACTATAAATCATGAGTTATTTAGTCTTTGTGATTCTCTGTCAAAAAAATTATATTTGCTCTTGATTTTTCGCTATGCTTAAGCCACCTTAGCTCAGTTGGTAGAGCAACTGTTTCGTAAATAGTAGGTCGTGGGTTCGACTCCCTCAGGTGGCTCGTATCCGGGAGAGTCAGAACAGCGAAATCATGTTAAGCAAACATTTCTGGTAAAAAAGGCAAACAAGCCCGGAAGCACGAACGTTTGATTATACCATAAAATCCTATCCAAACTGTCACTATGCAAGAAGGTAAGATTTCCCAAATCATCGGCCCTGTTGTTGATGTTGATTTCCCTGAAGGGCGGCTTCCGTCAATTCTGGATGCATTGACTATTACAAGAGCTGACGGTACCAAGCTCGTTTTGGAAACACAGCAGCATCTTGGAGAAGAGCGTGTCCGCACCGTTGCAATGGAGAGCACAGACGGTCTGGTAAGAGGCATAAGCGTTGCCAATACCGGTAGACCGATACAGGTTCCTGTCGGACTTGAAGTTCTTGGCAGGATGCTGAACGTTGTAGGAGACCCGATCGATGGACGCGGCCCGGTTAATACCAAAAAAAGCTATTCAATCCATCGTCTGGCGCCAAGATTTGACGAAATCTCGACGAAAGCCGAAATGTTTGAAACAGGCATCAAGGTTATTGATCTTCTTGAGCCTTACTCTCGCGGTGGAAAAACCGGTCTCTTCGGAGGAGCTGGTGTAGGCAAAACCGTTTTGATCATGGAGCTGATCAACAATATTGCCAAGCAGCAGTCTGGATTCAGCGTCTTTGCCGGTGTCGGTGAGCGTACGCGTGAAGGAAACGATCTGTGGCATGAGATGATGGAATCTGGCGTTATCGACAAAACAGCCCTGGTTTTCGGTCAGATGAACGAACCTCCTGGAGCCCGTCAGAGGGTTGCTCTTACCGGACTCAGCATTGCAGAGTATTTCCGTGATGAAGAGGGGCGCGACGTGCTGCTCTTTATTGACAATATCTTCCGCTTTACCCAGGCCGGTTCCGAAGTATCTGCACTTCTTGGTCGTATGCCGAGCGCTGTAGGTTACCAGCCAACCCTTGCGACAGAGATGGGTGAACTCCAGGACAGGATTGTTTCAACCAAGAAGGGTTCTGTTACCTCTGTACAGGCTATTTATGTGCCTGCAGATGATCTTACCGATCCGGCTCCTGCAACCGCGTTTGCTCACCTTGATGCAACGACCGTGCTTTCCCGCTCGATTGCCGAGCTTGGAATTTATCCGGCAGTTGATCCTCTTGACTCAACATCGCGTATTCTTGACCCGAACATTGTCGGCGACGATCACTACGATACTGCCCAAGCGGTCAAACAGCTCTTGCAGCGTTACAAGGATCTTCAGGACATCATCGCTATTCTCGGTATGGACGAGCTGAGCGACGAGGATAAACTTGTTGTTTCCAGAGCCAGAAAAGTACAGCGGTTCCTTTCACAGCCATTCTTCGTTGCTGAAGCCTTTACCGGTCTTGCAGGTAAATATGTCAAGCTTGAAGAGACCATTAAAGGATTCAAGGAGATTATCGCAGGAAAGCATGACAATCTTCCGGAAAGTGCCTTCTACCTGGTTGGAACCATTGAGGAAGCCATCGAGAAAGCAAAAACGCTCTAAACCGAAGCATAACCATGGCGAATTCCGATAAAGGCTTTAAAATAGAGATTGTAACTCCCCAGAAAGTCCACTTTTCCGGGGAGGTTGTCAGTGTAACCGCACCGGGTGAGCAGGGGCAGTTTCAGATACTCAGAAACCATGCACCGCTTCTTTCTTCACTGACAAAGGGCAAGGTCAAGCTTACTCTGGCAGATCGCAGCGAGCAATCGTTTTCTATCCTTGACGGTTTTTTTGAAGTCAGCAGCAATCAAGCAATTCTGCTGACCGAAACCATTTCCTGATTTCATCCCGATGAATAAAGAGCATCAGCATCTTCACCGGTGCTGGTGTTTTTTGGTTTTATGAAAACCCTTACCCCAAAAGCCCTGCGCAAGGGAGAGACTATCGGGCTTGTCTCCCCCTCGTCACATTGCGCCTACCCTGATAAAATCGGGCTGGCGATCAGCTATCTCGAAAAAAACGGCTATCAGGTCAAACCATCCCGCCACCTCAACTGTATTGACACCGACCCGGTAATTGCCGACCAGCAGAAACTTCATGATCTTCATGGGATGTTCAGCGATCCAGCCGTAAAGGTTGTTCTCTGCCTGAGAGGGGGTTCTGGAGCTTCAAGGTTATTAAAAAAAATAGATTACAGCATCATAGCGGCAAATCCGAAAATACTGGTTGGTTATTCCGACATTACCGCATTGTCGCTTGCCGTTTTTGCAAAAACAGGGTTGATCAGTTTTTCAGGTCCAATGCTCGCAACAGAGTTGTACGGCCCAACACCCTATACCGAAGAGCATTTCTGGGGAATGATTACCTCTCCCTCTTATGCGTTGTCGCTTCAGAACCATCCGGCACACCCCGTAACCTGTATCAGGGAGGGAAAGGCAGAAGGCCGGCTTCTCGGCGGTAACCTCTCCGTGTTTTCTTCGATGATTGGAACACCGTACCTGCCCTCATTGAACGATTCACTGCTCTTTCTGGAAGACATCAATGAACCAGCGTACCGTATCGACAGAATGCTCTCACACCTCGATAACGCCGGTCTGCTTGCACAAAGCAAAGGGGTTCTGTTTGGCCAGTTCGGCAATCATGCGGAGAATACAAAAGAGGAAAATCTCAGGCAGCAACATATCTTCAAGTATTATAGCGATCATGCCAATATCGACGGACCGGTCATGAGAGGGCTCTCTTATGGCCATATCAAGAATCTGATGACAATTCCTGTCGGTGCGCGTGTCAAAATGGAGCTTTCCGCGGCAGGAGACTTTTCGCTCGGGGCGCTCCATCCTGTGATTGACGCGTAATGCGATCTTTTACGTTTCCGGATTTCCATGATCTTTTATGATTTTAACCTATCCCGGTCGATAAGCCATGAACTCCTCTCTTGCCACCAGGTGGCAGTTATCCTTGCCAACACCGGTCACAAATCCGACGGAACAAAGCTCCGGGCCCGATCTGCTTGATGCCTATCGCGTTGTTCTGTTTAATGACGAGGAGCATAGCTTCGACGAAGTGATTGAACAGATCATCAAAGCGGTGCGCTGCAGTCGCCAAAAAGCTGAAAAGCATACGTGGGAAGTGCATACCCGAGGTCGCAGCATTGTTTTTGCCGGAACAATGTTCTTATGTCTTCGGGTCAGCTCGATTCTGGAGGAGATCGCCCTCAAAACCGAAATTCAGACCGGATAATATACCCCGCATTCAAGACATCATTCAGCCTTGTCGGGGTTAAAGAAAGTTTATCTTAATTCTTGCCCGATTCGGAGAGGGCGAACCAATGGGGCCAAACCTCCATCGGCCACCCAGCCACCTGAAACTGCCGATACACAACTCCCATCCACTGCCGCAGTTCAACCATGTTCATTTGCAATCGAGCCCGCTTTCCCCCATCATCAAGCGGAAAGATGATGGCCGCTCCCCCTGCCGGACATTGAAGATCGACCTGTTCCGGCAACACCGAACGCGCAAGCTCGCAAATCTTTACCGGCTCCGAAAACTTTTGCTGCCACTCCGCATTGTGCTGCTGAACAGAGAGCATCAACCCCTTGTCGACCAGGAGCGACTGCGGAGCAGAATGCTCAAGATGGTGCGCAAGCTTCCGAACCAGCAATAGGCAAAGACGCTGGGTCAACCAGAAGACTGCCGGCTCCTCATTGTCCAAATCTGCCGACATGCGTATCCGGTCTTCAATCTGGATATATTGCAGCGTGACTTTTTTAAGCATTACCATGATCCACTCTTTCCTGTTTTCAATTCCACTCACTGCCCAACGGGCCACCTGCCAATTTTTATTATTTAAATTAAACGTACTCATTCCCTGCCAAAAGCCCAAGCCCGCCGATCGAGTGATTATCCTGCTTGCTTTCTTCTATTGAATGTTTTATCCTGTGGAACGGAAGTATCCGGGGATTTTTCCAAAAAAATTTGAACAAACGATGAGCAATTCTGATCAGACACGGGTGCAGAGTATAAATCTGCCTCCTGATAAGGTGATGCATAAACTGGTTTCACTGGCCAAACGTCGCGGCTTTATTTTTCCGTCGTCGGAGATTTATGAAGGTCTCTCCTCCTGCTTTGACTATGGTCCACTGGGTAGCGAGATGAAGAGAAATATCAAGGAGCTCTGGTGGAACTCAATGACTCGCCGTCACCAGAATATTGTTGGCCTTGATGCATCGATCATGATGAACCCGAGGGTGTGGGAGGCTTCAGGCCATGTGGCAAGCTTCAACGATCCGATGATTGACGATCGGACCACCAAAAGACGCTATCGTGCTGACCATCTGATTGAGAATCATATCGAGAAACTGCACCGCGATTGCAAGGAAGAGGAGCTCCAAAAGGTGCAGAGAGATTATGAAGCTGCTGCTGGAGCAGAGGATCCGAACCGCGCACTTTATGATATCATCATTTCACAGGGGATCAAGGCGCAGGATACGGGATCAGGTGACTGGACCGAGGTACGCCAGTTCAACCTGATGTTCCAGTGCAATATGGGCGCTGTGGCCGACAAGTCAAGCATTGTTTACCTCCGGCCTGAAACCGCACAGGGAATTTTTGTGAACTTTCACAACGTTCGTGAGTCTTCGCGTATGAAGGTGCCATTCGGTATTGCACAGATTGGCAAGGCCTTCCGCAACGAAATTGTAAAAGGGAATTTCATCTTCCGCATGGTGGAATTTGAACAGATGGAGATGCAGTACTTCATCAAGCCCGGCACCCAGGTGGAAGCCTTCGAGTCATGGAGGGAGGAGCGCTTTGCCTGGTACACCACGGCACTTGGCATCAGCAAAGAGAAGCTCCACTGGTACAAGCATGACAAGCTGGCCCATTACGCTGACCTCGCCTACGACATCAAGTTCGAGTTCCCCTTCGGGATTGAGGAGATCGAGGGAATACACTCCAGAACCGATTTTGACCTGAAACAGCATCAGGAGTTTTCCGGAAAAAATATGGAGTATATCGACCAGCTCACCAATGAGCGTTATCTTCCCTATGTGGTTGAAACCTCGGCCGGGTGCGATCGTCTTTTCCTTGCGCTGCTCGCGGATGCCTATACCGAAGATACCGTTGATGGTGATGAGCGTGTGGTGCTGAAGCTCTCCCCGAAAGTGGCACCGATAAAAGCAGCCGTGCTTCCACTGATGAAAAAGGGCGGAATGGGCGAAAAGGCCTTGTTGCTTCGGGACGAACTTTCGGCGGATCTCCTTGTCCAATACGATGATGCGGGCTCTATCGGCAAGCGTTACCGTCGTCAGGACGAGATCGGCACCCCCTTCTGTATTACGGTTGATCACCAGTCTCTGGAGGAAAACAGCGTAACGGTGCGCTACCGCGATACAGCTACACAAGAGAGGATCGAAATTTCGAGGGTACGGGAATTTCTCGCCTCAAAACTAATTACGCTTTAAGTCATGCGTTACGATGTCGCAGTAATAGGTGGCGGCCCTTCCGGAGCCGTCGCAGCAGCCGTACTGGCAAAAGCCGGAGTATCAACCATTCTCATTGAACGAAATCTTGACAACGTCAAACCCTGTGGAGGAGCAATTCCTCTTGGTTTGATCGAAGAGTTCCAGATTCCTGCCGAACTGATCGAAAAAAAGCTGTCGAACATGAGAGCTCGCTCTCCAAAAGGAAGAGTCATTGAGATGCATATGCCGAACGGTTATGTTGGCATGGTACGACGCGAAAAATTTGACCGCTATTTGCGTTCCGAAGCCGAACGGGCAGGAGCCGTCATCGTTGAAGGGCTGGTTAAATCAATCTCACACTCAGGCGATGGCTTTGTCATCAAGACACTTAACGACAAGGTTCCTGCGATCCGTGCCCGTAAGATTATCGGGGCAGATGGAGCAAACTCAAAAACTGCCGATGAGTTGCATTTTCCTTCCAACGAGCTGAAGGTGATTGCCATGCAGCAGCGATTCAAATACACTCCAGCCATCCAGAAATTCAGTGATATTGTTGAAATCTGGTTTGACGGTGAAGTCTCTCCAGATTTTTATGGCTGGATTTTCCCCAAAGCGGATCATCTGGCCATTGGCACCGGTACAGAGGATAAATACCACAACCTCAAATTGCTTCAGAAGCGCTTTGTTGAAAAAATAGGAATTACCGATGCACCCTATCTCGACGAGGCCGCAAAGATACCGATGAAGCCCCGGAGATCATTTACCCAGGAAAAAGCCATTCTTGTCGGTGATGCAGCAGGGCTGGTGACTCCAGCCAACGGAGAGGGAATTTTCTTTGCCATGCGATCAGGAAAGCTTGGTGCACAGGCCATGATTGAGCATATAAAAAACAAGGTTCCTTTGCAGAGCTATGAAAAAGAGTTTCGCAAGCTCTATGCTCCAATCTTTTTTGGCCTTGAGGTTTTACAGGCGGTTTACTACCGTAATGACCGACTCAGGGAGAGTTTTGTGGCAATATGCGCCGATGATGATGTTCAGCGGATTACCTTCGACTCTTACCTCTATAAAAAAATGGTGCCAGCCCCCTGGTCGACCCAGATGAAAATCTTTTCCAAAAATATCTACCACCTGATCAAGGGCTGTTAAATGTTGCTCTCCTTTCCCAACTGGATTATTCATCTCTCATCAGCGCTTGAATGGGGAGTTGCTGCGGCTCTGTTCTTCCACTATGGCAGCATAACGGGACGGCGTGACATACGCATCTTTGGCCTTGCCATGCTGCCGCACTGGAGCGGCAGTTTTTTTGTGCTGGGTTATCATATATCCGGAGATTCAATTCCGCTGCTTCTTGATATGTCGGAACTCATTAATCTCTTTGGAAGCACAGCGCTCCTGCTTGCAACCCTCAACCTGCTGAAATCGACCAAAAAAGCTTCTTCAACCGGTTCTATGGCCGCTCTTGCAGCCATCATGATTGCAGGAAAACCACAATCCTGGCTTGGTGCAGACATTTTTGACGCCATTTTGCAGCTTTCAAGCGTGGTCTATCTCACCTTTCTTGTCCTGCTGCTGATACTCTACAGGCGTGACCGGAGCATTTTTTCCGCACTGACGGTTACCGGTTTCTGGTTTGTGCTGGTCTTCATCTCGGTCACCATTTTCTGCATGTACCTCGCCACCATCGTGAGAGGTTATCCAACACTTTCACACGACGACCTGCTGCATGGATTGGCCGAAAGCCTGCTGAGCATCAGTAATCTCATGATTGTTATTGGCGCGCAGCGTAAAATCAGGGAATATAAGCAGGAGCACTTGGGTGACTTCAAGCAGCGCGGTTTCAAACTGCACCCTCATGACGAAAAAGCTGCTCATGGATGAAGAATGCGCGAATAGTTTCGGGAATCGGAAAGTACCTCAATTGCCTTGTTTACTGCCGGGTCATGGTCAAGTTCGGCCTTTCGCGAAGTACGCTCATCATAATGGCGGAGAATCTCAACGCCAAGAGCATGCATAATATTCGATGACTCCTTTTCCATTTCCACCCCTTTGAGTCGATCAATCTCCTGCTGGAGAGCGGTGACGCATGTCAGATTACTATCACTGTGTTCAGGCTGAACTTTTTTCATACTCTCCTTCAGCTCAATGAATTTTCGTTCAGAGTCGGAGGTGTAAACAAAGTTTCTGCTCTGCAGAAAGTCCGCAAAGGATACAAAAAGTGTACGACTGTCGAGCGGTTGCGGAGGCATGAGAGGGTGGGTAGAGCAGTAGTCGGTAGAAAAAAGAAAGAGAAGGCCTCTCTTGTTCAGCTCCAAAAGATAGGGTGACGTAACCGGGTCGGATAGCTGGATATCTGGCATAATGCCTCCACCGCCGTAGACCTTTCTCTTCCCTTTGGTGTAAAAAACCTGAGAGGCCTTCTCTTTCTGTGCCGCCGGAAGCACCTCGCGCGATTCACGCACCGCATTATGACCCTCTTTCTGGATCAATCGGCCAGAGGGAGTATAGTATTTCGATGTTGTCAGCTTCAGTGCGGTATTGTAGGAAATTTTCACAACAGACTGCACCAGTCCTTTGCCGTATGAGCGCTCACCGATAATAATCCCCCGATCAAGATCCTGTATTGCACCGGCAACAATCTCAGCCGCAGAGGCACTTTGGCCATTGATCAAAACGGCAAGGGGAAGCGCCGCCTCAATTGGCTCTCTTTCCGTTACATAGGATTTGTCCATTTCAGGAGAACGCCCACGAATTGAAACCACTGGACTGCCTTTGCTGACAAAAAGCGATGCAACATCAATAGCTACGTTGAGCAATCCTCCGGGATTACTTCTGAGATCAAGAACAATACCTTTCAGCGGAAGATGTTGCTCTGAAGCCTGGCGCAAAAGTCCCAGAAAGGCTTCGCGCAGATCGTCGGAAGAGTGGGATCCGAAGCTTTTCATTTCGATATAGCCGGTACCCTTCACAATACCAGAATAACTTACCGTGCTTACCCGCACCTCCTCCCGCATCAGCCTGGCTGAAAATGAGGGCGCGCCCTTACGCTCAAGCCGAAGGGCAAAAGAAGTGCCCGCAGCTCCTTTGAGCAGCGTCTTGACCCCGTCCAGCGGCATCTTTATGATCTCCCGTCCATTGACGGTAGTAATTCGGTCGCCAATTTTGATGCCTGCTTTTGCTGCGGGATAACCCTCAACAACCGATGTGACAAACACCGTACCGTCAATGGAGGCAATGGTGATACCGATACCGACATACTGCCCACTGGTAAGCTCGTTCAGCTCATCCGAATCATTTTCGTCAAGAAAAACGGTGTAAGGGTCAAGGGTGTGAAGCATGCCGTCAATACCCGCATACATCAGCTCGCTGACATTGAGCTTGTCAACATAGCTTTTTGAAACTTCTTGGTAAACTTCACCGAAAAGGTCGATACTTCTGACAATATCGAAATACTCCTTGTCGGTAAAATCAGCGTGGAGAGATGGAACGGATGGAACGGACGGAATTGAGTGGACGGATGGCTCGGAAACCGCAGAGAACGTCAGTGAAGGAAATCCGCAGAGAAAGGGAAGGGCAACCACAATGGCAAACACACTACGGCGCAGTGAGTCTCTCCACAGCCAGCATCCGTTACTCTCCCCGTTCCTCTGCATCATTCACCTTAAAGCCTCTTCCAAAGCAGTTGCGCTGTCAGTCCGTTCATCACGGTATTTTATAATCACCGGCGTATAGATAGAGAGTCCGTGTTCAGAAGCAAAATCTCCCTTTATCCTTCGTGACCCGGCCACTACGACTGCTCCGGCAGGAATCACCAGGGGAGCTTCTGCGCTTTTGCGATAAATAGCATTCAGGGCAAGATCATAGACAGGAGTTGACCCGTTCAGGATCACCCCGGTACCGATAACCGCCCGCTCCTTCACAATGGTACCTTCATAAATGCCGCAGTTACCCCCGACCATCACCTCATCCTCAATAATGACAGGCATGGCACCGACAGGCTCAAGCACACCACCAACCTGGACGCCCGCCGAAAGATGCACCTTTTTGCCAACCTGTGCGCAACTCCCCACCAAAGCATGGGAATCGATCATGGTACCCTCATCAACATAGGCGCCAACATTGACATAGGCTGGCGGCATAATGACCACCGAAGGGGCCAGCCAGGAGCCGTCACGCACAGCCGATCCGCCGGGAACAATGCGGACATTATTGGCAAGCGTTATTTTTTTAAGCGGATACGTGTCCTTGTCGATAAAGGCAAACCCTGTTTCGTGCTCATCAAGCGCTACATAGCTCTCCTGTAATTTCCCGAGTCGCATGCCAAGCAGAATACCCTCCTTGACCCAGAAGTTGACCTGCCACTCTCCGCCCGATTTTTCCGCAGCTCTCACCAGCCCCTCATTGAGTAACTGCTTGAACTGATTAAAAACGGTGCGCGCTTCAGGGATATCCCAGAGTGCGGTGGCACCCAGCGATGAAAAACCAAGAATCGCCTCTTTCAATGCATCATACTGTCCCATAAAGCAAGCTCAACTGTTTTACTGTTAAATATCGCCATATTCGGCGGTAATGTCCTTGTTATTTTTTCTGCTGTAAAAGCGGAAATCGTCACTTCTCAGGCTCTCATCAGGCTTTACCTGCACAAAAAGCATGTGCTGAAGGAACCATTTCAGTTCCGTTTTCATGTCGCTGTTCTGCAGTGGCTCGACAACCGTCGGGCTGACATAGAGGTCAAGCTGCTGAAACTTCATGGAGTGCTGCAGCGCATACTTTCTAAGCCACCGTTCAATCTGGTTGATGGTGGTAAACCTTGCCTGCACCACACCGGTTCCCCCACAGGCCGGGCACTGATCGCCCATTCGCTGCATCAGGCTGGGACGTATTCTCTCACGGGTAATCTGCATGATCCCGAAATCTGACATAGGCAGAATATTTGACTTCGCCCGATCATTGCGCAACTCGGTTTTCATGGAGTCATAAACCTTCTTGGCATTTTTCTGATCGAGCATATCGATAAAGTCAACAACAATAATGCCGCCGATATCGCGTAACCGCAACTGCCGTACAACCTCACGTGCAGCTTCAAGGTTGGTTTTCAGCGAGTTCTCCTCCTGCTCCCTTTTAGCCGCATACCTGCCGCTGTTGACATCAACCACCACCATCGCTTCGGTATGCTCGATAATGATATAGCCGCCCGACTTGAGCCATACCTTGCGTGAAAAGATTGATTCAACATCCTTTGCAATGCCATACCCTTCGAACAAAGGAAGCTTGCCCTGGTAGAAAGTGACATTTTTCACCATCTCAGGTGCCGCCCACTGGATATAGTTCAGTGTCTCTTTGTAAATAAGTTGTGAATTTGCAACAATTTCTGTTACATCAGAGGTAAGCGAGTCGCGCAACACACTCGATATGATGGTATCCTCTTTGAAAATCAACTGGGGAGGAGCCGCATCCTGCAGCTTTTCCTCAATCTGTGTCCATTTGGCCAGAAGCTTCTCAAGATCCTGCTTCAATAGCGTCTCCTCCTGATCTTCAGCAACTGTGCGGATAATAGCACCAAAACCTTCCGGCAAGATGGAGCGCACCAGCTTTTTCAGTCTTGACCGCTCCTTACGCGCAATAACCCTTCGCGAAACGGCAACCTGGCCGCCACCAAAAGGAAGCAATACCATGAAACGTCCGGCAATCGTAATGTCGGAGGTAAGGCGGGAGCCCTTGCTGCTGATCGGCTCCTTGATGACCTGCACCAGAATGGAGTCGTTCGGCTTAAGCTTCCCGGCAATCATCTGTGTATAGGACTGCCTTTTCTCCGCCCGATCCTGATCATCTGCCGAAGGGGTCTTGCCGCCACTGCGGGCAGCCGGTTTTACATTTGTACCCGCTACCGGTTCATTACCACTGCGGACCACCTGCGGCACATCATCGCCATCGTCCACGCCGCCATTCTCATCATCATCATCATCCTCAATCAGCGCGCGATAATCTTCATTTGTTGTGCCGACATCTGAAAAATGCAAAAAACCGTCAGACTTCTGCCCGATGTCAACAAAAGCCGCTTTCAGCCCTTCAACAACCTTATGCACCCTGCCGAGATAGATATCACCAATACTTCTCCGGCTCTCCGGACGCTCAATAATCAACTCAACCAGCCGACCCTCCTCAACCAGTGCAACCTGTATCTCGTCGCCGGTCTTGTTCATCAGCAACTGTTTATTCGAACTCTTCTTCATTCGTTCACTCTTTTATAATGGCAAGAACCCGGGGGATTCCCCCCTCTCATAACCTCTTTACTACCCAACAGCAACAAGCGTCGGCGTTCAAAAACCATGCCGATTGCCGCCAAGGGGAACACACTTCAACCGATAACTCTTTTTTTGTCATACCGTCAGCGGGGGAAAACAGCGCGAACGGCCCGCAGACCAACAATCAAGATAAGAAATAATAGACAGGAAACCGCCAAAACCACTCCAGAAGCACAACTAAGAATGTTTCGCATTGGTCAATCCAAACATCTCCTGTCCCCCATTCTTTTTGCAGTAGTTATTTGAAGTTATGTACATTGAACATGTCAGTTTTTTCATGTTGCGACTCTCTCCTTTCACCTTATGCCGGATAAAAACACTCTAAACCAGACGCCCGAGCAGCAAGCTCGTGACGCCATCGACCGCCAGCTCACGGCGGCGGGTTGGGCTGTTCAGGAGAAGAGTCAGATCAACTGGCACGTTTCACCCGGCATTGCGGTGCGCCATTACCCGATGCAGGATGGCTCAGAGTCCGACTACGTCCTCTTTGTTGATCGCAAGCCAGTCGGGATCATCGAAGCAAAACGGGAGGAGGAGGGGCAGCGCCTCACCTCCGTAGAGGATCAATCTTCAGGATATGCAACAAGCAAACTGAAGCACCTCCAGAACGCCCCGCATCCCTTTGTCTACGAAAGCACCGGCGTGTTGACCCACTTTACCGACTACCGGGACCCAAAACCCCGCTCACGGCCGGTGTTCACCTTTCACCGCCCGGAAACCTTCCGCGAGTGGCTTGGCAAGGAGCAGAGCCTCAGAGCACGCCTGCACTCCATTCCCGAGCTGAACCAACGTGGTCTGCGCGAGTGCCAGAGCATTGCCATCAACAACCTCGAAGGCTCCTTCCGTGACGCACGCCCGAGAGCGCTCATCCAGATGGCCACAGGTTCAGGCAAAACCTTTGCCGCCATCACCTCGATCTACCGCCTGCTCAAACACGGCGACGCCAAACGGATACTCTTTCTGGTCGATACCCGCAACCTCGGCGAACAGGCAGAACAGGAGTTCCGGGCCTACACGCCCAATGACGACAACCGCAAGTTTACCGAACTCTAAAACGTGCAGCGGCTCCAGTCGAGCGCCATCGCCAGCGACAGCCATGTCTGCATCACCACCATCCAGCGCCTCTACTCCATTCTGAAAGGCGAGGAGCTTGACGCATCGCTTGAAGAGGATAACCCTGCGGAAAAAAGCTGGCAACCAAAAGAGCCGGTACCGGTAGCCTACAGCGCAAAGGTTCCACCAGAATTTTTCGACTTCATCGTCATCGACGAGTGCCACCGCTCCATCTACAACCTCTGGCAGCAGGTGCTCGACTACTTCGACGCCTTTCTCATCGGTCTGACCGCAACGCCCGACAAGCGCACCTTCGGCTTTTTCCAGGAAAACATCGTCAGCGAATACAGCCATGAACGCGCCGTAGCCGATGGCGTCAATGTGGGTTACAGCGTCTATCTCATCGAGACCGAGATCACCAATAACGGCGCAGAAATCAAGGCGAGAGAGTTTATCGACAAACGAGAAAAGCTCTCCCGCCGCAAACGATGGGAGCAGCTCGACGAGGATGTCACCTATACGCCCACCCAGCTCGACCGTGACGTGGTCAATCCAAGCCAGATCCGCACCATCATCCGCACCTTTCGCGAGATAGTGCCGATCTTGTTCCCCGGACGGAGCGAGGTGCCCAAAACCCTTGTTTTCGCTAAAACCGACAGTCATGCCGAAGATATCATCAAAATTATCCGCGAAGAGTTCGGCGAAGGCAACGCATTCTGCAAAAAAATCACCTGCAAGTCAGACGAAGATCCCAAATCACTGCTCGCCCGCTTTCGCAACGAGTACAACCCCAGAATAGCCGTCACGGTTGACATGATCGCCACCGGCACCGACGTCAAGCCGCTCGAATGCCTGCTCTTCATGCGCGACGTCAAAAGCAGCAACTATTTCGAGCAGATGATAGGCAGGGGTACACGCACCCTCTGTTTTGACGACCTCAAAAAGGTGACCCCATCAGTCACCTCCGCCAAAACCCACTTTGTCATAGTCGATGCCATCGGCGTCACCAGATCGCTGAAAACCGACAGCCGCCCCCTTGAGCGCAAGCCCACAATTTCACTGAAGGAGCTGCTTGAAGCCATCACCTTCGGCGCAGAGGAGGAAGATCATTTCATCTCCCTTGCCAGCCGCCTTGCCCGGCTCGACCGGCAGATCACCGAAGAGGAACGGGCTACCTTTATCGAAAAAGCGGGCGGCAAAAGCATCAACCAGGTTGTGCGCGAACTGTTCGATGCCTGGAACCCCGACGCTATCAGCCTGAAAGCACAATCGTTACAGGGAGCGCTTGTAGAAGAGGAGAGCGATAACCCGTCAGCCGAAACACATCTGTTGCAGGAAGAGGCACAGCGAGCGCTCCTGAACGAAGCACGCTCCACCTTCAACGGGCCGCTGAACGAGTTTATCGACACCGTCCGCCGCGTGCATGAACAGATTATCGACACCATCAACCTCGACCAGGTCACCAAAAGCGAATGGGCCACCGAAAGTGCCAGCAAGGCAACGGAACTGATCGGGGAGTTCAAGGCATATCTTGAAGCGCACAAAGATGAAATCACCGCGCTCACCATCTTCTACAACCAGCCCTTTCAGCATCGCACGGTCACCTACCGGATGATCCGCGAGCTGTTTGAGCGCCTCAAAGCCGACAAACCGGCTCTGGCCCCGATGCGCATCTGGCACGCCTACGAGCAACTCGAACAGGTCAATGGCACCAGCCCCAAAAACGAGCTTATCGCCCTTGTCTCGCTCATCCGCCGCGTCATCGGCATCGACACGGTACTGACCCTTTACGACAAAACCGTTGACACCAACTTCAAAAAATGGATCTTCAACAAGCACTCCGGCGCAGGCGAAAAGTTCACCGAAGAGCAGATGCAGTGGCTGCGCATGATCAAGGAGCACATTGCCGCCAGCATTCATATTGAGCCTGACGATCTCGACCTCACCCCCTTCGACGCGCATGGCGGTCGGGGCAAAATGTGGCAGCTTTTCGGGGAAAGAATGGGGACGATTATTGATGAACTTAACGAGGTGCTAACCGCTTGATTGATAGAAAGATAGTACTGACCACCTTCTCTATCTACGACAATTATGAGATGGTTATTGAAACGCAATAAGTGAGAAAAACTCTTTATATTTTCTACGACTTTGGGCTAACGATGAAAAGGAAAAATTGCCGAATAAACGCAACTCATGGGATTCGTTATGAATCTGTTTCCTGAGAGCAATGTGCTTAACGATTCAATAAAAAAGGAGATGCTACTATGGAAAATCTGAAGCAGGAGGCAATCCGGGTAATTTCAGCTTTACCGGAGAGTGCCACTATTGAGGAGATTATGTATGAGCTGTACGTCGTTGATAAAATCAAAAAAGGCAAAGAGGCGGTTGAACGTGGAGAGTCACAATCAACAGAAGAGTTGAAAAAAGAGATGCTGTCATGGTAAAATGGTCAGAGCCTGCAAAAACTGATTTACGGCACATTCACGATTACATTGCAAATAATTCCAAGTTTTATGCAGAGAAAGTTGCTCTTGAGATTGTTAAAAAGTCAGAGCAAATAAGCGCTTTTCCTGAGGCGGGCAGAATTGTCCCTGAAATTGGAGATCCCGCAATCAGAGAATTTTTTATCTATTCCTACAGACTTATTTACGAAATTTTTCCCGCAACTATTGAAATTCTTGCACTGGTTCACGCCAAACGAAATTTCATCAAAGATGTGGTGAGTGAACAGCAGCACCCAAAAAATTAAGCCCCCCAACTCTTTTTATGCCACACAACGACTCTCTGAACCAGACTCCCAAGCATAACGCTCGCGACATCATCGATCGGCAGCTTACGGCAGGATGGGCGGTTCAGAAAAAGAGCGCAATCAACTGGCATGTTTCAGGAGGCATAGCGGTGACGCTCCTTCGACGAGCATGGCGGCCGGTGCAAAATGTGGCAGCTTTTCGGGGAGAGAATGGATGCGATTATTGATGAACTTAACGAGGTACTAACGGGATGAGTGATCAAAACATTTTACATGTACAGGAACCATCTGAACATTGGGGTGGCCCTTGGACGGAGAAAAAGCTTAATGCCTTCAGCAAGTATGTTGATGCGTACCTAACCATTTTACAGGCTGACCCTTATTGGCAAACCATTTACTTTGATGGATTTGCCGGAAGCGGGTCGAGAAAATATCCAAAAACATCATTATACAATCAACTTCAGATCACCCTTGAAGAGGAGGAAGGTTACAAAGGCGCCGCTGAAAGGGTTGTCCGACTTGAAAAAAGCTTTGATTACTATTATTTCGTTGACAATCAAGACAGCATTGAAAAGTTGCGGGCCAAATTAACGTCATTACCTGAAGCCGAAGGAAAGAAACTCTTGTTCATGGATGGCGATTGTAATTTGGAGCTAAAAAAATTAGCCACTACCATGAGAACCAATAAATATGCAGCATTGGTCTTGCTTGATCCTTTCGGCATGCAGATTAACTGGAATGCTATTGCTGGCCTGAAAGATACCCGCTCGGATATCTGGATTCTCCTCCCAACCGGAGTTATTGTGAATCGGTTACTTGACAAAGCGGGCGAGCTTAAGAGCATCGAACTGCTTGAATCGCTCTTCGGCTTATCTGAAGAAATAATCCGGAATGAGTTTTATAAAAAAGAACAACAGTTAACTTTGTTCGGAGAAAACGAGATTATAAAAAAAATCAGCAATCCGATTCACCATATTGCCAGCCTCTATATCCGACAGTTAAAAACTATATGGCCTCACGTCACTGATGAACCACTGATTCTGCATAACAGCCGGAATACTCCGATTTATCATTTTATTTTTGCCTCAAATAAGCCCGTTGCTGGAAAAATCGCAAAGGACATCATTAAAAGAATGTAACAATGGCACAATCGCACATAGAATGGACGGAAATGACCTGGAACCCGGTAACGGGATGTGACAAGGTTTCTGACGGGTGCAGGTTCTGCTACGCAGAGGCATTCGCAAAGCGTCTGCAAGGAATGGGAGTTGAGAAGTATCGCAACGGTTTTGAGCTTACCCTGCATCCCGAAACGCTTCAGGAGCCATTCAGATGGAAAAAGCCGAGAGTCGTTTTTGTCAACTCAATGGGGGACTTGTTTCACAAGGATATTCCACTCGACTATATCCGGCAGGTATTCAACGTCATGAAGCAGAATCCGCATCATGTGTTTCAGGTTCTGACCAAGCGGGCTGATGTTTTGAAATATTATGACAGTGAAGGATGGCTGGATTGGTCGCACAATATCTGGATGGGTGTATCGGTGGAAAATCAGCAGGCCATGCCGCGAATTGACAGGCTTCGGGAAACCGGTGCACGGGTAAAATTTTTATCCTGTGAGCCTCTGCTTGGATCATTGCCGGAGCTGAACTTGCAAGGGATAGACTGGGTAATTGTGGGTGGTGAAAGCGGCAGAAATGCCCGCCCAATGAAGCCAGAATGGGTTCAGGAGATTCGTGAACAATGCCTTGCAGCAAACGTACCGTTTTTCTTCAAGCAATGGGGCGGATTCAACAAAAAGAAAGCTGGGCGTACACTCGACGGGTTAATATGGGATCAGAAGCCGGTAATGCCGGAGTTGTTTGTGGGTTAATCAAGTGGTAATTCGTAATAGCAAATGAGTGTATATAGATCGGATTGGAAAGTTGAACGGCTTGGGGCTTTTGCCCTGCATGAAAAAGGGACGAAACCAAAACGATCACAAAAAAACGCGGATGATGTTTTTACTTGCCCATACGTGGACATTCAGGCTTTTGAAAAAGGTATTGTAAAGGAATACACCGACGGACACAAGTGTGTGCTGTGTGAAAAGAATGATTTTCTCATGGTTTGGGATGGTTCCCGTTCAGGGTATGTCGGCAAAGCAATAAAAGGCGCTTTGGGTAGTACTCTGATGAAGATCTCGTTTCCGGGAATTGAGACTGATTACGCTTACTATTTTTTGCAATCGAAATACCTTGAAATCAACACAAGGGCAAAAGGAACTGGAACTCCTCATGTTGATCCCGGAATACTCTGGAATTATCAATTTGCAATTCCGCCACTCCCCGAACAGCGAGCCATTATTGCAAAACTGGAGCAGCTTTTCAGCGAACTTGATAACGGGATTGCCTGTCTGAAAAAGGCGCAGGAGCAACTCAAGGTCTATCGTCAAGCCGTTCTTAAACAAGCCTTTGAAGGTGAACTCACCAAAGTATGGCGTGAGCAGCAACCCAGCCTACCAACAGCGCAGGAGTTGCTTGAAACCATCAAGACCGAACGAGCGCAAGCGGCAAAACTTCAGGGCAAAAAACTCAAGCCGGTTATTCCGCTTACACAGACTGAGCTTGTCGCATTACCTATACTTCCGAAAGAATGGAAATGGGTAAGAATCAGTGATATTGCTCAGAAAATTCAGATTGGCCCATTTGGAAGCCAATTGCATTCTGATGATTACACGGAAAATGGCATTCCGCTGATAAATCCAAAGCACATCAAAAATCAAAAGCTCTCTCCAAGAGTTAGGATTTCGATAGACAAAGCAAATTCTTTGCCTCAATATTTTCTTGAAGAAAATGATATTATTGTCGGCAGAAGAGGCGAAATGGGAAGAACGGCACCTGTTTTAAAAATACATGCCGGGTGGTTCTGTGGAACTGGCAGCCTGTATATTCGATTGGGACAATCCTTTATTTCTAAATTATATAGCCTGATTCTGAGTGAACGACGTATTGTTGATTATCTCGAAAAAAAGAGTCGAGGAACGACAATGGCTAATCTGAATTCCCAGATTATTAATTCATTACCAATACAGCTCATCTCCCCACAAGAGCAATCCCAAATCGTGGAGGAAATCGAAACACGCCTCTCGGTTTGCGACAACATCGAATCCACCATCCGTGAATCACTTGAAAAAGCGGAAGCACTGCGGCAAAGCATTCTGAAAAAAGCTTTTGAAGGCAAATTGCTCAGCGAGGAAGAGCTTCAGATAACCCGCAACGCCCCAGACTGGGAACCTGCCGAAAAGCTGCTTGAGCGCATCAGGGCTGAAAAACGAACTGCAAGGAACAAGCATTAACTGTTGTACTTATGACCAATACCCCGTCAGCCATTATTTCGAAAGTCTGGTCGTTCTGCCACGTCCTGCGCGACAGTGGCGTGAGCTATGGCGATTATCTCGAACAGTTGACCTTTCTCATCTTTCTGAAAATGGCCGATGAGTACAGCAAGCCGCCTTACAGCCGCACCATCGACATCCCGCAGGAGTACACCTGGCAAAAGCTCAAGGAGAAGCGGGGCGCTGAGCTTGAAGTGCTCTACACCGGGTTGCTCCGCGACCTTGGCAAAAAGCCAGGGATGCTCGGGCAGATATTCCTGAAAGCGCAGAACAAGATTGCCGATCCGGCGATGCTCTACAAAGTGGTTGACATGATCGACAAAGAGAGCTGGGTGATGATGGGCGCTGATGTCAAGGGCGAAATTTACGAAGGGCTGCTTGAAAAGAATGCCGAAGATACCAAAAGCGGGGCCGGTCAGTACTTCACCCCCCGCGCCCTGATTGAGGTGATGGTGGAGTGCATCCGCCCGGAGCCGATGAAGAGCATCGTTGACCCGGCATGTGGCACCGGTGGTTTTTTCCTGAAGGCTTATGATTTTATCACCAACCGTTACAGCCTCGACCGGAGCCAGAAGGAGTTTCTGAAGCATCGCACCTTCGGCGGCAATGAAATTGTGCCCGGCACCCGCAGGCTCTGCCTGATGAACATGTTTCTGCACAACATCGGCGAACTCGACGGCATTGCCGCCGTCTCATCCGCTGACGCGCTGCTTGCCGACAGTGGTGCCCGGTACGATTACGTGCTCACCAATCCCCCTTTCGGCAAAAAGAGCAGCATGACCTTCACCAACGACGACGAGGAGCAGGAGAAAGAGAGCCTTGTCTACAACCGGCAGGATTTCTGGGCCATAACATCCAACAAGCAGCTCAACTTTTTGCAGCACATCCACACCATCCTGAAAGTTCACGGCCAGGCTGCCGTGGTGCTTCCCGATAACGTGCTTTTTGAAGGCGGCGCTGGAGAGCTTGTCCGAAAAAAGCTGCTCGAAACGACCGAACTGCACACCATTCTGAGGCTGCCGACCGGCATCTTTTATGCGCAGGGCGTCAAAGCCAACGTCCTCTTTTTCGACGTTATGCCTGCCCACAAAGATCCCTGGACACGCGAAGTGTGGTTCTACGACTACCGCACCAACGTGCACCACACCCTGAAAAAGAGCCCGCTGAAGGCATCTGACCTGCAAGAGTTTGTCGAGTGCTACAACCCTGAAAACCGCCATAAACGCAAGGAGAGCTTCGCGCCCGAAACCCCCGAAGGTCGCTGGCGGAAGTATACCTGCGAAGAGATTGTCGCCCGCGACAAAACCAATCTCGACATCTTCTGGCTGAAGGATAAAAGCCTTGCAGATCTTGATAATCTTCCTGATCCGGATCTACTGGCTGGGGAAATCATCGAAAACCTTGAGGCCGGACTTGCAAGCTTTCAGGAGATTCTTGGGGTGCTGAACAGGGGGTGAACAATGAACACATTCACCATAAAAGCTATTGATTACCATGAATGATTTTGATTACCTGAGCCAGATTGAAAAAGAACTTGGTATCAAACTGATAAAGCTTAATAAGCTAGATAAAAAACAAATTGAAGGTGATGGAGCAAATACATATTACTACCGCATTGAACGCGTCAGAATCATCAGTTACACACAACACATTGGATACGTACTTGATGAAAACAACTGTGTAACTGGGATTTATTTTTATAATTGCGACATAAAAACGATACAACGAATTATAGAGCCTCTTACATGCCTGTCAAACCTGTTAGAACTCGACATTTCAAATAATCACATCAATGACCTGGCTCCACTATCAGAGCTGAAAGGCCTTACTACGCTCATTATTTCTGATAATCAAATCACTGATCTTGGCCCTCTTACAAAACTAACCCGCCTCTCATTCCTAAATGTTTTGAACAATCAAGTCTATGACCTTGATCCACTTTCCGACCTGATATGTCTTTCCTCACTCATTGTTTCAAACAATCAAATAACTGATCTTAGCCCGATTGCAAAACTAACTCGCCTCTCATTCCTAAATATTGAAAACAACAAAATCACCGATATTTCACCCTTAATAAATATAAAACGCCTTGTATTCCTAAATTTTTCATTTAATCGAGTTTTTGATCTTACTCCTCTTTCAAAGCACACAGACCTTTCTACACTTATTATTTCTGATAATCAAATTACTGATCTTGGAGCGCTTGAACAACTAACTCACCTTTCATTCTTAAATGTTAGTAATAATCAAATCCATAATCTTAAACCACTTGCACAACTGATAAACCTTGTCAAACTCATTGTTTCGCATAATAATATCAATGATCTTAAACCACTTTCGAAGTTAACAAACTTAACGCTTCTTAATCTTTTGAGCAATCAAGTTATTGATCTTGATCCGCTTGCTAATCTAATAAACCTCACAACACTCTCTATTTCAGACAATCAAATTATTGATCTTGCTCCACTAGCAGAACTACCATTGCTAATCTTTCTTGCTGCATGGGGAAACCAAATCACTGATATCGCACCTATTGCTCATCTAACAAATTTATCGACTCTTCATTTGTCTAAAAATCCAATTAAAACGCTGCCCCAATGGATTACTAATTTTAAGATGGACATAGAGTGGGAAGATATTAGAAACAATAATTGTATAACATTCTTCGATAATCCACTGGAAACACCTCCTCCTGAAATTGTAAAACTGGGAACAAAGGCGGTCAGAAACTATTTCATACAGTTAGAAGAACAGGGTCGTGATTATCTTTTTGAGGCAAAGTTATTGATTGTAGGAGAAGCAGGTGCAGGCAAAACCTCTCTGGCGAGGAAGCTTGAAAACCGTTATTCGCCTTTGCCAAATGATAAGGATACTACACGAGGTATTGATGTAAAACCTATCTTTTCCCCTCTTAGACCAGAAGATTTTCCGAATCTTGAAGCAAGAAAACTTGATGAAAAAAAGTTCCGGATGAATGTCTGGGATTTTGGAGGGCAAGAGATATACAAGGCGACCCATCGTTTTTTTCTCTCAAACCGGTCGTTGTATGTGCTGGTCGTGGATAACCGAAGGGAAGATGTTGATTTCAACTATTGGCTGCATGTGATCGAAATGTTTTCAGGAAACAGCCCGATCTTGATTGTCTCGAATGAAAAACAGCAACGCAAACGGGACATCGATGTAGATGCCTTGCGACAGCGCTTCACAAACATCAAAGAAATCTATGATGTGGATTTTGCCGAGCCTGATAACCGTTTCGATAAACTGAAAATAGCCATCCAGTATCAGATAAAGGGTTTGCCGCATACCGGCATCTCCGTACCTTCACGATGGACAAGCGTTAGAAATGCCCTTGAAAAGAAACGCAAAAAGACTATATCCCTGCAGGAGTACCTTATACTTTGTAACACTACTGTCCGGTTATAAGTTAAATAAATCTAACTGGTTAGAAGTATAGGTGTTCTCAATTGTGCCAGCAGAATTCGTAACTAATTGATTTATATCGACTTTCTCAAAAACACTGACACTCAGGATTTGTAGAAAAGTGTAGAGAGATATATCTAAATTCATGCGTTTTTTTATTAATGCAATA
>CAIJPS010000098.1 GCA_903822595.1 uncultured Chlorobiaceae bacterium
CAGCAACATCCCCAACCCAAACCCCGCCAAGCCACCCGCTACCTCAAAAACGCCGCCTTCCAACTCTTCACCCAATGCAAAGCCCTAAAACCCTAACCCCCTAAAACCCCCGCCACCGCTACATCCAGTCTCATTTCCCCACCGCTGGGAGACCAGGTTTAAGGGAATGGTGCCGATTTTCCCCGGAGAGTCGCCGACCTCTACAAAGCAACTGTTCAGAACGGAGCCTTGCGCTCTGCTGACCATGTGATCAAAAACCCCTTCGTGCTTGAGTTTCTGGATAAGGAAGAGAAGAGCGCATATTCGGAACATGCACTGGAAACGGCCATTATCGACCACCTTGGGCACTTTTTGCTTGAACTCGGCAAGGGGTTTCTCTTTGAGGCCAGGATAACTCTTATCTGGCCTCATTTTTTGTCAAAAAGCTTTATATTTCGGCTTTTAGTAAAAAAAGTGTGGAGTTGTGTGGGAATACGATACCTGTGGCGGGTATAACGAGTTAAAATGAGGTTGACGATGAAAAAGCTACCAATAGGCATACAGACGTTCAGAACAATAATTGAAGATGATTATCTCTACATCGATAAAACAGAGGTTGCCCGCAGACTGATTGAGAATTATCGGTATGTCTTTCTGTCACGGCCCCGGCGATTCGGGAAGAGCTTGTTTCTTGATACGCTGAAAAATATTTTTGAGGGAAATCGGGAGTTCTTTCGGGGGCTGCTGATTGAGGAGCAATGGAACTGGGAGGTGAAATATCCGGTCATCAAAATAAGTTTTAGCGGCGGGATTCACTCGAAAGCTGATCTGGAGGGGGATTTGTTGTACATACTCAAATCCAATGAGAAGCGACTTGGGCTGGAGTGTGAAAACAGAGCCAGGGCACAACACTTCTTCGCAGAATTAATCGAGAAAGCTTATGAGAAATATCACCAGAAGGTTGTCATCCTGATTGATGAGTATGACAAGCCGATTCTGGACAATATTGAGAACATTCCCGAAGCTCTGGTCATTCGGGATGGAATGCGTGACTTTTATACCAAAATCAAGGAGAACGACGAATATCTGCGCTTTGTGTTTCTCACCGGGGTGAGCAAATTCTCCAAAGTGTCGCTCTTCAGCGGTCTGAACAATCTTGAGGATATCAGCCTCAACCCTGACTTTGGCAATGTCTGTGGTTACACCCAGCTTGATCTGGAGACCACCTTTGTACCCTATCTCGAAGGGGTGGACATGGAGCAAGTCAAACGGTGGTACAACGGGTATAACTTTTTGGGTGACAAGGTGTATAACCCGTTCGATATTCTACTCTTTATCAGGAACCAGCGTGCGTTTAAGAACTATTGGTTCGAGACTGGAACACCAAGATTTCTGGTTGAACTCATCAAAAAGAACAGCTATTTTATCCCCAAATTTAATGGATTACAGGTTAATGAGTCTCTGGTCAACAGCTTTGACCTTGAGAATCTCAATCTGGAGACCATTCTGTTTCAGACAGGTTACTTGACCATCAAGCGCCAGCTTCCGTTGGATGTGAGATTTGGCTATGAGTTGGGATTTCCCAACATGGAGGTGCAGATGAGTTTCAACGATTATATTCTGCAATCGGTGACCAGCGTTTCGGAAAATGAACCCATTCGCCGTGAGCTGCTTGCTCTTATGAATACTGGAGATATTGCAGGTCTGGAGCCCGTTATCAAACGCCTTTTTGCAAGCATAGCCTATAATAATTACACCAACAACGATATTGAGAGATACGAGGGCTTTTACGCCAGCGTGCTCTATGCCTGTTTTGCCAGTATCGGGGTTGATATCATCGCCGAGGATGTGAGCAACAAGGGGAGAATTGACCTGACTCTGAAGGTCGGGGGGAAAATCTTTCTTTTTGAATTCAAAGTGACTGACGGGGAGCCACTTGAGCAGATCAAAAGAATGAAATATTACGAGAAATATAGTGGCGAGCGCTATTTGATTGGTATTGTTTTTGACCCCAAGGTAAGAAATGTCAGCAGGTTTGAGGTTGAGAGGTTGTAAGCGCTTCTCAAGAATTGATTCCGTAGTAAAAAAAGGCCACACATCAAGGAATCAGAATTGGATGACTTGAGATTATGGAGCGACCTGCTGTTGATCGTATACTACCTTGTCGAGGGCGAGCCTATAACACAAAGAGAGAGGATTATGATAGCGATACTTGAGGCCATTGAACGGGGCAGGGAGGACATAAAGGCAGGCCGTTTTATTACGATAACTGATCCAAAAAAAATATGGGAAACTATACTCTCATAATTTCGAAGGATGCGCAGAAAGAGATCACTTATTTTTACAAGCTTTGCGACAAAGTCATTATCAGGAAGCTACCACCCGACAAAAGGGACTGGAAAAGTTGAGCAACTGCGAGGAGATTTGGCAGGGTGTTGGTCAAGACGCCTCAACAAGAAGCATCGTATAGTCTACGAGGTTAATGAAAGCATCGTGACGGTTTTTGTCGTTTCCGCCAGCGGCCATTATGGCGGCTCGTAGGCTTTCCCCATTGCAATTTTTAGCTCAGCCCTGAAACCCCCCGCCACCGCTACATCCAGTCACCTTTCCCCACCGCCGGGAGACCAGGCTAATACCCTGAACACTTGCCCTTATACGTTTTGTTTTGTATCCTTGATTGGTTGTTTCCTCTGTTCACCCCGCTGTAATCTTTTTCCGCCGCTGTGATTTCAAAGTCTTTTGTTTTTGACGGCCATCCCATATATATTTAAAAGAGATGAAAGTTATCATAGCTTGATATGCCAACCGTTGGGTATGCCGTAATTGATTTTACCTGAACAAAATGCCAACTACAGACACCTCAACCGATCAATACGACAGCCCGTGGAAAGAGGTCATTGAACGCTATTTTCCGGAGTTTATGGCGTTTTATTTCCCTGATGCCTGTGCAGAAATTGACTGGTCAAAAGAACACGTCTTTCTCGACCAGGAGTTGCGGGCCGTCGTGCAGGATGCCGAGTTAGGCACCCGTTTTGTCGACCGGCTTGTCAGGGTGCAAGTGCTGAATGGCAGCGAAAGCTGGATCTATATCCATGTGGAAGTGCAAGGAACAAAACAAGCTGAATTTGCCAAGCGGATGTTTGTCTACAACTACCGGATTTTTGACCGGTACGAAAAACCTGTAGCAAGTCTGGCCGTACTGGCCGATGAACACAAGCAGTGGAAACCCTCTTCGTATGGCTTTGCCGTGCTCGGGTGCCGCCATAC
>CAIJPS010000099.1 GCA_903822595.1 uncultured Chlorobiaceae bacterium
GCTTGCGCTGACTGACCGGCAGGGCATACAAGTCAGGCTTAATCAGATAGTTGGAAACGAGATCGTAAAGCTCCTGCTCTTCCTTGTAGGGATAGAACTCCTGAACAATGGCGAGGCGGTTGGTGTATTTGACATATTCAAGCACCAGACGCCTCAGCGTTCGCTTGCAAAGCGGCTTCAGGCGCTCTTTCAGCTCATTGAAATTTCCATCTTCAAGGATCCGGGAGTAGCGGCTCTTGAAGCTTTTCAGGTCACCGAAAGCGTAGTCGTCAATAATGCTGACCATGCCGTACAGCTCCAAAATCGAGTTCTGCAGTGGTGTGGCCGTCAGAAGAACTTTTTTGCAGGCGGAAAGAGAGCTCTTTATTGATTGCCCGATGCGGTTGGATGATTTATAGACATTGCGAAGCCGGTGAGCTTCGTCAATAATAACAAGGTCCCATGGAACAAAGCCAAGGAGATCTTCCCTGGCACGTGCAAACTGAAAGGAGCAGATAACAATTTCCTCACGTTCAAAGGGGTTTCGATGTCCTTTTTTTTTCCCGGCATTGAATGATTTCGATTCAAGAATAACCGAGGGGAGGTAAAACTTGTCGGCAAGTTCCTGATTCCACTGCTTGCGCAGACTTGCCGGACAGATTACCAGCAGCTTTCTTTTGCGCTCAGCCCAAAGCTGGGACAGAATAATCCCCGCTTCGATTGTTTTTCCAAGACCGACTTCATCGGCAAGAATTGCCCCTTTGGACAAGGGCGATTTGAAAGCGAATAAAGCAGCATCAATCTGGTGAGGGTTCAAGTCAACCTGGGCATCCTGCAGCGAAGCCGTCAACTTGCCAAGATCAGCAGAAGAGTGCCGGCGAGTCAGCTCCCAGGCTATATATTTGGCATGGTAATCTGTATTCACTAAGGAGATAAGGTTGAAGTCGGAAAACAATGCGTAAGGTAACTGATTGTATAGTTTTAAAATATACGATTACCGACAAACCACGGCAAGAAAAATAATTGTGTTGTTTTAATGGGCCCTGAGCTAATGAATGGCCCTGTAAAGTTGCTTTGCGTAACCGGGTTACAGCATCGTTGTCACTTTTCGCTACTCCTTGGCCCATAAAATACATGAGTTCGAAATTGCACTGAGCTTATGCATAACCCTGATCAACGGATATGCGAAACCATTTGACTGCTTCCGTGTAGTTTTGTGGTACTCCTTCACCATTATAGGACATAAAATCAAGATCCCACTGAGCCCGTGCATCTCCCTGCTCAGCAGCAGAGCGAAAACAATTGAACGCTTCAGTATATTATTCTTGAGTTACTGCATGTACTGAACCAAAACACAAGATCGAGCATAATGCGCGATTTACTTTCCACTCCATCAACTACTACAACAAGGCATGACGATATATTCGATTTGTTCGACAAGCGTCTCACCTGGTCATGAAATGATTTCAATGTCTATAGTAATATCTCTTTTTCTACATGATATTCACCCTTGTTTTAAGGGGAAACTTGTACAACCAAGAGAGCAACAGAGTACTGCATGGAAGCCTACGCTTCGCTCGCCTGCCAAGTCGAAAGAGTGGGGTTTTGATGTCGGGAGGGTACATCACAGCAGCATGGTCCACATACCTGATCCCCAAAAAGCCCTGCTTGTCCGTCCAGTTGCTCGGAAACGAGCTGGCGTGTTGAATTGCTGGAGTGCTCTACAGCTTCAGATCAGTAACAACAACAGCGCCGTGAAAGCGTCTGTCAGGAAAGACCACCCGTCCTTTGGAATTGATGACGATATGGGGATGCCCGGATTTTTCCAGCAAGCGCAGAAGTTTGACCAAGTCTTTTTTTCCGGCTGGCTTGATAATGATATCTGCCAGTACCTCGACTTTTTTGACATCATGATTTTTCAGCTCCTCCTGCAAAAAAAACTCACTTTTTATTTCCGCTCTCAATTCATCCAGTCGCAACATGAAGTACTCCTTATATTATAATGATGCACACAAACGCTCATTCTGCGGGCAGGAAACCTGGGCAACACTCATTTTACCCTCTTGTCATCTGAGCCAGAGCGGCCTTGCGTTCAAAAATTCCTCTGAGACCATCGGTCAGTTCGCTGTAAATCCTGCTTCGGCTGTCTTTGATGCGACTGTAAAGCTTGAGAATATCGAGCATCAGAATGATACGGGTTGAGCTGCAATTCAACTCACCAAACAAATGCTTTCCAACCACTTCAAAGCCAAGCACTCTGGTATGAAAGTTCAGGGGTGAATGCGCCTCACCTTCAAACACATCGGTAATAAAATGGGTGTAATCACGCTCGATAACCTCTTCAGTGGCAGCACGCATGAGCCGGAGGGCTATCCTTGGTTTTCTGCGAAACTCTTCAAGAATCATGAACCTTCCAATTTCTACATATCGCCCGGCGCTTTTCAGCTTTTCGACAGTAATGCCCGGCAGAAACTTCACATCGTACTCTTCGGGCAGGTCAAAAGAAGGGTCGTAAAGGAGACGCAGTACACCTGCAGGACGACCATCAATTTTTGCCAGAAACCATGAAAAGCCGTTATTCCCGGCAAGCTCATCAGGAATCTGGTTCTGAACCGTGCTGATCCAGTTTTTTTCTTCACAAAAGACCTGCCTGATAACTTCAAGAGCACTGGCACGATCACCAGCACTTTCGATCCGAAGAACGGTTACACTCGGCATGACTGCTCCTTTTTTATGGTTTTCAAAAAAAAGTTGTATCTGTTCGGTGGAGAGGGCTCACTGTATCGTTTACCGGAGAGTTCGGCAAGACAAAGCATGATCTCATGGGTAATCTCGGCGGCCATCTGGTTTCGTTCAGTGTGCTGCCTGCTGCAACTGGAGAGAGATGGCATGAGTGCGCGGTATGCCTCCGACTGCTGCCAGAACATAATCGGCTGACCGATTCTGACGATTGTTCTGCCAAGCACCGGAATTTTTCCCCTGTTTATTCGGCTGATAAAATCAATTCCAACAGGGATAACAGGTGCTCCGCTCTGCAAGGCGATATGACCTACGCCCGATTTTCCCCTGACCAAAATTTCCGGATCCCTGTTGCGCTTTCCTTCCGGAAAAATCCCGATGCTGCGCCCGGAGCGAAGTTTCTCTGAGCAACGCTCAATAGTATTCGCGGAAGGTGCCGCCGGCCTGATTGCCTCTATCCAGGAAAGAGTTGAACGTTTGTGATAAACATAGACGGGATCGATCAAATTCATCAAAGAGCCAAGAATCGGCACTTTGCCGTACATCCAATCAATAACAAAGCTGATACTGCTTCCGCCGAGATGATACATGAGCAGCGCTGGCACCATCAATACTTCAAGAGAATTATTGTGGTTGAAAACATAAATGCATGCGCTCCCTGATCCGGAAAGATTCTCCAGACCATAGGCCCTGGTTAACAGAAAATTGGGGAGCATAAAAATCCTCAGCAGGAGAGCCCTGCCTCGAGACAAGAATGGAAGTGGCTTGAAAAGACAGTTACAATTCTTTTTCACAAGACTCTTTCATTTACCAGCGCAATGACCGAGGAGAACCTTGAACTACACAATGGTAAAAAAACAAAATAGTGTTGGGGATGAGTTACGCTCATGCAACGACTCTGTAAAATTTACTTTTGCGCTTTGTACCGGGAGAAGCAAACTGTAGTATGATGACGCTTCCCGTACAATGATGACGTGAAAAGAGGAACAACGATGAATCTGCTTCAAAACAGCGTTATCATACTGACCGGATTTCTGCTTTCGGAAATGCTTGTCGCAGCCCGTATGCATCAGAGACTGATTGAGCTTTTGCTCCGTCACTCCGGTAAAAATCTGAGCGCCCTGTTGACGGCAATTCTTTTGATCTCCTATACGCTCTCGATCTTTATCTCACATACCATTGTGGTGATCTCCATGATTCCGGCCATCAACCGCCTGCTGTCGCTTGTCAAGCAGAAAGATGAGAGAAGAATCGCCGCATCGTTGCTCTACCTTGCACTCACCTTTGGCTCCAGCAGTGGAGGAATGGCATCCCTTACCGGAAGTCCGCAAAACCTTTTAGCCATTGCGCTTGCCGAACTCTTTAAATTTGAGGGTCGGCACCTTATCACTTTTTTTTCCTGGCTTGGAGCAGGAGTACCTGCAACGCTTCTCCTTCTTTTTTTTGGATGGGCCATCATTCTCTTCACAGCCAAACCATTCAGCATTCCATCCCTCTTTTTCGAAAGCAGCGGCATCCCGGCTGTTTTGCCTCATAAGCCGCTGCTTTTCCTCATAAGTAACCTTCTGCTGATCAGCACATTGAGCGCCATGCAGTTTCTTTTCAAACCAGCCCCGATTCTTTTCAGTCTCAATACTATAGATCTTTGCTTTCTGCTCTACGGAACCATATTTCTCTTTGTAGCCTTAATCCTGCCGAAAAAAAGCTTCAGCCTTAAAGCTCTTTTCATGAATACCCTCTTTCTTCTGCTTCATCTTACTGGATTTCCTCTGATCTTTATCAGCCGACTTAGCCAGGAACTGGAATCCCGCATGGGAATCCCTCTCAACAGAGTTTACAGTGCCATAGACAGATTTCTTCAGCGAGTATTTGACCGAGTCTGGGCTCATTTTTTTCGAGAACCAATGACAAATCTCGACAAACCCAATACCAACTCAATTCTTTCAATCAACCTCATCATGAAGGATCTTCCCTGTTTCGGAATATTCCTTCTCATTGTCGTGGGAATGATCCTTTTTACCCTGCTCAAGGCATGGGATAATCCGGCAACTCCGGAAGTTGACAGCTATCTCCTGATGTTGGCAAAATCAACCATACTCAAGGCAATGGAACCGTTTGGCAATCATTTTCTCCAGTTGCTCTCCCTGATCATCGTCATAATTTTTTCTTCTGAACTTTTGAGCAATACCGCCCTGATAGTCATGTTTACGCCATTGGCAGGAGCTCTTGCCGCACAAACCTCCCTGTCGCCAATTATTATGCTGCTGACCATAACCATCGCCGCTTCGAGCGCATTCATGACGCCAGTTGCTACTGCAGCAAATACCTTGGCATACGGCGGTATTAGAGATGTTTCGCTCAAAATGATTCTGCTGCCCGGTTTTTTTATGAACCTCATTGCAGCTCTCTTGACAGCCATTCTCTTTTCGCTCCTTTCATTGCTCATCTCATAATGTGCATCTGCAACGGACTATTCTTTTCGCCAGAAAGTGTTAACTGTCCGTAACGAATAATACCTGCTGAACGAAGCATCTGAACATTTGGCTATGATTTCAATATCGGGCGGAAAGAGTCGGTCAAATTCGGAATTGAGCATTATGGCAAGCTCAGCAAAAGGTTTTACATTTTTGTCACAGGGAGCAGGAAAACCGCATCCCTGGTTGAGGCACCATCTATATTAACACATAGGGAAGGGCGTGTCGTATGCCTGAATACTGGCAATAAGGAGCAGACAGGTTGAGACGGAATTGACGGACACCTATGCGTTTTTTTTACTTCTCATTACTTATTTCAGCTTCGTTCCATGTATGCGGTGTCAACAGCCTTATCCAAACCACGATTTTCTGCTTCATCGTGAAGGAGTTGTAAAAGGGTGACCCACTCCAACAGGTTCAGCTCATTATCATCACCGGCCTCGAAATGCCGGATATAAAGTGCAGGATGATCTTCAGTTACTTGTACAACAAAAGGGTGTACTTGACTATTAGATTTAAGCCCTGCACTCTTATTTGTCAAACTTGGCCGCAGTAAAATTACCATTATGGTTAATGACCGCCCAGACAGTCTTTCTGCGCTGGTCGATGCCATAGGTACCTAAGGCATAACCTTTTTTCCAAGGGCCTGCAACAAAGGTTTTGGCTCCTCCGGAATTTATATCAACAGCATTGACCCAGTTGCCGTCAGCATCTTTGGTTGCCAAAGCGATAAGGCCTGTTTTGTAGTGGTGCGTGTGTAACATATTCGGATGATAATTTATGGAAAGGGTGTACTCATCGGTCTGTTCCCGACCAAGGTCGCCCATGCCTGTCAGGTACAAAATATTGCTCGCAAGATATGGGTCATGCTTCGATTGCAAGGGAGCTTTCCTTTCTTGCCAGCCTGTATCTACGGTCTTTGTTAACTTTCGACCTGCGCCACCTTTGGTATCAAAACTGCCATCCCTCTCTGTGCTGTTATTCGCTCCATCGAGAATTCGCGCAATGGTGCCTTTGAAACTGTCCGACACCTTTGCATAGCTTGTGCCTTGAGGTATAAGAAATTCCTTGCCGTTTTTGCTATAGCTCCAGCTCTCTTTTTTGACAAAGTGGAATGAAGGGGTTACACCGGTATCCGTCTTGCCTGCGCCGTTTGGATAGTTTGCATCAGACATCCAGTTTCCGTGGTCATCGGAGTAATAATCGACCGTGACGCATGGCCCGTCCACCGTATAGATATAGTAACCAACCGTATATCGATCCTGTGCAATGGACGTTTCACGGGTTTTCTGACCAAACCATTTTGGGTCGTCCAGAGGCTTTGGGGTGTAGAACTTGCTACTGTTGGATGCACAGATTATCTCTTCTATGTGAGACTTGCCGTCCGGGCTTGCGACAATTGAGCGCTGGTGAATATGGTCATGGCCACAAATAAAAAACTTTACACCGTTATCCTGCATGCTGGCAAAAAATCTGTTCTGCCAGTCTGGATTTGAATTTGTATAGCCGTAGAACATGGTGTCCTGATGGCCTTCAGCCATAAGTGGCTGATGTGAAAAGACAAACGCATGCCCCGTCTTTCGGCTTTTTTTGTCGAGCCTGCCGCTGATCCATGCCTGCTGGTCATTAACGGTATAGCCATATGAATAACCATTTGGATTTTTATCGACTTTGCCTGGCGTTGCCCAAGTATCGACTATCACAAAACGAGCTCTGTTTTCCAGGTTGCCATAGTCAAACGAGTAACTCATACCATTCAGATCTGTACTGACTGAGACGGGGCTGCTGAAACCATCTCCTACCTTATAGCGCTTATGGTCTGTCGTTGTGAAGGTTCCTGTTTGGGTTTGTGGGTAATTGGAGCGGAAAACCGATAGTCCGTAACCATTGTTCTGGCCAACAGTCTCATGGTTGCCGCGAAATGGAAAAAAGCCTATACCGGCATCAAGAAGTGGTTGCGCGGCTTTGGCACGGGTCACTTCGGATATATCATTACCGTCGTCGCTCAGATCACCAACTGCGATGACAAATTTCACGCCAGCCTTGATGAATTCCTGGTTGACCTGATAGATAATCGAGACTGGTACGGTAGATGGATTTGCGTTGGCTGGATCGGAAGTGGTCCACTGGGAGTCACCCATGACACCAAATTTCCAAGGCTCCGTTGATGCAGTCCCTACGCTGCTCACCAAGGCAAGCAACAAGATCAGCATTGATGTCGTTTTAACCAGATAACGGTTGCTCATCGAAGATTTGTTGTTTAGAAAAGTGATTGAAAACGTCTGTCATCAAACTCTGACGGCAACGTCCGTAAAGGGGAAATGAACCAGGTTAGGCAATGACCAGAAGAATCGCTGCGGTTTATGATTATTCCGCTTGTGCTTACACAGATCCTGTGAATTAAAGTTCGAATGGCATAAGCTGATCATTGTTTATGGTTGAGATTTTAAGAACACTTTTATAATATACCGAGAGGCGGCCTGATGTTTTTTTTGCTTTAACATTGTTTGCAAATATGTAACAGAATTATGGAATGGCTATTCGGCTGATGTGCGGGATAAAAAAAGCCGCTCTTTTGTTGAGCGGCTTTTTCGGAATGATCAATAGTGAACTTGCTATATTTTCGTTGACGGTGTGAGAAGTCATATCTTCAAACAAAAGGAGATATGAGATATGGCACAGACAGCCGCCAGTTTAGAAATCAGGCCTGATTTTCTGAACCGGTGCAGAAAGGAACATTCAGCGAGCAAGGCTGCACCTTTTCCCGCCAACGGGCATCTGAAAGATCCAGAAGAAGAATGGTTCACTCAGCATCCCTTCCACATCAAGCTTTATCGGAAAATCGCAGAAGCTCCTGTGCAGTTTCAGCCGCCTTCGGATTCTGGTTCCGAAGGAGCTGTTATTCCGGCAGAACGTTAGCCGACTATCTGTTTATATGCAAAACCTTTGCAGGCGGAAAACCATTAAAGAAAGTCGATGAAGCGTGACTGTAGGCTCCAATATTTTCACTGTAGAGTAAATCCCCTATCGAAAGGTCAACGGGCAAGAGGTTGGCCATGGTGATGGTGTCAAGAGCATCACAGGTTGGGCCATAAACCGCACACATTTTCTCATTGCCCTCTTTGAAGGATTTTAAGGGATATTCGCAATGATCAAAGATAATCCCTGAAAAGGTATGATAAACCCCGTCATTGACGTAATAACACCTTTTACCGTCACGATAGGCGGTACCAATAATCTCCATCACGACCCAGGCAGCAGTTGCCACTAAAAATCTTCCGGGTTCGGCGATGATTTCAATGTCGGGCGGAAAGAGTCGGTCAAATTCGGAATTGAGCATGACTGCAAGCTCGGCAAAAGGTTTGACACTGTTGTCGTAAGGAGCGGGAAAACCGCCGCCAATATCAAGAATTTTCACCTGCGTATAGCCTCTTTCCCACGACTCCTTGAAAATATTTGAAGCCAGATTAAGGGCTTGAACATAATTTTGGAAATTGGTGCATTGACTGCCGACATGGAAGCTTAAACCTTCGACCACCAGTCCACTCTTGAACGCTTTTTCTATAAGATCAACAGCCTCTCCAGGATCTGCGCCGAATTTGGAAGAGAGCTCTACCATCGCTCCCGTATTGGGCACTTTTATTCGTAAAACAAGACCAGTATTCGGTGCATAAGTAGCGATTTTCGCTATTTCATCTTCATTATCAAACGTGACCAGCGGTTTATATTGGTCGAGCTCCTTCAGGGTCGGTATTGGCTTTATCGGATTGGCATAGATGATCTTGTCCCAGATAAAATCCTGTTGCTCTTCAGGCGTCAAGCCTTTAATATTTTCATAGACCGCAAGAAACTCGGGCATTGACGCAACATCAAAGCTGGCACCTGCGTCATAGAAGGTTTTAACGATTTCTCTGGCGGAGTTGGCTTTCACAGCAAAATAGGCCTGAACCCTTGGAAGATGCTGCTTAAACTCACGATAATTGGCACGCAATACGTCGTGGTCTACCACAAACAACGGTGTACCATGCTCTAAAGCCAATTGTTTCAAATGTTGAGCTTCCATTAAGTGTCTCCTGTTTTAATCATTATCGGTAATAAGGAAGTTCTTGAACTGCCAGGGATCTGTTTCATCAATATCTGGGGTATTAAACCCTGCAAAAAAGTTGGGATTGTATTTTAACGGTGTCCAATCGGAGGCTTTTGAGATGAAGTTGCCAAGATAAGGTTTTGCGATTCCAAGGATATACTCATGGTCGATATTATCGGGTACAACAACACCCCTGTCAGGATTTTCGATCATCCACATACAGGCTGCGACCACGGATATTGCCACCTGCATCGTGGTAGCATTCTGATGAGGTACCAGCGCCCTGGATTGCTCTATGCTCAGGTCGGAGCCTGTCCACCAGGAATTAAAGGCATGACCCATCAGTAATGCACCAAGAATATCAGAACCCTTGATGATCTCATTATTCATAATCCTGAAATTGGACTGAAGTCTGTAATCATAACCACGCAGCTCATGCAGAGAGGTAATAGCGGCATCACTCGGACAATAGGCGTAATGGACCGTCGGACGGTAGATGGCTTGCCCCTCGTTATAAACTGTGAGATAGTCTGAAATGGTAAACGCTTCGCCATGACGAACTACCATGCCACGTATATCATAATCAGGCACCCAGGTGCAGACCCATGTATTCATACCCATTTTGGCAAGACAAATCTGGTTTTGTGGCCCATCAGTGTGGGTATAGGCAAATTGTGGAAGCTCTTTTTCATGTGTTCCCCAACCCATTTCAGCAGTCGTCATACCCTCTTCCCGGAATCCCTCGACACTCCAGGTATTGACAAACTCGTCAACCTGTTTTGGAACATCAGAAATTTGCGTATCCCTTTCAGAGCAGTGAATCACTTTGAC
>CAIJPS010000100.1 GCA_903822595.1 uncultured Chlorobiaceae bacterium
CATCATCAGCTCAACGGCATCAACTTTGAACTCTTTGCTGTACTTTCTGCGGCCCTCATTGCCTTTCTCTGTCATTTCTCATATCTCCTTTTGGTTGAAGATATGACTTCTTACCCTGTCCACGAAAATATAGCAAGTTCAGTATACTTCGCGTTCCCATGTGCAAATATGTTTGGCTTTTCTTTCGCAAGAAGCCGCAACGTTCTACATGCTCTGGTTTTATGCCCTTTCAATTGCTTATACTTTCTCATCATCCAGTGTACCGAGTAATAGTTCATGTTTTGCCAAACCGGTGACATTGCTGAACCGTAAAATCGCGTGTAGTAGTTCTGCCATCCCCTCAATATCGGGTTGAACTGTACTGATAAATCAGCAAGTTCAAGACTGTTCTTGAACTGTAGCTTCGACCTTCTGATGGTTTGTCTCATGTGTCGCAGAGCATCACGGCTTACCCCCGGTAAAAAACTTGTAAACCAGACTCCATTTTTACCAACAGCCTGCCGTGCACAGAAGGTAAAGCCGAGAAACGTAAACCGCTGTACCGGATTGTTGCCTTTTCGCTTACTATCACGGCAGTACACTATTTGCGTCTTATCAGGGTGTAACTCCAATCAGCACTCACAAAAACGCTCACCAATCTTTCGCTTTACCAACTCTGCCTGTGCCTTGCTTTTACCCTGAAAGTCGGATAAAGCGCACACATTAACTGAAAAACATCGCAACCTGAGCACTATTTCAAAAAAGTAGTGTTTTTTCCAGAAAAATTGTGTTTTTTTTTCTTGCCTTTTAAAGTGTACGTATGTATTGTGAGGAAAACACTTTAAAAGGGAGAGTCCTGCATGTCTAAACCAGTAACGGGAAAAACTCACGTTGGTCAGCGGCGTGAAAGGTGCCCGAATGGCGATATTTACCTCTACGAGCGGGTTACAGGCTATAATGAACGGACCAGAAAGACCTATACCGTCAGTCAGAAGCTCAAGGGTAAAATCAAGTCGGGAACACAGGAGATAATCCTTACACGCCCAAAAAAAAGCAAACGTCAGGGGGGCGTAGTTGGTGCGCTGCGCAGGCACAGTGGCCTCACGGATATTCTGGAGTGGGTCGGTAAAGCCTCCGGTATTGACGATGACGTGCATTCTTCGTTCAGCGAGGGCGACGCAGCCAAGATTCTCTCTATTGCGCGATACTGGATTGGTTCCGGCGGAAACACCTTGCCACGCCTTGAGGGCTGGCTGGTAATGCACTCCCTTTTCTACAGCGCAGCTATCACTGAAGACGTTTACAGTGACTTGTTAGGCCCGGGGGAAGATATGAATCGAATACGGATTCCGGAAAACATTACTGCTGGTCTCAGCCCCTCAGTTGCTGCAAAGTTGAATGAACTGACAAAAGGTGGTACTTGCCGAAAGTGTGCGTCTGAAAACTGTCTATCCGCGAGCCATGGACCCATCATAAATGGACAGTTGGTGCTGTCTGTTTCGGGCTGATGTGTTTTGATGGCCTGAAATTGTTTGTTATACTGCGAAAGGAAGCTATTTCGAAAAAGCAATTACTGCTCAAGAGTTGAGGTGTAACGAGGTACGAGTGATCATGACTCCGTTACCGTGTTCTAAAGAAAGTTGATGTGGACGAGCTATTTACAGTGGCAAAAAATAAAAAAATTGAGGATAGTATGACTCAAGTGGAGCTATTGGAACAACATATTTCAGAATTGGATAACGATTCTTTTTCAAAACTCCGTGAATGGTTTATTGAATTCGAACAGGCGCGTTGGGATAAACAATTGGAAGCCGATTCCAATGCCGGAAAGCTAGATTTCCTTATCAATGCGGCGCTTGCTGAACATGAAGCAGGAGTGACGAGAGACCTTTGAAACACAAAACGGCTTCCAGCTTCTGGACATGCTATGAACGCCTTCCTGTGGAGATTCGTAGTCTCGCCAAGAAGAACTTTCAAATGATAAAAGCAGATCACTCCCACCCTTCTTTGCAATTCAAGAAAGTGGGCAAAGTCTGGTCTGCTCGTGTCGGCTCTCATTATCGCGCAGTCGCCACGTCGATTGATGGGGGTTTTCTTTGGGTTTGGATTGGCACTCACGCTGACTATGACAAGTTGCTCGCTTAAAAGACTACAGGAGGTAGCTTTGCCGACAATATCGATGTTTTATGGAATTATCATTCGTATGTACTTCGCTCCAGGTGAACATCCGCCACCGCATTTTCATGTTTACCATGCTGAATATTCATGTACGGTAGATATAGGTACTTGCGAGATGATTGAAGGGAATTTGCCGAAGAAGCAAATAAAACTTGTTTTGGCGTGGGCTGAATTACATCAAGAAGAACTTTTGAGTGACTGGAATCTGGTTATGAATGGTGAGGAACCATTTAAAATCCCACCATTACAATAGGAGAATATACAATGTATCCATCAGTAATAGATGTTGTTCCGCGAGATAATTTCATGCTTGATCTCATCTTTAGTAATGGCGAGAGTGGAGTGTTGGATATGAAGCCATATCTTGGTTTTGGAGTTTTTAATCGGCTTAAAGATTGCAACTCTTTTAAAAAAGTTGCCGTTGCTTTTGACACCATTGAATGGGAGTCTGGAGTCGATCTTGATCCTGAGTTTGTTTACGATAAATGTATAAAAAAATCGGTCGAATAAAACGCTCTGCCGGAGTATTGACAAAGGTTATATCGTGGCAAATCGATGAGAAAAAAATCTTTATAATTCTGCATGTATTGTCGCGGGAATATGGAACGGGGGATTGCACCTTTTTATTCCGACAGGAAAGGCTATCACATCACTTTAGAAAGAATTCCTGCATGGGTATGCGCCCAGTGTGGCGAAGTCTATTTTGATAAACCCGAAGTTGAAGCTATTCAAGAAGTCCTGTGCACTCTGGATCAGAGGACTGAAAAGATTGCTGAATCTGCTTGACATCGTTCTCTCATGCAGAAAGTATAAGAAAATTAAACTTTATATTTCCTTCGGAGGATGCTATGTGCAAAAACAACTATACGGCCATAATCAAACAAGATAATGGCTGCTGGATAGGCTGGATAGAAGAAGTGCCTGGAGTCAATTGCCAGGAATACACGAAAGAAGAGTTGTTAATAAGCCTTAAAATTACATTGGGAGAACTTCTTGAATTGAACAGGGAAGATGCCATTGGATTCGCCGGTCAAAATTATCAAGAGGAACTTGTTTGTGTATGAAGCGACAAGAATTTCTCAAATACCTGCGGTCACAAGGTTGTGAATTTTCCATAGAAGGTGGATGTCATTCATGGTGGATAAATCCGGCATTAAATAAACGCTCATCTATTCCACGACATAATGAGATAAACGATTTATTGATAAAGAAAATTTGTAAAGATCTTGGAGTTCCACCTGTATTCAAGACATAATCGCTTGATTCGGCTCGGATTGTAGTCGATTTGCGTGAGCGATTCGTTGAGTCGGGTAATGCGCTTTCTGATAGTCTCCCGCTTGCGGGCCAGTTGCGACTGAAAATTGGCCACCTCCCGGATGGTGTTTTCGTTGAGCCGCTCCTTGAACCGATCCTCAAAGTGTGGCAGGATAAATCTCCATCCGGGATGTCATTGTTTTTTGTTTCGAGTTGATGTGTTTTGATGGCCTGAAATTGTTTGTTATACTTCTAAAAGTTGATGCTGTTACAAGGCGGGTACTGTTGGAGAGTGTTGGCAGCCGCTTACATGAACGGATATTACAGAGACGGTTACATCGTTACGTAATCTGGCATTAGCGCTCCAAGCCCTTGAGACGCGAATTGAAAGTATCCTATGACCGATTATTCAGATATCTTAAGTTCTGTCCAGAAAAGTGCTGCAAAAA
>CAIJPS010000101.1 GCA_903822595.1 uncultured Chlorobiaceae bacterium
ACGTTGGCGATGGCGTAGCTGGTGACCACCCATGAGACATCCTCAATGCTTGCGCCAAGGTTTCCGCTGATTTGCGTTATGGCGACGTTCACAATGGTGGTGTCGATAAGCTCAAGCATGGCCGAGACGATAACCGTCAGGGTGATGATGAGTTTGCGAAGTCCGGTGTCGTAGGTCTGAGCCGGGTTCGGCAGCATTGCCGCTACCGGGGTGCCATTCTGTTGTTGTGGTCGAGCCATGCGTTTATGAGTGCGTCTTCGAGCGTTATACCGTTATTGCCGGGTGCTCCTGGCCGTTTTATCCCAGGTTGATTCGGGATGCGATGGCTGGGAGTTTCCGGGAGATTGCTTTCGAGCTTATTTAACCTTTACCTCTACCACGACGTTCATGCCAGCGGAAAGCGGGTGGTTTTTGTCGGGCTTTTCAGTAAAGACGATTTTTACCGGAATACGCTGGGTGACCTTCACGAAGTTGCCGCTGGCGTTGTCGGGCGGCAGCAGGGCGAATTGTGCGCCGGTGCCTGATGAGAGCGACTCCACCTTGCCTTTGAACTCTTTGCCGGGGTATGCGTCAACCTTGATGATGACCGGCAGTCCGGGAGCTATTTTGTCGAGCTGGGTCTCCTTGAAATTTGCCACAATCCAGAGTTCGTTACTGCCGACCAGAGCGATGAGCTGCTGGCCGGGGGCTACGTACTGTCCTGGCTGGACGCTCTTTTTTGCAATGTGACCGGAGGCGGGGGCGGTAATGGTGGTGTACGACAACTGCAATTCGGCATTGCGCAGTTCTGCGTCTTTCAACTTAACCTGTGCTTCTGCAGCACTGTGCTGGCTGGCCGCGGCGGCAAGCTGTGCCGATGAGGACTCGGCGCCTGCCTGAACGGCATCAAATTCGGCCTGTGAGATCACGTCCTGTCGCCGCAGGCTGCGGTTGCGCAGGAGATCGGCTCTGAGTTTCCGTTCGGTCGCCCCAGCCGCATTGGCGGTCGCGCTGGCGGCTGAAACCGATGCACGAGCGTTTTGCAGGGCGGCCTCTGCCATGTCCCGTTTAATCCGGTAGTCCGAAGGGTCGAGTGTGATGAGCGTATCGCCCTGTTTGACCTTCTGGTTATCGCCTGCCGTTACCGTTTCTACTCTTCCCGGAACACGGGAAATGACCGGGTAGATGTCTCCAACAATCTGTGCGTTGTCGGTCTCAACATAGAGGAAGGAGTGGTAGAGCTTGCTTCCGCCCCAGATCAGGGCGACTGCAAGGAGAGCGCCAATGATGATTATGCGCAGAGGATTTGCTGCTTTCGGTCTCTCTTTTCCGGACAGGTTGTTTTCAGCCATTGTGTTTGATTCAGATTGTTCCATGGTCTTTGTTAGTGTCAGGTGTTTTCAGTATCACAACGGGGCATGTAGCGTGGCGCAAAACCGCTTCGGCAGTGCTTCCTACCAGAAGCCTTGCTATTGCTGTAGTTCCGTGGGAACCGAGGATAATCATGTCCGCATGGTGCTCGTTGGCATAACGAAGAATTGCTGTTGCAGGTTCGCCGCTCTCAACCGTAAAGCGGGCTTGCGCCTTGTTTTGGGAGAGCATATCGCTGTAACGCGAAAATTCATGCAGGTGCGTTCTGAACAAGCCGTTCTGATGCTCTTCTCCCTGAACGACATAGACCACAATGATTTCCGTATTGGCGCAGTGCATTGCGGCAGCATAACGAACTACAGCATCCGATGCTGGGGAAAAATCCACAGCGCAAATAATTTTTGTCAGAGGCTTCTCCATCTTACCAGAAAACCTCCCCCGTCACCCGTTTCAGCGTATAGTTGCTCATCACATAAGCGTAGGCGGCCTGAAGGCGCGCAAGTTCCGCCTGGGAGAGGGCGGCTTCCGTATCGAGCAAGTCAAGCGCTGTAGCCATACCGTTTTCGTAGCGGGCCCTGACGTGACGTGCTGCAAGTTCAGCCTGCTGCACCTGCACTTCGGTTGTTGTTATTTTTTCCGAAGCAGTCTGAAAAGCATGGATGGTATCCTCTACATCGGTTTTCACCTGCTCTTCAGTATCAATCCTTCGCTGTGTGGCAGCCCGCATCATGGCATTGCTCTCCTGCCGCTCAGCGCTGGTACGGAATCCGGTAAAGAGCGGAATCTCAAGGTGCAGGCCTGCGGCAACATTATTGCGTATTTCATTGATATCGGGTTGATAGCCGTTTGTGACGCCGTATGAGATGCTTCCGGTAACGACTGGCACTCCCTGTTTCATGGCAAGGGAGCGATGCAGTTTTGCTGCTCGCTCATTCTCCCGGGAGAGTTGCAACTCGATACGTTGCTCCATAGCTTGTGCAACAAGGCCGGAATTTGCGGGAAGTTTCGCCGTTAAAGCAAATGATCCCTGGAGCGAAAGGGGCGTGTTTTCCGCTATGCCGGTCAGGCGCCGCAGGGTTAACTCGCTGCGACGAAGTTCATGTTCAATATCGAGTGTTCTGTTCCGGGTTGCCGCGATACGCACCTCGGTGGAGAGGACATCGAAGCGGGTAGCCGATCCTGCCTGGTAACGTTTGGTTGTATAGTCGAGAGCCTTGTTGAGTGCGGCAATCTCTTTCTCTTCTACACGGAGATTTTCACGCAGAAACAGAATGCCGTAAAAGAGCTGCACAGTTTGAAAGGAGAGCTCCCGGCGGGCCAGTTCCAGCGATTCTTCGGCTGTTTTTTTGCCACTCATCGCCAGATTGACATTGGTGCCTCTTTTGCCGAAATCAAGCAGGGTTGCCCGTGCCGTTACTTTGGCGTCGTAGTTGTCGTTCGGCATGAATTGAATTTCTCCGCTGTTGCCGAAACTCATTTTTGAGACCGTATCGAGCCAGGTGTACCCCGCGCTGGCGCTTATCTGCGGAAACCAGGCACTTCGGCTCTGGGTGATGCGGGCATCGGCTGCGGTAATCTCTTCAGCCGCGGCTTTCAGTGCCGGATTGTTTTCGCGGACAAGATGAATGGCTCCCTCAAGGGTGAGCGGCGTTTTGGCAGGCTCATCAGTTGCTGTCGCAGGCAAAGGCGATGGCCATGCGAGCATCAGTGCTGTTGCCGCAATACCGGCGGTTCTGGTCAGTATACTCTTCTTAGTCATGGAGCTATGGTTTGTTCCGTTATATCCGTTGCTCATAATAATGCAATTAACATGCCAGAGCGTTGAAATGTGGCGATAATCAGTTAAAGCAATGCTTTGCAGGGCCACGTCGCTTTGCTTCGCCTTGTGCGGTTCTGAAATAATCAGAATTTTCTGTACTATGTGTTCTCAAGTTTCAGGAATCTCATTTCTTTTTGTTGTGCCATGAGCAACTCTTCCGTCCATCAAGCCCATAAACTGATGCAGTACATCAGCGATGCCGTCGGTTCAATCCGTGACCCCCAAGAGCTTTTCCGCACGGTTATCGACAAGCTTCGTCTTGTTTTTGAGTTTGATTCCGCTGTCATCATTACCTTCGACAAGGAGGGGCGGTACAGTAATGTCTTTTTTGAAATGCTGCGCTTTCAGCTTCCTGAAACGTTTGATCGCAGAAAAAGGCTGATTGCAGGCTCGTGGATTGAACCCCACCTTGGCGATCAGGCGGTTTCGGTTATCACTATCGAAGAGGCTCTTGAGCGTTACACTACGGACGTTCCGCTCCTGCAGATACTCAGCGACCTCGGTATGCGGCAGGTGGTGCTTTCGCCGCTGCGCACGGGCGGCAAGGTGATTGGCTTTCTCTGTTTTGTTTCAAAGGATAAAAAGATCTGGTCGGAGAGCGAAAAAGAGCTTCTGGCAACGCTTTCGTCGCCTGTTGCCGTTGGCGTCAGCAATGCCCTTGCCTACGAGGAGTTGCGGCAGCGTGAAGCGCAAACGGCGTTGCAGCTTGCCGTCAACAACGCCCTGCTCACCATCAAGGATCGAAGCCGGATGCTGCTGGCGGTCTGCGAGCAGA
>CAIJPS010000102.1 GCA_903822595.1 uncultured Chlorobiaceae bacterium
CACCCCGTCAGGCTTCGCCTGCCACCCCTCCAAAGGAGGGGAATTTTCTTCCACGCCAATCCTTCTTCATTCCCCTCCGCTGGAGGGGTGCCCCGAAGGGGCGGGGTGGTTATTGCTATCTGCCGGAAAAAACTGTTGCATCAGCGCTTTTTTATGGGTTTTGAGCGTGTCGAGCTTTTGCGTTTGTGCGGTGATCAGTTCGTCAATGGACAGGAAAAATTGAGCAATCTTAGTCTGTTCTTCTTGAGATGGATGGGGTATGGAAAAAGATCGAACTTGGGCAAAATTGAGCCCTTGCCTGTTCCCGCCTGCTTGAAAACTGTCAATTTGTTTTTGGCCGTACTGAGAGAGTAAATACTGATTTAAAAATACCGCGTCTGCCGGTCGAGGTCTTTGCGGTCTACGACAAAGAGGCATTTGTCGATATCGGGGTATCCTTGATCAGGGTTGATGCCTTGAAGGAGGTGAGGGTTTTGCCGCTGCCGGTGGTGTGCCAGTAGCCGTTGCCGGAGTTCTGGTGAATGCATTCCACGATGGCCTTGACGGCATGGATCTGGTAGGGGCGCATCATCATCAGCTTTTGCTCGCTGGCTACCAGCACCATGTAGCGGCTGATCATTTCGCTGAGGGTGCATTTGGCGAGGAACTTTTCGGCAAAGCCGTCGAGATGGGTGATTTTTTTGTTGTCTTCTGCGGCGAACTGGTAGAGCGGAAGAAAACGCTCGTCGGCGTTGAAGCTGAAGTGGCGGCTGTTGTTGTTGACGAAGTACCAGGTATCGGTGCGGTTGCTGACGATGAAGAGCTGCAGGAAGCTGAGCAGTGTTTTAATGTAGCCGTTGCCGGGGTCGTTTTTGTACTCGACAATCTGCTGCATGGCGCGGCACGGGCTGATGGCGAGGGTTTTCAGCTCGATCTGAACCACCGGCACGCCGTTGATGAGGAGCAAGAAGTCGTAGCGGTGATGGCTGTTATTGGTGTTGATGCGGAGCTGGTTAACGACCTCGAAGCTGTTTTTGCACCACTCCCTGATGTTGACCTGTGTTTAGAAGAGTGGTGTGCAGTCGTCGCGGTCGAAGCTGTTGCGTTCGCGCAGATGGCGGGCGGCAGAGAAAACGTCGGGGGTGACAATTTGATCGATCAGTCGGGCAAACTCGGCATCGGTCAACTTTACCCGGTTAAGCGATTCGAATTTCTCACGGAAGTTTTGTTCCAGTGCGTCCCGGTCACGGATGTCGGTGCGGTAGCTGTATTTGATATCCTTGAGTTTTTCGATCAGGCTTTGCTCGGTCTGGTTTTCTGTTGTCATGCGTGAAACAATGCTTATATTTGAATCATTAGCATCACCAGAGAGAGCATCTCCGGCCCGATGCCTTCAACTTGGTTGGGGGCGTTTCTTTTTTATTCCCTGCCTTTATCGACAGCCTTCTTTATGGAATCTACCCTCAGGGATAAGTGAGTGTTAATATACACAAGGGCTTTGATTTACAGTGGTTTGGCGGTTTATTTTTTCAATTACAGGGTCTCTTTTGGTACAGCAGAGGGCACGCCATGGCATGCCCCTACGGAATGGGTTTACACCTTTTTTGGGAGAACCGCCCAAAATCCTTATGATAGTTGTCAATGTAAAAGGCGACATTACCCCCGGCCATGTTTACTACGAATAAAGATGTAACCGAATGTACCGGAAAACCCGCGACATGAAAATCTTCAGATCATTCAGCACTATGTGCAACAACTTCTCGGCTAATCGCCTCCTGCCTGTCTGTTTATCACTGTTCCTCCTTCTGTCGGCAGGATGCGCAAAAAAAACAGATGAAAAACAGCATCCTGTTGGCAGGCCAACAATCGTCAGTCTTGCCCCAAGCCTCACGGAGATGATTTTTGCCATCGGCGCGGGTGACCAGCTTGTCGGAAGAACCAGCGCCTGCGACTGGCCCGCTGCGGTATCAAAAGTTCCCGTTGTAGGTGCCTTTGGACGCCCTTCGCTTGAAGTACTGGCTGCCGTCCATCCCGATCTGGTGGTTGATGTCGATCTGGCCGATGAAGGGATGGGAAAAAAAATATCGGCACTTGGCATTCAGCAAGAGAGCATCGCCTGCAAGAGCCCTGACGATATCCCTGCCGCTCTCAGAAAATTGGGGAAATTGACCGGTCACATCAGGGAGGCCGACAGTCTGGCCCACTCTATCAGCGAGGGTCTTGCGCTATTCAAAAAAACGTCACAAAACCAGAAGAACAAAAAGAGCGTCTACCTTGAAATCTGGAATGATCCCTTCTGGACAGGTGGAAAAGGAAGTTATACCTCTGTGCTTATTGACTACGCAGGTGGCCGGAATATCGGCGACGTCGTAAACAAGGAGTATTTCGAGATATCACAGGAGTGGGTAATCGAAAAAAGCCCTGAGGTGATTGCCTGTATGTATATGTCAAAAGAGTCCTCTGCCTCCGATAACGTCCTGAACCGTCCCGGATGGAACTCTATTGTTGCTGTGAAAAATCACCAGGTATACGACCGGTTCGACAACAACCTCTTTCTCCGTCCCGGTCCGAGAGTGCTTGAAGGGATTACACAGTTACACCGAATGATTTATCCGGCGGAGAAACCGGCTCTCTGATTTTTTAGGCACTCCCCTGTCAGAATCGGCGTTAATTTTTTTATCTTTGTGGCTTTAGCGGAACAAAACGAAATCATGCATGAAGCGCTCTCCACTGCTCATTGTCCTCCTTACGGTTTTACTTGACCTTATCGGCTTCGGTATTGTGCTTCCGTTACTGCCGACCTACGCAAAAGATCTCGGTGCAAATCCTGCATTGATCGGGTTGATTGCAGCGATTTTCTCTATCATGCAGTTTATTTTTTCTCCTCTTTGGGGCAAGCTGAGCGACAAAATCGGTCGACGACCGGTCATGCTGATCAGTATTTTTGTTACCGCGCTCTCCTATCTGGTTTTTTCGCAGGCATCCACGATTCCTCTGCTTATTTTTGCCAGAGGACTTTCTGGTATCGGATCAGCAAACATTGCCACAGCACAAGCCTATATCACCGACGTCACTGACAGTAAAAATCGTTCGGGAGCGATGGGCATGATAGGAGCTGCTTTCGGAATCGGCTTTATTATAGGCCCGCTTATCGGGGGAGTGCTCAAGCACTATTACGGCATTCCAATGGTAGGATATGTCTCTGCGGCACTGATCTTTGTCGACTTTATCCTTGCCATCTTTTTACTTCCCGAGTCAAACCAGAATGCACAGAAAATAGCGTTCGGCTTTCTGAAAAGACGTCCTCTCAATAGCGATCCCAGGCGAACGGCCTCTCTCTTTCTTGGCGAGAAAGTAAATGAGTATATCGATGGGCTTAAACTGACCTTCAGTTCGCGCCCCCTTGCGCTGCTCATGATTGCAAACTATACCTATACTTTTGCTATTGTGAATATGCAGGTCGCCTCCATTCTGCTCTGGAAAGAGTACTTCAGGGCTACTGACGAGCAGATCGGCTACCTCTTCGCCTATGTCGGGGTGTGGTCGGTTGTGGTGCAGGGAGGCCTTATCAGAAAGCTCATCAAAAAACTGGGTGAACACAAACTTTTCCTCTGGGGCCATCTCTTCACCTTCATCGGAGTCTTTTTTGTTCCTTTTGCGCCACAGAGTTCGCTCTTTTCAATCGGGCTGTTTATTCTCTTCTTTTTTGCTATCGGTACCAGTCTGGTTGCACCCATCAACCTTTCCATGATTTCGCTCTACAGCTATAAACAGCAGCAGGGTCAGATTCTTGGTCTTTCACAGTCAGTCAACTCTTTTGCCCGTATCATGGGGCCTTTCAGTGGCAGTATTCTTTATGGCATGAACTTTCATGCACCCTATATTGTCGCCGGAATTCTGACCATCGCCGGGGCGGTCATTGCGTTGAGCCTCTTCAAGTACAAAATTGAAGCACTGGAACCTTCGAATGAAGCAAGCAATGGTTGAAAGAGCTTATCCAGCCACAGTATCGATGCAGGAGCAAACAGTATGAAAATTGGGGTTATCGGAGTAGGCAAGCTGGGTGAGTTTCACACAAAACTTCTCACGGAAATTGCTCAGGAGTGTAGTGATCTTCATTGTGCCGGCATTTATGATCTCGACAAAAGTCGAGCCGACGAGATGGCAAAAAAATATAATGTTTTGAGCTTCAGTTCACTTGAGCTCCTGGCAAAGTCGTGTGATGCCGCCGTCATTGCTACAACAACCAGCTCCCACTACGGGATAGCCCGTACGCTGCTCAGCGAAGGGTTGCACCTTTTTATTGAAAAACCCATAACCACAACGGTTGAAGAGGCTGATGAACTGATACGGCTCGAAGCAGCAAACCGTGTGCGCATCCAGGTCGGACATATCGAGCGCTTCAACCCGGCACTTCGGGCTGTTGAAACGTATATAGGACGTCCGATATACATCCAGGCTGAACGGTTAACCGGGTTTTCCCGTCGGGTTACCGATGTTTCCGTGGTGCTTGACCTCATGATCCACGACATCGACCTGGTTCTCTCCCTCATTCCATACGACATAAAACATATTGCCGCTTCGGGGGTCAAGGTATTCTCCAATGAACTCGACATGGCAACCGCCAGAATCGATTTTGTCAACGGCGCGACGGCAAATGTTACTGCAAGCAGGCTGAGCCGCAGCAGGATACGCAAACTCCGTTTTTTTTGCAATGATCCGAAAAGCTATGCTTCGCTTGACCTGACAACCGGCAAATCGGAAATATTCAGGCTTGTCAAACAAGAGGAGGCGTCCTCCAAAAATCCACTCAAATCCTTTGCTGCACGTAAAATACTTGAACAATTCGGTGAAATCCACGAGACGATGCAGGGGAAGGTGCTCGACTATATCCACCCGGAAGTGCCAAAAATAAATGCGCTGCGTGACGAACTTGAACATTTTATCAATACCGTCAGAAACAACACACCAGCGCCCGTCAGCTCCTCCGACGGACGCCGGGCTCTTTTGGTTGCAGGTAAAATCGCGGACGAAATCGCCGCCAATGCAGCCTTACTTGAATGACTGACCATGGCAGAGGCAAACCGGAAATGACCATAGACTCACAACAACACCTGCCGGAGATTCTTTATCGTATCGGCGACATGGCCGATAAGAGCGATATTGACTGTTACCTTGTCGGCGGCTATGTTCGCGACATGATTATGCAAAGAACCTGTACTGATATTGATATCATGGTTATCGGTGATCCGGTTCCTTTTGCAAAGGCAGTCTGTGAAGGACTGAACGGAAGAAATTTCATTCTTTTTGAACGGTTCCGCACCGCACAGCTTGAACTTTCAGATCCTATGCTCGGCAGCTTCAAGGTTGAACTTGTCGGTGCACGGAAAGAGTCCTATAACAACGATTCCAGAAAGCCGGTAACTCTCATCGGGACACTCGACGATGATCTTTCACGACGGGATTTCACCATCAATGCGCTCGCTCTCGTACTCAACCGGGAAAAACGAAACCAAATCATCGACCGCTTTGATGGTATGAGGGATATCGATGCCGCAACCCTGAGAACGCCGCTTGATCCCCTGCAAACCTTTTCCGATGACCCGTTGCGCATGATGAGGGCCGCACGATTTGCTGCCCAGCTTGATTTCGGACTTCTTTCTGAAGTGATTGACGCCATGAAGGCAATGCACGAAAGAATCCGGATTGTTTCAATAGAGAGAGTCAGTCATGAGTTTTTCAAAATCATGCTCTCCCCGCGCCCCTCCAAAGGACTGATTATCCTCTATGAAACAGGAGTACTAAAGGAGATTATACCGGAAATTGCTGCAATGGCGGGCATTGAACAGGTTGACGGACTCGGGCACAAGGACACCCTTTTCCACACGTTCCAGGTTATCGATAATGTTGCTGCACAATCCGATAAGCTCTGGCTCAGAGTTGCTGCGCTCCTGCACGATATTGCCAAGCCTGTCACAAAACGTTTCAGCAAATCAGCAGGATGGAGCTTTCACGGTCATGATGCCGTTGGCCCGAAAATAGTAGCCAGGATATTCCGCCAAATGCGCTGGCCGCTTGATCCACTCGATTATGTCCAGAAAATGGTCAGACTTCATCACCGGCCGATTCCACTCTCAAAAGAGGAGATTTCCGATTCAGCAATTCGACGGCTTATGTTTGATGCCGGAGAGGATCTGCAGGATCTCATGAACCTCTGCCGGGCCGATGTCACCAGCAAAAACCCGAGAAAAGTTGCCCGGATCATGAGCAACTTCAACCATGTTGAAGAAAAAATTGCCGAAGTTGGAGAAAAAGATCAGCTTGCCAGATGGCGACCACCTGTAAGTGGCGAGGATATCATGAACACTCTCGGTCTGGCGGAAGGAAAGATGGTGGGAATGATCAAAAAAAGGATGGAAAATGCTGTCATTGACGGCCTTATCCCTTACAACCGCGATGCCGCTCTTGACTATATCCGGGAGATTTACCGAGAACTGGGTGGCGAAACAAAGGAGAGCGGAAAACAATAACCTGGCTCTTTTCCGGAAGTGTGGCTTTTCATGATTCCGGTCATTATATTGCGGAACTTATCTATCAACACTAAACAAAATCCAACAAGTGATACCACGTTATTCCCCTAAAGACATTTCAGCCATCTGGACAGAAGAGGCAAAATTTGAACGCTGGCTGCAGCTTGAAATTGCTGCTGTTGAAGCACGCATGGAAGCTGGTCTGGTTCCGGCAGAGGCACTTGCAGCCATCAGGCAGAAGGCTGCATTTAATGTTGCTGAAATTCTTGAGATCGAGAAAGAGACGAAACATGATGTCATCGCTTTCCTGACCAACGTCGCAAATTATGTTGGCCCCGATTCTCGCTACATCCATGAAGGACTGACCTCCTCGGATGTTGTCGACACCTGTCTGGCCATGCAGATGCGCGATGCCGGAAAAATTCTTGTCGGTGATATTCAACAACTGGTGGAGGTCCTTGCAAAAAGGGCGGTAGAGTTTAAGTACACTCTTGAAATGGGAAGAACCCATGGCATTCATGCCGAACCAACCACCTTCGGCTTGAAACTGCTTTTGTGGCACCAGGAGATGCTCAGAAACCTCGAACGCATGAAAAAGGCAGTAGCCACTATCTCTGTCGGAAAAATCTCAGGAGCGGTCGGAACCTATCAGCACCTTTCGCCCGATATCGAAGCCGCCGTATGCCGCAAACTGGCTCTTGAACCCTCTTCTATATCAACGCAGATTCTCCAGCGCGACCGCCACGCTGAATTTGCCACAACACTGGCCATCATCGCCTCCTCAATCGAGAAATTCTCCGTTGAACTGCGCCATCTGCAGCGTACAGAAGTGCGTGAAGCCGAAGAGTTTTTCAGTAAAGGACAGAAGGGCAGCTCCGCCATGCCGCATAAACGTAACCCGATCACCTTCGAGCGCCTTACCGGTCTTGCCCGCGTGGTTCGCTCAAACTCCCTTGCGGCAATGGAAAACGTTGCACTCTGGCATGAGCGCGACATTTCCCACTCGTCGGTTGAGCGCATCATCATGCCCGATTCAACCACTGCGCTCTGCTACATGCTGCGCACCTTCAGTGAAGCTTTGGATACCCTGCTTGTCTATCCTGAAAGAATGGAGGAGAACTTCAATTCATCCTACGGCCTGACCACCTCACAAACCATTCTTCTCGCCCTCACAGCCAGAGGGCTGACCCGTGAAGAGGCCTACAAGCTGGTACAACGTAACGCCATGGAGAGCTGGTCTACCAAAGTGCATCTGCGTGATCTGGTACTGAAGGATGAAGAGTTGCTGAAACACATCAACCCGCAGGAGATAGCCGAACTGTTCAGCTCTGAAAACATCCTGAAAAAGCTGAAGAGCAGTGTCGACATCATCTTTGAGCGCAACGGGTTATAACCATTATAGAGATGAAAAAGCATCCTTTCAAAACGATCGGAATTACTCTTTTTCTTGCCGGGCGCTATCTCTTTGCCCTCTTTTTTCTCTATGGCTTCTGGCACAAGCTGGTAAAGGGGTGGCTTTGGAGCGACAAGATGCATAACTATTTCGTAGAGCGTCTCCACGCTCCCCCGCAACTGAACGACTTTCAGGCACTCTACCTCGACCAGTTCGCCATACCTGTAGCCATGCCGATAGCATGGATCGTCACCATAGGGGAATTGATCATCGGAGTATGCCTTGCTTTGGGTCTTTCCGTCCGGGCCAATGCCGCCTTTGCGCTGTTTATGGTGCTGAATTTCGCAGCAGGAGGGTTCTACAATCTCACCCTCCCCCCCTTCATGATTTTTTCGGTGCTCATGATGATTTTCCCTTCAGGCCACTGGCTCGGGCTCGACAAACAACTTAACCGCAAATACCCGGATTCACTCTGGTTCAAGTGAAACGATACCCATGAGAGCCCTGACGCCAAGATGGTAGCTGTTGGCTCCAAAGCCGCTGATAACACCGACACAGACCTCGGAAATCACTGAACGGCGGCGAAACTCTTCGCGGGCATAGATGTTGGAGAGATGTACCTCTACAACGGGAATGGTTACCGCGCTGATGGCATCGCGCAGGGCTATGGAGTAATGAGTCAGTGCTCCCGCATTCAGCACCACACCCAGGTAACCACCCTGATCTTCACTCTGGAAGAGTTTTTCAAGCAATGCCCCCTCATATTCCGTCTGGAAAAACTCAAATGAGAACCGGGGGAAATTTTCCACCAGTTTTCGGTTGATATCGTCAAGGGTCTGACGACCGTACACTTCCGGTTCGCGTTTTCCGAGCCGGGAGAGATTCGGCCCGTTGAGGACAAGTATTGTCATCGCGCTCATTATGATTGTTGCAGCCAGCCCCTTCTTCGGACTGGCTCAGTCAAATATTAACAGAAAAAAGCACTTACAGGATATACTGGCTGAGATCGCGGTCTGCAACCACGTGGTTCAGCTTCTCCTTAACCATGGTTTCATCAATCTCGACATGTTCGTCAGAGAAATTTTCGGGAATATTGAACATCAGCTCCTCAAGAAGATTGGTCATGATGGTATGCAGACGCCTTGCCCCAATATTCTCAACACTCTCATTGACCCTTGCCGCAATTTTCGCAATCTCTCGAATGGCACCGTCACTGAAGGTCAAATCAACCCCTTCGGTAGCAAGAAGTGCTGAATACTGCTTGATAAGGGCATTATCCGGCTGTGTGAGAATCAGATAAAAATCCTCTTCTGTAAGGCTTTTAAGCTCCACCCGGATCGGAAACCGTCCCTGAAGCTCGGGAATCAGATCTGAAGGCTTGGCAACATGAAAGGCACCGGAAGCAATAAAGAGTACATGGTCGGTCTTCACCATACCGTGTTTGGTCGCAACGTTGGAGCCTTCAACAATCGGCAGAAGATCGCGCTGCACACCCTCCCGGCTCACATCAGGTCCCTTGCCACCTGCTCCTGAAGATGGAGAGGCAATTTTATCAATTTCATCAATAAAAACAATTCCGGACTGTTCAACCTTGTTGATAGCCTCCTTGATAACACTATCCATATCGATAAGCTTCTGTACCTCTTCCTGCTCAAGAAGCTTGCGGGCTTCAGCAATTGAGACCCTTCTTTTTTTGCGCTTCCGGGGCAGTCCGCTCATAAGGTCCTGCATAATTCCCCCGATCTCTTCCATCTGTCCAAGAGGGCCGAAAACCTGCATCATCCCGCCGGGAGTATCACCGGAGAGGTCCATCTCAATCTGACGATCCTCCAGCTTTCCGTTGCGAAGACGCTCCAGCATTTTCCGGCGACTTCGCCGATTAACCTCAAGAGATTTGTCATGTTCATCAGCAGATGGAGCCTCAGGCGCACCATCCTCACCAGAAACATCATCATCATCATCTGAATTGCGTGAAGATGCTACAGGAGGAAGAAGGATATCAAGAAGACGTTCTTCAACAAGCAGGACAGCCTTTTCACGAACCTCCTCTGAGCGCTCGCTTCTCACCATAGCCACAGACTGATCGACAAGATCACGGATCATCGACTCCACATCGCGACCAACATAGCCCACTTCAGTAAATTTCGATGCCTCAACCTTGACAAAGGGAGCTCTGGCGAGCTTTGCAAGCCTTCGGGCAATTTCGGTTTTTCCAACCCCTGTCGGGCCGATCATAATAATATTGTTGGGCATGATCTCATCACGGAGATCATCACTCACATGCTGACGGCGAAGTCTGTTGCGCAAAGCTATGGCAACAGATTTTTTCGCATCTTTTTGACCAATAATATATTTGTCGAGGAGCGAAACAATCTGGTTTGGAGTCAGATTACTGGGCGCAATAGAACTTACGCTACCGCTCCTGGCTTCGGGCAAAGCGAAAACACCCCTCTCACTGTTCGTAGTCGTTTCCATGCAATAAACTTGTAGATTACAGAAAAAGCTTTGGGTCACCAACCCTGAAGGTATACGGCATACCCAGAGCGCTCAGACCTCTTCAACAACAATATGATCGTTCGTGTAAATACAGATATCAGCCGCTATCTTCAAACTTTCCAGCACAATATCCTTTGCATGGAGCGTTGAGTGTTTCATGAGGGAACGCGCAGCCGCCAGAGCGTACATGCTACCGCTGCCAATGGCGACAATACCATCCTCCGGCTCTATCACATCTCCGGTTCCGGAGATAATCAGTGCCTTGTCGTTGCTGACAATGGCAAGCATAGCCTCAAGACGCCGAAGATATTTGTCAGTCCTCCAGTCTCTGGCAAGTTCAACCGCCGCACGATCAAGCTTTCCATTATAGGACTCAAGCTTTTCCTCAAACCGGTCGAGTAAAGTCACCGCATCCGCCGTTGCCCCCGCAAAACCTGCAACAAGCTTTCCGTGATACAATCTCCGGATTTTCCTGGTCGAATGCTTGATGACCGTATTGCCGAGTGTCATCTGTCCATCACTTCCAAGAGCAGCCTTGCCATCCCTTATAACACCGATGACCGTCGTTGAACGGATCACTGGCCTTTGGTTATTCTTCATCAATCAAAATATTTTTTTTCTTAATCTGGCTACCGGAATCTGCATTTGTTCCCGATATTTTGCAACTGTTCTTCGAGCTATATGTACTCCCCTTTTCATAAGCATCTCTGTTATACTGTCATCACTCTGGGGATTGGCAGAATCCTCCTCCCTGATCATATCAGCAATGTGCTGACGAATAACCTTGCTCGACAGATCCTCGCCATCACCTGTAGAGAGCCCTCCGCTGAAAAAATATTTGAGTTCAAAAACGCCGAAACGACTCTGTAAATATTTACCATTTACTGCCCGACTGATGGTCGATATATCGAGACCGGTATCAGCCGCAATAGTTTTCATGCCAAGCGGAACCTCATAGCCGGGACCCGAAACAAAAAAGCCATATTGCCGCTTCATCAGCGCCTCAATAACCTTGAGCAACGTCTGACGTCGTGTCTCAATGGCACTCGTAAATTCATTGGCCCGCTGAATATTCTGGCGTATAAACTTCTTTTCCTCTTTTGGCCCTTTCCTGTTTTTAAGAAGTTCCTGATAGCGGTCAGAAACCCTGACAGAAAGAGCGCTTCTGTCATTGAGCACCGCAGTCAGCTCGCCATTTTCGTAGCTCACCACAAAATCAGGCGTGATATAATAGCCGCCCTCATCCTGAAAAATACCGGGATGAGGATCAAGCCGGATAATAGCTGAAACAGCCGCTTCAACACTCTCCCTGGTCGTTGCAAGCTTTTTCAGTAACAGTTCAAATCGTCGGTGCAGGAAATCGTCAAAATAATCGCGAAGAATCCTTGTTGCAGTATCATAGGTCCTTGATTCGTAACGCTCCATACCGGCCTGCAACTGCACAAGAAACCTTTCACGCAAATCCCTGACAGCAACACCAGGAGGATCAAGAAACTGGATTTTACGCACAACAGCCTTCACCTCGCTCTCGCTGACTGCAAGACCCTCAAAGTGCAGACTATCAACAATCACATGACACTCTTCGGCAAAATAACCGTCACCATCAAGATTACCAAGAACCTCAATAGCTATCATCACCTCTCGCTCCCCGATCTCTTCATGAAGGCCCAGTTGCTTCAGAAGCATATCATGAAAACTGTCATGCTGAACAGCCTGAAAAAACCGCTCCTTTGAGCCACTTTCATGGGCAAAATTCAGCCTTCCTTCAGTATATTCACCGGCAACCGGCACTTCAGAGCGCTGCTCTCTGAGAGAACTTTTACTGAAGCGATCAACGGCATCAAACATATCATCACCATCCAGGCGCTCGTTCTCAACAGCAATATCACCGGCTGTATCCTTGCGCTCCTCAACCAGTTCAAGCAGCGGGTTTTCCTGTAACTCATCATAAATCCGCTGTTCAAGATTCAACAGGGGAAGCTGAAGAAGCTGACTGCTTAAAATCTGCTGCGCAGAAAGCTGTAGCGATTGGCGCTGTTGAAGTTTAATGTCAGCCATGACGCGGGGGGGATGAATCGACAAATGCTTTCAGGCTCACTATCCAGTCAACACCATACAATGACTCAAGAGCAAGATGAACATAATCAATAAGTTGTACCTTGCACCCTCCGCCCGCTTTCCTAGCAGAGCGACACATAGAGTGCTGTTCATAGACAAGATAGTCCAAACCAAACTTTTTTCTTACCCTTATTGGAAACAATCTGCAGGAGAGAGGCTTGTCAAAACCGAGGATGCCCTCACGAAATGCAATTTCAATGACACAAAAGGTTATGCCGTCACGAACACAGGTAAAAACACACTCACGATTATCAATAGTTCTGCTATACTGCCGTCCCTGATAAAGCTCAACCGGACCATGCCTGCGAAGATACTTCATATTTTTTTCTGGAAGCATCCTCAGCAGCTTTTCCGGTAACTGGAGCAACTGGTCTGCTTCAGTATCGGATAACGGAGCGCCAAGCTCCCCCTCAACACAGCACTTTCCCCTGCACTCATGAAGATCACATAAAAAAAAAGCCTTCAAAACCTCCTTGTCAACAAGCACATCACCTATTGAAACCAGCGACATAACGAACTATCCCCATGATAAATTGATAACCTCCCGATACTCCCCTGCTATATACAAACAACTTCCGTACCACTGTTTTGCAACTCATCGCTTTTCAGATTTGCTGCTTCGATGATTTTTTCATAGCTATGTACAGCTCACTTTTAGAGCTCGACGATCACCCCTGAGGGGAACATACACAACAAAGCCCTATCACCATGCTCATTATCGACGGAAAAAAGGTCTCCCTCGACCTGAAAAACGAACTGAAAGCCAGTGTTGAAGCCTGCCAGGCCACCACCGGAAAAGTCCCCGGACTGACCGTTATCATTGTCGGCCACGATCCGGCATCGCAGGTTTATGTACGCAATAAAGCCAAAACATGCAAGGAGATCGGTATGATTTCTACGGTGATTGAAATGGCTGCCGACACCACCGAAAAAGAACTGATCGACATCATTCACAAACTGAACAACGACCCTGCTGTCCACGGAATCCTTGTCCAACAGCCGCTTCCGAAACAGATTGATGAATTTGCCGTCACGCTTGCCATCGATCCAGCAAAGGATGTCGATGGATTTCATCCCGAAAACCTCGGGCGTCTGGTTATGGGCCACCTCGACAAATGTTTTGTCAGTTGCACCCCTTACGGCATTCTTGAGCTGCTCGGACGCTACAATATTGAAACAAGAGGAAAACACTGTGTCGTGGTCGGACGCAGCAACATTGTCGGCAAACCAATGGCCAACCTGATGCTGCAGAAGCTTGATGCCACCAACTGCACCGTTACTATCTGCCACTCCGCCACCAAAAACATCCCCTTCTACACCCAGCAGGCCGACATTCTCATCGCGGCTATCGGCAAAGCGGGATTCATTACCGCTGACATGGTCAAACCGGGAGCTGTCGTCATCGACGTCGGCATCAACCGTATCGAAGATTCATCCACAAAAAGCGGCTACCGTCTCGTAGGCGATGTGGATTTCGACGCTGTTTCATCCGTTGCCTCAGCCATGACCCCGGTACCCGGAGGAGTCGGGCCCATGACCATCGCGATGCTCCTGAAAAACACCCTCCAGTCATTCCAGCGTATCAACGGACTCTAAAAGAGGATGGCCAAATCCTCTACCAGATACGTCTGCTCGAACTGCGGAGCCATCTCCCTTAAATATCAGGGAAAATGCTTTGAATGCCAGAGCTGGGGCACTCTTCAGGAGACCCGCATTGAGCCCGAAGCGAAAAAACAGGGGTCAGGCTCTATGGGAGGTGTTGCGGTCATACAGAACCTGCATGATGCCGTCCCCTCAGAATTTTTCCGTATCATGACCGGTATCGGTGAACTCGACCGGGTGCTCGGAGGAGGGCTTATGCAGGGATCAGCCGTTCTGGTCGGAGGAGAGCCGGGTATCGGTAAATCAACCCTCATGCTACAGCTCGCGGCACGCCTTGCTCCTGCAAAAGTGCTTTATATCTCCGGCGAAGAGTCGCCAAACCAGATCCGCGAACGGGCTCAGCGACTCTCCATTCAGGCAAAAAACCTCTGGCTTGCCGCGGAGGTGAGCCTTGAGCGAGTCCTTGATCTCATTGAACGCGAAAAGCCCGCGCTGGTCATTATCGACTCCATTCAAACCGTTCATTCGGATGAATACCAGAGTTCTGCCGGTACCATCACCCAGATCCGGGAGTGCGCTGCCATGTTGATCCGGGCAGCCAAGCAGCAGAACGTGATCCTGATGATTATCGGCCATATTACCAAGGAGGGTGCGCTTGCCGGGCCCAAAGCCCTTGAGCACATGGTCGATACCGTCCTGCAGTTTGAAGGTGAAGGCTACCAGCGTTACCGCATTATCCGCTCAGTCAAAAACCGCTTTGGCTCCACCAATGAGATCGGCGTCTTCCGCATGGATGAAACCGGCCTTGAAGAGGTCAGCAACCCCTCAGAATTCTTTATTTCCGGACGAAGAACCGATGTACCAGGAAACTCGATCCTTGCCGCCATTGAAGGCACAAGGGCCCTTCTTGTCGAAGTTCAGGCGCTGGTATCAAAAACCAACTACTCCATGCCGCAGCGCATCAGCACGGGGTTCGACCTGAAACGAATGTCGATCATTCTTGCCGTCCTGCAAAACCGGCTCCATATCGAAACCTGGGGGCAGGATGTTTTTGTAAAAATAGCCGGAGGGCTCAAACTTGCTGAGCCCGCAGCAGACCTCGCCATTGCTGCGGCCATCGCCTCAGGGCTCATGAACCGTCCGGTTGATGCTGCAACCGTCTGTTGCGGTGAGATCGGGCTTGCCGGGGAACTCAGAGCCATCAGCGACAGCGAACGGCGCATCAGGGAGGCCGCCCATCTCGGCTTCAAGCGCATTGTGCTACCCGAAGCCAATACCCGCGAACTGAAGCCATCACTACTCAATCTTCCCATAACCATCTTCGGATGCAAAACACTCTACGAGGCACTTCAGGAGCTTGATGTCAGTGGATAGTAAACAAGGGATAATAGAGAGTTGATAATCGAATGAATTGGTTACATTTTACTGTAGAGTTTCAGGAATAACCAAATTATAAAGAGGGGGTGATAATGCATATCCTTATCCAGTGGCTGATCAATGCCATCGCAGTCTATGCTACCGCGCATATACTCGACGGCATTCACCTGAAAAGTTTTGGAGCAGCAGTTCTTGTAGCACTGGTGCTCGGCCTCGTTAACGCTGTCGTGCGGCCTGTGCTGGTCTTTTTTTCCTTTCCTTTTATCATTGTTACACTCGGGCTTTTCCTGCTCGTCATCAACGCCCTTCTTCTGCAGTTTGCAGCCTCACTTGTTGGTGGCTTCTCTATCGACAGCTTCGGCTGGGCTATCGCAGGATCAATTGTCATCAGTGCGATATCCTGGATTTTGAGTTCTCTTTTCCATTTCTGAACTGGAACACATGGATCCTTATGGCTACGCTGGCACTCGTAACAGTCATGCTGCATATAAGACGGTGCATGTTTATGGGCAGAATCGGAGGTTACGGGCAGACAGCTCAAGAATTTTCATCCCGTCATACTTCTCAATACCAATGGACCATAAAACCATGTTTTTATAGCTGTCTGTCTCCATCCTTGCCTTTCCAGAGCCCTGAAGCCATCCTCAGCGAAGAGTTTCTGAACAACCTCTTCCTCTTTGGCCGTAAAGCTGCTGAAAAATTCAAACTGATGACCACAACCTTTTTTCGTAATCAAATCGATGACCTGAAACGTTGCAAATACCGGCAACCCGTTTTCATTCTTCAGGTCAAGATAAGGAACGCATTCAGACTCAAACGTAAGGTATCCTGACTGCCAGATATTTTTAATAGAGAATGTCAGTACGCCCCCATCAACCTCCTTTTCAAAAAAATTCTGGTCAACAATACCTTTTTTTTGTTCAGTACTTAATTTGTAAATCATAATATCCTCCAACTTTTTCAGTTGCAGAGAGCGAAAAACAAAAACATCAATCACTTGAACACATCAAAGCCCTCTCCAGTCAGGGTGGATCATATTCGCTCATCTCCAGTAAAGCCAAAGATGAGCGCTCCTGTACATTTCGCTGTCAAATTAACGTAACTCAAAACATTTTCATCGGCCACGCGGATAAAAATTATACCATTATCCTTTTTTTGAAAATGAGTTGCAATAATTTTACTTATGCCGCTTTTACAGCTTCACAGAAGAGGTGGCCATATTTTCTGACCGTACGAACATCCTGAAAACCGAGTGACTCAAGAATTTCCTTGTAGCTACTCTGCTGCTTGAAGCCGAGTACTGAAAACGGCATCCCGGCACCAAGGATATAGTGGCTCAGATAATCAAAGTTAGGGTTTTCCGGATCATCAATAATCATGTCGAGAATAAGCAACCTGCCACCTGGTGCAAGTGCTTCCCACGCTTTTCGGCAAAGCATGTCGGTCAACTGTTCATTTGCGGAATAGAGAATACGGCAGAACATGACGGCATCTGCTTCCGGGTATGCATCCTTGTAGATATTCACGGCTGCGCCTCTCAGACGATCTTCGACTCCTTTTTCAAGAGCATTCTCATTGACGAGTTCAATAGCTCCCGGAAGGTTGAGAATGGTGGAGTCGAGCTGCGGATACTTTTTCAGAAGGGCTGCTGAAATATCGCCAATACCGCCACCAACATCCACAAGAGTTTTTGCTGTTGAAAGATCAGCCTCTTCAAGCAGCAGCATAATAGCAAAATGGGCATTGCTGCGATGAATTTCTTCAAAATAGAGATTGTCTTCCCGTGTTACAGGAGGATAAGCCACTTCCGCCTTGAAATTCACGTTTCCTCTGACGGCATCGGCTATCTTCAGGTAGAAATTGTCTGAAAGGGTTACCATGGCTTTTGCCAGAGGAATCATATAGAGGTTGGGATGTGCATGGTTCGGCAAAAACATTTTTTTCGCAAACGGGGTGAGGCTCCATTGCCCGTTCTTTTCTGCGGTAACCCCCATATGCCGCAGCGCCTCAAGCAGCATGACGAGCCGTGGAGGAATCGCACCAACACTGGCCGCAAGTGTTTCGAGATTTTTTGCCTCATCACCTATATGGGTAAACAGATCCAGTTCAAGAGCCGCCTTAAAACAGCCGCACTCGACAAGACCTTTAAAAATAAGTTCGTTTGCTCGGTGATGTTGCTTCAGTAGTTCGTGGGCGTCCATGATAAAAGTAGTGCTGAATAGTTAAAGAAAGTTGACAATGGTACGAAAATGAACAAGAAGTGGTTAACGCAAAAAATTATTGAAAAATAAAATCCGGTTTTTCACCAAAAAGTCTACAGGATTGAGGCGCGATTTCTCCTTGATGTTATGGTGTTGTTCAAACGTGTCGAGTTGCTCGCGTATGTTTTTTCTGAAGGCAAGACTGGTGACAAGATTGAGCAATTTATAGGGATTCCTTCTTACCCGGTTGGCAATATTTTTCAGGGAGTATGCCTTGTAATAGCTGGTCATGAATTTATGCTGGAATGCTACAGGGTTGTATCGGTCTGATCGGATAACCAGATTCATGGCATTGTATTTTTCCCAGTCTTCGTCAGTGATCCATCCTTTGCTCTTGTATTCCCAGTACATCGTTGTTCCAGGATAGGGAGTAATAATCTGAAATATCGGCATGAAGACATTGTTTTTCCCTACAAACCGAACAAGGTCATCCATGTCCTCGAAACTGTCGAGTTCAGGATTGACCAGAAAATTGCCCTGAACATTGAGACCTGCCTGACGGCACTCCTCAATGAGCCGCGAAAATTGATCGGCAGAATTAACATGTCCTTTATTGTAGGCTTCAAGGGTGCTCTGTTTTATGGATTCAAATCCGACAAGCACCATGATGCATCCGGCCTCTACAAGCCGCCTTACCGTCTCCTTGTCTTCAAGGAAATTGATGCTAAAAAAAACGCTGAAGTTAATATTGCACTCCTTGATCAGCTCAAGCGACTCCCAGAGACGTTTTTTGCTCACGCCAAGGTTTTCGTCACAGAGCATGAACCAGGGCTTTGAGGATTTCCTGTTTGGTTTAAAAAAAACTTTTTTGGCGGTCTCGATCTGCTTTTTCAGCTCTTCAGGTTTCTGTGCGCGATAGAGTTTTCCGGTAAAGTTGGGAGTGACGCAAAATGAACATTCAAAAGGGCAGCCTCGGGTGATATAGAGAGGAATGGATTTTGTTCCATCAACTTTTCCCCGTTTTGAGGCTTTGGCAATTCGTTCATAATCAAGGCCGACAACCTCCTTGACGGGTGGAAACTCCTTTGAGTCATAGAGCGGCTTCAGGCGGTTGAAAGCAACATCTTCGAGCAAGGTTAACCAAAGGTTCTCTGCTTCGCCGCAGACAAGCGTATCGGCATGGACTTTTGCCTCTTCAGTATTGAACGAAACATGCAATCCGCCAAGGATCACTTTTGTACCTTTTTTACGAAACCGGTCAGCAATCTCATAACCTCTTGTGGCATCTATGGTTCGTGACGTTATTCCAACAAAATCGTAATCACCGTCATAATTGACCACATCGCCAAAATGTTCATCAACAATTTCAATATGGTGCTGCTCGGGAGTAAGGCTCACAAGTACACCTAACGCCATGTTAAATAATGGCTTCTGGTTTGATTTCGAATCTTTTTTCCCCTTCGGGGCTACGAGGAGAAGCTTGAGTGGCGTAATGCGCTGAGGTTCTGGATTGCTCATGCTTGCATGCTGATTTTATCGGTTCTGATCAAATTATTGAGCATCAAGGTATTGTGAAAATCGATCAAGTAAGCACGTTATTTTTCTGTTTTGTCATTCGGCTCGGTTCATGATGATTCAGATCAAAGGGAATATGCAGCCATTTGTCCTTGAAGACGGCATTCCCCGGCTCAAGCCCGGTCAGGCTGATCGGAAGCGTGATGATCTTGCGCTGGTTGCCGATATGCACGTAAAGCTCATCACCGGTTACCCAAATATCGATGTCAACAGGGTTGGCAAACATAAGCTTCAACTGTACCTCATAGATATCACCAGTACGAACAAACTTTATCGGTGGCTCATCATACATCATTTTAGAAGGATCACTGTCGCCATACATGTCTCTGGCAAAAGTCTCAAGTGCCTTCAGACCGACAATCTCTTTTTCATACATCCTGAGTTTTTTTACCGGAAGAGGAGAAAAACCCTCTTCGATCTCTCGAAGGTATTTCTGCTGAATCGTTTTCCAATGCTCAAGATAACCACTGTCCTCTTTTGTGTCGAGCAGACGGTTGACCAGCACCATATCTACCTTAAAACCGTACAAGTTCAGATAGGTCAGGGCACGCATGGTCTCCTTGATGGACATCTTCTCCGCATTCATGACCAGACGAACAGTCGATTGGTTATTATCCGTGAGAATCTCACGAATACCTTCAAGTTCATCAAAAATCTGGTCAACCGAATCAAGGGCGTCGTCGGGGGGAATATATTGCGCGATTTTATCAGACATCTTTGAAAGCGGCTTGCTGAGGGGTCTGACAATATATTTTGTGACATTTTTTACCGCTTTCATCCCCCAGGCAAGGGTATCAGGAAGGGAAAGGAGCCGCAGTGTCTCGCCTGTCGGAGCCGTATCGAGGACAAGAACATCATAACGTCCAGAGGCTTTATAACGCTTTATTCTCAAGAGTGAAAAAAGCTCTTCCATCCCAGGAAGGATGGTCATTTCATCAGCAACAACTCCCGAAACGCCCTGGGCCCTGAATATCCCGGTATAGAATTTTTGTACCGCCTGCCAGTTCTGCTTAAGATCGACATAAGGATTGACTTCTATAGCATAAAGATTCTCCTTGATCTTTGTCGGTTCAGAACCAAGAGAGAGATTAAACGAATCCGACAGGCTGTGTGCAGGATCAGTTGAAAGAACAAGAGTGCGATAGCCTAACTCCGACAAACGAACTGCAGTCGCAGCAGAGACACTGGTTTTGCCCACCCCGCCTTTACCTGTGAAAGTAAGAATACGCATGAACAAAGGTTTTGCCTTTATTAACGAATACAAGAAAATTAAAACCCCACAAAGAGGGAAACAGGATCAGCTTAACTTCCGATAGAGGGGCCGCTGAAGAATCGAAAATGAAACACTGTAGAAAAACAATAGCCGATAAAGCATCGCCTGAGTGGAGTGGAGAGTAAATACAAATCCAGACCTCGAAGTTCAGAATTACCACATCCAAAACACCGACACAACGTGAAATTCTTTTGCTTAAGTTAAATCTAAAATCAGATTCTCTAAATAAAAAGCCCCCATCTCTACGCTTGAATCCAATATTCTACGAAAAACATTATTCAGATGTAATTATATCGTATAACGCCACAGGAAATAGTTTTTCGGTATTTCAGATTATTGCCTGAAAAAGTTAACCGCACAATTTGGATGATCTTTATGGTATAAATTACAGAGCAATTTATACTCATAAACCATTTCGTATCAGACATCAGCGGATATTTTGTAACGGCTTGTGGCGGCAGGAAAACAGCCTTTTTATTTCCGTTTTATATATTCGGCCTCCCTGATTATCTTCTCCCTTTCACTCTCTGAAATAACCGGGTAACCATGTACCTATGACCATGAAGGGGGAGACTCAAGCGATTGTCTTGCGAAAAGCCAACAAACTTAAACTGCAAAGCGCTGCATATCATGCCAGTGAGCCCGGCGATGTTCTGGTAAAAACGATTGCGAGCACCATAACACCAGGTTTTGACCGGCTTCTTTTAACCAACAAGGCGGTATCAAGCAGGGTTTTCAAGTATCCCATCATGCCAGGAAGTGAGGCTATTGGCCAGGTACTTGAAACCGGTCAGGGGGTAACTGACCTGCATCCAGGGAATTTTGTCTATGCCTTCAGGGGTGACCGTTGGGATGGAATCGAATCCTACGCTGGCTGCCATGCGGAAATCATCCCGACATCGTGCAAGAACCTTTTTAAGCTTGGTCGACCTCCTATCCACCGCGATCTGCTCATCGGACTGCTTGCCTATGCGGTCAGTGCTGTGGAAAAAGTACCTCTTGATGCTTCATCAAGAATTCTTGTACTCGGTCTCGGCTCTGTCGGCCTTATGGTTGCGGAGTACCTTTACTCTCTCGGTTACCGTCACATCGATGCGGTTGAAACCTTCAGTATCAGGGGACAGCTCTCCCATGCTGAACATATCGCTCTCGATATTGAGGATTTCACGCAAGAATTTAACAATAACTATGATCTCATCATTGAGACAACGGGAAGAATTCTTCTTGTTGAAAAAGCGGTGCGCCTGATGAAAAAGCAGGCAATCGTCTTGCTTATGGGCAATTATGAGGTAATGGCCTACGACTACCGCCTGATACAACATAAGGAACCGGTAATTATCTGTTCCGGCATTACAACCATGGCCCACCTGAAGGAGGCTTTCGCTGTGCTTGAGGATGGAAGGCTTGAGACTGAAAAGTTTTTTACCAATGTCTTTCCTGTCAAAGAGTACGAGCTGGCCTACCGAAGGGCTCTTGACAGCAAAGATTCCATCAAGACCGTGTTGAGCTGGCTCTAAACACTGAAAATTTTTACACCATGGGTGTTGCCGTTCGTTTGATCGGTATCTCAAAAAAGTTTGGAAGCTTTTCGGCGAACAGCAATATCTCCCTATCGGTGGAGGAGGGCACCATTCATGCGCTTGTCGGGGAGAATGGCGCTGGGAAAAGTACACTGACAAAAATTATATACGGGATTCACCAGCCTACTTCGGGCGAAATGATCATACAGGGTAAAGGTATCCGCTTCACCTCTCCCCGCGATGCTATCAATGCAGGCATTGGTATGGTTCATCAGCATTTTATGCTTATACCGGAGCTCACGGTAACCGAAAACATCATCCTCGGCAATGAACAGAGCAAACTTTTTCAGCACATCAGCCTGAAAAAATGCAAAGCACTGATCCTGAAAAATACCGAAGCCTACGGGCTGGCGCTTGACCCTGATGCCCTTGCAGGAAGCCTCAGCATCGGTGAGCAGCAACGAGTTGAAATTCTCAAGCTTCTTTTTCGTCATGCGACCATCATGATTTTTGATGAGCCGACCGCAGTGCTTTCCCCCTCTGAAACGGAACGGCTTTTTGCAACGCTCCGATCCCTTCGTGACAAGGGAAAAACCATCATTCTCATTACGCACAAACTTGACGAGGTGCTTGCCGTAGCCGACACGGTAAGCGTCATGAGAAGAGGCGAAATCGTCGGCACCATCCCGGCCTCTTCAGCAACAAAACCGGAACTTGCCCGAATGATGGTGGGGCGCAGCCTCCTTTTACGGGTCAACAACCCCTCACCTTCCCCTGGCGAAACCATCCTCAGTATCAACAAGCTCGGATTTCGCACAAAAAGAGGGGTGGAAAAAGTGCATGACCTCAGCCTGAACATCAGGGCGGGAGAAATCTACGGTATTGCCGGAGTTGAAGGAAACGGACAGAGTGAACTGCTGCAAGCTCTCTGGGGACTTGCGCCCGAGGGAAGCATGATTTCCGGCAATGCCTTGCTCAAGGGCGACTCACTCATCGGCAAGAAACCAGCCGAAATAGCCCGCCTCGGCGTTTCTCATATTCCTGAGAACCGCCTGCGTCATGCCGTTATCCCGGACTTCACCGTTTCAGAAAACCTTCTTTTCGGTCGACACAGGGAGAACTCCTTTCACCAGGGGATCGGGTTTAATAACCGCATAGTTGACCACTATGCCGCAGCAATGATTGCTGACTATGCTATCAGGTGCAGCTCACCGAATCGCCAGCCGATCAGCACCCTCTCGGGAGGCAATCAACAAAAGGTCGTTCTTGCGCGGGAACTCAACCGTCCGAAAATATCCCTGCTTCTCCTTGCCCAGCCTACCCGAGGAGTTGATATTGGCGCAATCGAGACGATCCATCAAAAGATTATCGAAACCCGCACAAGTGGAATAGCAATACTACTTCTCTCCTCTGAACTTGAAGAGATCATAGCACTTTCAACGAGAATCGGCTGCCTCTATAAGGGATCAATACGATACGAATTCAGTCAGGAAGAGGTCGAATTCAAAAGAAATTCGGAGCATGAGTTCCAAAAAGAGATCGGCATGTATATCACCTGAACAACAACCCTCCCATGAGCCGAAAAAACCTGAGACTTTTTATACCCATCCTCTCTATCCTCTCTGCTCTCGTTGTCAGTAGTCTGATTATTTTCATGGCAGGGAGAGATCCGGTGCTGATTTTCCAGAAAATGTTTCTGGCGACGTTTGGCTCACCCTATGGAACCGGGCAGGTGCTCTTCAGAATGACTACGCTTGTGTTTGTAGCTCTTGCCGTTGCCCTTCCCTTCCATGTGAGACTCTTCAATATCGGCGCTGAAGGCCAGCTTCAGATGGGTGCATTTGCTGCAGCAATTACCGGTGCCATACTTCCGGCCTGGATGCCCTCGATTACAGCCATCTCCCTTTGCGTCACGGCGGCAATGGCTGCAGGAGCCTTCTGGGCACTTCTTGCCGGGGTGCTCAAAGTACGCTTCGGTGTCAATGAGGTCATTGCAACCATTATGCTGAATTTCATTGCACAGGGCATTACCGGATACCTGCTGACTTGGCATTTTGCCCTACCCTCCACCGTTCATACTGCTCCGATCATTGACGCCACCACCATACCGGCGTTGTACACCGTCACAGGGTGGTTTGCCAACTCGCCGGCAAACCTCAGCACATTCCTTGCCGCTGGAGTTGCACTGCTCTTCCAGGTTATCCTGTTTCAATCACGGTTTGGTTATGAAATGCGAGCTGCCGGTCTGCAACCTGAAGCCGCCCGGTATGGAGGAATCAATGCAGGAATGCACACTCTAACCGCAATGGGCCTCGGTGGGGCCGCAGCCGGCCTGGGAGCGGCAAACATTGTTCTTGGCTACAAACACTATTATGAGGCGGGAATGAGCGGAGGAATCGGTTTTACGGGCATCGCTGTCGCACTCCTTGCCGGTGCTCACCCCTTGTGGATACTTCTCTCAGCACTCTTCTTTGGGGTACTGGAATACGGGGGACTGACGGTCAATGCCTACATTCCAAAAGATATCTTCATGATCATCGAAGCTCTCACGATCCTGCTCATCATTGCCTTCAGCGCTCTTGGAAGGCGATTGGAACACGAATGAAATAAATCGCTCTCCCACTCTACCCTGTTTAAGGATTATTTTTTATCTTGGTAAAGTTGTTATAAGCTCATGCATGCGAATAAAAAAGAGACAAAAACAATGTCAAAAAAAACCACAGAAAAAGATGGTGGAGAAAAATCTCCAGCAAAACTGAAAAAAAACGACGCAGCACTAACTCCGGAAATGCGCGAGGAGCAGGTGAGGCTTGCAGCATACTACCGCTGGGAACAGAAGGGGAAAATTCACGGATCAGATTCCGATGACTGGCTGGAAGCGGAAGACTCGCTTACCGATTGAACTGCAGTTACATGTATCAATGCTGCAAGGCCATTCTTGTAAAGGGATGGCCTTTTCTTTATGATTATCAACACCTCCTATGGTAAAAAAAAGCATCTCTACAGTTTGGGGATCACTTTCAATTCTTTTTGCTGGCATGTGGCTGGTTATTCGCATTATTCTTGAATATTTCGGCATTATCAGCGACGGTAACGACAGAACAACCGGGATCAAAGACCTTCGGGAAGAGTACAAAAAAGCCAACTATAAATGAGGATGGCTATTCTACCATGATGACCACGGTCAGTTCAACAGGCTGATCGGGGGATATCAGAGAGCCGACGCCAGGCCTTTGGCTGATAACAGTATTAGGCACAAGAAGAGCTGAATATTCGGTCGTGACCTTGCCCATTCGGAGACCAGCATCGGTAATTGCCTTCTCTGCCTGGATAAGAGACATACCAAGAGCGTTTGGAACAGGAATTTTTTTCACTCCATCACTCTTTGCCTCATACCTGCCGATTATCATGGAAAAAGAGGTACCTGACCTGACAATGGTTTGTGCGGGAATTGACTGGCTCAGCACCCGTCCATCCAATTCCGTACTGGTAACCGGGCTGACCTTGACATCCTGAACCACCATCTCCATTCGCTCTACCGCTTGACGGGCATCAAATTCAGGCCTTCCCAAAAGATCAGGCATGGGAAAGGTCGGCTTTTCCCGCTTGTTTACCACAAGATAGACCTTTCTGCCAGGCTTGACCTCTGTTCCGGCTTCAGGCATCTGGGAGAGCACAATATTTGAGTCAACCTTGCTGAGGTATATAACATGGTAACTTTTAATTGCCTCAAAACCCTCACGCCGCAAACGCTCCGAAGCATTCTCATAATCCATATTGAGAACAGCAGGAACAACCTTTACACTCCCTTGTGAAATATAAAACGGCATAATAACCTTGTCGAGAATCACGACAAACCCGATACACAAAAGAACGATCAACCCTGCTTTCTTCATCTCGCTGCAAACCGGTTATTTCTGGAATTATCCTGTTTTCGATCCCCTCACTGTAACCAGGGAGAAGACTAATACTCTCTTTTCATGACAAAATCCACCAACTTCAGCAATGAAGTCTTGGCTGAGCTGTCGGGAAAAGAGCTGATTGACGCAACTGCTTTTGCAGCAAATCCTTCTGCAACTTCAGCGGCATAAACAAGCCCCCCTTTACTGGTAACAAACGCAATAACCTCAGCGCTCTTCACCGCCCTTTTCCGTGAACTTTTCAAAATGGAACGGATCGTTTTCTGTTCAGAAGCCGGAGCATGGAGAAGAGCATAAATAAGGGGAAGTGTTATTTTCTTGTCCTTGATATCAATACCCATCTGCTTGCCGGTTTTTTTTGAATCACCCGTGTAGTCAAGCAAATCATCGCGGATCTGGAAAGCAAGGCCGAGATATTCGCCGTAACTTTTCAGAGCTGCAATACGCCCCTCGTCAGTTGTTGCACTCATTGCGCCCATGGCACAAGCAGAAGAGATGAGCGAAGCTGTCTTGTCGGCAATGACACTCAGATAATCCTCTTCAGAAATATCAAGGCTGCGGGTTTTCTGGATCTGAAGAATTTCTCCCTCACTCATTCGGCGTACCGCTTCGGAAACCATGTGCAGAAAACCATAGTCCTTGTATTCAAGAGAGTACAAAAGGCCCTTTGAGAGCAGATAATCACCGATAAGCACCGAGATCTTGTTTTTCCACAATGCATTGATCGACGCGATGCCCCGCCTCATCTCGGCACCATCCACCACGTCATCATGAATCAGTGTTGCCGAATGGAGCAGTTCAACCATAATCGCCGCCCGATAGGACGATTCTGTAACGCCGCCACATAACTGGGCTGCAAGCAAAACCATAGCTGGGCGAATCTGTTTTCCTTGCTGCTTGAGCACATAGCGGGTAACCTTGTCGACGAGCGTATTTTGGGCGTGAAGCACCACTTTGTACCTCTGCTGAAAAATTTCTATTTCATCGGCTACCGATGCAACAACATCCTTGATATTCACCAAATCCCCTGACAGTAACGTGACGAGCTCCCCTTACCATACAGAGCTCTTGAAATGGAATGAAAAGTAAACATTTCGAGGTGCAAAAAAAATTGATGAAACAGGAACTGTTGTTGATAAGCGATAAAAAATCCCTCTTCATGCATGATTACCGAGCAAACATTCTCCCCGGACGCAAACCATTAAAACATTTTCTTGGCTACGAGCTTCTTTGTTGCTATGTTTTGTGGTTTTTATCGTTTCTTTCAAAAAACAGCGCAGTAACAACCGCAGTCTGAAAAAAAATCAATGCAAGAAGAGAGCGCATCAAAAACGTCACTCGAACTGCTGCAAGATGAGCAGCAGAGCACGGGGGTTACAGAGTCTGAACCGGAAAGCGAGCTCAACTTTATCGGCCATCTTGAGGAAATACGATCCCGACTGATCAAGACCACCATCGTACTACTCATCGTTACCACCCTTTGTGCCACTTATGCCGACTTTCTGGTCAATGAAATTCTTATCGGTCCCCTGAAAAGAAGCAGCGAAGGTCTGGTGCTTCAAAACCTTGTCCCTTACGGACAGGTCTCCTTATATTTTCAGGTTGTCTTCTTTGCCGGATTCATTCTCTCCTTTCCCTTCATAGCCTGGCAGATCTGGCAGTTTGTTGCTCCAGGCCTGCACGAACATGAACGCAAAGCCAGCCGTTTTTCCATACTCTTTATCTCCCTTTGCTTCTTTGCCGGTATTGCCTTCGGTTATTTTGTTTTCCTGCCGATTTCGCTGCAGTTTTTTGCTGGCTTTGGAACATCGCTGATTAAAAACAATATCTCCGTCCAGGACTACGTCAGCTTTTTTATCGGCACACTCCTGACTGCCGGACTGGTTTTTGAGCTCCCGTTCATCTCCTACATTCTTTCAAAAATAGGGCTTCTGACACCTGCATTCATGAGGTTTTACCGAAAACATGCTATCGTTTTCCTGCTGATTGTTGCTGCGGTTGTTACTCCCTCAACCGATCTGGTCACACAACTCATCATCGGTCTTCCGATGATTCTTCTCTACGAACTCAGCATTCTGATTTCCGCCCATGTTAACCGCAACAATGCTGCACTGAAATCATGACAAGAGGCAGGATACCATACCCGAAGATCATTGAGGTTATCGTACCAGGCATCACTCTTGCCGGAAACCCCCTGAATGACCCGGCTGAACGCCGCATTCCCGTCTACCTTCCCCCCTCCTTCGACGGAAAAAAGCGGTTTCCGGTTATCTATCTTCTTGCGGGCTTTGCCTCCACAGGTGCCGCTTTCATGAACTACAGTTTCGGGCGTCAAAGCGTACCGGAAATGGCTGAATTTCTGATAGCCGAAGGAAAAATGCAGGAGACCATCATTATCATGCCCGACTGCATGACCCGTTACGGTGGCTCACAGTATGTCGATTCTGTTGCAACAGGCATGTATGAAACCTATCTTGTCGATGAAGTTGTGCCTTTCATAGACCGCACGCTCCCGACTCTTGCAGCAAGAGAGCACAGGGCTGTAGCAGGAAAATCATCAGGAGGGTTCGGTGCGCTCCGAATGGCTATGAAACATCCAGACAAGTTTTCCGCTGTTGCTTGCCACAGTGGGGATATGGGCTTCGAGCTTTGTTACAAACCAAATTTCCCCGCAGCCGCAAAAATCCTTGAACAATACGGGGGAGATATTGCCGGTTTTCTGACTTCCTATGAAAACGCACAGAAAAAGCCGCAAAAAGAGTTTGCCCTGCTTGACCTCATTGCTATGGCAGCAGCCTACTCTCCTGATCCGGAAAAAGGTGCACCTGAAAACATGCGACTGCCCTTTAATCCCCATACCTGCGAACCAGTCAGTAAGGTATGGAATGAGTGGCTAACCTTTGATCCGGTAGAGATGATTGAGCGGGAAGAGTACCGCGAAGCACTGCGTTCGCTCAAACTGCTTTTCCTTGATTGCGGAACTCTTGACGAATACAATCTTCAGTTCGGTCACAGGATTTTTTCAGCCAAGGCATCACGCTACGCCATAACGCACCGATATGAAGAGTTCATGGACTCGCACAGCAACACATCATACCGTTACGGCGTATCACTACCGGCACTTTCAATGGTGATTGCAGAGTGATTCGGCAGCGGCAAGCAACGTATGCCAGAGTACTTCTGTCTCTTTTTTCAGCTCATCCAGAGCACCTTTATTGATAAGTACATAATCAGCTTTTGCAATCAGCATCTCTTGAGGCCACTGCGCTGCTATACGCAACATGATCTCTTCACGCGTACCCATACCTTTCTGCACCGCCCTGTTAATCCTTTCCTGCATATCAGCCGCCACAACAACCACGACATCAAGCCCCTCCCATCCGCCCGATTCAAAAAGAATCGCAGCCTCTTTCAGCAAAATTTTTGTGCCCCGCTTTTCGCCTTCAAGCACCGCTTTGCGAAATTCGCCTGAAACCTTTGGATGAATAAGCTTGTTGAGTGCTGCAAGTTTTTCGGAAGAGGAAAAAACATCTGATGCTATCTTTTTTCGGTCAAGCACCAAGCCACCAGAGGGATCAAGGGAATAAACCTCCGAACCAAAAAGTGCCTTGATTCCCTCAATCACCTCAGGATCGTGAAGTTGCAACTCCTTTGCTACACGGTCAGACTCAAAAAGAGCACAACCCATCTCCGAAAGGAAACGACATACCATTGATTTTCCGCTTCCAAGTCCACCCGTTATGCCCACAAGAAAAGGATAGCTTCGCATCACGCTCCTGCATCTGTTTTATTGAAAATAGTTGCCCGCACCTGCACAAGGAACAATCTCCAGAGTTCTGAACTCTGCTTCTGCGCATCAATCTTGCGATGCCGACTCTTCCGATTCCCTACGGCTCAACTCAATTTTGAAAACCAACAGAAACTAAATCTTCAAAATAGCAGTTTAAACCATATTGAATGTACCTGTATTGCCTCTTTTTAAACTCTAAATAATATCACTTTATGGCATATCATCAACCGGCATTATTATACGCAGAAAATGCACTCGAACCATTTATCTCCGCAAAAACCTTCAGCTTTCACTATGGCAAGCATCATGTTGCATACATAACAAACTACAACAACCTTGTAGCAGGCACTCCTTTAGACAGCTTGAGTCTTGAAGAGGTCATTGCCCAAACATCCGCAGACTCGCAGAAAATCGGTATCTTCAATAACGGCGCACAAGCATGGAATCACTCCTTCTATTGGAACTGCCTGACACCCAACGGTGGTGGCGAACCTTCCGGAGAGCTTGGAGCAAAAATCACGCAGGATTTCGGTAGTTTCGACAAGTTTAAAGATGAGCTTAAAAGTGCCGCAGCAACCCAGTTTGGCAGCGGATGGGCATGGCTTGTCCTTGAAGGTGATAAGCTCAAAGTCGTAAAAACTGCTAATGCGCAAACCCCTTCAACCAGCGGCCAGAAACCGATCCTTACCATCGATGTCTGGGAACACGCCTACTATCTCGACTACCAGAACCGTCGGCCCGACTATGTCGCAACCGTTATCGACAACCTGCTCAACTGGGAATTCGCAGCAGAGAATTTCCGCACTGCACAGTAAACAAAACCGTCAAAAAAACCATTTCGGAGGGGGCTTAAGCCACATTTTGCCCTCTCCGGCAAGGGTTCACATAACGTCGCAAAATGCCAGTGCATCACATCCAGGGCAAAAATGCTGTATCATCAAGGTTGACAACCTTTACTTTTTTCGGCATCACAAATTTGATCAACCGATTCTCCTGATTAAACACCCGTTCATCATAGGCTATAACGAGTTGATGCTCACCGGTACCATCAGCGCCGCTGTTGTAAAGCACCATCTCGATCTCTTTCGGCACCAGTGCTCTGCGTCCGTCAACCGTGATAGACTCGAAATTCCTGAAGTGGATCTCCGTTGTTGTCTTTCCCTGCCGATCCTTTACAAGCAGGGCAGCAAGCGTCCTGTTGGCGGGATCGATAACCACCTCTTTGCTTCCCGTAAGACTCGCAAGCGTAAAGAGCAGCATCCCTGAACCCTTTTTCACCGATCTGATGGCGCTTGCAGGCTCATTGATTTTTACAAGCCCCAACAGAGACTCCATCAGAAGCCTGTATCCTGAATTTACTCCAAGAATTTTTTCAAGATTAAGCTCATTGTTACTGCCCAGAAAAAGGCGGTTATTGAGCATATCGTGCACATAGAGCGAATCCTTGTTAAAAAACATATCGGCAACCGGCCATCCAAGCAAGCCTGCACTCACAATCATCCTTGCTTCACCACCCCGGTTAATCCTGATGTTGCAAAAAAGACGATTCTGCCGTTTCGGTGTTTTTATCCAGACATCAGCGTAACCATCCAGCGACTCGATAAACGGCGATGCTTCGGCAACTTCACGATAGAGAACCGTATGTTCGGCAATCAGCGCCGTCTGCTCAGCAGGCAGCTCCTGCTTGCCAACCGTTCTGAAATCGGCACACCCTCCACCCAAGACAAGCAGAAATAGTGCCCACACCAGCATTCCCTTTCCCTTCATTCCACCACTCCTTTTCAGTTAGCAACCACAGGTTCAGCAAAGCCGGCATTTTTTTCCTTTGAGATTCATCGCTTTTGCTGCACATTGCATCAGGCACGCAAAGCACCGCGCTGGATGCTCTGCGGCTGAAAATGCCGTTTACTCGCGAACTGAACAATTGCATTTTACATTCCAGACTTATGTTAAGGTAAAATGCAAAGCTATCAAAACCACAACACATTTTTCAAGACAATGCAATCGCTCTATCTTAAGCCAAAAGAACACCACCGGATCCAGAAAGGACATCTCTGGGTGTTCAGCAACGAACTCGCAAGCCTTCCCCGCGATATTGCCTCCGGTGAAACCGTAAAACTCTTTACCCACGACAAAAAATTCCTTGGAACCGGCTTCTATAATCCCCACTCTCTCATCTCGGTAAGACTCTTTACCCGCAATGACGAAGAACCTAACAAAGATTTTTTCCATAAAAAATTTCGGGAAGCGCTCACGCTCCGTGAAAAAATCTACACCAGTCAGGAGACCAACGCTTATCGCCTAGTACATGGCGAATCGGACGGCCTGCCAGGACTCATTGTAGACCGATTTAACAAGGCAATTGTGCTTCAGGCTTTTTCGGTAGGCATGGACATTCACCTGCCGCTGATCTGCGATGTATTGCAGGAGATGCTGAACCCTGACGTTATCATCGTGCGCAACGAATCCCCCCTGAGAGAGCTCGAAGGTCTTACGCTCCACAAGGATGTTATCAGGGGCGAACGCTCTGCAACAAAACAGGTTATTTACGACGCAGACATCTCCTTTGAGGTTGATCTTTTTGAAGGACAGAAAACCGGCTTTTTCCTTGACCAGCGTGAAAACCGAAGAATTATCCGGAAGTTTTCCGAAGGTGCCGACGTGCTTGATGTCTTTACCAATGACGGAGGTTTTGCTCTTAACGCCCTTTATGGAGGGGCTCGTTCAGCCATTCTGATCGACGCATCCAAAGAGGCGCTGCAGCGGGCGGAACGCAACGCAACACTGAACAAATTCTCAGAATACAGTCTCGTTGCTGCAGACGCTTTCGATACCCTCGACCAGATGGTTGAGTCGAAAGAGGCATTCGACCTTGTTGTTCTTGATCCGCCAAGTTTCACCAAAAGCCGCAAAAACCTGCCCGGCGCACTCAAGGCCTACAAGCGGCTCAATAAACTCGGACTGCAACTCATCCGAAACGGAGGATTTCTTGCTACCGCTTCATGCAGTCACCACGTTTCAGAAGAGGATTTCCTGCAATCCGTACATCAAGCCGCACTTTCCGCAGGCTGCCAGCTCAGGCTGATCTACAAAAACACGCAACCCTTCGATCATCCTGTCTTGCTTGCCATGCCGGAAACAAGCTACCTCAAGTTCGCCTGTTTCTACGTAACACGCTGATTCAGGAGTAAATCACCTCCGGCCTCTTCCCTGCCATATCCCGCCATAACGCAGCCTCCGGGTTGCACGGACGGAATGTGGCAGCCTTGTATATCTCACTTGGGAAGTTCCTTTATGGCTCCCCGTATATACTCTGCCGCTTCATCAAGAACTTTCAGTGCCTGTCGGATCTCATAATCGTCATCCGCATCATCTTTTGCCCTTTCCATGCGTCTCTTTGCATCCTGAATGGCATTTGCAGCAAGCTGCAATTGTGAATCGATAGCCATGACCTTCTCTCCATGGATAAGAATGGTATTGAAAAAACAGCATCTCCCTCGAATGTAGCAACGATTCAAGAGAAGTTATAATCCATCCATCAAGAAAGTCATTGCCGCCCGATCCCGAATAGCCCATTGCGTAAAAAATATTTAAGCAGTTCAATAACAGGCACAACAGTCGCAGCAGCGCCAATTGCAATTGCCCAATCTTGCGCTGTCAAAAAAAATGTCCCGAACGGTGTACGAAAAACAGGAATGGTAATAATTGCAGTCAGCATTACCAACTCCCAGACAATTGCAAGGTTCAGCCATTTGTTCGCAAAGGGCCGCTGGAGAATTGACGCACGTTCAGAACGAAAATTATAAGCTTTGAAAAACTGGATAAGCACGAGGGACACAAAAGTCATCGTCATGGCCTCCTGAAGAGATCGGCCTGAGGCAAGAGCAAACTGAAAAAGCGAGAGATTGACGATAGTCGACCAGATCCCGCCAGTCAGCATAAGGGTAAGTATGGGTCGAGTAAAGATCCCTTTTTTCGGATCGTTTGGACGGCGCCGCATGATATCGCTCTCAGCCGGATCAACAGCAAGAGCCAGCGCTGGAAGGCCATCGGTGGCAAGATTGACATAGAGAATCTGGACAGCAGAGAGCGGCAGCGGAATACCCATAAGCGTTGCTCCGGCCATCAGGCCAAGTTCGCCGATATTGGAGGAGAGCAGATAGGTCAGATATTTCTTGATATTGTCATAAATACCCCGCCCCTCTTCAACCGCAGCCACAATTGAGGCAAAATTGTCGTCAGTCAGCATCATGGCGGATGCCTCTTTTGAGACGTCAGTACCGGTGATACCCATCGAAATACCAATATCAGCTTTCTTCAGAGCAGGTGCATCATTCACCCCGTCTCCAGTCATAGCGACCACTTCACCGTTTTTTTGCAAAGCTTCAACAATGCGAAGCTTATGCTCCGGTGCAACCCGCGCAAAAACCGAAATGGAACCAACAGAGTGGCAAAGTTCCTCCTCACTCATCCCCTGCAGCATAACACCGGTCACCACTCTTCCATCACGCAGAATACCAAGCTCCCGGGCAATCGCTTCAGCAGTCAGAGGATGGTCCCCGGTAATCATGACCGGACGAATACCCGCTTCAAGGCAGTGACGCACCGCATCAGCAGCTTCAGCTCTCGGCGGATCAATCATGCCGACAAACCCGAGAAAGGTCATTCCTTCGTCAGCTCCCCGAATCTCAGGGACCTCTTTGACGGCAAGAGCAAGAACCCTGAGAGCCCTTTTACCGAGAGCATCTGCCTCAGCAAGAAGCATGGCCCTCATTGCATCATCGAGCAACTGAACACCACTACCAAGACGAACATAATCACAACCAGCGAGCAAAACTTCCGGGGCACCTTTTATGACCGCTCTCTTTACCTGCCCACTCCGGTGCAGGGTAATCATCCGCTTGGTCTCGGAAGAGAATGGCAGCTCGTCAAGACGCTCATACTCATGCTGCAGTTCAAGCTCATCAAGTCCCGCCTTGCGGGCAACAACGAGCAGTGCCCCCTCTGTCGGATCTCCGGCTATCTTCCAGCCAGCCTCCCCGTTTTTCACAATCCGGGCATCATTGCAGAGAAGTCCCGACAGAAGCAGCTCTTGCATACTTTCAGGTAAAGTTCCCCCACCCTGAACAGTAAAAGAACCCTCAGGAACATAACCCGAGCCGCTCACTTCGACAAGCACGCCAGAAGTATAGAGAACACGTACCGTCATTTCATCACGTGTGAGAGTACCTGTTTTGTCAGAGCAGATAACCGTGGTACTGCCAAGGGTTTCTACAACAGGCAGTCGCCTCATGAGAGCATGACGCTTCACCATCCGCTGCACACCAAGAGCAAGTGAAATGGTCACCACTGCAGGAAGCGCTTCAGGCACAACTGCTACGGCAAGCGCTATACCAAAAATAAGCATCTCAATGAACGACTGGCCTCGAAAGACTCCAAACGCCACAATAACCAGCACAATAACAAAAGCTGCACGAGCAAGAGCAGAGCCAACCTTGTCAAGATTTTTCTGAAGGGGTGTTTTTTCAGTTTCTACAGACTGAAGCATAGTAGCAATCCGGCCAAACTCCGTCTGCATACCGGTCGCAACCACAACTGCCAAAGCTCGACCATAGCTGATCGCTGTTCCGGCAAAAACCATGTTTTTACGATCGCCAGGGCCTGCATTTTCAGGAAGCAGTACATCTACCTCTTTTTCCGATGGCAGCGACTCCCCGGTCAATGAGGCTTCATCACTGCGCAAGTTCATTGCCTGCAAGAGCCGCGCGTCAGCCGGAACCCTATCGCCTGCAGCAAGCATCACTACATCGCCAGGAACAAGCTCTGAAGCATTAATCACAAGCTCCTCTCCATCACGCTTCACCTTTGCCAGTGGAGCAGCCATCTCCCTGAGTGCTTCGATAGCCCGTTCAGCCTTGAACTCCTGAACAAAACCAAGCAGCACGGCAAACACAACGATAACAGCAATAGCCACAGCTTCAATGCCGTGACCAAGAAAAGCCGAAAGAGCTGTAGCTATGAGAAGGGTGATAATAAGCGCATTTTTGAACTGCTCGAAGAGCAGTTTCCAGGGGCTTGCCCTGTGCTCGACCTGGATCCGGTTAGGGCCATAAACCTCAAGCCTGCCGGCAGCCTCGGCAGCACTGATACCACCGGAAGAGGAACAAAGTTTTTCAAGAAGCTCTTCAACTCGCAACGTATGCCATCCTGCCAACGCAATCATCCTGACTCCCGTCATGTTATATTTCAATCAAGCATAGCAACACCCGATCACCAAACAGCTTTTACAACTCTCATCAGTTACCGGAATCCTTACCCGATTCCTTCCCTGAATCCTTGCCCGGATTATCACCAGACTCCGAGGCAGAGGTTGAGAACAGCATAAGCCGTCCAACGCTGATAAAATCAGCAGTCGCTCCCGGAATATCTCCTGTGGCAAATTTGGCACTTCCCCTGCCAGAATAAGCTGTCAGCGATTTCGGATTAAGTTCTACTGCTTTTGAAAGATCAGCTATAGCTCCCTTGCTGTCGCCCATGGCATACTTGAGAGCCCCTCGACCAGCATAAGCCTTGGCTGATTTCGGATCAAGTTTTATAGCTTTTGTAAATTCAGCAATTGAGCCCTGTATGGCACTATTACCAATTTTTGAACCCGTATTCAGCAACGTGTTTTTTGAATTCTCAGTAGCATTATCACAAGCCGAAACTGCGACAAAAGTGAGTACCACAAATGGGAGAAAAAGAGCGCGCACAGGGTTTTTCATTGAAAAATTTGATTTATCGTTATTGCACGAGGCAGGTGTCCGACAAGAGACAAAGCACCTGCCACCAAAAGAGCTTATGACGAAGCATCAGCGTCAATCGAACAATTCGCCAAGAAATCCCAACGGACCTCCCCGTCTCTTTCGTCTCCCTGTTTTTGGATCGATATAATAATCATGGTCATCATCATGGTGGCCATGATGGGACTCCTCCCTGCGATACTCCCGGTCATTCTCTTCTGTCCGGAATCGGGGAGATTCAGAAGCCGATCGTTCAATGATTTTATCCAGCTCACCTCTGTCGAGCCAAACTCCCCGGCAAGCGGGGCAGTAATCAATTTCGATACCCTGACGTTCAGAAAGAAGCAAATCGGCACTACATGAGGGGCATTTCATCGTACTCTCCAATTGATAAATGTTGGTCAGACTTAAGTTCTCACTTTCTCACTTACAAAAGTATCAGAACCAACCTTTAAAAAGCACAAAGCCAAGCTTAAAAATAGATTAAAATTACAGCAGAAAAGCACTCTGACGTTGAAAAATTCAGCTCAGAAAAAACACGACAAAAGCTTATATTCTCGTTCAATTTATCATTGTTAACGGTGCCGATTTATTTGCACTCCATACAAAAATTTACACTTATGCCTGAAAATACTCTCCAAAAACTTGAACTGCCACCGATAGCTACTGCCGGAGCTGCGATACTGATTCCTGTGTTTGGCATTCCCCTGGCACTCCACGCTTTGACCGGTGCAGCCATTGGTGGATTGACCTTCGTAGCAGCAAACCTGATACTGGGCCCGGCTCGCGGGAAAATCCTCAACATCCCCGGACTTTTACCAGGGAAAAGCTCAGTGAATCCGGAAGAAGTTGTCGCCGAAAATTCATGATCTGTTGAGTGAGACATAAACTGCGTCTGTCAGCGCATCAGTGCCTCTTTTTTGCGGTATCAAAAAGAGCGGAGAGCTCCTGCAAACGCAACAGATCATCAGGCAGTGCCACAGGTATCGGCAGACCCATCATGGCGCAAAAGGCCTCTATCCGGTAACGCCAATCATGGTTGAGAAGTATCTGAAAAATATTGGTCGACCGTTGTTGTTCCAGACTGTCATTGCGTGACAAAAGGGCAATCAGCTCATCAGACGCAACCCGCGGATCATCCGAAAGTTCAATCGTCGAATTTTGCCAGAACAGCATGTCGTCCGCCATGCGTGATACCGGGCGTCGTCCTGCAACAATACAGCCCGACAGAAGCGACTCAAGCCAGCGACTCGTCACCATCATGGAACGGGGCCGATCACTCTGCGGCTCAACATAAAGATGGAAGGCAAGCGAAATACGGGTTCGGTGCAACAACTTGAACAACATGCCACGCTCAAGAGAGACCTCTGTTCCTGATAAATGACCAAGGGGAGAGTGCAGATACAAATAGGGAGAACTTGCTGGATGAAAGCATTGTGAAAACTGTGTATGAAAGGTTGGTGGTATGCGACCAAAACCCATCACATCAATCTCACGAGACTGTAATTTTCGTGGTGCCCAGGTCAGAGCGTCAGTACCTTGGTACAACTGGTGGACAGGAATGCCAAAACGGATTTTTGGATACTCAACATCTTCATGAGCCGTTACCGTAATGGCATCAAAGAGAGCTGTCTCCTTGACAAATCCTGCCTGAAAATATGAATCTGTTACAAATCCGAAGATTTTGCCAAATTTCTTGCGGCAATTCGGTATGGCACTGATCATGCCAAGATCAGTAGCACTACGCGCCACCACAATCAGAACATCACCACCAGTTGTCTGTAACGGTTCATATCTGAGGTGGTGAGGGCGGATCAAGCGATCAACCAGGGGCAATGGCAAAACTCTTGGCGACAGGATTTCAGCCTGAAAATAGTGTATCAGCAACTTCGCCAGCTCGTCAATAGCCACCCACCCGGCATGAGGAGATGCTGCACCGGCATAAAGAATAGAGATTTTCATATTCGTTTTTCAGTAGTGGGGCCATAACCGATTATCTTAAAACAAGATAAACACGAATCAAAACTGGGAATCAGCCCAAATTTTACACAAACGTTACAATTTGCTCAATAATCCAGTCTTTTGAGCTTCCCGTATACTCAGGGAATGCTCCTGAAGACCAAGATAAACAAGGAAATGGAGAGAGTAAACTTTTCAACGCAAAATCCGCTGAACTTCGAAGACTAATATCGGTAGCCCTGAGCGGAAGAGGTGTTCGATGTTGCCAGAATAAGCCGATGAACGACTTATCGCCAGCTTCAATCCATTGCTCTGTGATGAATGGAGGCGCAAGCGCCAAGAGTTATTGGATGCAACAGAAAAAAACTACAGAAAATTGGTAATGAAGTTCATCGCCACACGAAAAACCCATTGTGAGTGCATCGGAAACAGGCCAAATGGTTGACAAGATTATCAATGGGTATAAAATGCCCAAACACTTTGAGATATCTATTGCTGATAGAGAGTTTTCCTTCCGGAAGAAAGCTGAATAGATCGCACAAGAAGCGGACCTTGATGGTATCTGTTGAATTAATCCTGTAAAAACGTAACAGTTCTTGTTGCTGTTTATTACCTTGATAATGAATTGGAATTATACCTTGTTTTTAACCCTATTCCACAACACAACAACATCGCGTGATAAAAAAGCAGCATAACATCAAACCCGTGGCACATTCAGAGCTACGCTCACTTGCTGAAAAACGATTGCGGCGAAAGCCGATGACTCCGCTGGATGTTTCTTCTTCACCAGAAGAGATGCTTCGAATGATCCATGAGCTTTCGGTTCACCAAATCGAACTCGAAATGCAACGGGAGGAGCTTGAGCTGACAAGAAGTGCCTTGGAAAAGTCACTTGAGCAGTACACCGTTCTTTACGAGGAGGCCCCTCTTGGCTACCTGACCCTTTCAAGGGAGGGCCGGATACTCCGGGCAAACCTTGCTGCCAAAAGGATGATTCCAGGCTTGATGAAAAAACGGTTAAGCAGCTTTGTTGCTGATGAAGCGTACTCGATGTTCAACGTCTTCCTGGAAGGTGCCTTCAGTTCCATGAAACATAAAGAAGCGGATATTGCCTTTCTGGATGACGACACTCCTAAGGCTCATCATCCTTCGGCTCGCCGTCGCATCCTTCATTGTGATGCACTTGTAGACGAAAATTGCAGAGAGTGCCGCCTTACTCTCTCGGATATAACTGATCTCTGCAATGCCAGGCAGAAGAATGCGTTGCTTCAGGAGGAAAAAAAGCATTGGGGGAAATCGATTCACTCTCTTTTTGACAACTTTGCTGATCCGGTTTTGCTTCTGGATACTCACTATACTATCCTTGCAGCCAACAGCGCTTTTGCTGCAATTTTTGGCAAGAGCGTTGAGGAGTGCATGAACATGAACGGATTTGATTTGCTGACGTCTGAACTCCGTGAGCAGCGCATGAATTACACCGAAAAAGCAATCGACTCTGCAAAACCTTTTTCGTGGGAGGACGAGCAAGGTGATGCAACTCTCCGTCATACCATTTATCCGATTACTGATAAAGAGGGTAAGGTGATGGAGTTGCTTGTTTTTGTCCAAAACATTTCCGAGACCAAAGCGATTGAACAGAAGTTACAGACTGAAGCGGCAATCAACCATTCATTAATCGAGAGTATCCCTGGAATTTTTTACATGGTTGACCAGAACGGGTTGATTGTGCGGTATAACGACTATGTGCGGAGAGAAATTTTCGGTCACCAGCAAGGCGAGGGCATAGGTTTTAGCGCTACGGAGCTTGTGCATCCGGACGACAGGGAGAAAGCAAATAAGACACTGCAAAGCGCTATAACCCATGAGAATGATGAAATAACTTTTGAGTATCGGGTGCGACTTTGTGGAGGGCCTGAGTACCGTTGGTTTTTGGTAACAACCCGAAAAGTTACTCTTGGCGGAAACCCTTTTTTGATCGGTATGGGTATTGACATCACCGAGCGCAAGCGATTGGAAAAGGCTCTTGTTGAGCATGAAGAGCGCTTCAGAAAGCTGTTTGAAAGCCACGCAGCGGCCAAACTTCTTGTAGACCCAGAGAATGGAGCCATTGTTGAGGCTAACCAGGCGGCTGCCGACTTTTATGGATGGCCAGTTGAAGAGCTCTGCCGGATGCGTCTTGATCAAATCCAGATCAGCACATTGCCTCCTGAAAAGCTTCAGAAGCAAATAGAGCGTTGTGTGACCAATGAGGAGCAGCACTTTATTTTTCGCAACCGCATTGCTGATGGTACCATCCGTGATGTTGAGGTGTTCAGCAACAGCATTGATATTGGGGGAAAACCCTTTATTTATGCCATTATGTTTGACATTACCGAACGCAAGCGGCTCGAAGCACTCGCCGACAGTATTCTCGCCATTGACCTCAACGGTGCGATCATCAGCGTTTCCAATATGGGGCTCGACCTCTATGGCGCCAGAAGTCGGAAGGAGCTTCTTGGACTCCCCTTCTCCTCCCTGATGCACCCTCGTGATGTTGGCGCCTTTAAGGAAGCCCTTGCAAAAGTAGAGAGGGAGAGAACGGTGGAAAAATATGAATTTTTGCTGAAGCGGAAAGACAATTCCATTTGTTCATCTGAAATCAGCCTCTCTTTGGTTGAAGACAGTCATGGAGCACCCCATTCATATCTGATTATTTTGCGCGATATTTCGCAGCAAAAACTCATTGAAAGTGAACTTCTCTTCAACAAAACCTTGACCGGCCTTGGTGAAATGGCGGCTGGCATTGCGCATGAGATTTATCAACCCATCAATACCATAGGGCTGGTTGTTGAGAAAATGCTTGTTGAAGCCAACACCTACAGTGGTGAGGTCAAGAGCGACATCACCAAAACATCGAAAAAACTCCTTCATAATATTGAACGTATCGAAACAATTGTCGATACAATCCGCTCTTTTGCTGGCAAAGAATCAAAAAAAGGAGTAACTGTTTTTGACAGCAATGCCGCAGTAAGGGCAGCAATGGATATTGTTTCGCTGCTCTGTTACGAGAAAAATATTACGTTTGACTTTACGACGGCCGAGGCAGAGCTGCCGGTATCGGGCAATATGTACAAGTTTGAGCAGGTGATGCTTAACCTGATACGAAACGCCATCGATGCACTGGAAGAAAAAAAGAAAAAAACCGGTAAGGATTTCTCTATGAAAATCAAGATAAACTCATTGCGTAACGGTACTTCGGTTGTTTTGCAAGTGGAGGATAATGGTGTCGGCATGAGCCGTGAAGAGCTCGATTACATCACGCAGCCCTTCTATACCACCAAAACATCCGAAAAAGGCACCGGCCTCGGACTGTCGATCAGTCAGGGAATCGTTAAAGAGATGCATGGGACGCTCTCGTTCGAAAGCAAACCGCTGGAGGGAACAACGGTTACGGTAACTGTGCCGTTGAAAGAACGGATTGAGGGATTAGATCATAAAAATAGTATCACATTTTGAATCGGTGCAAGGCATTAAATAACAAGCGATTGCGGCAAAAAAATGACTCTGCCAAAATGCGCTCGGTGAGCGTTCCACATCATGCTGATAAAACTTCATTCATGATGGCAACAAGCCTCTCTTCTATCTCCTGCGCTATCTCTGTAATTTGCGGATCATTGAATTGTGCCACCAGTGAGGTCGGTCTCAAAAGAGCGATGATGGTTTGACCATCCTCATCATAAACTGAGATCCGGCATGGCAGAATAGTGGATAAACTGAGATTTTGATCAAGCAGCTTTTTAGCTTGCTGCGGCTGACAAACCTCGAAGACCAGACACTCACAAGAGAACTCCAGTCCCTTCTTTGCCATAATCTCTTTAAAATTATACACCTGCAAAACACCAAAGTGGTGGGCAGGAACAACCTCCTGCAAGGCAGCCGCAGCCTGGCTGACTGTTTTATCCGTTGAAAAGGTAATGAGCATTTTTTGACTGTTGTGATTTAAATTGTGGTGCATCTCTTATTTTGTTCCTCGATTCCATTACTTCGTTGCTCGCGAAAAGTCGGGATACATTCTGTTTTTGTGGCAAAAAAGGTGGCCAAGGTCCATTCTGTTGAGTAACCGTACTCCGAAAAATACGATAATAGAATTAATTTAAGTAGGTTACCGTTAAGTATATTTTGTAATGACAGTAAATCCTGTTCAGAGAGAGCAGAAACGCCAGGCTCTTTGAACCGCGATCAAACTCCGGGCACATCGAACAGGAAAATGAATGGAAAAGTCAGCTATTATTCGAACACTGATACTTGCTGCCTCTGTCGTCGCCATCAGTTTGCTTCACTATCTGACACCTCTTCATCTTCACTATCTGCACGATATTTTTCAGCGTCTCTACTATCTGCCGATCATCCTGGCAGCCTTCTGGTTCGGTCTGCGAGGCGGGCTTCTCTGTTCAATCATCGTCAGCATTGTCTATGCTCCTCATATCCTTTTCCAGTGGGGCGGGCACCCGGGCATGGAGATGGAAAAATATCTTGAAATACTCATCTACAATACGGTCGGCGGAGTAACCGGTGTGCTGTCGCAACGAGAACGGGAACGAACCGTTGAACTGCAAAAGAGTACCCGGGGACTGAAAGAGTCATACCTGAAACTGCAACAGCAATCAGAACAGATCATCGTTATTGAAGAACAGTTGAGACGAGCCGAAAAATTGTCCACTCTTGGAGAGATGGCTGCCGTGCTGGCACATGAAATACGAAATCCCCTCAGCTCCATTCGAGGCACTGCCGAAATTTTAAAAGATGATTACAAGCCGGATAATCCCAAATATGAGTTCATTGAGATCCAGATCAAAGAGACTGAACGTTTGAACCGGGTTGTAGAGGATTTTCTTCTTATGGCGCACCCGAAACCGGTTGACATGCTCTCCTGCTCCATTCAGGATGAGCTTGAAACCATCATAAGTCTGGTGGCCAATGAGGCACGGGAAAAGCTTATCACGCTTCTTCTGCAACCACAGGCATTGCCGTTGATCATCCAGGGGGATGGAGAAAAACTGCGCCAGGCATTCCTGAACATTATCATCAATGCTTTGCAGGCTACGCCGCCTGGCGGCAAGGTCATTATCTCGACAAACGTTTCTGAGGCTGAATTCTGCGAGATCTGTTTCAAGGATACCGGATCGGGAATAACGGCTGAAACGCTTCCACGGATTTTTGACCCTTTTTTCACGACCAAACAGAACGGGACCGGACTTGGACTGGCTATTACCAGAAAAATCATTGAACGCCACAAGGGTATTTTACTGATCGAGAGTGACACAGCAAACGGCACAACGGTAACAATCAGATTGCCGATGTTGAAAACAACCAATTGAAGAATTTCATGAAAGCAAAAATTCTGGTCATTGACGATGATACATCGCTGCGCAGAGTACTTGAATACAATCTTGAGGAAGAGGGTTATGAAGTACAGGCGGCCTCCTCAGGTGAAAAAGGATTGTCTCTCATGGAAGACTTTCAGCCCAACCTTGTTATCACCGACATGAAAATGACGGGTATGAATGGATTGATGGTTCTCAAAATCATCAAGGAACGCTCACCCGATACCCTTGTCATTATCATAACCGCTTTCGGAACCGTTGATGCTGCCGTTGAAGCCATGAAGAGCGGAGCCTACGACTACATCACAAAACCATTCAACAGAGAAGCTCTCAAGCTGACAGTACGAAAGGCACTGCAATTCTGTGATCTGACGGAAGAAAACAAACGGATGAAAAGTGAGTTATCAGACCTGTCTGATTTCCATACCATTATCGGTTCATCAGAAGAGATGAAGAAAGTTTTTGAGGTTATTCGCAAAGTGGCCGACACGGAAGCACCCGTTCTGATAACGGGGGAATCAGGAACAGGAAAAGAGCTGGTTGCCCGCTCCATTCATGCAAACAGTTCGCGCAGGAACGGCCCGTTCGTTACCATAAACTGTGCCGCCATTCCGCGTGACCTTCTTGAAAGCGAGCTCTTTGGTCACACGAAAGGGGCGTTTACCGGAGCGATAAAAGAAAAAAAAGGGAAATTCCAGCTTGCCGACGGGGGCACCATCTTCCTTGATGAGGTAGGTGAACTGCTGCTTGAACTCCAGCCAAAACTGCTGAGGGCCTTGCAGGAAAAGGAGGTGGAACCGATTGGCTCAACCAAGGTACAGAAGCTTGACGTTCGCGTTGTGTCGGCAACCAATCTGAATATTGAGCAAGCGATTGCTGATGGCAGCTTTCGCGAAGATCTCTATTACCGGTTATCGGTCATTCCGCTTCATCTCCCGCCACTCCGTGATCGAACGGAGGATATCCAGCTTCTTGTGAAATATTTTTGTCGAAAACATTGCAGCGACAAGATCAGAATTGAAAATGATGGGCTGAAGATCCTGATGACCTATCCCTGGCCGGGAAATGTGCGGGAGCTTGAAAACACCATCGAGCGTCTCATCATTCTGCGAAACAGCAATACCATCAAGCTGGCCGATATACCCGTCAAATTTCGTGAATACAAAGTCAAAACGCGTGGCATTGTAACATTGCCTGACGAAGGGTACTCTCTTGAGCAACTGGAGCGCGAAATTGTTATTGCCGCTTTGGAGCGCAATGCATGGAACCAGACGGCGGCCGCCCGTTTTCTCAGAATTCCCCGCCATACACTCATCTACAGGATTGAAAAATATGACATTAAACTGCCGAAAAAACAGAGCGAACCAAAAATTTAATGTAAAAGAGCGACGTGCAGCCACAAATTGTGCTGAGAATTCTACTGCAAGTGAAGAATATTCTGCACATTTGATAGTGCAACAGGATTTGATTTTCAACGGTGTCAAGTATAAGAGCGGATTGGCACGATTTTTGAAATATTACTCATTACATAGGCAACTTATTGTAAGATGTTCACATGAAAACAGTCCATATTTCTGCATTACTGCTACTGCTCTCCATTTTGCCTCTGAAAGCATGGTCGGCAGAGGTGCAATTACCACCGGAAAATCTGACCGAACTTGTTGCAGCCGGATTGGCCAATAATCCGGAACTGAAAGCCTCTGGAGTACGCTGGCAGATGTTTGCAAGCAAAGTAAAGCAGGCTGGAGCACTGGATGATCCGATGATCATGCTGAAGGTACAGAACACGCCTGCACGGGAGCCACTGATTTTCAACAAGGATCCCCAGTCCGCCAAGGTCATCGGCATCTCCCAGCAGCTCCCCTTCTGGGGCAAACGCGGCCTTCGCCGTGATGTAGCCCGCTATGAAGCCGACTCCTACCACTGGGCTTTCGAAGAGCGCAAGCTTGAGTTGACGCGCATGATCAAGGAGAGCTACTACCAGCTCTGGTCTGTCGACAAGGGGTTGGAGATCGTCAATAAAAACCTCAGGATCCTTACTGATTTCGTCACCATTACCGAATTGAAGTACTCCGTCGGGCAGGGTATGCAGCAGGATATCTTCAAAGCTGGTCTGGAAAAATCCAAAATGCTTGACATGCAGATTACCCTGCAGCAGCAGCGCAAGAGTCTGGAAGCAACCCTCAACTACCTTCTCTGCCGCCCCGGAAACAGCCCGGTTGGACCGGTCGCTGATTTCAGCATGCCGTTTATCACCTTATCCCGGGAGCAACTGAACGCGACTGCCATTGATCAGCGTCCGCAGGTAAAAGGTCTCTTCAGCCTTGAAAACAAGGCTGAAGCATCTCGCCGCCTTGCAGGAAAAGAGCGTTATCCCGATTTCAACCTCTCGGCAGAGTATATGATCCGTGACGCTGTAGCAACAGAGATGGCAACCGATCCGGGCGATAACATGGTGAGCGTTGGCGTCACCTTCAACCTGCCGTTCCAGCAGGGAAAGCGTCAGGCAATGGTGGCCGAATCAACTTTTGAGAAAGCAATGGCAACGGAAGAGCTGAATGCCTTGAAGAATACCATCTCCTACACAATAGACGAAACCCTTGTCCAACTGGATCGACGCCGCAAACTTGTTGAGCTCTATAGGGGCGGCCTTATCCCGCAGGCAGCGCAATCTCTCCAGTCATCACTTATCGGCTACAGGGTTGGCAAGGTTGATTTTCTTACACTGCTCGATAGCCGGATGAACCTGTTCAACCTGGAGCGTGAACTCAATGAATCGCAGGCCGAGTATATGATGAAGCTTGCGCAACTCGAAGCAGCAATCGGAACGGAGCTCACGACTGCATCACAGACCTCTTCACATCATGAGAACTAACGAAATAACGGTATGAGACTGGCCCTGAACAAAAAAATCGCACTACCTCTGTTGCTGCTGCTTCTCGTTTTTGCTGCGGGCGGAGGCTGGTTCCTTTGGCAAAATCAACACCCTGGCAAGTCCGGTGCTGAAAAAGCAATCCAGGTCAAGCAGCTCTACACCTGTTCCATGCATCCATTCATCATCAGGGAGAAGCCCGGACTCTGCCCGATCTGCGGGATGGAACTGATCAAAAAGATTGATAACTCAGCAACCAGCTCAGCGAAGACACCGGCAGATATGGATGCTCACGTCTCTCTCTCCTCCACTCAGCGGGTAATGGCCAATGTTGCCACCACTGAAGCAAGAAATGAGATATTGAACAAGGAGATCAACGCTGCAGGCATCGTGCAGTACGATCAATCGCGACAGGCCAAAGTCACAGCATGGGCTGCTGGCCGTATCGACAAACTTTATCTCAACAGTGTCGGGGCGATGGTCAGCAAAGGAAGTTCGGTAGCAGAGCTTTACTCCCCCGATCTTGTTGCTGCACAGCAGGAGTATATCCTTGCCATCAAAAGCCGCGAAGAGTTGAAAAGCTCACCATTCCCCGCCATCTCACAGAATGGAGAGGGAATGGTTTCGTCGGCCAGAGAACGACTGAAACTTCTTGGAGTAAGGGAGGGTCAGATAGCGATGCTTGAAAAAAACGGCAGGCCCGATATCCGGCTTGCCATCTACTCCCCGTTCTCTGGTGTTGTCATTGAAAAAATGGTACAGCAGGGCCAGTACGTCAACTCCGGTGAAGTGCTCTTCAACATCGCCGATCTTTCAACGGTCTGGGTTGAGGTGGAGCTCTATGAAAACGAATTTCCAAATATTCATATCGGCCAACAGGTTGAGATTCGCTCGCAGTCTTTTCCCGGGAACGTGTTCACTGGCCGGATTGCCTTTATCTATCCTTTTCTCGATCCAAAAACAAGAACCCTCAAGGCTCGGGTGGAAATGCGTAATCCAGGCTTGAAACTGAAACCGGAGATGTTTGTCAACGCCATTATCCGCGTACACCTTGAATCGACGATTGTTGTTCCTCTAACTGCAGTCATTGATACCGGAAAACGACAAGTCGTATGGGTGGAAAGCTCACCAGGAATGTTTGAACCACGTGATGTTCAGGTTGGAGAGAAAAACACCGACAACATCCAGATTTTATCAGGACTTAACCCTGGCGACAAGGTGGCGGTCTCGGGAGCTTACCTTATTGACTCTGAATCACAATTGAAAGGCAACAGCAGTAAAGATGATGATATGCCTGGCATGCAGATGGATGAGAAAAAAACCAGATAACACGTAAACGATTTCCGACAAGAACTGCTGCCATGATAGAAAAAATCATTGAATATTCTGCCCGCAACAGGGTTATCATCCTGATGTTTTTCGGGCTTGTCATAACCTGGGGTATCTGGTCAATTTACAAGACTCCGGTTGATGCCATTCCCGACTTGTCCGACAATCAAGTAATCGTTTTTACCGACTATCCGGGCCGCTCTCCGCAAGTGGTGGAAGATCAGGTTACCTATCCGCTTGCCGTCAACCTGCAGGGGCTGCCCCAGGTTCGTGCCGTTCGGGCATCAAGCGCCTTCGGCTTCTCGATGATCTATGTCATTTTCGACGACAAGGCGGACATCTACTGGGCCAGAACGCGCGTTCTTGAGCGGCTGAACTACGCCGCATCGCTCTTGCCCTCCGGTGTTGTTCCCACCCTTGGCCCTGACGGCACTGGTGTAGGCCATGTTTTCTGGTACACCATTGAGGGGAAGGGGTACGACCTCGAGCAGCTCAGAACCCTGCAGGACTGGTTTGTGCGCTACCAGCTCAATACCGTGCAGGGAGTTGCCGAGGTAGCCTCTATCGGCGGCTTTGTACGGGAATATCAGATCGATCTTGACCCCGGAAAGCTCTTTGCCTACAACATCAAGGTCGGCAAAGTGATGGATGCCATCAAAGCATCCAACAAGGATGTGGGAGGAAAGCTGATCGAGCAGGCTGACGCCGAATATCTGATCCGGGGAAGCGGCTACGTTAAATCAAAGGCTGATCTGGAAGAGATCGTCGTCGGAGCCGACATGCGCGGTATTCCCATTTACCTCAAGAACCTTGGTACCGTTCAGATCGGAGGCGCCATCCGGCGCGGCCTGCTGGAAATTAACGGCAAGGGAGAGGCGGTTGGCGGCATCGTGGTCATGCGGTATGGAGAGAATGCCAAGGAGGTGATCGATCGGGTCAAGCAGAAAATTACTGAGCTGGAAAAGGGGCTCCCTCCCGGAGTAACGATAAAAGTCTCTTATGACCGCTCCGATCTGATCATGCGGGCCATCGATACACTGAAAAAAAATCTGCTGGAGGAGTCAATTGTTGTCTCGCTGGTCATTCTCATCTTCCTGCTCCACTTCCGGAGCGCCCTGGTGATTGTGCTGACCTTGCCGATCGCCGTTCTGATTGCGTTTATCACCATGAAACTGATGGGGGTCACCTCAAATATCATGTCGCTTGGCGGTATAGCCATTGCCATTGGCGTGCTGGTGGATGCGGGGGTAATCATGGTGGAAAACTGTTACCGACACCTCTCGGAGATCCCTCCTGAAGAACGGGATGCAAAAAGGCTGGAGATTGTCATCAGTTCAGCAAAACAGGTCGGACGGGCGATATTCTTCTCGCTGGCGATCATTGTTCTATCCTTTGTACCGGTCTTCATGCTTGAGGGTCAGGAGGGAAAACTCTTCCATCCCCTGGCCTTCACCAAGACCTTCTCAATGATGGGCTCGGCCATGATTGCGATAACGCTGGTTCCGGTGCTGATGTACTATTTCATGCGTGGAAAGATGCGTCCGGAAAGCGCTAATCCGGTCTCCACTTTTTTTATCAAACTCTATTCACCGGTTATCCGCTGGGTACTGGTCTGGAAAAAGACAACTATCGCCCTTAATATTCTGGCCCTTGCCATTGCTGTTCCACTGTTCATGAATCTCGGCTCCGAATTCATGCCGCCCCTCGACGAAGGCTCACTGCTCTACATGCCGGTAACGCTGCCCAACGTTTCGATAACCGAAGCCAAACGGATTATCCAGATACAGGACAAGATCATCAAAAGCGTGCCGGAGGTTGAGCATGTGTTCGGCAAGGTCGGACGGGCCGAGACCTCCACTGATCCTGCTCCGGTCTCCATGTTTGAGAGTATCATCATCCTGAAACCCAAAGAGCAATGGCGTGCGGGAGTCAAGAAAGCGGACATTGTGGCTGAACTGGACTCTAAATTGCAGCAGATCGGTGTTCGCAACGGCTGGACCCAGCCGATCATCAACCGCATCAACATGCTCTCCACCGGGGTGCGCACCGACCTTGGTGTCAAGATTTTCGGCAACGATTTAAATGTATTGAAAGATCTGGCGCTTCAGGCGGAAACCATTCTCAAGCCGATCAATGGCGCGGTTGATGTTGTGGCTGAGCGGGTTACCGGCGGCAACTATCTTGATATCAACATTAACCGGGAAGCTGCCGCCCGATACGGGGTAAGCGTGGGCGACATTCAGGATATCATTGAAACCGCCCTTGGAGGAGAGATGCTCTCCACCGCCGTTGAAGGACGAAACCGCTTCCCGATCCGTCTGAGGTACCTGCGCGACTACCGCGACAACATCCCGGCAATCGGTCGTATTCTTGTCGGCAGCATGGATGGCGCCCAGGTGCCGCTCTCCCTCGTAACAACCATGAAGATCACCACCGGAGCGCCAGAAATCAATAGCGAAGGTGGCCTTCTACGCTCGCTGGTCTATCTTAACGTTCGAGGACGCGACATGGGTAGCTTTGTTACCGAGGCAAAGCAGGTGCTGGAACAAAAGCTCAAACTGCCAGCCGGTTACTACGTCGCCTGGTCCGGACAGTGGGAAAATCAGATTCGCGCAAAAGAGCGTCTCCAGGTGCTGATCCCGCTGGGAATGGTCATCATCTTCATCCTGCTTTACTTCACCTTCAAGTCGGTGCTTGAAGCTTCGATGGTGATGCTTTCGGTGCCTTTTGCCCTGGTTGGCGGAGTCTATCTGGTCTCGGCCTTGAGTTATAACCTCTCGGTTGCGGTATGGGTTGGCTTTATTGCGCTCTATGGAATCGCCGTTGAAACCGGAGTTGTCATGGTCATCTACCTGCACGAGGCTCTCGACAAAAAGCTGATTAACGGGCCCTGCACCGAGCAAGATATCTACGATGCCGCCTTTGAAGGTGCTGTGCTCCGTCTGCGACCCAAACTGATGACCGTCGCCGTAGCTCTTTTGGGCCTGATTCCAATCATGTGGTCAGCGGGAACCGGTGCTGATGTAATGAAACCGATTGCCGCGCCGATGATTGGAGGTATGATCTCCTCGGCCGTTCATGTTCTCATCATGACACCGGTCATCTTTGTGCTGATGAAAACACGGGATCTCAAAAAAGGGCGTCTGCACCATTCGGGGATGAAGCACTGAATGCTTTTTCATTGGCGTATGGTTCGGCACCGATTCCATATTCCCTCTTTTACCTCGAACGGTAACAGCAGAAAGAGTGTTATGAGAATATGTTACGGTCAGTCACCGATAAAACCAGCTTAATCAACCGCAGAATAATGAACATGAAAAGAATACCACTACTTACGATAGCTCTTATGACGCTTGCCGCACCAGCATGCTCTTTTGCTCTTGTAAATGCAGAGACGTTTTCGGTCGGCTATACGAAAGCCCATGATATTGCTCCAAATACCTTTACGGTAAAAACAGGTAAAAAGGTCCACATCGAGATTAACCCCACCGATACCGCCACCGGCTGCATGAGCGAGATCATGGTTCCAGGTCTCTCGGACAAACCGCAACCTCTGGTAAAGGGCAAAAAGATTGTCATGGAGTTCACACCGCAAAAGCCTGGCGCCTACAAAATAACCTGCGCCATGGGAGTACCGCGTGGCGTCATCAACGTCCAGTAACCATTTCGAATGACCACCCGGAGATACAACGTCAAGGGGATGCACTGCGCAAGCTGCTCGGCCATCGTTACAAAAAAGCTCTCCAAAGTTGAGGGCATTCGGGAGGTCAATGTCAATCTGGCGACAGAAAAGGCAACGCTCGAATTCGATGGTAACGCTCTGACATCTGAAGCGCTTAATGATGTTGTCAACAAATACGGCTATTTCCTGGAGGCTGAACAACACCCTGTGACTCTGCGGGCAGCAGTAACCGACTCCACCAAAATGAGGGAACAAAAAGAGGGTGAACTGCACGACCAGCTCCGAAAGGTGCAGTTTGCCCTGCCCGTCGCACTGGTAGTTTTCGTTCTCATGATGTGGGATATCGGCTCGATGTTTTTGCATGCGCTTCCCCATCTGCCCATCTCCATGGAGCTTCTGAACATTCTCTTCATGCTGATTTCAACAGGGATGGTCTTCCGTACTGGCGCACCATTTCTGCACGGCATTGTCATGTTTGTCAGGAGCGGTGCCGCAAGCATGGACACGCTGATCGGTATAGGAACAGTGACCGCATATCTCTACAGCGCAGCCATCACGCTTATCCCTCCGATAAAAGAGTTCCTGCACGCACCTGATTCGACCTACTTTGACGTTACCATTGTGGTGATCGGCTTTGTCCTGCTCGGAAAATATCTTGAAGCTCGCTCAAAGATGAAAACCGGAGAGGCCATCGAAAAACTGATCGGCCTGCAGGCAAAATCTGCTCTTGTCCAAAGAGAGGGTAAAGAGATCGAAATTCCGGTCGAACAGGTCAGAACAGGAGACCTCGTTATCGTGAAACCCGGTGAAAAGCTCCCGGTTGACGGCACGATTACCACGGGGCACTCCTCCATTGACGAGTCGATGGTAACCGGTGAGCCAATACCTGTCGATAAAACGGTCGGCGACAAGGTGATCGGAGGCACCATCAACAAGCAAGGATCATTCATCTTTACCGCGTCAAACATCGGCCCGGACAGCGTATTGGCTCGCATCATCAGAATGGTTGAAGAGGCCCAGGGATCGAAAGCACCCATACAGCAGATTGCCGACAAAGTCGCTGGAATCTTTGTGCCGGTCGTTCTGGCTCTTGCTTTGCTCACGCTTCTCATCTGGCTGACGGTCGGTTCATCATACCTTGGATTTTCAGCCGCACTCTCATACGGCATCATGGGGCTGGTCGGCATTCTGGTCATTGCCTGCCCCTGTGCGCTTGGGCTTGCCACACCAACAGCCATCATCGTCGGTATCGGCAAGGGAGCTGAATACGGCATCCTTATCCGCAACGCAGAAAGTCTTGAAAAACTCAGCTCCGTCGATACCGTCGTCTTCGACAAAACCGGTACCATCACCACCGGAAACCCTGAGGTCACCGATATCATTTCGCTCGACAAGGAGAACAACCCCACCTCCCTGCTGCAACTCGCCGCTACGATTGAAAGCCGCTCTGAACACCCGCTGGCAAAGGCAATTGTTGAAGCAGCAAATAAACAGGGGCTAACCCTCGACGACATCACCGATTTCAAGGCACTCGAAGGTGTCGGAGTTTCTGCGCTTATCTTCAATCGCTCTGTCAGCGTCCGCAAACCGATGGAGAATGAAAAAAAGGGGGCCGAGCTTCAACAACTGCAACAGGAGGGAAAAACGGTGGTCATGATTGAAGAGAACGGCAGATGCCGGGGACTGATAGCACTGAGCGACACCGTCAAGGAGGAGGCACAAGAGGCTGTTGCGGAACTGCACCGCAAAGGGATCAAAGTGATCATGCTGACCGGCGACAACCTTATGGCCGCAAATTATATGGCAAAACAGGTCGGAATTGATGAAGTGATCGCCGAAGTACTGCCACACCAAAAGGCTCAGAAAATCAAGGCGTTGCAAGCGCAAGGCAAAAGGGTGGTGATGGCCGGAGACGGCATCAACGACGCGCCAGCCCTCGCCCAGGCCGATGTGGGCATTGCGATGGCTACGGGAACCGATGTTGCCATGGAATCCGCAGGTATTACCCTGCTCAAGGGCGACATAAACAAGGTTGCGCAAGCCATCACTCTTGCACGCACGACCATGAGGGTGATTCGCCAGAATCTTTTCTGGGCTTTCATCTACAACATCATCGGCATCCCCCTTGCCGCCGGAGCACTCTTCCCCATCTGGGGCATCTTCCTGAACCCCGTCTTTTCAGGAATTGCCATGGCTGGAAGCAGCGTCTCGGTAGTCAGTAACTCGCTGCGGCTGAAGCGAAAGAAACTGTAAGAGAAGTATTATTTTGATAATCTCCTTCATCAATGCAATGTTTTCCGAACGAAAATTGCAGACTTCAAAAAAACTCTATGCCAATACGTCACGCAATGTCAATACATTCAATACTAACCATGTGGTTGGTTGCCTGTACATTTTTGGTTGCTCCCTTGACCTCGCCTGCATTTGCCCTGACACCTGCACTCCCCGATTCCATATCAGCAGAACAGTCAATGCTGTTAAACGGTGAACCCGTGGTCATGCTTTCTGATCTTAATGACAGCATTATCGGCGTGACAGGGCATATTTTTATCGCTGCATCCCCAGAGAGAGTGTGGGAGGTCTTGACTGATTACAGCAATCACAAAAATTACATACCAAAGCTCATCGTTAGTGATTTGCTATCAGACAATGGGGTTGAAACCGTGATTTTCCAGACAGCAAGGAGCAGAATATTTATCTTCCAGAAGACGGTCTCTTTAACAGTAAAAATCCGGGGTGAGTACTTAAAGCACCTCTATTTTCAGCAGATAACCGGCGATTTCAAAGTGTATCATGGAGAATGGATTCTTGAAAAGAATAGGCACGGTCAGGGAACCTTTCTCACCTATAAATCCGAAGTAAAACCGGATTTTTTTGCACCGAAGTTTGTCGTCAAATATGTTCAGAAACATGATTTTCCTTCTGCTCTCCTGGCAGTGAAAAAACGGGCTGAAACCTCGAGCCATACTCTTTCAAACTGAGAAGCAAAAACAAGGATTCGCAAAAAAGCAAAGAGTTAAAACAGCTCGCCTTGCTGCCGGGAGGAATTAGGATGATGACCAGTCTGTATAGCACTCTTTCGAGGTGTGATGGTGGTAATGATTTCATCTCCCCGCAAGGTGTCGCAAAGCATTGGCGAGAGAGGATCGTATTGTTGACAGACTGAAAGTGCTTTCGTTTGGTTGGAAACCGCATAGCAATAAAGGCAGCCATGCGTACAGGTGTCGTAGCCGCCGATATCGCGGCTTTCGATACACCCGCAGACATGACGCTGACTGCCCGCTTTTTTAACCCGCAACAATCGACGACCTGAGATGCGCTCAACAAGATCGCCATCAATACAGCGGCTGTGCATGATTCCGTTATGCGACAGGTCGATATCATGGCTGCAGGTAAAAAGCGCGATGCTGTTGCGAAAGGCAGCGTCAGCAATAAAAGTGGCAAGCTCCCCCATTATCTCCTTGTCAGGCAGCGCATAGCCGATATGACGCATACGGCTCCTGATTTTACGATAGTCGTCAAGAAAACTGATAATGCAGCGCTCCGTATACCCGGAAAGTTCTTCGGCAAGTCGGCGGAACGCTTCGATATGCCAGGCAGACGTATAGCGAGTGGTCAACACAACAGGATCGTAACGCCACACCACCCTTTCAGGCCCGACAAGGCGTGAGAGGCTTCTGAAAACGTCCACCATCTTTCCCTTTTCCGGAACCCCGGGCTCCAACGTTGCATCGTAGGGCGTAAGCGTAAAAAGGAAATAGTAAGAGTAACCCAAAGCATCAAGCTCCGACAACAGAGGTAAAAAATTTTCAGGATTTTTCGTCCAGAAAACAAGGCAATCAACCGTTTCGGGTGCAAGCATAATCCTGCTCACCTGCTTCGACTGCATGGGATTGCGCACCAGCACCTCCCCCACCCTCAGGCGATTGAGCAGCCACTCGCCATAAAATGCAGGTATGTCGGATCTTCTGCTCGCGCTGATAATCATCAAACAAACAAAAAGAGGAACGTTGTTGATAGTGGGTACTTGCCAGCCATTACAAAAAGTTAACCGGGTTTTGAGGAAAAATGTATTCCGCTCAATTTACATTTTTTAGTAGTCCACGCTGAAACAGCAATAAAACCAACCAGCGTAATCAGCCTAAGCTCAACACTCAGTCCTGATACACCACTGGATCCGGCGAGTCGATCATGGGATTGAGACGAACCGCCAGAGAGAAAAGATAGGGATAATCCTCCTTGAGATGCTGCATATAGAGTACCCATTCCCGGATCAGATGACCGAAAACCCGCTTTATGTCGCCATTGATGTGCTCTTTGTCGCTCGGAGGAATACGATCGAACGACTCCCGGGCCCCAAGCTCTTCGGTGAAATGAAATGCTGCCCAGAGCAAGTCAGTAAAATTTTCATGCTCAAGCAGATTCTGGTTTTCCAGAAGGCTCAGGAGGAAGCTCCGTTTTCCGACCATGAACTGCTTCAGGCATGGGAGAGCGTCACTATCGACGCTGATCCGCTGGCTGCTTTGGCGAAGATACTCGAGCGCCTCGTCAAAATCCTGTTTTTTCCATGATCCGGTCATACGCATACGGTTTTTCAGCTCCTCGCTTCCCGCCACGTGTGCCGACAACTCTTTCAGCAGGTGGTTGCCGAATTCACTGAAAAAGACGCCGATGACCATGTTCAGTTTTCTCATGACCGACTTGCGCTCCCTCTCCCTCAGCACCCGTTCAAAGAGAAGCGTGACGACGATGATGTATATGGGAAGGAAGGCGAGATTGCCGAGAAAGCTGGCTGATATTTCCCTCAAATTGCCGAAAATAGTGAACTCAATACCATAAAGGGCCAGCGAAATGGCGAAGAGGGTGGAGACCGTCCACCCTTTGTTCATAAACAGTTTTTTTAACATGAACACCCGTTATTTTAACCGGAACCAACAACCTGAAATACCTGTGCATCATAAACAAACAGGCAAAAACAGTTCACCGTTCGCTGAGAAGAGAAAACCCAAGAGGTGAAGGTTCAAATAAAAAATCGTTTATCGGATGGATAATGTGCATTGCTTTTGAAGGGAAATCTGCTTTTACAATTTTTTCGTAAGGAATGGACATCGACACGGTGAAGGGCGTAAAGGGATTTTGCTTCGGTGGTTTTCCCGGGCGGAAGCCGAACAAGCCAAAATTGCTTACGGCTTCAACCAGGTACTTTTCAATTATACTTTAATAGCGACACGGGAGAGTTACCGTATCGTTTCAAGAAAACGTTCTGCATCAACAGCCGCCATGCAGCCGGTTCCTACAGCAGTGACCGCCTGGCGGTAGGTAAAGTCCTGAACATCTCCGCAGGCAAAAACACCGGGCACATTAGTCTCTGTCGATGATTTTTTGGTTTTTATATAGCCATAATCATCCAAATCAAGTTGATCCTTGAACAACCTGGAATTTGGCGCATGACCAATAGCAAGAAAAACTCCATCACACGGATGCTCTGCGAGTTCGCCAGTCAAAACATTTTTCAGCCTGATTCCTGTTACTTTTTGACCGTCACCGAGAATTTCGTCGACGACCTCATTGAGCATCATGCTGATTTTTGGATTTTTTCGGGTACGCAAGCTCATGATTTTCGATGAGCGAAACTCTTCACGGCGATGTACAAGGGTAACATGAGAAGCAAATTTGGTCAGATAAAGAGCCTCCTCCATTGCCGTATCACCGCCACCAATAACAAAAACCTTACAGTCGCGGAAGAAAAATCCGTCACAAGTTGCACAGGCCGATACGCCCTTGCCCCGATAACGAAATTCTGACTCAATACCAAGCCATTTGGCATTCGCTCCGGTAGCAACAATCAGCGAATGGGTCAAAAATTCCCGACCGTCCTCAAGTGTAAGGCAGAAAGGGCTTCTTGAAAGATCAACCTCGGTAACACTCCCACTGGCAAACTCCGTATCAAACTTTGCGGCCTGATCACGCATTTTTGCCATAAGTTCCGGTCCACGAATACCTTCAGGAAAACCCGGAAAATTCTCAATCTCTGTCGTGATCATAAGTTGACCACCTGGTTGAAATCCCTCAATAACCAGAGGCTTAAGATTTGCCCGCCCGGAGTAAATGGCGGCTGTATAACCGGCAGGACCGGTTCCCATGATAATGATATCGCGTACGTTACTCTCCATGATTTTTTTGAGGAATGAAATTAAAGGGAACCAATATGCTCGTCAAGTTTTTTGGCTATTGTGTTTTTCGGCATGGCTCCAACCATCTGATCAACGACCAGACCGTTTTTGAAAACAAGCATGGAGGGAATGCTTCTGATACCATACTGTGCTGCAATACCAGGATTCTCGTCAACATTAAGTTTTGCTATAACAGCCTTCCCTGCGTAGTCGCTGGCAAGCTCTTCAATAACAGGGCCAAGCATCATACACGGGCCGCACCAGGTTGCCCAGAAATCAACCAGCGCAACGTTATCAGAATCAAGTATCTCTGCCTTGAAATTCAGCTCTGTTGCCGCAAGATATTTTCCACTCATTTTTTAAGTACCAGTTTAAGTTAAGTTAATGACGCTTTAAACGTTTACAATCAATGCAATCGAAACAAATATATCGTCACCAATCTTTAAAGACTCTGAAGCCAAGCTTAAAATAAACTTAAAAAAAAGCGGATGAAAGTAACTACTACTGCGGAGTCAAAACATTTCGTTCTTGATTATTCAATATAACCGACGGGCTACTCCCAGTGACAATGGAGGCCACGCAGGGCACTCTCCCGTCGACACTCTTTCAGAATGGAATTATAGCAAAAACGAACATCATCCCGGTGCAGGAACCGGGATGACAGGTTTGGCTGTTCTCAAAAAATATCAGCCGATATGCTCGTCGATTTTCTTGGCGATCATATTTTTCGGCATAGCTCCAAGCATCTGGTCGACAACCTGGCCATTTTTGAAAACAAGCAGGGAGGGAATACTTCTGATGCCGTACTGGGCAGCAGTATTGGGGTTCTCGTCAACATTGAGTTTTGCAATGACAGCCTTTCCTGCGTAGTCACCGGCAAGCTCCTCGATAACAGGACCAAGCATCATACACGGGCCACACCAGGCTGCCCAAAAGTCAACCAGCGCAACTTTATCTGAATCAAGGATCTCTGCCTTGAAATTCAGGTCCGTCGCCACAAGATATTTTCCACTCATTTTGTTATACACCAGTTTAAATTAATGATAGTCTCAACGGAATAACCAATGACCACCAACCAGTGAAGAAAGTAACAAAAATTTATGAATAAATCAGGCTACCCGGAAATCCGCACATTATCCGGCCCAAGCACCTCCTCAAGCTTTTCAATAGTGCTCTCCGCCGGATCAATCGGCGTACTCCGGGCAAAAATCGTGATTGTTTCAATATTTTCTCCCGATTGCGCCTTTACCTCAAACTCGACTGGCGTTCCACCCTTGTTCGAGTCAAATATCTTTTTCACCCTCACAAGTTTTTCCATTTGCATCTGATCATCAGCGTCAACTTTCAAAATAATTTTTTTGACGAGAGCGTGTCTTACCTTTTTTATCGGTATAACCTCCCGGACAAGCAGTTTGAGCATGCCACCACTCACCTCCCCTTCAGCCACAAGCATCAAAACCTCTTCAGGTTTTATAAGATGACCATACTGTTCATAAAGACTGGCAAAGACGGTAAAATCCGCCTTGCCGGTAAAGTCTTCAATAGAGCCAAAAAGCATTTGCTTGCCTTTGCGATCCTGATAAGGTTTCACCGATACGACAAGACCAATCACCTTGTACTGTTTTGCTGCAACAACCTCTTTTGCATTGAGCTGAAGCGTCGCAAAAGCCTGCCAGTCGCGACGGTATGGTGACAACGGATGATGGCTCAGATAAAAGCCAACCAGTTTCTTTTCATGCAGAAGCTTTTCGGCTTCGGGCATCATCTCGGCAGCATCCATATCAGGATAGTGCTCTTCCTCAAGCAGTGCTCCCTCTTCAGCCGTAAAAAAGCCACACTGCCCCAGGGTCACCGAACGGTTCTGCATCTGCCCGAATTTAATCGCCTTGTCAACATTGGCAAGAAGCCTTGCACGATGCTGATCAAGCTCGTCAAGTGCCCCCGAAAGAATCAGGCACTCAAACGCCTTTCGGTTCATAACTCTGAGATCCACCGATGCAGCCAGATCAAAGAGGTTTACAAAGTCACGTTTTCTGCGGAGCCTTGAGGTGACGACCGCTCTTGCTGCCGCCCCAACTTGCTTGACAGCGCTCAGCCCCACGCGAATGAACGAGCGACTACCGGAATCCTCAACCGCAAAAAGCGCATCACTTTTATTGATCGATGGCGGCAGTGTCGATATTCCGAAACTTTTGGCCTCATCGGTCAAATGCTTCATCCGTTCGATATCGCCGATTTCACTGTTCAGGACAGCCGTCACAAACTCAATCGTGTAATGAGCTTTCAGATACCCCGTCCAGTATGCAAGAACCCCGTAAGCAGCAGAGTGGCTCTTGTTAAAACCGTAACCGGCAAACTCGGCCATAAGCTCAAAAACCCGCGTGGCCAGAGTATCGTGCACCCCCTGCTGGACGGCTCCCTGAACAAAATCAGCCTTGTACTTCTCCATGATTTCCGGCTTCTTTTTCCCCATCGCCTTGCGCAGATTATCCGCTTTGGCAAGAGAGAAACCGCCCATCACCTGTGAAATCTGCATCACCTGCTCCTGATAGACAATAACACCATAAGTCTCCTTCAAAATCGTCTCAAGCATAGGGTGCATGTAATCGATCGCTTCACGGCCATGCTTGCGATCGACAAAAAGATCGACGGCATTGCGCTTCTCATCAATACGGGCATTGAGGGCGCCTGGACGATAAAGCGCACTCATGGCTATGATATCGCCAATCTGTGTCGGCTGAAGACGTGTCATATAGCTCTGCATCCCCGACGACTCAAACTGAAAAATGCCGGCCATCTTGCCTTCCTGGAAAATCCTGAAGGTTTTACGGTCGTTCATGGAAACTTTTTCAAGCTCGATATCAAGATTGTGCCGCCGCTTGATCATCTTGAGCGTTTCATCAATAACCGCCAGGGTTTCAAGACCGAGATAGTCAATCTTGAGCAATCCTGATGTTTCAATCCAGTTCTTGTCAAACTGGGTAACAACCTGCTTCTCATCGTTTCCATCGGATGCCTTGCCCCTGACATGATCGGGTTCATCAAGATCGATCTCATCGGCAAATTTGCGCACCTCGGTCTCAATCTTGTTGGAGACATAGAGCGGAACCTGCTCCTCAAGCCGTCCATCAGTAATAACAACAGCACCCGCATGCATCGAAACGTTCCGTGCTCTTCCCTCAAGGGCACGGGCATAGCGCATCAGCTCCCGAAGCTCCGGCGTACTGTCGGCAAACTGCTGCATCTCTTTTGCTTCGCTCAACGCCTTTTCAAGCGTTATGCCCGGCTTTACAGGAACCAGCTTTGCAAGTTTGTCGACCAGAGGCAGTGGAACCTCCAGCACCCTTCCGGCATCACGAATCGCCGCCTTGGCCGCGAAGGTACCAATGGCAATAACCTTTGCGACACTCTCGGTACCATATTTTTCAACCGTATACTCAAGCACCTTCTGCTTGCCAACAGGGGTAAAATCGATATCAATATCCGGCATTGAGGA
>CAIJPS010000103.1 GCA_903822595.1 uncultured Chlorobiaceae bacterium
GACTCTTCGGGGTTGGCATGGGCGGTATGGCCCTCCTGCCAGAGAAATTCGGTGGTTCTGAGGAAGAGGCGGGTTCTCATCTCCCAGCGCACGACATTGGCCCACTGGTTGATCAGGATCGGCAGATCACGGTAGGACTGAATCCATTTTTTGTAGGAAGACCAGATGATGGTTTCCGATGTCGGGCGGATATAGAGCTTTTCGGCCAGCTCTTCGCCTCCTCCGTGGGTTACAACGGCGCATTCAGGGGCAAACCCTTCGATATGTTCAGCCTCCTTTGCGATGAAGCTTTCAGGAATAAAGAGCGGGAAGTAGGCGTTGACATGGCCGGTCTCCTTGAACATCCGATCAAGGGCAGCCTGCATTTTCTCCCATATCGCATAGCCGTTTGGCCGTATGACCATGCATCCCCTGACATCGGCATAATCGGCCAGTTTTGCTGAGCGTACAAGGTCAATATACCACTGGGAATAGTCCTCGCTTCTTGAAGTGATTTTATCTGCCACGTTTTCGTTTTAATGATTGTTGTCAATGAAGAATGGTGTGAAAAAATATACAACCTGCTAATCAAATTTTTTCATCTTTTCCATAAGGTTTTTCAGGTGCGCTTTTTCCTGCGCTCCAAGGGGTTTCTGGTTGTCGGCAACTTTCTGATATCCTGCAGGGACGCTGAATTGTGAGGGAGGAACTGTTTTTGTCAAGATTTGCACAACTTCCATCGTGTATTTTCCGTTATCGTTATATTGCACAATCTTGACGGGGAATCCTTCAATTCCTTCACTGCTGAGTTTCCTGGAAAGTTGTGTATTCGAGAGTCGGGGATTCTGTGACTGAAGGATTCTGAAGGTAGAAAAATCGCCAAGATCACGCGTTACCCAGAGCTCAAGTTTTTCGGTAGTGCTGGTGAGCATAATGTGCTGGCAATTGTAGCCTTTTATGGTTTGTGTTCCGAGCTTTGCAAGAGTGTAGTTGCTGTCGAAATCGAGCAGCATTGCGTTTTCAGCCGCAGTTTTCAGGTTGGCGAGGCTGTAGTTTTTTGCCTGGTGATTGATGATGTAAGCCAGGTCTGGCTGGGATGCTTTTGTAATTACTGTAGTTTTGAGCTGGTCAGGTATTTTGTCCATCTGCATGATCATGTCCATGCGTTGTGCCGTTGCTCCAAATGAGTAGGTGACCTTGGCGGAACCATTTGGCATGGTGAGCGCCATCGCCATAATGCCGGTAAATTTTGAGGTGGCTGAAGCAGGTCTGCCTTGAGCGGTAAAGGTAAAAAGCAGAATGAGTAGCGCAAGAAGAACTTTTTTCATCGTTTCGTTGCTTGTTTAATGGGGTGCAGGATCTTCTGTTGTGCAGGGTACCGATTTTCAATGTTTAAGATCAATGTACTCTTTAGAATGGTACGTGAGAGGATTTTTTTTACAGTGTGGTCGGGATGGTGTACCGTAATGACATTTTGCTGTTCTCTTTTCGGGGAGGTTGGGCAGCGTGAATATTTGGCTTAACAGGGTGTGATGGAAGAGGTGAAAGAATGGGAGGTTGTTGAACTGCTTAAAACAACAACTGATTACTTTGTGACAAAAAAAGTGGATGAGGCGCGTATCAGTGCGGAGTTGCTGCTGGGTCATGTCCTCAGCAAGAGCCGTTTGGAGCTCTATCTGCACCATAACAGGTCGGTTTATAAGGATGAGCTTGACCGTTTCAGGGCACTCTGCCGTGAGCGGATTGAAGGGCGTCCGGTGCAGTACATTATTGGAGAGCAGTACTTTTATGGGTTGCGGTTTTTTGTTGATGAGCGGGTGCTTATTCCCCGTCCTGAAACCGAGCTGCTTGTTGAACATGCACTTGAATTACTTGGCATGAGTGGCAGAGGTGGTTCCCGGGATGCGAAGATTCTTGATATTGGTACGGGAAGTGGTTGCATTGCCGTGACCATGGCGAAGCTCTGCCCTGAACTGAGGGTGAGCGCAGTTGATTGCTCTTTCGAAGCGCTTGAAGTAGCTCGTATAAATGCTGCAACGCATGGTGTGGAGTCGCGGGTAACCTTCATTCATGCCGATCTCTTTGATGAGCTTTTTGGCGAAAGGTTGCCAGTGCCCTCTTATGACTTGATCGTTTCCAATCCGCCCTATATTCCGGCACTCGAATGGGAGACGCTTGAGCGCGAGGTAAAACAGTATGAACCGAAAATTGCTTTGACGACGCTTAAAGGGCTGGAGTGTTACCGTGCGATTGTGACGCAGGTAACCAGGCTACTCGTTCCGGGAGGAAAACTTTGTTTTGAACTCCATGCTGATGGAACCGCAGCAGTGTCTGAACTCATGACAGTCAATGGTTTTTGCGGGATAACGGTATCAAAGGATTATTCTGGCCATGAGCGAATTATTTCGGGGACTTTTGGCTGAAAGAGGGTGCAGAAAAGATTAGTTTTTTTAAATTCATTTTTTTATTTCTCCCGATAAATTGCAATTACTATGTTTATACGGTGATGGATTTTCGTGATCTCAATCTGAGAGAGCGGCAGGTTCTTGGCATCATTATCCAGGCCTACGTTGTGACCGCTGCCCCGGTAGGCTCAAGGTATATAGCCAGAAATTACAATCTGGGCCTTTCTGATGCCACGATACGCAATGTCATGGCTGAACTTGAGAGTGAAGGTTATATCAGCCAGCCGCATACCTCTGCGGGTAGAATTCCGACGGACAAGGGGTATCGCTATTATGTTGATCTCATCATGACCTTTCAGTCTCTTGATGAGCAGGAGAAAAAGCGAATTGAGGAAAATGTCGGTCAAATCAGTATCGATCGAAAGGGTACCTCCTCTGATGTGCTCCTCTCGGCGGTGAAAGTTCTCGGAACAATTTCAAGGCAGTTGAGCGTTGTGTTGTCACCGACGCTTTCAAATGCGATTTTTGAGAAACTCGATATGGTGTTGCTGAGCTCGACGAGGATGATGGTGATTCTTTCCATCCAGTCGTTGTTTGTCAAAACCATTGTCATGGAGCTTGATCTTGAGGTTTCCCGCCAGACGGTTGACGGGGTGGTCGATATGCTCAATCAGCGGTTGTCGGGGCTGACACTTGCCGAAATTCGCCGATCAATTACCCGGCGTCTTTCCGGCTGCAGTTGCGACAGTGCCCTGAAAAATCTTATTGTACGCTCTGCAGGTACTCTTTTTGACGAGTCGCCTATTTTTGAGCGTCTCTATATCTCCGGTACCGAATATATTGTTGATCAGCCTGAGTTCAAGCAGCCGGAAAAGGTTCGCGAGCTTATCACCATGATCGAGGACAAGTTCAGTATGGCAAAGCTTGTTGAAAACAGTGGTCCCTCGCGCATGGATATTACCATCAGTATTGGCAAGGAGAACTGCGAACGGCAGGCAGAAGAGCTGACCATTGTCTCTGCGCCTTACTATGTTGGAAATATGGTTGGAAAACTCGGAATTCTCGGGCCGAAAAGAATGGATTATGAACACGCAGTCCGTGTTCTCAATTATATGGCCGACAGTCTTTCTGCAACGCTGTCGAGTGTTAACTAAAAAAAGTAACGAACAATGACAAAGAAAGCAATGGATGAACAAGAGAGTCATAAAGAGTATCTTGGGGATGTGCCCGAAATTGGTGGTGTTCAGGACAATGCCATCTTCGAGGCAGAGTGGTCGCTGGGGCAGTCATCACAGGAGAGTGATGCTACTGTAGCCAGAATAGCTGAGCTTGAAAGTGAGCTGGAGAGGCAGAAAGAGCAGGTTGGCAAGTTTCGCGACGAGTTGTTGCGCAAGGCGGCAGATTTTGAGAATTTTCGCAAACAGAAGGAGCGCGAGGCAATGATGGCCTCTTCGAGGGCTCTCGAGAATATCATCAGGGAACTGCTTCCGGTTGTCGATGATGTCAAACGTCTTCTTGCCCATGCTCCACAGAGTCCTGAAATATCAAGTGAAGCGCGTCCTTATCTTGAGGGTGTTGAGATGGTGAAGAAAAATCTTGAAAAGTGGCTTGGTGAAAAAGGGGTTACCGCAATAGAATCAATAGGGACGAAGCTTGATGTGAACTTCCATGAAGCCATCTCCCAGATTGATCACCCCGATGCAGAGCCCGACATGATTATCGAGGAGTACCAGACAGGCTACCTGTTGGGAGAGAAGGTGATCAGGCATGCAAAGGTTATTGTTGCCAGATAGAGGGGGGTACTTTTTTTATAATGAACGTCATACAAGTTAATTTGCAGGTCTTACTATGAAGAGAGAATATTACGAAGTGCTTGGTGTGGGCCGGACGGCAACCAAGGACGAGATAAAAAAGGCATACAGAAAGCTGGCCTTGCAGTTTCATCCCGACAAGAATCCTGACAACAAGGATGCTGAGGATCACTTCAAGGAGGTTAACGAAGCCTATGAAGTGCTGAGTAACGACGACAAACGACGCCGTTACGACCAGTTCGGTCATGCCGGTGTTGGCTCTTCTGCCGCATCGGGTGGCGGGCAGCCGGGCGGTGGAGCCGATTTAAACGATATTTTCAGCGCTTTCAACGACATGTTCAGCGGCAGGAACAGGGGAGGTGGTTCTCCCTTCGGTTTTGAAGACGCATTTGGTGGCGGTGGCAGAAGACGCGCTTCAGCGGGTATTGCTGGAACGGATCTGAAAATCCGTCTCAAGTTGACCCTTGAGGAGATTGCCAAGGGTGTTGAAAAAACATTGAAGATAAAAAAACAGGTTACCTGCAAGGAGTGTAACGGCAGTGGATCCAAATCGGGCGCAACAGAGAACTGTCAGACCTGCCACGGCAGTGGAGAGGTTCGACAGGTTTCAAAAACGATGTTTGGTCAGTTTGTCAATGTTGCCGCCTGTCCGACATGCGGAGGTGAAGGCCGGATTATCAAGGATCGTTGTACCGCATGTTATGGTGAAGGGATAAAGCTTGGTGATGTCACCGTAAAGGTTGCGGTTCCATCTGGAGTCGAGGACGGGAATTACCTCACCCTGCGCGGCCAGGGCAACTCCGGGCCGAGAGGAGGTGCCGCCGGTGACTTGATTGTTGTGATTGAAGAGATCCCGCACGAGCTCTTTTCACGCAATGGAGACGATGTGATCTATAACCTTGCCGTCAGTTTTCCCGACCTTGTGCTCGGTACAAAGGTTGATGTTCCGACGCTTGACGGAGCGGTCAAGCTGACCATTCCTCCCTCGACGCAGCCGGAGACCATGCTTCGTATAGCGGGTCACGGGATCGGTCATCTGAGAGGATCGTCAAGGGGCGACCAGTATGTAAAAGTCAACGTTTTTGTTCCAAAAGATCTTTCACATCAGGACAAGGAGCTTCTGAAAGAGATGAAAAAATCCTCAGGGATTTCACCCTCGGCCCACAACGACAAGAATGCCAAAGGCTTTTTTGAAAAAGCCCGAGATATCTTCAGTTAAGAGATACTGCCACTGACGCACTACAACAAAAAAAGGCCGGATTGTTACCGGCCTTTTTTTGTTGTAGTGGAATTGACACTTTTGTCAGTTCAGCAGTGCATGTACCAGCTCTTCCAGCTCAGGCTCATTTTCAGCGTAACTTCTTGCTGCCTCGGTATTTGAGATAACGTCAACGATATTGCGCACAACATCCTTGTTGAAGGCAGTCGGCATCAAGTGATCGCGAGTTGGCACAATGGAGTGGGCGATTGAGGTCGCAACAGCCATTTTGATTTCCGGGGTCACTTTTTTGATGCCACTTGTAAAGAGGCCTCTGAAAAGACCAGGGAAAACAAGGGCATTATTCACCTGGTTTGGCAGATCTGAACGACCCGTTCCAACAACGCTCGCACCAGCCTTATAGGCAAGGTCAGGCATGATTTCCGGTTCCGGATTGGCCATGGCAAAGATAAACGGTGCGCAGTTCATTCCCTCAACCATGGCAGGAGTGACGATGTTGCCGACAGAGACGCCTACAAAGACATCAGTACCGACCATGCTGCTCTGCAGATCGCCACTATGTTTCGCCTTGTTGCTGATTGCAGCGATTCCCTGCTTGATTGAATTCATGCCCGGACGGCCCTCGTAGATTGCACCCTGTGTATCAACCAGCACAACATCCTTCACCTTTGCATGAATGAGGAGCCTTGCGATGGCAATACCGGCAGCACCGGCACCATTGATGATAACAGAGAGATCTTCGATCTCTCGTCCCGTTACACGGCATGCATTGATGATGGCAGCGATGGTAACAATGGCGGTACCGTCCTGGTCGTCATGAAAAACCGGAATTGAAAGCTCTTCTTCGAGACGCGTAAAAATTTCAAAACATCTTGGTGCTGAAATATCTTCAAGATTGATGCCGGCAAAACTCGGCTCAATCATCTTGCAGAATTTTATGATCTCTTCTACATCGGTTGAGTTGATGCAGAGCGGAATGGCATCGATATCAGCAAATTCCTTGAAAATAATAGCTTTTCCCTCCATGACCGGCATGGCAGCCTCAGGGCCAAGGTCACCGAGACCGAGTATGGCTGTGCCATCAGTTACAATCGCAACCTGATTGGCCCGGTTGGTCAGGGTATAGGATTTCTGTTTGTCGAGCCCGATCTCTGTGCAAACGGCTGCTACCCCCGGGGTATATGCCAAGGATAGATCGTCTTTGGTTTTAATGCTGACCTTCGAGCGAATTTCGATCTTGCCGCGTGAACGGAGATGTAACTCTATTGATTTTTGTGAATAGTCCATGTTCCTAACAATGACTCCCTGGTCATGATTTGTAGAGTGATATAAAATGAGCTTGCCTTACTAGGTGGTGTGCCGGTGAACGCGGGAAAACGTATTGAAGTATTCCTGAGAAATGTGAACAGGCGGACAAGGTTATTGTAAAACGATCTAATATAGTCTTTTTTTTACAGTTAAACCGGTGCTATTTATACTTTCAGCGATTTTGATTCGCGCTTCTGCTTCACCTGTTGCCCTGAGAACAAGCGAATTGTCCGTCGAGAGAAATGACTGTTGAAGAATGAATGTCTTGCTTTATTGGCCGCAATCGCTTTCGCCGAACGTTTAAATGCACCGGCCTGCGCGGCTTTTCGGCAGGTACGGTGGAGTGAGTGGTTAGGCTGGGCTGACACAGTTGACGGACTGAGTGTTTGAAGAAGTGTCATTTTTTGCCTGGGGTGTCTGAATCACTAGTTGGCTGCCCTTGTTTCGCACCGGATGTCGCCTTGCCAAGAACATATCCCGCAATAGCCGCTATTATTGGAGAGATGTCTTTCCCATCGAGAATCTTCAGGATGCCCAAAATTAAAACAGTGAATATGATGACGATGACGGTGCTGTATTCCAGAAGAAAAGACCATCCTCCACCCAATAGAGAGATATCTATGGAGCTAGGTACCTTCTTTTCTGCGCGCTTTGCTGCTTCGGTTTCAACTTGTTGCCGCAATGTCTCGTATCTAACTCTTTCCTCTGATTCCCATTTCTGCTCCGCTGCACGCTGTATCTTCTGCTCTTCCTTCCTTTTGAGCCGCTCCTCTTTCTCCTCGGGCGTTTCGTTGCTCGGGATCCAATCCGACTCAAGACTCCCTGCATACTTTTCACTCTCCCATAGCCGTTGAGTAGAGCCATAGCCATCTGGTGGAGGATTCCTGGGATCTATCGGACCTTCCACCGCCCTATCGTGCAATTCACGAAGTAAAACCTTCAATTCTTGTTGCTTCGCGCCCTCTATCAGGGAGTCGCGAAGATAGGCTGACGTTTGGAGCCGGCGACCGAAGAAAAAAACCATCCAGATGCACGCAAGGCATGTTGCAAGGACGATGACGACTAAAACGCTAGAATCGACAAATAATGTGTTCATCGCAGTTCTCCGTTTTTACACAATAGAATCAGGTGTTAATCAAGATTACGTATTAAAACAAAAAATAATACAGTTTTCTGACAATATCTCAGAAAATGCTGAGTTCAGCCGCAGCTCAACCAGCCTTACGCCCGCATCCTGCCACGCTTCGCAACAGCGCTTTGCCGCCTCTCGCAGCCGCATACCCCGCAGCTTGCGCTCTTGCTCCGCCACAAGCAAAGGCGCTCACATGAGCCGCTGCGCCCCCGTTGCGCCTTGCTGCTGCCTGCTCAGTGCCAGCGTAACAGTACATCAGCACATGTCTTTTTCTGCGCGCTTCGCTTGCTCGCGTACCCGCGCTCAGTGGCTGGACATGGCAGCAGATCGCCGCCACCGGGCAAGCAGTGCACCGGCCGGTAACAATATATGTGAGGCAACGAAAAAAGGTAAGCGGCCCGAAGCAGCCGGGTCCGCTTGAATGAGGGGTTCAGTGATGGTTATCGCACCGAAACGTTACAATGACCGGTACGCTTTGTTCAGCCCGTCAACATAGTTGGCGATGACGCTTTGGTCAGAGAGTTGATCGGGGGCAAAAATCTTTTCGGCAATAATGGTGCTGCCGATGAGGTTGAGTTTCAGTTGTGGCAGGTAGAGCAAGTTTGCCATTAGTTCAGGGCTGCCGCAGGTGAGAAACAGTGCGATTTTTTTGCCCTGAAGGCAGCTTTTAAGGTTGCTTTGCAGCAGTGCTCCAAGAAGTTCTGATGCGACAAGCAGATAGTAAATTGGGGCACCCAGGATTACAACATCAAACTCCTTGACGAAGCTGTAATCTCCTGTTGCTTTACATTTTGCCTTTTCAACGTAGGCGCCTGTTTCGGCAAGTTTCAGGCCAATTGAATCAATGAGCTTTTCGGTCGATCCACCTGAAGTTTTGCTGTCGAACAGGATGATAGCTTTCATGGGTGCAGTGGCAGTGTGTGTCATAAGAAAAAAGGATAGTTGTGTTGAACACAGAACTGGAATTATCAGGGAGATAAAGAAAGAGCAAAGTACAAAAAAAAAGCGCCCGGTTAAGAGCGCCTTTTTTAAAATCACCTCTGCAGAAGAGCGGTGTTTAGACAAACTTTGAGTAGATGTCGAGAAGGTCAGTGACCCTTGTTGAGTATCCAAGCTCGTTGTCGTACCAGCCGACTACCTTGACGAGGTTGCCTGAGCTCATGGTGAGCAGTGAATCGAACACACAGGAGTGCGAGTTGCCGACGATGTCCTGTGAAACAATAGGATCTTCACAGTATTCCATGAATCCCTTCATAGGGCCATCTGCGGCGATTTTCATGGCAGCATTGATCTCTGCTTTTGTTGCCGGTTTCTGGAGAATGGCGGTAACATCGGTAACGGAACCGTCTGGTACTGGTACTCTCATGGCGAAACCGTCAAGGCGACCGATCAGTTCAGGAATAACTTCGCCAATCGCCTTTGCAGCACCGGTGCTGGTCGGAATGATTGACAATGCGGCTGAACGGGCACGACGAAGATCTGAGTGCGGAAGATCAAGGATGTTCTGGTCGTTGGTGTAGGCATGAACGGTGGTCATGAACCCTTTTTCGATGCCAAAATTGTCTTGCAGCACCTTCATCATCGGAGCAAGGCAGTTGGTGGTGCAGCTTGCGTTTGAAATGATCTCTTCATTGCCGGTGATGGAGTCACCATTGACGCCGAGGACGATGGTGGCGTCAATTTTGTCTTTTGCCGGAGCAGAAATGATAACTTTTTTTGCACCTGCGGCAAGATGCTTTGATGCAGCCTCTCTTGAGGTGAAAAGACCTGTTGACTCAACAACCAGATCGCATCCAAGCTCTTTCCAGGGAAGTGATGCCGGGTCACGCTGTGCGGTAATGGTGATAACTTTGCCGTTGACCACAAGATTGCTGCCCTCTACAGTGACTTCACCATTGAATTTCTTGTGGGTTGAATCGTACTTGAGAAGGTGTGCGAGAGTCTTGGGGTCACACAGGTCGTTGATTGCAACAATTTCATAATTCGGGTTGTTCAATGCCTGGCGAAAAACCAGACGCCCGATGCGGCCAAATCCATTAATGCCGACTTTCACTTTTGCCATAATGTCGTTCCGGTATTGTACTACGTTAGTATTGATTCGCATAAAAAACTGCCGCAGGAACTCCTTTTTTGCGGCAAAAAATAAAGTTTAAGATATCATTTGAAATTGGAATTCTTCAGGGATTTTTTTGAAAACTTTCTGTCAAAAGATTTTTCAGGTTGCCGAAACTTCCGTTGCTGAGCAAGACAACGACATCTCCTTCTTTGAGTTGTGGTTGAAGAAATTCCACAATATCGGAAGGATAGTTTGTCGCATTTTCTCCGGCAAGAAAGACGGTTATTCCCTTTTGTTGCAGCTCATCCTTCAACCGCTGGGTATTGAGCGATTTTTCTTGCGTGTAGCGTTCAGGGCGGTGCACCTTGCCCATTACCACAATGGATGCCGGACCGAAACTCTCGGCAAGTTCCTGCTGGAAGATATTCCGGGTGGTTGTGTTGGAGCGGGGTTCAAAACAGGTGACAATCCTGCGCCCGGCGTAGAGCTCTCCGAGAGCTTCAAGTGTTACACGGATTGCGGTTGGATGATGGGCAAAATCCTCAACAAGCGTGATGTTCCTCGGGTAGGTGCCGATGATCTCCATGCGCCGTTTCGGGCGTTTGAAGAGAGGCATGGCGCGTGTTATGGCTTCAAGGGGAAGGCCGCTGTGGGTTGCTGCAGCGATTGCGGCCAGCGCATTCATGATGTTGTGGTTGCCGAAGAGCGGCACCCGGAGCGTTCCAACTGGAGTGCCCTGATAGAGCAGCTCAAAGGTTGATGCGTTGCTGTCTGCCGATATGTTGCAGGCGCTCCACTCCGACTCTGTGGTCATTCCGAACCGTTCAACCTTGCAGAAGGCTTTGGAGGCAATTTCGAGAGCAACCTTGTCATCACCGTTTACCAGCAATGTGCCGTTTCCGGGAAGCAGATTGACAAAGAGCCTGAAGCTGCGTTTGATATCTTCAAGGGAGTCGAAAATATCAGCGTGGTCAAATTCAATATTGTTGATGATAGCGATGTCGGGGCGGTAGAGAAGGAACTTGCTTCGCTTGTCGAAAAAGGCGGTATCGTATTCATCACCCTCCGTGACAAAAAAGCCATTTTCACTGCGTCCCGAAGCCCGGCAGCCGATCGAGAAGTTTTCTGGGATGCCGCCTACCATAAAGCCCGGCTTGAGACCGCCATGTTCAAGCAGCCAGGCAACCAGTGAGGTGGTTGTTGTTTTGCCGTGGGTGCCCGCCACAACAATGGAGGTGTTGTTGCCGATGAGGTGACGCTTTACCAGCTCCGGCATGGAGAGAAGCTCAAGATGATGGTTCAGGGCGTATTCGAGTTCCGGATTTCCCCGGCTTATCGCATTGCCGACAACGACAATATCTGGTGACGCGCTCAGCAGGTTTGTTTCAGAAAAACCGGTGAAGTAGCGGATATTATGGTCGTCAAGATAACTGCTCATCGGAGGGTAGAGCTGCGTATCTGAGCCACTGATGGCATGACCTGCATGGGAGAGTGCGACGGCAACCGATGCCATTGCGGTACCGCCGATACCAAGAAAGTAGAAGGAACTCATCGTTGGCTGATTGTCAATTTCCGGGTTACTTTGCTGCACGGGCAGCTTTCATAAGGGCTTATATACATAAATGGTGTAAAAGAATGAAATGAATCCCTATTTTAGCAAAAAGGTCTTTCCAATTTTAATCAGGTAAACCGTTATGCAGTTTATTGACCTGCTTTCACAGAAAGAGCGGATACGTACAGCACTTCTCCATCGCATTGAGGGTATTCTGGATCGTGGTCAGTTTATCATGGGGCCGGAGGTAACTGAACTCGAATCGCGTCTGGCTGCCTATGTTGGCACACGGTACTGCGTCTCCTGCTCCTCAGGAACTGATGCACTGTTGATGCCTCTTCTTGCTAAAGGGATTGGCCCGGGAGATGCCGTGCTGACCACACCCTTTACCTTTGTTGCAACTGCTGAAGTGATCAGCCTGGCGGGAGCAACTCCCGTTTTTGTTGATGTTTTGCCCGACACCTTTAATATTGATCCGGATCTTGTCGGGTTTGCTGTCGATGATGCTGTTCAGCGGGGTTTGAAACCCAAAGCAATTATTCCAGTCGATCTCTTTGGTCTACCTGCGGATTATAACCGTCTTCAGGCCGTTGCTGATGCTTACAGGCTCTGGATTCTTGAAGATGCAGCCCAGAGTTTTGGAGGAAGTTTTGGCGGACGCAGAGCGGGCAGTTTCGGCCTTGTCGGTGCCACCTCCTTTTTTCCGGCAAAACCACTTGGCTGTTACGGCGATGGGGGGGCGATTTTTACCAATGACGATGAACTCGATATGCTGTTGCGCTCAATACGGGTGCATGGCAGCGGTATCGACAAATACAGCAACGATCGTATCGGCATCAACGGACGGCTTGATTCCATCCAGGCTGCTGTGCTGCTCGAAAAACTTACCATTTTTGACGATGAGCTTGAGTCACGCCAGCGTATCGCCGATTTCTACAGCGAGAGGTTGCAGGGCAGGGTCGCTGTTCCGCGAATTCCGGAACACTATCGCTCTGCATGGGCACAATACTCGGTGCTTGCCGCTTCAACCGAAGAGCGGGAGCTGCTCATGAATGCGTTGCAGCGGGAGGGAATTCCAACAATGATCTACTACAAAATTCCCCTCCATCTTCAGAAAGCCTACGATTTCCTCGGCTACAAAGCTGGAGATTTCCGCATCTCGGAAGATATGAGCAGCCGGATATTTTCACTACCCATGCACCCTTACTTGAAGGAAGAGGAGATTGAGCATATCTGTTCCGTGCTTCTGCGTGCATGACTGCAGGATGTGGAGGATAGTGGGTTTCCTGGGTATGATTCAGTGTCGCTCGCTTACAGATGCCGTTCCCGGATCTTTTATGCGAACAGTGATACCGGCAAGCATGACCAGAGCATTGATGGCACCGACAACCATGAACGGTGCCTTTGGGCTCATGGAGTCGAAGAGCCTTCCTCCGAGCGTGGTGATGACAAGGATTCCCACAGCGCCGCTGATATTGAACATCCCGACAACCGATCCCCGCTCTGCTTTCGGTGCCTCCTGACCAATCAGTGACTGTGAGCCGAGAAATGCGCTGATTTGACCTATTCCAAGTAGCACAAAATAGACAATTGAACCGGGTTCATGCGGATTGCCGATTAACCCCAGCGAAAGATAGCCGATGCTTGCCAGCCCCATGCAGACAGTCAAAGCACTAACCCTGTTCCATCGGTCGATAAGTGGCCCGATAACCGGTGCCCAGAGCAGTGCCGCACCCTGTGAGATAATAAAAATGATCATTCCCTTTTTGACCGCTTCCGCTGGCGCCATACCCATGGTAATTCCGGCAGTTGTTCCCCAAAGTGGCAGGAACGTGCCGATAATGGATTGATCACCCCGTGCAACAAAAGCGGCAGCGTAGGAGAGAAGGATTCGTGGATTTTTTGCACATCTAATACCACTGGTAACAAGAGAGAGAAGCGCAGGGCGCTCCTTTTTGCTGACCTCTGTACCCCCTTTGAGGCCAAAACCGACAACCACTGCCGAAACAAGCGCTACTCCGGCAATCGCAAGGTGTGTGTAGAGGCCGGCATCACTACCGCTGAACCCATTTGCCACAAGCTGCATCGGCAATCCGCCGAAAAACCGGTTCAGCACCACAATGCCGAGACCATTGAGAAAGCCGGTTATGGCAATCAGTTTTCCCCGCGATCGTTCGGCAGGGTAGTCCATCATCACCGTCGAGAGCGCACCGGTCACCGCAACAATACCAAGTGCATAGATCATCCTGTAAAGAGTAAGCTCACCCACCGACCGTGAGAGTGGATAGAGCGCATAAGCCAGTGCAAGCAGAACAAATCCGGCGCTGTAGACCGGCTTTCGTCCGATTCGGTCCATCAGAACCCCGGCAGGTACAAAAAAGAGCAGCGTGACAACTTCCGTCCAGAAAACCAGATTGCCGCTGATGGTTCCCTGTTGCGAAGCGGGAATTTTCAGATGCTCATTGAGGATATAAGCCTGCCCGATCGAGACAAAGGTGACCAGCCCGATCGAAAAAAAAGCAGCATACAGATAGGTCAAAGCGTGGCGGGGCAGAACCGAAGGCGCCAGAGTCACAGGGCCCATTTTATGCAAGGTTGCTTTTTCGTTCATCGCTCAGTTATTCACTGGTATAATGCAATGCTGACAGGAGAATAACGTCAAGAGCATTTCCTGATCTGATCCCGCTATCGTTGGTTATGAAAAAGGTGCATCCAGCTCGTATTGCTGTAGCATAATGCAGAGCATCGATAAATTTTTGGTTGTACTTTGCTCTTAATTGGGCAGCCAAATCAAATGTTTCTGCATCATGGGAAGATATAGACAGGAAATTCTCCATTCTGAAAAAAGCCTTGATACTTGCCACCAGTTCCAGGTTACCGGATTGATAGGGTTTGACCAATATTTCAGCTATGGACACGTCTCCCGTGCAGCCGATGATTAATCCAGATTCGACAGCTTCAATTATCGGTGCAACCAGTCGAAAATAATCGGGATTACGGTCCAGAAAGTAGATAAAAACATTGGTATCCAGATAGACTTTGTGACCCTGTAGCCGCTTGAGTGTTTCCTCTATCGTTCCCATGAATCACGACTTTTATTGAGTGCAGCATCAATTTCAAGAGTTGTTTCACCCCAGATGCCCCGTGCTATACCGGCATAAGCCATGGCTGACTCCTTACGCTTTTTGCGTGCTACCGGTATCAGGGTTACAACTCCGTTACTATAAGATACCTCAAGCATGTCGTCTGGCTTAATGTTCGCCGATTCAGCAATCCGGGCGGGTATGGTGATCTGGTGCTTGTTTCTAACGCGGACTTGTGCCATGCTTGCATGTGTCTCATTGTAGGAAAGTTCGATTTCATATAGGAAATCTAACTGTTTATTTTGACAAATAAACTCTTCTGCCTGAAGAATATTGATTAACCGGGTTCAATTCGGTTGAGTGCAGGCAAGTTTATTGACAGGTCCAAGTGGTCGTTTTTCTTCAGGCTGATTTTACTCAGCAACTCTTTTCAGGAATTTTCTTACAGCAACAAGAAAGGCTTCAGGCTGCTCTTCGTGTGGAAGGTGTCCGCAATCGGGTACAACCACCAGTTCCGCGCAGGGAAGCTCACGGGCAAGCCTGATGCTCTCCTCTGTTTTGACTGTCAAGTCGTGTTCACCGGTAATGACGAGTGATGGCAGCGACATGGTTTTCAGCCGGCTCTCCAACTGGAGATGATGTGTCTCCAGAAAAAGCTCCCAGAATGCTCTCGACCAGTTGCCATGCATCAGGTCACTGCGAAACGCGGCCAGAACATCATCGCCCAGCCGCTCTTTGTTGTGCCAGAAGCCGAGAATATTGCGATCATACAGTCTGGTGATGAGGAATTTCATGAGACGGGAAAAGAGCGGGGTCATCGCTTTCATGGCAGGCTTCATGAACGCAGGCACTTCGCTGGTGGCATAGCCGCTGTAAATCATGGCACCAGCAAGTACCACACCCTCAACATGCTGCGGATAGCGGAGTGCACAGAGAAGCGCCAGGGTGCCGCCCGTTGAATTACCAACCAGTATCGCTTTGCTAAAACCAAGCTTTTTTATCAATGCAATAACCAAGTCACATTGCGCTTCAGGAGTGTAACTGACTCCTGTGGCTTTTGAAGGCAGAGGGCGTGAGGTATAACCAAAAGCAGGGCGGTCGAAAGCGAGTACTGTTGCGTTTTCCGCCAATTTATCAAAGACTAGTCGCCATGAGCGGATGCTCAAAAAACTGCCATGCAGCAGCACAACGAGCGGCTTTCCGCTCCCGGCCATCCGGTAATGAACTTTGAAACCGTTAACCTCAATGAAGCACTTCTCAGGAGAGGTATGTTTCCCGTTTGTAGCGTAAGTTCCCTTGGCGATCAGTGTTGCTCTTTCAGGCATGGTTGCAGCGGTTTATAATGCGGCCCAATTTTCAATGGTTAAACCTTTTACTCTATTGAATTCTTTTGTGTTATTGGTCACAAGCACTGCGTTCAGCGCCTTGGCGTGAGCCGCAATCATGGTGTCAAGTGATCCGACAGGTGTTCCTTTTGTTTCAAGCTCTGTTCGTATTTCTCCATAATGCCACATAGCGGAAGCATCAAATGCAAAGAGTTCGAGTGGTGCAAAAAACATTTCAAGAGCCCGACGATTTTTTTTGAACCGCTTTTAATGACGCTAAAAGCAAGCTCAGCAGCGGTCATGCTCGATATGCTAATTTTGCTAATGCTTTCCTGACGGAACCGTTCCAGAACATGCAGTGGTCGCGTATTGATGATGTAGATGCAGATATTGGTATCGAGAATGTCACTCACGACGCCATCTCCTCACGAGTCTTTACTTCAGTCTGATCTCTCTTTAATTGAAACCCCGGTTCAAACTCCTCCAGAGCAGCTTCAAGCATTGTCCATGACTTATCAATCGGCAACAGTACAACTCCGTTACCGAAATGTTTGATAAGAACATCGGTGCCCTTAAACCGGTACTCCTTTGGCAACCGGACGGCCTGGCTCTGCCCGGATGGCAAAATGCGTGCAGTATCCATACTCCCAACCGACCATTCACAGTGCTGTCTCGCCATGAACCCATAATTCATGCTCGCTAATATCAATATCTTTCTGCCAAATAACTGCGTAACCACCCACATCCACCTTCACTGCATTGAACAGTGCTGCGTTTTTTAAGGGAGCAAACATCTCTTTCTCAAGCAAAGGTTTAATGTCATAGGTTTTCTTCTGATGATTATCGAATTCAACGAGAAGTGAATGATCGTCAATTGCTGTGGCACTTATGATTTTTGGATGATTCATCATACTAATCCAGTGGTGGGAGATTGTGAAATTCTTGCTTATTCCACATCTCTTTTAACTCAGATTGATACATTGTTGCCCATTCGTTGACCAGCTTTCGTGCTCTGCCGGGTAAATCACCTTCAATCATTTCCATGGTCTCGATGTTGAACAATCCAATATGTTCTCCATAGACGGCATGAAAATGTGGTGGTGGGTGATCACCGAAAAACAATTTAATGACTATTCCGTAAAATCTGGCTATTTCAGGCATTTTTGAATCCATGTTTTTGTCTCAGGTTTTTTCGTTTCACCCCCCGCAGGGATGCAACTGCCCGCCCTCCATTCGCAGGCAGCGGTCGGCAAGGGCGGCGTACTCTTCGTTGTGGGTGACGATGATGAAGGAGGTTCGGCGTTCCTTGCTTAGACGTGCCATGAGCTCATAGAGAATGCGGCTGTTGTTGCTGTCGAGGTTGCCGCTTGGTTCGTCGGCAAGGATCAGTTTCGGGTTGTTCATCAGGGCACGGGCAATGGCGACGCGCTGCTGTTCCCCGCCGGAGAGCTCCGAGGGGAGGTGGTCGAACCGTTCCGATAGACCGAGGCTTGCGAGCAGCTCTCCGGCCCGTTTTTTTGCGGGGGGGAGTTTGCCGGTGGCGATGAATTCGGGCATCGCAACATTTTCAAGGGCGGTGAAGTCAGAGAGGAGGTGGTGGAACTGGAATACAAAGCCGATTTTCCGGTTCCGGAACTTTGCCAGCGCTTTTTGGGAAAGCGTATATTTTTTATCCTTGAAAAGGAGCTCCCGGTCAAAGAGTATTTCGCCGCTGTCGGGTGTGTCGAGGGTACCGAGCAGGTTCAGCAAGGTGGTTTTGCCACTGCCTGATGCTCCGATGACGGTCACCATCTCACCTTCGCCAAGCGAGAGATTGACTCCACGGAGAATCTCAAGGCTTTTTTTGCCCGGCAGGGTGTAGGACTTGCTTATGTTTTTTGCTTCGAGCATTGTTAATTTTTCGTTACACCGTTTCGCGTTTGCCTAAGCTCTCTGCCAACATGGATGTTACCAGAGAGTTCATGCTGACACCCTCTTGTTTTGCTCTCATAACCAAACGGGAATGAATGCTTTTAGGAACCCGTTGAATAAACTTGCCACTGTGCGTGCCACCACTATCTGGTTCTGGAACAGCCATGTTCAAGCTTTCCAGGGCAGCAATTGTTTCCTGTAAGGCATCCATTCCATTTTCAATTGCTTTAGCTATTGTTTCGCCATCTGAAATACATTCAGAAAAGTCAGTAAATGAAATCATATAACCACTACCCTCTTCTTTTGAAAGAGGACGAATTTCAAATGGGTATTTGCTTAAATCTTTCATAGCTCAATCCATTACAAAATCAACAAATTTCTTGATGTAAACCGGTTTAATCGCTATAGGAAATATTCCTCGAAGCTTTGCTTCGTGAAGGAATTCTCAAACATGAACTCATCCTCCATAGCTCTGCTGCGGGGTAGTTGATTTGGCCGATGAGCAGGGACAAGTAACGTCCGACCATCAGCGCGAACAAAAACGACGTGGTTTGTACCTTGTTGCCGCCATTTGATGTTGTAAGCGCTGGCAACGGTTTTCAGATTTTCAATCCGCCAGTCAAAGGGATTGTTTTGTATCTGCTGGAGGATTTTATCTGCTTTGTTCAAAGGGTGTATGATACTAAATATGATATCATGATGCAAGAGCAGGAAAGATAATGAAGAAATTTATTTGGATTTTCCGCTTTCAATTTCCAGAAAACTTCATCCGCTGGAATTGCTTCCATTTCTCCCCGTTCAGAAGCCGTGTAGGTTCCGCCGAACCTCCACCTTGGTTAACATTACCTCGATCAGTGCAAGCAACCACGAAACATTAACGCTTTTTAACCGCTGAGTTGACTGCAGCGTCATGCGTTTTTCGTATTATTAACTGCATACAAGTCTATGAGTTGTCTTATCATCTTTTGATAAGAAGTATGATGTTTTTTTGAGAAGTCTATGCTCGACTTTTTTAACGCTATAGTAATCTTGACGTTATCGTCCTTCAGGATTAATTGATCAGGTGAAGGGAGAAAGTCATTAATTATTTTTAACTCTCCCATTGGTTCATCGGTATATCTAATCTTGCTCTTCATATATTTTTTCTCCCTTTTCTCCAATATCTCGGCTCCGAATATTCTGATAATATTGTCTCTGTAGGTAAACCTTACCGTCATTATTCCTTTATCAACGCGCCCAATACAATAAAATCGATTTACTTCATTGTTGTGATTAGTATCTTCGACAATAATACGCTTCGGATCAAAAAAGGCATGTTGTGCTAATGAAAAAGGTACGTTGTGTTTCTCCTGATTTTCCCCGTCCTTTTCTTCATCCCACTCAAAACGTGTACTTTTTATACGATTAATTTACTGCTATATGGGTAAATAGCAATATTTTTATATGGCTTCTCATTGAATACTCAGGCATAATATTGTTTATATTCATTCTTACACCCATCACACCGGCCTCACTTGCCCGTTACCCTCAATAATCCACTTATACGTCGTCAGCTCTTTCAGGGCCATCGGGCCTCTTGCGTGGAGCTTCTGTGTGCTGATGCCGATCTCTGCGCCAAGTCCGAACTGTGCGCCGTCGGTGAATGCGGTAGAGGTGTTGGCATAAACCACAGCGGCATCGACCTGTTTCAGGAAGGTTGCGGTTGTTTCGGGGTCGGTTGCAATGATGGCTTCGCTGTGGCGGGAGCTGTAACGTGCAATATGCTTAAGCGCTTCATCAAGCGATGCGACAGTTTTTACCGACATTTTCAGTGACAGGAACTCGGTGCCGAAATGTTCAGGTTCAGCATGGTGGAGCAAAGCTTCGGGATAGGAGCCTTGCAGTGCCTGGAACGCTTCTTCATCGGCAAAGAGCACCACCTGTTTTTCCTGAAGCGGCTCTACCAGTGCGGGGAGGTCACGGAGACGGTCGCGATGGATCACCAGTGTGTCGAGTGCGTTGCAGACGCTCGGGCGGCGGGTTTTGGCGTTGAAGATAATCTTTTTGCCGAGGTCGAGATCGCCGCTTTTATCGAAATAGGTGTGCACAATACCCGCACCGGTTTCGATAACCGGCACTTTCGCGTTGTTGCGGACAAAGTCGATCAGCTTCTGGCTTCCTCTCGGGATGATCATGTCGATAAAGCCGACTGCATTGAGCATGACTGCGGCAGCCTCCCGTTCTGCGGGGAGCAAATAGATGGTATCGGGATTGATGCCATGCTCCTTCAGGACGGAGTGTATGAGCTCAACAATGGCGATGTTCGAGAACATGGCATCACTTCCGCCTTTCAGCACGGTGGCGTTGCCCGATTTCAGGCAGAGTGCAAAGACGTCGAAGGTGACGTTTGGCCTTGCTTCGTAGATGATGCCAATCACGCCTATTGGCACGGTAACCTTTTTCAGGTTGAGACCGTTCGCCAGCACCCGCTCTTCAAGCACCGTATCAAGCGGAGAGGGGAGTGAAGCGACATTTCGAATGTCGGCGGCAATGGCGTCAAGTCGTGATGCATTCAGCAGCAGCCGGTCAACCATGGGGTCAGCCGGATCCATCCGCTCGATATCCTTCTGGTTTGCCTGGAGAATGGCATCGCGGTGAGCGGGTATGCTGTCGGCAAGGGCGCAGAGCAGGCTGTTGATAGCCGCGTCGGTGAGGGTAATGATCTCCCTGCTTGCCTGCTGGACGGCTATGAGTTGTTGTGTTATCGTGTCCTTCATGTCGAACGGAGTTCAGGTGGTTATATAAAGGTAATCGTAATGAATCAGGGGTTTCTGATCCTTAATCCCCATGATTGCCAATGTTTTTTCCGAGCTGTATTGCGCCATACCGTAGCCGATGATGGTTCCGTCCGTGGCGCACACCTTGATGATGTCGCCTTTCAGGAAAGGTCCTTCAACCGACTCAATACCGACGGGTAACAGGCTGTTTGCTCGATCTCCGGCTACAAGGGCCATTTCAGCGCCCATGTTGACTGTGACCGCACCTTTTTCCATCCCTTCGCTATTTGCAATCCACCGTTTCGGGCCGTGAGTTGCCTTTTGCGGCAGAAATTTCGTGCCGGTTGGTTCTCCCTCAAGAAGCGAGAGGAGAATGCCGGGAGTACGTCCGTTGGCGATATGGACAGTGATGCCGAGCCGTGAGAGCTTCTGCGCGATGTGACACTTGGTCAGCATCCCTCCTCGCCCGAACTCTGACTTTCCTGGTTGGATATACTGGTGAAAATGTTTGGTCGAGGGGTCAATGACGGGGATGATGGTGCCATCTCCCGTTTTCATGTCAAACAGGCCGTCAACATGAGAAAGAATGATGTAGCCTTCAACATCCATCATGGAAGCAATCAGTCCGGAGAGCTCATCGTTGTCAGTAAACATCAGTTCGGTCACTGACACAGCATCGTTCTCATTGACCACAGGAATGATGTTCTGTTGTAGAAGGGAGTTGAAGCAGGTCTGCATGTTGAGGTAGTGCAGGCGGTCACTGAAATCGCTTTTGGTGACAAGGATCTGGGCTGTAACCAGTCCATGTTCAGCAAAGAGGTCGTTGTAAGTGCTGATCAGCTTGATCTGCCCTGTCGAGGCAAGAACCTGGCGGGCCGCAACCGGCGCGATGGTGCCGGAGAGTTTGACCACTGAACGCCCGGCGCCGACAGCACCTGATGAGACCAGAATGATCTGGATTCCTTGCTTATACAGTTCCGCAATCTGTGCAGTAAGCTGCTGGAGAATTTCAAGGTCAAGCTCGCCGTTTTTGGCAGTAATGACGTTGGTGCCGACTTTGACGACTATTTTTTTATAGAGAGGATTGAGTAGTTGTTTCATGCGTTAGTGAACCTCTTGACTGAAATGCAACCCCGCAACACCGATAATAATCAGCAGCAGGGATACGAGTTTAATGGCATTGATTCCTTCACCAAACCAGATCACTCCGATAACGGTTATCGCCGCCGTACCGATTCCTGACCAGATTGCGTAGGTCAACGCGATCGGCAGAACCTTGAGTGCCAGCGACAGAAAGGTAAAGCTCAGCCCGTAAAAAATAAAGATAAAAAGCGTTGGTGCAAGTTTACTGAATCCGTCGGAGATTTTCATGCAGGTGGTGCCGGATACTTCAAGCAAAATGGCAATAATCAGGTAAAGCCAGTGCATTGTTCCTGAAAGGAAAAAGGTTACAGGAGATTGTGTGGCTGAAGCTGAAGCCTCTGCCCAAGAGGTGCCTGTTTGTGTTTAACTGAGAAGATATACATTTTCACAGATTCGTACAACCGCTATATCTTGCAATACTTTACGGCTAATTTTTTGCAAATCTGTACCAAAACCAAAAAATCGAAGGATTTAAGGCATATCGTCGAGTAAAAGCGTTTTAAACTTGAATCACCCAAACAACCCCACAAAGGCAGCCAGCATCCCTGCTGCCAGTCTACCGCGACAAAATCGACATCCCTGACGATATCGAAACCAGCTTCAAAACCGAAACCGGCAAAAGAATCAAGCACCCCTTCAACCACATAACCTGGTTACACAAGCGCTACAATGATAAAAACTCCAATCAACTACCCCGCAGCAGAGCTACGGGGTATGAGTTCATGTTTGAGAATTCCTTCACGAAGCAAAGCTTCGAGGAGTATTTCCTATAGCGATTAAACGGGAACAAATAGGGGATTTTAGAAATGCAATGATGGGCGGGGCAGAAAAGGGTATTTTTATAACAACAGGATATTTTAGTGCAGATTCTGAAAGAGAAGCTTCCCGAGAGGGTGCGACTCAAATTGAACTTGTAGATTGTGATAAACTGATAGAAATGTTTGAAAATTCAGAACTTGGCCTGAAGCAGATAACAACTTATGATGTTGATCGTCAGTTTTTTGAGAAATACATAAAGAGCTAACAACCGCATCAACTCGGACTAGCAATTTCGCAGCGCTCCATTGCCAATGCAACGTCGGCTACCCGATCTTCGCCGTCACCACCCACCAGCATTCACCCATTATCTGCGAATCCTTTTTCTATAAGAATACGTTCATATTCGCTTCTGCTTAACGGGCATTTAATGAGGTCAATAAATTGCTTATTGTTAAGCTTGCATTGCGTTGCCATATATGAGAGAAGCCCATCGGGAATATCTTTCCCACCTTTGCCGTGTGAGGTTTTTGTTCCTACCCTGCTTTTTTTATTGGTTTGAGTGAAATAGATGAAATATGAATGGTCTGTTTCAATTCGTTTAAAACCTTTTTGCTCAAGAGCCGAATCTACATCCCTTTTTTTAAATAGCATTAGGTATCTCCTCAAAAGTGCCTAAAAGTTCTTTTTGCAGCATCTGAGCATCAGTCGTTAATGAATTTGGTTCGGCATTTGCATACTCATTCCAAAGTATGGATAGTTCTGAATAAAGCTCTTCCTCAAGTCCTGGTCGTGTTGCTGCAAATATGAATATATCAAAAGGGCCGGTTGCGTTATATGATGAACTCTCTCTATCGAAAGTAACTGCAAAACAAAGCGGTTTTTTCGACTTAAGGGTTATAACATTGAACTTCAAAAGGCTTATTTCGATTGCGGTTTCATCAATCTCAAGTATATCATCAACTTCTGAAATGGATTGGGGTGACCCATCATCATTCCAGACTATGTTTCCATGTACCTGAATAAGCTCACGAGCATTGTTTAGTAAAACAGGTTCAAAGTCATCGGCGTATGTTGCCGTGAGCGTTTTGCTTGAATCTAATAACTTTACAACCAGCCTTCTTTCGTGGAACTTCATCTCTATGAGAGTGCCTGTAATATATCCAAAATCAGCAGTAGAAACTTTGCTGGGCGGGGGGGGGTAACAGTTGCTTGATTTTTTCTAATGCAGAGGAGCCATGTAAAAGTTTTTCTTGATAATAATCTTCAATATTTATAATGAGACAAGAGTGTTTTGCGGGCTGCATATTTTCTAATGCTTGCAAAATAGAGCGCCGATAAAACGAGTCTGGCACAATACTGCCTAATTGTTTAGCATCTCCTGAGTTGACCGCCGAGATTACTTTACAAGTGGTTTTGACTATTTTCTGACACTCATTTTCATCAAACAACTGATCAGTCTCGCCTCCAATTGTTATTGGAAGAGCGAACCCACCATCTTCAGGTATGCTGCAAATTAAAGGAAAACGACGCTCAATTTCTTTGGTAACCCTTGCTATTTGTAATACTTCACGACCTTCTTCAGCCATTGCAATCAAATGTACTACCCGCTGAAAGCGTTCAAGGGCTTGCACCAAAGCAGAGGCTGGAAGCTTATGGCCCTCTGTGGCGGCACCATCAAAATGGAGCCTCAGTTGTCGAGTGTGTTCTTGATTCAAGCTCATGTTTCGGATTTATACCCTGGGGAAGGGATTATGAAACAACAATTTTTTAATGTAACACAAAACCAACTCAATCAGTATAATAAGCCTATAAATACCTTTTCGTTTGCCTGCATTGCTTAACTTAACCTTGTACATCATCCACCCCCAGCACATCATCCCGATCCAGCACCACCCGCGCCAATTGCCGGTCAATCTCTCGCTGCAACGTCGGCGACCCGATATTGGCCGTCACCTCCTTCGCTCGCACCAGAAAATCCAGATCAGCCCGCCGGTACCTCAGCTCAAACCGCTGCGGATAGGTCACCACCACATTCGCTCCATCTGGGCAAGCTTCGACCTATCATTATACATCGACCGCTGCATCCGAGCCACATCCTGCAAATCACTCACCGCAGCACCACGCTCCAGCGGTTTTGAATTATAATGCACCACCGCCGGCAGCAAAGCGCACTCTTACTTGTCCTATGAAATTGGGTTGTTAAAGGTTTAAACCATGAAAAGTCAAGTTTTCTGACTCTCATACTGATCCGATCCGTAGAGATTGAGCTGCTTGCGATAATAGGCAAAGGCCTCTTCCTGGCGGACCACGCCAAGCAATTTTCCGCTTTCGGTATCGAGAACCGGCAGCATATCGTAATCAGAGATTTCAAAAAGTTTGAGAGCTTCATCAAGTTTTGAAGTTTCATAAAGCACGGGAACATCCTTTTTTGTAATATCTTCGGCAATAATTCCAGTCAAAAAGTCTTCTCTGAGAAGCGCTCTCATCTCATCGAGACTGATAATTGCGGAAAACACTCCTTGATCATCGGTGACCAGAAAACTTGATTCCGGGGTATTAAAAAAAACATCAATCATGTTTTCCGCGCTTTCTGAATCAATGAATTTCACGTAATCTGTTTTTATGACATTGGCGATTCTGATATGCTCCGCAACAGAAAGCGCAATGCCAAAACCAACTCTAACTCCTTCCTTATCAAGAACGTAACTCTCCATGCTGTGACGATAAGCAAGGCGGGCAACAAGTGACGAGGTAACGGCTGCAAACATGATGGGCAGTACAATCTCGTATTGACCGGTCACTTCAAAAAGAATAAGGATAACGGTTAAGGGAGCCCTCATGATCCCTGCCGTTAACGCACCCATACCGACAAGGGCATAAGCACCAGAGGTTGCTGTTATGGTAGGAAATATCATATGAACAAGTTTACCGAACATACCTCCGAGCATTGCCCCCATTTTCATAGCAGGCGCAAACATTCCACCTGATCCACCTGATCCAATACTGAGACCAGCAACAACAGGTTTGAAAAGGTAAATACCGATCATGTTCGTCCAGGTTTCATTCCCATGAACCGCATTATTTATTGCTTCATAGGTAAATCCGTACAGACCGGGAAACCAGATACAGATAACACCGCTCATAAGGCCGCCGATAGCAGGCATGGCCCATACAGGGATCTTCCATCGTTGTTCTATTCTCCCAAACCACTCCTCAAGAGCGTAATAAATCTTGATAAACATTACTGCCGAAAGACCAGCAAGAATTCCGAGTATACAATAAAAAAGAAGCTCTGTATTCGATACAAGAGCATATTCAGGAACCTGAAATGTGGGAGAATTTCCCAGAAAGCTTCTTGAAAGTACGGTACCGATGACAGCCGCAATGACAATTGGGCTAAATGTTTTAACACTGAAGTCTCCGAGCAGCACTTCAACAGCAAACATGACACCGCCGATGGGTGCATTGAAAACAGCCGCAAGGCCTGCAGCCGCCCCGCAACCGAGAAGTGTTCGGGTCTTGTTTGGCGAAAACCGCAACATTTGGGCTACCGTTGAACCGATTGCTGATCCAACCTGGACAATCGGAGCTTCACGACCACCACCACCACCGGTGCCAATACTTAATACAGATGTTATACTCTTATGAACCCAAAGCTTGCGGTCAATAATCCCGTCATTCTGGGCAACCGCCTTGATGACGGATGCAAGACCATGTCCAGGCCTGGCTTTCATAACAAAAGCATTGTAGAGACCAACAAGCAGACCACCAAAGGCAGGAATGAAGGGAAGCAGAACCTTCCAGTAGTTGTCGATGAACGTAGATTTACCGAACGAACGAAGACCTGTAAAGCTCAAGGAACTTATCGTCACAATGGCATCATGAAACACCACGGCGACATAGCCTGTCAGAAGGCCTACGCATGCCGCTACAAAAAGAAACGGGATGTCCTGATTAAGATTGAGCTGAACAAGCAGATAATCAAGGCTGAGGCGGAAAAACTGCTGAGAATTCCCCTTGAAATATCGACTTCGTCTGATGATGCTCAAAATAAAAGCAAGCGCCTTTCTTTTGAGACGACCTGTTTTGTGAGGTGAAGATTTCATAAATTGGGCAAATGAACAACGACTCAGAAATAATGGGAAAAAATCTTTCGATCAAGGTGCTTTGATTTTCATCATCCAGGACTTTGAGCAGATTGCAATATAGTGTAAGCAGTTGTTTTGCCAATTTTTGTGTATCATTCTCAGATATTACTATTGACCCAATCACCACAACCTCATCCCGCTCTCGCTCACCCCGCTTCAGCCAGTTCAACAGCGTCCACCGGTCAATCCCCGCCAGCTTGCAAGCCACCGCCTCAGCCTTGACCAGGTTATACTCCTTCCTGTTCTCCGGGTTCGCTTGAAGCCCTGTTTTTTGGGAAAACCGCCCGAAATCATTATGATAGATATCAATATAAAAGGCGACTTCACCGCCCGCCATACTACGAATTTCCCAAAAAAGAGTGCCGCGTTTTGCTCTGGCGGTTTCTCGTGTCTGGTTAGTGATGAATTTATGGATTGTAAACGATGATGTTGATGAGCATGATAGATATCTCATTGCCGTTAAAAAATCCGGTACTGCAGTTCTCGCTGTTGTTGTTGATCATCCTGTTTGCACCGGTTCTTCTCAGCCGGATGAAAATCCCGAGTCTCATCACGCTTATTCTTGCCGGAGCGGTTATTGGTCCACATGGCTTGAATCTGATGCTTCGTGACAGCAGCATTATCCTCTTTGGAACTGTTGGCCTGCTCTATATCATGTTTCTCGCTGGGCTGGAGATTGATGTTGCCGATTTTCGCAAAAACAGTACTAAAAGTATTCTGTTCGGACTTTATACCTTTTTTATCTCCATTGTCCTTGGCATTGTGGTTGCTCTCTATATTCTGCAATTTTCGCTGCTCTCTTCTATTCTTATTGGCAGTATCTTTGCCTCTCATACGCTCATTGTTTATCCGGTCATCAGCAAGCTTGGCATAGCCAAGAACAAGGCGGTCAATGTCGCAATCGGCGGTACCATTATCACTGATACCCTTGCTCTTCTGGTGCTTGCGGTCGTGGTTGGACTGTCAGGAGGGGAATTGACAGGCGCATTCTGGATCAGGCTGATTATCGGCATAACGCTTTTCGGTCTGGTTGTTCTGCTGCTCTTTCCCGTTATTGCCCGATGGTTTTTCAAGCGCTTTGACGACAGCGTGCAACAATACCTCTTTGTTTTGGCAATGGTCTTTTTCAGTGCGTTTCTTGCTGAAGCTGCTGGTGTTGAAGCTATTATCGGAGCTTTTCTTGGAGGTCTTGCCCTGAACCGTCTGATTCCGAGGACATCCCCGCTCATGAACCGAATCAAGTTTGTCGGCAACGCCATCTTTATTCCCTTTTTTCTGATCGGTGTCGGCATGCTGATAAATATCCAGGCCTTCTTCAAGGGCTATGAAACCATTAAAGTTGCTGTAGTTATAACTGTGGCGGCTACGATAGCCAAATATCTTTCAGCATGGATTACCCAGAAAATATTCGGTTTTTCCCTTGATCAGCGCAGGCTTATTTTTGGATTGATCAGCGCCCATGCGGCACTTGCCCTTGCAACCGTCTTGATCGGGTACAACATTGTTACTGGCTATACTCTCAATGGCGATCCTGTCAGGCTGCTTGATGAAAGCGTGCTCAATGGCACGATTCTCTTTATTCTGGTAACCTGTACCCTCGCAACCGTAGTAGGAGAAAAAGGTGCACAGAATATTGCGCAGGCTGAGGCTCTCGATGAGGTTGCCGAAACCGGATTGCTTGTAGCAGAAGAGCGGATACTGATTCCTGTAAGTGATATCAGTACGGTTGATGAATTGGTCAATCTTGGTATAACCGCTCAATCGCATAAATCCCGCAACAGCATTTATGCCCTGCATGTAGCCAATAACAGCATAAGTGGTGATGCGGCAGAAAAGAGTGCTGCCAAGCTTCTTGAAAGAGCGGCAGTTGCCGCATCATCCACCGATCATGCCCTGACGCCGCTCATTCGTTATGATCGCGATGTGGTCAATGGTATTGCCGGGGTGATCAGGGAGCAGAAAATCACTGACCTGATTCTTGGACTTCATCACAAGAAAAACCTGACGGAAAGTTTTCCTGGAAGTACATCGGAAAGCATCATCGGACGCAGCAATGTCACCACCTTTATTTACAAATCAGTCCAGCCGCTTGCTACCATCAAGCGAACAATCGTCATCATTCCTGAAATGGCAGAAAACGAGATTGGTTTTGTACTCTGGATGCAAAGACTGATCAATATCATTAAAAACACCGGGAGCAAACTGGTGATTCATGCATCCCGCCAGACCATTGTCTACCTCAAAGAGGTCTGTTCAGAGAGTATTGCTCATGCCGAATACAAGATGCTCAAGGAGTGGGATGATTTTCTCCTTCTGTCGAAAGAGATAAAAAATGACGACAACCTCATTATCGTGATGAGCAGGAAAAACAACCTCTCCTATCATTCAAAGATGGCCAGGATATCAGCCTATCTCAACCGCTACTTCCAGAAAAACAGCTTTATCCTGATTTATCCTGTCCAGAGCGGCATCTCCGAAGAGGCTTATGAAAATACCACTTTCCAGCCCTTCCAGAAAAGCCTTGTCAATTTTGACAAAATTCTGAAAAAAGTCTACAAAAAAGCCCGTCAGAAAAGAGGTTTCCAATAAATGGCTATGCTACAGGGTATAACCGTCGCCATAAGAGGAACGGCGATCTTTTTCAGAATCGCTACCGATCGATCATCTGCGGGGAGGAGTCCTGCCTGGCAAAAGATAAAGCTTCCGAACAGATGCGACGAATGCGGTGTTGTATTGCAGGTTTTCCGCCGCCGGCTCCGAACGGTTCCCCTCATTCTGCTGTTTATGAGTGCATTATCGGCATGCAACGGGACATCTACCCCGAGAACAACCCCAAAACCCATAGCCATGACTGAAAAACAACATCCAGCCAATCCTTATTTTTCGCGTACCGATACCACAAGTCTCACCCTGTCTGATACCGTCTGGAAGGAGGTGCTCTCTCCAGCAGTCTATGAGGTGGCGCGTCACGGATCGACCGAGCAGGCATTTTCTGGGAAATATTGGGATTATGAGGGGCGGGGAACCTACTTCTGCGCGGCGTGTGGCAACAGGCTTTTCCGCTCCGACGCCAAGTTTGCCAGTACATGTGGCTGGCCCAGCTTTTTTGAAACCGTGCGCCCGAACAGTGTCCTCTACCGGAAAGACTCCTCATTCGGGATGGTGCGGACGGAGGTTGTCTGCGGAAGGTGCAAAGCGCACCTTGGCCATGTATTCGACGATGGCCCGCCCCCCACGGGAAAGCGCTTCTGCATGAACTCCATCGTCCTCGACTTTGAGCCGGACAAAGCTTCACCGAAAGAGCGTCCGTAAAAGGATGAGTATCCGTGACCAGGGAGGATCAGAAGTCATTCAAGAGTTCACTGAGTTATGGTAGAGGCCTTCAGTTTGTTCATGATTCATGAAAAAACGCCTATGATTCCCGGGCTCATCGTGACCCGTATGAAGATATGAGCAGTCGGTGTTCATTATCAATTTCCTGCGTGTTCAGGGTCGGTAATGCGTCCCATGAAAAGTATTCTGCCGCTGCTGTTTTCGCGGATCACAAAAAAAAACGGGTGATCGGTTTTGAAAACCGGTATGGGCATTGGCATGGCCGACTTGAGCTGCATGATGACCGCTGTTGCTGCTGCTGCTTCTGTGCCTTTTTCACTGACATCCACAAAAGCCTTGTGCACTACGGCTCCGATAAAGAGGTTGTTGCGGTTTGAGTCCATACCGCTGAAATCGGCCAGATCGCTACTGAAGGCATCAGTCATGCCCATGTTTATCAGGGTTTTATCGAGACGGAAAGCTGCTGTGGTGCTGAATTTCAGAATCCGGGCATCAACCTTTGTCTGGTGAAGGTTAGAAGTCCACAGTAGAAACCGTTCAGGGGTCATCGATTTTTCAAGAGCTTCCAGCCCAAATGTTTCTTTCGGAAGAATGAGCACCATCGACAGCTCTTTTCCTGAATAAGGGAGTTCAAGCACCTGCAGGGAATCGCGATCGGCATAACCGAAGGTGGCGGATTGCCTCATAAGCGGAGCCATTCCTGTCTTTCCGCGCTTGATGTAAAATGGTGACTTAATGGTATTGTTTTCATTGAATGGGTGCTCCCAGTCGCCTTTGAAATAGACTGCACTGACCAGAGAGAGACGGGTACGAGGTGTGAGAATGCCTGGTTTGATAAACTCCCGAACCCTTTTTTTTGTCTCTTTTTCTACCTGACGATTGATGGAAAGTCGGGCTTTTTCGGTCTGTCTGATATAATCCACCGGCGTAACGGCACTCCCATAGTATTTTCTCATCAAGGTAATCCATCGCAAAGAAAGGGGATAACCCTGCTGTGGCCAGATGGAGTTGGATGAGGTAATCGTAATTTCCCCTTTTTTCAGAATATTTTTCAACTGTTGTTCAAAACCGGCAAGCTCTTCATGATGATGCGTTATGGCATCCGGCTGCACGTTCATGACCGTGGCCATCTGTTTTTCCGTTCTGCCTCGCGCTCCGCTCAAGGTCATGGAAAGAGCCGTTTCGATGCTTGAGGGAGAGAAAAAAAGATCGCTTTCCGGAGTGGCGAGCTGCTTGTAGAGATCGATGGCAAAGGCATTTCCTGCACTGGTATTTGAAGTTGCCGGTTGCATCACGGCACCTCTCACGGCTGCGGGTATCAGCAGTGATAAAATGGTGAGGAAAAAGGATGTGGCAGTGTTCGATGCGGTTTTTCCAAAGATGTGCCTTTTTCCGGGCATATTCTTTTCATGCTCAGGTATTATTTCTGTCCGTATCGGAACCATTTTTTGTCGATAAAAAAGTTTCATCGTTATGGTTTATTTGGCTGTATCACACAGGCAACGATCCGCCACTCCTTTCCGTAGAGCGAAACCGTCTTCCACATCGCCTCCTTGCTTACCGTTTCTTTTGTCCGGGGTCGGTAGAACCGGTATCGACCGTTGCCTTCCGGTTCCTTAATGATTCGTCGGGTGATTTTCTGCAAAGAGGGGAAGGATTTGTAGAGCGGTGCGGTAAAGAGGTTCAGTCCGATATGTTCCGGCATAATGTCGTAGAGCATGATTCCGTTGGTGTCCACAACCCAGATGTTGACCTCTGATCCAGTAACAGCCTTTTCGATACTCTTGCGCAGAAGCTGGTCTGAGCTGAAGAGGAGGCTTACGGCTCCGGTGAATTTTCCTGCTTTGTTAAAGACCGGATATTCAGCATCCATGGCATAGAGGCCTTCTACTGATTTGAAGAGTTTGCTCATGACGGGTTTGCGTTCCTTCAGGATGGTGTGAACCTGCTGCTGATCGCTGATATTTTTGCCGATGATGTTTCTGTACTCTGCGGGCTCCACGTCTACTATGCATCCGGTTGTATCGATGGTGATACCGTCAATACTGCAGGGGAGTGCTGAACAGATACGGCTGAGAACCTTTCTCGCCTCGTCACCCGAAAGTCCAGTGAGTGCAAGTTGCCGTGATGCATCAGCCAAAGAGTTGTCGATGGCTGATAATGCTTTAGAAATATCGGTTGTTGCCGAATCGAGGGGTGCAGTCATCCCGTTCGCCCTGTTGCAATGCAACAGCAGAAACGGAATGCACAGCAGCAGTAAAGCATCTCTGAACCTCTGCATCATAAAGCTCCTTGCGTTTGGGGTCATGGGAAAAAGCGGGACGATTAGGGGTTGATCAGTTCCATGAGCCGGGGATAGACAATATCGACCTGTTGACCGGGCTGGGCAGGATCAATGATGTCGTGGCCAAGTTTGAGAGCAGCATCGAATTCGCTGGTGGTCAGACTTGCATGGTGTGCCTTCCAGATGTTGACCATTTGTGTTGTCATTTCGTTATTGATCATGCTGTCATTGGCGTTGAAGACGATAACCATTTTTTTTGCGGCGGGAGGCTTGAGCTTTGCATCTGCCTGCACGACAAACCCAAGACGGAGGATCTGCGACAAAGCATGACGGGAATAGCTTGGATAGGCGTGCGCAGGGAGAACCTTCTCCTTAAGTATCGGATCCCACCACTCAATAGCATCAGGCAAAACGGTGTAAACATTCATCGCTGCGGCGGTCAATGGCGTCGAAATTTTTTTGAATCCAAGGGCAGGGGAGATGATGACCGCCAGGTCGATATCGTTCCGGTTTTGTGCAGCCCAGGCGGTGGTTACTCCTCCGGCGGAAATTCCCATCATGATTACCTGTTTACCGAGTCCCTGGGCGATATCAACAGTCCGGTCGGCGTAAAAGGCCAGCTCTTCAGCCGTCAGTCGGGCATGTTCCTGTGTCATCCGGTCAGCCAGTCCGTGATGTGGCAGGGGAGCAATAAGCACGTTATAGCCCACATCATAAAAACGTTTTCCAAGGTCGTGAAATTGCTGCGGGTCGCTCGTATAACCATGAACCAGAATGATGGCGCGATCCGTTTTGTTGCCATGGGTCATCAATTGAGTTCGGCTGAGTGGATTCATCTCCTGAGGCTCCTTCGTCCGAAAGATTTCAATGAGGTGCAACGCCTCGGCGTAATTTTTTGCGGGTTGAGGGTGAGAGGAGAGATGTGCAATGTTCCATGGCGTCAGAAGAGTAAACAGGATCGAGAGCACCAATCCGGAGATCAAGAACAAAATCCACCACTTTTTAGCGCCAGATGTATGCCGTTGTTTCATAAAAATTTCTCCGGTAATGGGTGAATATCGCGCATCGACAACAGTACCCCTCAATGTGGCATTAAAAGCGCTTCTGTTGCCGGAAAAAGTGCCCCACGGTAATAGTATAGTGATACTGTGCGAATTCCGAAACTTTTTTTAGGTTGCGGCTTTTTTCAGTCTCTACTCCATGGAGCTGACCCGAACCGCCACCGTCAGTTTTTCCTGGGCATTGCCTTTGTAGGTACCCCGTACCGGCGGTACGTCGTCATAATCCCTGCCCGAACCGATCTTGATGTATCGCTGGTCGACAAAGAGTGTTTTATGCGTCGGATCCATACCGATCCACCCTTTTTCCTTGCCGCAGTATATTTCGCACCAGGCGTGGCTCGCCTCATCGTGACCATCAGGTGTGCTTCCTCCGTAAAGGTAACCGCTGACGTAGCGGGCGGGGAGAGCGAGGTAGCGGCAAGCGGCAAGCAGAATATGGGCAAAATCCTGGCAAACGCCCCTTCCGAGTGCCATGACGACCGCGCTTGTACTGTGAACATCAGTCACACCAGGCTCGTAGATGAAGGTGTCGTTGATGTAGCGACAGATCGATTCAGCAAGCTGAAAACTGTCGGTATTGGTGGCAAAACGGGCTGTGAAGTCTCGTATTGCAGCATCGAAATGGACATAGCGGCTCTGACATGAAAAATCCATCAGATAAATATCCTCATTCTCGCTGGCATCAGCATGGCCCATGCCGGTCTCTACCACTGAGGTTGCAACAATTTTAACCCGTTTATGACTCTGGAGCAGATTGAAGTGGTTGACCTGGTTGCCGTAGAAATCGGTGTATTCAAAAATAGTGGCCGGAGGATCAACCTGGAGCTTGAAGCTTGCACAGCGCTGCGGAGCAGCAGGGTTGTTGTCGGGGTGGAGCCTTACTTCGGTCGCCGTTTCATAGATAGGATTGTCATATTCAAACAGGGTAGAGTGCTCAACTTTCAGAATCATGCTCTTTTGGTTTACGTCCGGTTATTGCTGTTGCTGATGCTGCTGTGCCTGGCTCCAGTTGGCTCGTCCACCGGCTACTCCGGTAAAGGGAAGCGCCTCCTCAATGTCCGACGACTCGATCTCCGGAGTGTGATAGGCAAAATAGGTGAGGTGAACCTGTTCTCCAACTTTTACGAGTCGCTGTTCCAGATCTTCAAGATAGTGGTGTAACCCCTTCGAAAAGATATCCTCAATCGCCGTATAACTGAGTTCGGCCTCCAGCTTTCCAATCAGTCGGTCGGCGTTATTGACGTAGCGGTGACGGGAGCTTCCCGATATACGCCACAGGGCATCTTCAGCCGCACAGACAGAAAAGTTTATGCTGCGAGGGAAGGTACGGTCGAGAATGAGAAAGCGCAGGATGTTGTCGGGATCGATTTTTGAAAGGTAGACCTTGCGGAACGCCTCGAGTGCGCTGCAGCTTTTGAGCACAGCCATCCATTGGATGATATCTTCTGATCCTGCAACAAGTTCAGGCTGGCTTTGCGCCTCGGAGAGCAGCATGTGGTATTTCACATCAATAAGCCGGGCGATGTTGTCGGTACGCTCGAGATACTTGGCAATCTGTATAAAGTCCCACCCTTCGTTATGCGAGAAGGTGTTATCAGTAATGCCCTGGAAAAGATGCGAGGCATTCTTGATCTCCTTGTAGAAGCCGTAGGGGTCGTTCTGCACGAATTGCGGGGTTACATTCTGCAGATAGTGGTAGAGGTTATTGACCTGTTCCCACATTTCGCTTGAGATGCTCTCGATAATGCTGCGTGCATTTTCCCTTGCCAGACCGATACAGGAGGTGATGGAGTTCGGATTACTCTTGTTGAAGACCAGATAATCGGTCACCGTACGGGCCGAGTACTCATCGTAAAGGCTGTTGAAACGCTCCTTGTCGCTGGTGACAAGAATAAGCGCCACCCAGTAGCTCGGGTTCTCGATGTGGGTAATTTTATTGAGATCGAGCAGCAGGTTGAAATTGACGTCAAGAAACCTGGCAGTATTTTCTGCCCGTTCGAAGTAACGACTCATCCAGAAGAGCGATTCGGCAACACGGCTTAACATAGATAATAAAAAATTAGTGTTTATTCGTCGACAACCCAGGTGTCCTTGCTGCCTCCCCCCTGGGAGGAGTTTACCACCAGTGAACCACGCTTGAGGGCCACTCTTGTCAAACCTCCGGGGACTATAGTAACAGTTTTACCGTACAAAACATAGGGGCGAAGGTCAATATGACAGCCAAAAAGTTCGGTGTCATTGAAAAAGCTTGGGTGGCGAGACAATGAAATGGTTGGCTGTGCGATGTAGTTACGGGGATTGGCCACAATCATCTCCGCAAAATTCTCCTGTTGCTCAATGGTTGATTCCGGCCCGATCAACATGCCATAGCCCCCCGATTCATTGGCCGCCTTCACGACCAGTGAACTGAGGTTTGCCAGAATATATTTCAGGTCGGAAGGATTGCTTGCCAGCCAGGTAGGTACATTTTGAAGGATCGGATCCTCTCCAAGGTAGTATTTGATAATCTTTGGTACAAAACTGTAGATCACTTTGTCGTCGGCTACCCCGCAACCGATGGCGTTGGCAAGCGTCACATTGCCTTTGCGATATGCGTTGACGAGACCTGCAACGCCGAGTTTAGAGTCCGGTCGGAAGACCAGCGGATCAAGATAGGCATCATCAACCCGGCGGTAGATCACATCAACTCGTTCCAGTCCGCGTGTGGTTCTGGTGTAGACCTTGTTATTGTTGACGACCAGGTCTTTTCCTTCAGTCAGTTCAACACCCATCTGGCGGGCGAGAAAGCTGTGTTCAAAGTAGGCGGAGTTGTAGATGCCAGGCGTAAGCACCACGACGTTTGGTTCCCTGCGGGAAACCGGACCGATCTCCTGCAGGGTGCGGAGCAGCTCCTGCGGATAATTTTCTATCGGACGGATCTTGTATTTGTCGAAAAGTACCGGAAAGGCGCGTTTCATCGCCTGCCGGTTCTGTAACATATAGGAGACCCCGCTCGGGGTGCGCAGATTGTCTTCAAGCACCAGGTAGTTGCCCTGCCCGTCGCGAATGATATCGCTGCCGGTAACGTGAATGTAGATGCCGAGAGGTGGATTGACCCCCACAAATTCGCGTCTGAAGTGCTGGCTGCCAAGAATCAGTTCGGCGGGAATGATCTTGTCTTTGAGGATTTTCTGGCCATGATAGATATCGTGCAAAAAAGCATTGAGTGCCGTAATCCGTTGCGTAAGGCCCTTTTCGATGGTCTGCCATTCATCGGCAGGCACAACTCTTGGAATAAGATCAAATGGAAAAAGCCGCTCTACGCCCTCTTCCTCGCCATAGACGGTAAAGGTGATGCCCTGATTCCGGAAAAAAATATTGACAATCTCACGGCGAGCCTTGATATCGTCAGTCGAAAACTGACTGAAGCGGTGAAGCATTTTGTCGTAGTGTGGACGGGGGGTTCCCTCTTTTGAGATAACCTCATCAAAAAACTGGGAGGTTTCGGCTTCGTAGCGCTCAAAGAAGCGAATCATACGGGTATGGATTCTTGTTGTTTATGAAAAAGTATACTCAAAACAGCGGCTTGCACTTAAATTATTTCGGAATTTCCTTAAGTATACCTGATTTTATTAAAATAGTGAGAAGTTTTTTGCGTTTTTGTCCGATTATTTCTGACAGGCTGCTCATCGAGTTCTTTTTCGCAAGTACACGCAATCAGGAGCATCCCTCTGTTTTGCTCAACTTTTGTGCCTTGTCATGGCGGTAAATTGTTTTTATTATATGTTACAGAAAACAGCTCAGACGTTTCAAAGGCCGGTAACATCCTGCCTCTAACCCATTATTAGATCAAGTGCAATGAATATACTGGTGACAGGCGCAGCCGGATTTATAGGATTTCATGTCTGCAAACGGCTGCTCGAAAGGGGAGAGCGGGTTACCGGTATCGATAACATGAATGACTATTACGATGTTTCACTCAAGGAGGCGCGGCTTTCAATGCTTACGCCTTTTGAAGAGTTTACCTTTGTGAAGGCGGATCTTGCTGACCGCAGTGCAATGGAGGAGCTTTTTAAGAGGGGCGAGTTTGAGCGAGTAGTGAATCTTGCTGCCCAGGCCGGTGTGCGCTATTCAATCCAGAATCCCCACGCCTATATTGAAAGTAATATTGTCGGATTTCTCAATATTCTTGAGGGGTGCCGCCATAATGGCGTAAAGCATCTCGTCTATGCTTCATCAAGCTCGGTCTATGGCGCCAACGAAACCATGCCTTTTTCGGTGCACGACAACGTTGATCATCCCCTTTCGCTCTATGCAGCCAGCAAGAAGGCCAATGAGTTGATGGCGCATACCTACAGCAACCTTTACAATCTTCCCACAACAGGACTTCGCTTTTTTACCGTCTACGGCCCGTGGGGAAGGCCTGATATGGCGCTCTTTCTCTTTACCGATGCCATACTGAACAACAAGCCCATCCAGGTGTTCAATTATGGCAAACATCGCAGGGATTTTACCTTCATTGATGATATTACGGAAGGAGTTCTGAGGACACTCGACCATGTTGCCGAGCCCAACCCCGACTGGTCAGGAATCAAACCCGATCCCGGCACGAGCAAGGCTCCCTGGAGAGTCTACAATATTGGCAACAACAGCCCGGTTGAACTTATGGATTACATTAAAGCTCTGGAAGGCCAGCTTGGCCGCACCGCCATAAAAGAGTTTCTGCCACTCCAGCCCGGCGATGTACCCGATACCTGCGCTGACGTCGATCAACTGATGGAGGATGTACACTACAAGCCGGAAACCACCGTACAGGAAGGTATCCGTCGTTTTGTTGCATGGTATCGCGACTATTATGCCATACCAGTTTAATTTCAATTGAGTCCACAGACCCGTCAATCTGACAGGGAATGCGGATCCCTGTCAACAACTCAACAACGTTTTATGCATATTCAGGAAAACTGACTCGGAACCAGCATGAAACTTTCGCGAATCCACTCCGGCCCGGTACTGGACTTTTACACGGCGGATTTTACTACCATCCTGGAGCTGCCTCTTGCAGGTGCAGGAATCTCCGCTGGCTTTCCTTCACCTGCCGAAGACTTTGGGGAGGTCGTCCTTGACCTCAATAAAGCACTCATCAAACACCCCGCAGCTACCTTTTATGCCAGGGTAAAAGGATCGTCCATGCTCGATGCCGGCATCAAAGACGGTGACCTCCTGATTATCGATAAATCTCTTGATCCCAAAGAAGGAAATATTGCGGTCTGTTTTCTCAATGGGGAGTTTACCGTCAAGCGAATCTCCTTGCAGGATGACGGGCTCTATCTCATGCCCGCCAACCGCGAATTCAAACCCATCCGGATCAGTGAAGAAAACGAGTTTCAGGTGTGGGGTATCGTTACCTACGTCATTCACAAGCCTGAATGAAAAGGAGGAGATCGGATGTTCGCACTGGTCGATTGCAATAACTTCTACGTCTCGTGCGAGAGGGTCTTTAATCCTGCATTGAGAGGTCGCCCTGTTGTTGTGCTCTCCAATAATGACGGTTGCTTTATCGCCCGCTCCGAAGAGGCCAAATCCATTGGCCTTGCCATGGGTGCCCCGGCATTCAAAAGCAGGGAGCTGCTGAAAAAACACAAGGTTGTCGTACACTCTGCAAACTTCCCATTGTATGGTGATATGTCATCAAGGGTCATGTCAACCCTGGCAGAACTTGCTCCTGAACTTGAAATCTATTCGATTGATGAAGCCTTTCTCGATATGAGCGGGTTCAAACGGTACGATCTTGACCTGTATGCTCGTTCTATGCGGAAAACTGTCATGCAGCATACCGGTATCCCGGTCTGCGTCGGTATTGCTCCAACGAAAACCCTCGCCAAAGTAGCCAACCGCCTTGCAAAAAAAAATCCTGGATATAAGGGTGTCTGTTTGCTCAATACCGACAAAGAGTTGCTTGCAGCGCTCGCCATAACACCGGTTGAAGAGATCTGGGGCATAGGCCGTCAGTGGAGTAAATTTCTCCATGCTCAAAATCTGCATACCGCCCTCGACTTTGCCCGGGCATCACCAGCCATGATCCGCAAGCACCTGCATATCACCGGAGCCCGTGTTCAGGCAGAGCTGAATGGTAAATCCTGTCTCTCACTCGAAATGGTCAGGCCGGCCAAACAAAGCATATGCACCTCACGCTCCTTTGGCCGAAGCGTCACCGCTTTTGATGAGTTGCATCAGGCGGTGGCAACCTTTGCCGGAAAATGCGCCATCAAACTCCGTAAAGAGGGATCGGCAGCATCACTGCTCACACTCTTTATTTGCACCAGCCCATTCAATGACCCTGAAAAAAAATACTGGGGCACCAGAACCCTCTCTCTGCATCACCAAACCCAGGATTCGATTTCCATCATTCGAGCTGCGGGAGTGGTTCTTGAATCGATCTTCCGTGCAGGCTACGAATACAAAAAAGCCGGAGTTATCGTCAGCGGCCTGATACCGGCAGGAGTATCCCCGGCAATTCTGCCGCTCTTTCCTCAAGAGTTACCGCTTCCAGACGACAGGCAAAAAAAGCTCATGACGGTCATGGACAGCATCAACCAGCGCTATGGCAGTGGCTCTATTCAACTTGCTGCCGAAAACTCCGCAGGATGGAAACCTCATCAGAACTTGCTCTCTTCGCGCTACACCACCGCATGGAAAGATATTATCAAGGTGAAAGGATAATTTTTTGTAAAATCTACCCATACTTTCAGGAAAAAACGTTACAAACTATGTGTGGAAGGTTCGGATTCTTTGAGCTCATCTATTTCATCGAAAAACTCCGGCAGCTCGAACTCCCTTTTCTTGAGGCACCAGAGTTCAGGTATACGGCCAGCTACAACATTGCGCCCGAAACGGATATTGTCATCCTGCTTGGCGAAAACGGCAAGCACACGCTCCGCCAGGCACAGTGGGGCATGATACCGCACTGGGCCAGGGAGTTGCCGAAAGTGCGCCCCATCAACGCCCGTGCAGAGAGTCTTGCTGTAAAGCCCTACTTCCGCAATATGCTGCACCGGCACCACTGCATCATTCCTGCCAGCGGCTTCTACGAATGGAAAAGGGTCTCCGGATCAAAAAAACAACCATACTTCATCCATCGGAGCGACAACACCCCCATGGCTTTTGCCGGTTTGTGGGATATCTGGCGGTCGTCGGAGTCCAATACTCAGCCTGTTGTATCGTTTACTATCATTACTACAGAAGCCAACAACACCATGAAACCTATTCATGACCGTATGCCGGTCATCCTTGAACCCGAACACTGGAAAGAGTGGCTTGAAGCTGGCACGCCTGATGCCACAAAGCTCCTTGTTCCCTCAGGTGACGACAAACTCGATATCTACCCGGTTTCAACAAAAGTCAATAGCCCACGCCACACCAGCAGAGACTGTACCGAGCCAGTTGAGGAAGAGGGCTTGTGATGCTGGTGATTTTCTCAACAACCTTAATATCGAGACGAGATAAGTGGCGCAAGATGATTTCTCACCCCTCAGTTTTAAACTCCGAAGTGGTATGGAACTCAAGTTCGGGGTAGTCCTCTCTGGCGGTTTTCAGCATCCAGTCGCTTTCGGCAAAAAAGACGGGATGATTCTCTTTGTCGTGCGCAATGGCGTTCCATTTGCGGCGAAGAAACTCTTCGAGCATCTCTTTGTTGCTGCCGGTGATCCAGAATGCTTTTTTGAAGCGCAGGGGAGTGAAGTCACACTGGGCGCCATATTCGTGTTCCAGACGGAACTTGATGACGTCGAACTGCAACTCTCCAACCGTACCGATAATTTTGCGGGCACCGTGCTGGATGAAAAGCTGGGCAACCCCCTCTTCGGTGAGCTGGCGCACCCCTTTGTCGAGCTGTTTGGCCTTCATCGGGTCGCGGTTTTCGAGCGCCTTGAAGATTTCAGGCGAGAAGCTCGGGATGCCGCGGAAATGCAGCTCTTCACCCTCGGTCAGCGAGTCGCCGATTTTCAGGGAGCCGTTGTCGTAGAGGCCGATGACGTCGCCCGGCCATGACTCATCAACCACACTTTTTTCATTGGCCATGAACTGGGTCGGGCTTGAAAAGCGTATTTTTTTCTTGAGCCGGGTGTGGTAGTAGAATTTGTTGCGCTCAAAACTGCCGGAGCAGATCCGGAAAAAGGCGGTGCGGTCGCGGTGGTTGGGGTCAAGATTGGCGTGGATTTTAAAGACAAATCCGCTCATTGGCTCTTCGGAGGCTTTGACGATGCGCTCGGTTGCCTCTCGCTCATCGGGGCTTGGCGCGACAGCGAGGAATGTTTCGAGCAGCTCCCTGACACCGAAGTTGTTGATGGCGCTGCCGAAAAAGACCGGAGCAAGCAGCCCGGAACGGTAGGTCTCCTCGTGAAAAGGCTCGTAGACCCCTTCGATCAAGGCGACATCTTCGCGGAGTTTTTTGCAGAAACTATCCGGGATCCAGTTTTCCAGTTCAGGGTCGTTCAGGTCATTGACCCGGATATTGCTTTCGCTGATGCGGGTGGTATTGGCCTCAAAAAGGTTGAGCTCTTTGTTGTAGAGGTTGTAGACACCTTTAAAGGTCTGGCCTTGACTGATCGGCCAGGTCAGGGGCCTGACACTGATTTGGAGCTTGTGTTCAAGTTCGTCAAGCAGTTCAAACGGATTGCGCCCTTCACGATCCATCTTGTTGATAAAGATGATGACCGGAGTCTGGCGCATCCGGCACACCTCCATCAGCTTTTCTGTCTGCTCCTCCACCCCTTTGACGCAATCTACCACAAGGATGACGCTGTCAACGGCGGTCAGTGTGCGGTAGGTATCTTCGGCAAAGTCCTTGTGGCCGGGTGTATCGAGAATATTGACCCGTTTTCCGGCATATTCAAACCCCATGACCGATGTGGCAACGGAGATACCGCGCTGCTTTTCGATCTCCATGAAGTCACTTGTTGCGGTTTTGCGGATTTTGTTGCTTTTTACAGCTCCAGCGGTCTGAATTGCGCCACCAAAAAGCAGGAATTTTTCTGTCAGCGTGGTTTTTCCGGCATCAGGATGGCTGATGATGGCAAATGTTTTGCGTCTTGCGGTCTCTTTTATTAAATCCATTATTATCGGTTCTCTCTTTTCCAGTGTGTTACGGTAGCGGGGTATTGTGAAAAAAAATAGCGTTGCCTGCCGCCGGGGATAACCTATGAAATCTCTTCTGCTTCCAGCAATGGCTGGCGTGATCGCGGCTCTTTTGCCTGCAAAGATACAAAGATAGGGCTTAAAAAACAGAATCTTCGGATTTCGGAACAATTTCACCGTGAGATTATCATGCAATACCGTATTTTTGAGCTTGATTGAACCCTATCATACAATGTCATTGACCTTTACTGGTGTAAATTAACCACAAAAAGAAAATTATTATGAGAAGAGACAGGATCGGTATGGTTATTGCGCTGTTTTTTTGCTCATGCTTGATGTTGTCGGGCTGCAGCAAAAGAGAGAAAATCAGTGGACTTCAACAACTGAACGGCAAAGAGTTTGCAATTCCGACCGGCACTGTTGCAGACCAGCTTGTGTTGTCAAAGTTGCCGAATGCCAGGTTCAAGTATTTTAACAGCGTCATGGATGCTGCTCTTGCGGTGAAGGCTGGCAAGGCAGATGCCGCAGCCTATGATGAGCCTATCCTGAAAAACATTGCGGCTAAAAACAGTGGCCTTGTTGTTCTTAAAGAGATGATTACGGTCGATAACTATGGATTTGCTGTCCGTCGCGATGATCGGGAGTTGAAAAAAACAATAGATACGGTGGTAGCCGATCTGAAGAAAGATGGCACGACTGACAACATGATGAAGCGCTGGTTCCCAAAATCGGGTAATCCTGCTTCAATGCCGGAAATTACATCAGGCGGAAAAAATGGCGTGTTGAGGCTTGGCACTGCAAGTGTAACCGAGCCGTTTTCTTTTGTTGATGGCTCGGGACAAATTGTGGGCTATGATATCGAGCTTGCCAGGCATATTGCCAAAAAACTGGACAAGAAACTTGTCATTGTGAATATGGATTTTGGAGGCATGATTCCTGCATTGATTTCTGGGAAGGTTGACATGATTGCTGCCTGCATCACCATCACCAGCGAGCGGTCGAAGCAGGTACTGTTTTCTGAACCCTATTATATCGGAGGCATTGCTGCACTTGTCAGAGAGTGACTGGGTTTGACAATGCACAGTATTTTCATGCATCAGTAACCTCTTATAAATGAAAAAGATGCACAAATGCCAAGGTTGACCGTAAAATATATTGCATTGTCCATAGCAACAGGGTGCCTCCTCCTTTATGCTTTTAATAGTCTGGCATTTGCCAGTCAGCATATCCATCCCTGCTCTACCAACGCACAGGGAGTGGTCGCTGGCATGTTTGCATTGAACAAAAACATCGCACCCAGCCTGCTGAATCTGGCAGGAATGGACAATGGCGCATTGGCGTCATCACTTGCTTCTTTTGCAAGAAGTTTTCAGAGCAACATCATTCAGGAGAACCGTTATCTCCTTATTCTGGATGGATTGAAAACCACCGTTATTATCTCCGTTTTTTCTACTGTTTTCGGAACTCTCCTGGGCGCGCTGGTCTGTTTTATGCGCATGTCGCGCAACAGGGTGCTGAGTGGCATTGCGAAGGCCTATATATCGGTTCTGCGAGGCACCCCCGTGCTGGTATTTCTGATGTTGATGTTCTATGTTGTTTTTGCTTCAGTAGATGTTAATCCTGTCATTGTTTCCGTCATTGCATTCGGGATGAATTTTGCTGCTTATGTCGCGGAAATTTACCGGGCTGGCATTAACAGCATAGACAAGGGGCAGACAGAGGCTGGTATTGCCATGGGCTTTACCAGGGTAAATACCTTTATTTTTATTGTTCTGCCTCAAACCATCCAGCGCATTTTGCCGGTTTACAAGGGCGAATTTATTTCGCTTGTCAAAATGACCTCAGTTGTTGGCTATATCGCCGTGCAGGATTTAACGAAGGCCAGCGATATCATCAGAAGTCGGACGTTTGATGCATTTTTCCCGCTGGTTATGGTGGCAATTCTCTATTTCTTCATCTCCTGGGTTCTTATGCTTTCACTTGAATATGTCGAGCGGCTTGTAGATCCTAAATCAAAAAGAAAGCAGATTGAGAGCGCATGATAAAAGTAGAGCATCTTTCGAAAAATTTCGGAAACCTCGTTGTACTCAAGAATGTCAACATTGTCATCAGGGACGGAGAGGTCATTTCTGTCATTGGTCCTTCCGGAACCGGCAAAAGTACCCTGTTGCGTTGTATCAATCTGCTTGACAGGCCAAGTGGTGGCTCTATTTCTATCGACGGGATTGATATTCTTGATTCAAGAACAGATGTGCCAAAAATACGACAGAAAATGAACATGGTTTTTCAGTCGTTCAATCTTTTTGCTCATCTCTCCGTCATGGATAATCTGACCATCGCCCCCATTAAACTGTTGGGAAAGAATAAAAAAGAGGCCGAACAGAAAGCCATGAACATTCTCACGTTGGTGGGGCTGGCTGAAAAGGCTTTCAATTTTCCGGATGAACTTTCGGGCGGGCAAAAACAGAGAGTTGCTATTGCCCGCTGCCTGGCAATGGATCCTGAAATTATTCTTTTTGATGAGCCAACCTCTTCGCTGGATCCGACTATGGTCAGTGAGGTGTTGTCGGTTATTCGCCGTCTGGCCAAAGATGGCATGACCATGGTTATTGTCACCCATGAAATGGACTTTGCCAGAGATGTCTCTAACCGCGTCTTGTATATGGATGAGGGTATTATCTATGAAGAGGGTTCGCCTGAGCAGATATTCGACAATCCCCAAAAGGAGAAGACCCGCGCATTCATCAACAGGATAAGAAGCATCCACTATCATATTACATCTCCCAAATATGATCTCTTTACCATGAATGCGGAGATAGAGGCTTTTTGTGAAAAGCAGATCCTGCCGTTAAAAACGAGACAAAATCTGCTTTTGATTATTGAAGAGTTGCTCAAGATTTACAATCCTCTTCTTTTTTCCGTAGCTCTTGATATGACTCTTGCCTATTCGGAAAAGAAAGAACGTGTTGAAGTGGTATTGGAGAGCGCAGGAGAGGCTGTTAACCCGCTTGACCACAACCGGCTGCCTGATAACGCGGGTCTGAGCTTGATTTGCAGCATGACACAGGGCATTGATTACCAGCGAGTGAATAACAAAAACAGGTTAACGCTCATTTTGAAATAAACATGCGTTTGATCCTGTCGTCATCATTTGGTCGATCCTGCGTCTCCCCGGTCGTTTTTCTATGAAAAGCACAGTATTGTAGTTCGCAACGCTTTATTGGTTGCCGGATTTTGAAAAAATCACTATAATGGCACAGCTTTTTTAACCGAATACAAGCCCGATCACGCTATGAATTTTAATCCCTGGCACGACGTTGAGATAGGCCCGGAGCAGCCGAATGTTGTTAATGCTATTATCGAGATATCCAAAGGCAGTAAGACCAAGTATGAACTTGATAAAAAAACCGGCATGCTGAAGCTGGATCGGGTTCTTTATTCTGCTGTTTTTTATCCGGCCAACTATGGATTTATTCCAAAAACGCTTGGTGATGATCATGATCCGCTTGACATTCTTGTGATTTGCCAGTCTGACATTGTACCGATGTGCATGGTGAGGGCGAGGGTTATCGGTGTCATGCGCATGATCGATCATGGAGAGGGAGACGACAAGATCATTGCTGTTGCCGAAGATGATGTCAGTATGAGCAATGTTCACAACATCGATCAGTTGCCACCCTACTTCGCCTCCGAGTTAAAGCACTTTTTTGAAGAGTACAAATCGCTTGAAGAGAAGACCGTTCTTGTTGAGGAGTTCCAGGGCGCTGAAATTGCCCGCCAAAGTATTGTTCATGCAATCGACAACTACAAAAAAGTTTACGCATGATTTGTGCGTTCAGGCTTGCGTTGTATGAAGATTGACGAAGGGCGGTCATTGTTGAAGCAGTGACCGCCTTTTCAATGTGATGCCGCACTTGATATCTGACGGAAGTACACTGAGTCAACAACGTCCCTCTGTTTTTTTTTGAAGTGCTGGAAAAGTCATATATTGGCCGGGTAAAAAATTATTGTACGACTGAAATGCACCACCTCTTATGCTGTCATTAACGATCGGGGAACTTGCGAAAAGGGCTGAAAGGATAAAACTTGTCATTTCCGACAATGATGGTGTCTTTACCGATAACGGGGTCTATTATTCGGAGAGGGGAGAGGAGATGAAGCGCTATTCCATCAGGGATGGGATGGGCGTTGAACGGTTGAGAAACAGCGGGATTGAAACCGCGATCATGACTGGCGAGGTTTCGCCAAGTATCAGGATGAGAGCTGAAAAGCTTGGGATAAAGAGGCTCTATCTTGGTGTCAAAGAGAAGTTGTCACTGCTTGAAGCGGTTATGGCTGAAACCGGACTTCAAAAAGGTGAACTGGCTTATATTGGCGATGATGTCAATGATGTCGGGATCATGAACGAGATTGCTGCTGAGGGATTGACGGGGTCTCCTCGTGATGCCACTGTTTTCGTTGAACCATATATTCATTATCGTGCTTCTGCCGATGGCGGGTACGGTGCATTCAGGGATTTTGCCGAGTGGCTGATCATGCTCAGGCATTCCTGACTGTTTTTTAATCAATATCGATTGTCTCCATACTGCTCAAGCGGTCATGGACGCTTCGTTTTATCAAGAGTAATTGTTATGGCGGAAGTTACCATAGGGAATAGAAAAGCAGGAGACGGGCATCCTGTTTTTGTCATTGCTGAAATCGGCATAAACCATAACGGGTCGATGGATGTTGCAAAAAAACTGATAGCAGGCGCAGCGATTGCCGGATGTGATGCGGTAAAGTTTCAGAAGCGCACTCCGGAACTCTGCGTTCCAAAAGATCAGCGTGATATTGAACGTGATACCCCATGGGGACGCATGAAGTATATTGATTACCGATACAAGGTTGAGTTTGGCCGGGAGGAGTATCAGGAGATAGACCGTTATAGTAAAGAACACGGAATTTTATGGTTTGCATCATGCTGGGATGAGGAGTCTGTTGATTTTATGGAACAGTTTGAGCCGCCCTGTTACAAGGGTGCATCAGCATCGCTGACAGATCTTCCACTCCTGAAGAAAACCGCAGCAACCGGGCGTCCGCTTATTATTTCTACGGGCATGTCCACCATGGAAGAGGTTGAAAACACCGTCAAGGAACTCGGTCATTCAAATCTGCTTATAGCGCATACCAACTCAACCTATCCCTCTCCGATTGAAGAACTGAACCTTCGGATGATTACAACACTAAAATCCCGTTATCCCGATGTACCGATAGGGTATTCAGGCCATGAGGTAGGACTTGCCACGACGTGGGCCGCCGTTGCACTCGGAGCGACCTTCATTGAACGTCACGTCACTCTCGACCGTGCCATGTGGGGATCCGATCAGGCAGCTTCAGTCGAACTCTCAGGCATGGCAAGGCTTGTCTCCAATATTCGTGATATCGAAAAAGCTCTTGGTGACGGCGTTAAGCGGGTCTATGCCGGTGAGGCAGCAGCCCGCAAGAAATTACGACGTTCTTGACCTTGAAGCTTCGCTCTTTGCAAGAAAACGTATTTGAACAGGAACATCTATCCAATTAAGGACCACTATGAGCCATAACAGCAATAACGGCACAACTCCGATTCAGGAGTTCGAATACAAGGCTGAAATGAAACAGCTTCTGGACCTGATCGTCCATTCGCTTTACACCCATCCCGAAATATATCTCAGAGAGCTGATTTCCAATTCATCTGATGCACTGAGCAAGGTTCGTTTCAATGCACTTACGGATCAGGATATCCTCGACAAGGAGGCCGATCTTGCAATCCGGATAAGCATTAATCCTGAAGAGATGACTTTTGTCATTGAAGACAGTGGAGTCGGCATGACGGAAGAGGAGCTGATTGCCAATCTTGGTACCGTCGCAAAGTCGGGTACGTTGGGCTTCATGCAATCATTGAAGGAGCAGCAGAAGCAGCTTGATGGCAATCTTATCGGACAGTTTGGTGTCGGCTTCTACTCGGTTTTTATGGTAACCGAAGATGTCACGGTTGAGACAAGAAGTGCTCATCCCGGTTCAGAAGGGTTCCGCTGGCGTTCAAGCGGCCAGGGAACATACACGATTGAAAAAATCGACAAGGCTGAGCGGGGAACCAAAATTTCGTTCAAGCTCAAAGAGGAGTACAAAGAGTTTGCCGAAGAGTACCGCGTTGAGCAGGTTGTAAAAAAATATTCAAACTTTGTTGATTTCCCCATCTATCTTGGCGACAAGCAGCTCAACAGCATCACAGCTCTCTGGCAGCGTTCAAAAAGTGAACTGAAGGATGAAGAGGTCAATGAGTTCTACAAGTTCATTGCAAACGATTATCAGGACCCGCTGGACTATCTGCCGGTTTCCGTTGAGGGGATGGTCACCTTCAAAGCGCTTCTTTTTTTGCCAAAAGAGGCTCCACCGGAGATGCTTTACCGCCAGGGGGAGCTCGAAAACCACGGACCGCAGCTCTACGTAAAAAAGGTATTGATACAGAATGAGTGCCGTGACCTTCTGCCGGAGTACCTGCGCTTTATTGCCGGTGTCGTTGATACCGAAGATCTGTCACTCAATGTTTCAAGAGAGGTTGTTCAGTCGAGCCCGGTGATGGCCAAAATCCGCCAGATCCTTACCGGAAAGATTCTTGGCTGGTTTGAAGCCCTTGCCAAAGAGCAACCTGAAAAGTTCAAGACCTTTTACAAGGCATTTGGCCCCATTATCAAAATTGGTTTGAATACCGATTATAGCAATCGTGACAAGCTGATTGAGCTGTTACGGTTTGAAAGTACCAAAACGGCTGATGGTGAATATGTAACCCTTAAAGAGTACACTGAAAGAATGGGCGCCGATCAGAAAGAGATCTACTACCATTCCGGGACCAGTCGCGGGCAGCTTCTTGCGCACCCCAATCTTGAATATTTCCAGGATATGGGCATTGAGGTCTTGTTGCTCAGCGATCCCGTTGATGTTTTTGTGATTCCTTCGATTCATGAGTATGACAAAAAGCCACTGAAGTCGATTGAAAAAGCTGATATCGATTTTTCGCAGCAGAAAAAGGAGCGCCCGGAGCCCCTTGCAGAGAATCTTCTTGCTCCGGTGCTTCAGCTCTTCCGCGAAACTCTCGGTGATGGAGTTGAGGATGTTATTGAGTCTCATCGGCTTGTCAGTTCTCCGGTAACACTGGTGAGCGGAAAGGACGGTCTCGACAGCCAGATGGAAAAGATGATGAAGATGATGCAGAGTAATATGCCTGCCGGAAAAAGGATTCTTGAGGTCAACACCTCCCACCCAATTATCCGGAACCTTGCCGGAATGATTATTGCGGATGCCAACAATCCGCTGATCAGAACCGCCATGAAGCAGCTCTATGAAGGTGCGTTGTTTCTTGAGGGGGGGCTTGATTCGACGACCGGATTTTTATCGAGAATGAACGAGTTGATCGAGGCCGCAACGCTTTCCAGATAGGCGGATTCAAAAACTTTTTAACCAGTGAATTTGTGAAAAAGGGAAGGGATTTCGATGTACGGGAAGTCGCGGTTTTTCAGAAGAATGAGATAACCGAGCATTATATCTATAAAAGTCTTTCAGGGAAAGTACGCGGCGTCAAAAACCGTCGCATACTCTCCCAGATTGCCGACGATGAGATGCGTCACTATAATGTCTGGAAAACCTATACAAGGCAGGATGTCTCTCCCAGCCGCATCAAGGTATGGTTCTACACCCTTGTCAGTCTTTTGTTTGGTTTTACCTTTGGCATAAAGCTGATGGAAAACGGTGAAAAACGGGCCCATTTTATCTATAGCCGTATTCCGGGTTCATTCAAGGAGGTCAATGGCATTATCCGCGATGAAGAGGAGCATGAACAGGCACTCCTGGTGCTTCTTGATGAAGAGCGTCTGAAGTATACCGGTTCCATTGTGCTCGGTCTCAACGATGCACTTGTTGAGCTGATGGGTGTGCTGGCTGGTTTAACCTTTGCCTTGCAGAACTCCAGACTTATCGCCCTTACGGCTTCCATTACCGGAATTGCTGCGGCTCTCTCCATGGCCGCCTCAAGCTATCTTTCAAGCAAAGCAGAAACGGGCGGGAAAAATCCTTTTGTTGCTGCATTTTATACCGGAATTGCCTACCTCATTACCGTGCTGCTTCTGATTGCTCCCTTTCTTGTTTTTGATGGTCTCTATCTCTCTCTTGGTGTCTCATTTTTTGTGGCGCTCGTTATTATATGGTTTTTCAACTACTATATCTCTGTTTCGCGTGACCTGCCCTTCAGAAGCCGTTTTCTTGAAATGGTTATACTGAGTTTTGCCGTTGCGGCCCTCAGTTTTTTTGCCGGTTATGCCATACGCTTTGCATTTGGTATCGTCGTTTAGCTTTTCGGACTTTTCCGGAATAGAATTCGCTGGTTCGCTCTCTCTTTTCAGGCTGAAAGGGTAGAGCGAGCTGCGGCGGATTCAAGCAGTGCAGCAATGGCCGCGTCATCGACCGGTTTCCCCGTGTTGATATCGATAGCCAACCTCTCTTCTCCGGCTGAAAGCGGCTCCTGCTTTTCCTGTTGGGAGGCAAGTACCGCGGAGTCAGCTTCGGAAGCATCGTTACCCATCAGATAACGCTTTCGTACTCTTTCATTCAGTACTTCATCGGAAGCAGAAAAACGCAAAATCACGCAGGAAACATGTAGAGTCTCTGCAAGTTCCTCGAAAAGTTCGCGGTTGCATCGCTTGAGAAAGGTTGCATCCACGATGACCGTTATTCCTTCATTGAGGCAGAGAGAGGCAAGGTCGTGTAACCTTTGGTAGGTTTGCTGGCTGATCATCTCAGTATAAAGTGCTCCATTTTGTTCGCTCCGCTCGAGCGGCCTGAGACCCGCCAACCTCTTTCGTTCAATATCCGAGCGGAGATGGATGCATGGTACCCTTTGGGCGATACGGCGGGAAACCACTGTTTTTCCACTTCCGGAAACTCCGAAGGTGAGGATAAGCATTGGCTTTCTGCTACGGGTGTAGTTCAGTGCAAGCTCAATATATGAACGGTGCTCTTCAAGAATCTTTTGTGCCTGGCTCTGGCCGCTTGTCTGCTCGTAACGGATAGCGGTCACTTTTGCTCTTACCATGGCGCGGTAGACGACATAGAAGCGAAGAAGCGGCAGGGCACTGTAATCCCCGGTTTCTGTCAGATAGTGGTTCAAAAGCCGCCAGGCAAGTCCGGACTCTCCTCCATGCTCAAGATCCATAAAAAGAAATGCCAGGTCACTGATGACGTCAATCATACTGAGGTTCTCATTGAACTCGATACAGTCAAAAATAAAAATCCGTCTATTCCACCAGACCATGTTGCCGGTATGCATGTCTCCGTGGCATTGGCGGATAAACCCTCCACTCTTTCTCTCAAGGAAAAGAGGGTAGAGCCGTTGATGCTCCCTGATGCTCCATACCCGGAGAAACTCAAGCCGTTCAATTTCATCTTCGCTTGTAGCGATTGGCTCCATAGAGGTAAAATTGTGCAGTATTGGCTTGACGAGATTGTCCGGCTGTCCGAACCCGCTCCCTGCAGGTGCTGCGGGCAGCGATGTATGGAACGCAGCGATCATGCTGGCGAGAGAGTCGATATGCTCCTCGCTCAGTAACTGTTTTGCAAGCATCCGGTCCAGCTCCATCGTCCGCTCAAATCGTACCATTTTCACCGCATAGTCCACAATCTCACCCTCTCTGTCAACCAGAAACGTGTCAGCAGAGCGCACAACCGGTACAACAGAAAGATAGAGATCAGGGCAGAGTCTCCGGTTGAGGCGAAGCTCCTCATTGCAGTAATGATGGCGTTTCTGAAGGGTGGAAAAGTCCAGGAATCCAAGATCCAGTCTCTTTTTGACCTTGTAGGCGTACAGTTCTGTGAGGAAAATCCAGGAGATGTGTGTCTCGACCACCTCAATGTTGCCAGTGGTATGAGGGTATGCCTCTGGATGGCTCAATGCTTCAGCTAACGACTCCATAGCGTTTTTTCTCCGTTTATGAGTGCAAGCGCTGAAAAAAAGTTCATTCACCCAATATAGGGGAGGCACGAAAAGCAGGCAAGAATTGTATGCAACGAAAATGGATTCCTTTGAAAAAAATGTAAATTACAAGCTTGTAGAAAAGGTATGCCATTCATCACATTCATGTACTCAACTCATCTTTATGATACATCTTGCAAGGATACTTTGTCCGACCGATTACTCCGCTACATCGGATAATGCTGTACGCTATGCCGTTGAATTTGCCCGGAAAGTTGGTGCCCATGTCAGGTTTCTGCATATCCTTTCTCCCGGAACTGTTCCTGAAAAAAACGAAGTAACCCCTGAACTGCTTTCAGCTCAGTCAGAAGAGGATGATTCCCTTCCTGAAAATTTTTCCCGTGTTTTGATGGATGAGAAAAAGAAGGGGTTAAATGCCGATTTTCGCGTTCTCAAAGGGGAAGCACCCAAAGTTATTGCTGAACAGGCAAATTCCTGGGGTGCCGATCTTATCATTATGGGTTCTCATGGTCGTACTGGGCTGCATCGACTCATGATGGGCAGTGTTGCTGAAGAGGTTTTCCGTTCTTCCGACATTCCCGTCCTGTTGGTCAAGGAGCAGGCGGCAGCCAAAATTATTACAGATTAACATTCCATATACCAAGTCCTTCTCAATTTTAGTGCTCAACACTCTATGGAAAATTTCAGGAAATCAATTCTCGCCCTTATTACCGAGACATCGGCAAACCTGCCGAGCGACATCCGTTGTGCTCTTGCAGCCGCTATTGACCGTGAAGATCCGCTCTCCCAGGCGGGTCTTGCCATGTCAACTATCTCGGTCAATATCGACATGGCTGTCGACAACATTTCGCCGGTCTGCCAGGATACCGGTATGCCCACCTTTTTTATCCATACACCCCGGGGAACCGATCAACTCTTTATGAAACGGGAGATTGAGGAGGCCATCGTGGAAGCCTCCCGAACCGGCAAACTCCGCCCTAATGCCGTCGATGCCATAAGCGGCAAAAACTCCGGCAACAATCTCGGCAGCCACTTTCCGGTGATTCACTTTGAGCCATGGGACAAGGATGAGATTGAGGTCAAGCTGATTCTGAAAGGGGGAGGATGCGAGAATAAAAACATTCAGTACTCACTGCCCGATGAGATTCCGGGTCTCGGAAGCGCTTCACGTGATCTTGATGGTGTCCGCAAATGCCTGCTCCATGCGGTCTACCAGGCACAGGGTCAGGGGTGCAGCCCAGGTGTTATCGGCGTTGGTATAGGCGGCGACCGCACCAGCGGCTTTGACCTTGCCAAACAGCAACTTTTCCGCACCATTGATGACCGTAACCCTGATAGTGAACTGGACAGCCTTGAACAGGATATTCTTGAGAAGGCGAACACGATGGATATTGGTCCAATGGGATTTGGCGGAAAAACCACCCTCTTTGGCTGCAAAATTGGCAAATCGCACCGCGTTCCGGCAAGTTTTTTTGTCTCTGTAGCATACAATTGCTGGGCATACCGTCGGCTTGGCGTTTTGCTTGATGCGCAAACCGGTTCGATTGAGCGCTGGCAGTACAGAGATGCCGATGAAATTAAACGCATGGCAAAAGGGGAGGGCATGGCTCTCACCGGAAAAGAGGTCACTCTGCAGGCTCCGGTTACTGAAGAGCAAATCCGGACACTGAAGGTTGGCGATGTCGTACTCGTCAACGGTACCATGCATACCGGGCGTGACGCTTTTCATCACTATATTATGCACCACGACCTGCCCGATCATCTCGATACGACCGGCGGAATTCTTTTCCATTGCGGACCGGTTATCATGAAAAACGATGATGGCAGTTACCGTGTGACCGCCGCCGGACCGACCACCTCAATTCGCGAAGAGCCATTCCAGGCCGATGTCATCAAAAAACTTGGATTGCGGGCGATTATCGGCAAAGGGGGCATGGGCCCGAAAACCCTCAAGGGGTTGCAGGAGCACGGAGCAGTCTACCTCAATGCCATCGGTGGTGCGGCGCAGTACTACGCCCGCTGCATTGACAAGGTTACCGGAGTTGATTTTCTTGAAGAGATGGGCGTTCCTGAAGCCATGTGGCATCTTGAGGTGAGCTCTTTCCCGGCAATTGTTACCATGGATGCACACGGCAACAGCCTGCACAGCAGCATCGAAGAGGAGTCGTTCCGTCAACTCGGCACTTTCGCCGATGACACCCACTGATTCTGAAAGGCCAGGTTGCCATTCTCATTAAACTGTAAAAAGGTCGCTGATGAAAAAAATAAAGTTTATGGACGTCTCATTCCGGGACGGGTTTCAGTCATGTTTCGGCGCGAGGGTCAAGACAGAGGACTTCCTGCCCGCACTTGAAGCCGCCGTTCATGCCGGAACCGACAATTTTGAAATAGGCGGTGGCGCCCGATTCCAAAGTCTCTACTTCTATTGCGAAGAGGATGCATTTGTCATGATGGATGCCGCCCGCAAGGTTGTGGGACCCGATATCAACCTGCAGACCCTTTCGAGAGGAGCCAACGTTGTTGGGCTTGTCTCTCAGTCCCGCGATATTATCGATCTCCATGCCCGTCTCTTCAAAAAGCACGGCATCACGACCATCCGGAATTTTGATGCCTTGATGGATGTCCGCAACCTCTCCTTTTCCGGACAATGTATTCATGATGCCGGTTTGAAACACCAGGTCGTTGTGGCCATGATGGGCCTTCCACCGGGACTGAACGAGACCTATTGCCATACTCCGGAGTTCTATCTTGACAAATTGCAGGAAATTCTTGATGCGGAGATTCCATTCGACAGCGTAGCCTTCAAGGATGCCTCGGGGACAACAACCCCTGCAGTTGTTCATGAGACCATCAAAGGAGCACGGAAGATGCTGCCCGAAGGTACCGTAATCCAGTTCCATACCCACGATACCGCCGGAATGGGCGTTGCCTGCAACTATGCTGCCATCACTGGTGGTGCAGATATTATTGATCTGTCCATGGCTCCGGTCAGTGGAGGAACTGCCGAAGTGGATATTCTCACTATGTGGCAGCGACTCAGAGGTACCGAATACACCCTCGATATTGACCAGGAAAAATACCTTGAGGTGGAGGCGCTCTTTATCGACCAGATGTATAAATACTATATGCCCCCCGAAGCCACGGCGGTCAATCCGGTCATCTCCTTTTCTCCCATGCCCGGCGGAGCCCTTACCGCCAATACCCAGATGATGCGCGACAACAACACGCTTCACCTGTTGCCCGATGTCATCAAGAACATGCGTGAAGTGGTGGTCAAAGGCGGCTTTGGCGCGTCAGTTACTCCCGTTTCACAGTTCTATGTTCAGCAGGCCTTTGCCAACACCCTTCAGGGTAACTGGAAAAAGATAACCGATGGTTACGGCAAAATGGTGCTTGGTTATTTTGGAAAAACCCCTGCCCGCCCCGACGAAGAGGTCGTCAGGCTTGCATCTGAACAGCTTGGCCTTGCACCAACGAGCGAAGATGTCCATGACATCAATGACCGGAACCCGGAACTCGGCATAGCCTATAACAAGGCGCTGCTCCAGAAAGCCAATATTCCGCAGACCGACGAAAACATTTTTATCGCAGCAACCTGCGGCGCCAAGGGGATTGCCTTCCTTCAGGGTGATTGTACAACCGGTATTCGCTACAAGGCTGATATCGCCGTTGAAATAAAGGCAACACCAAGAGCAGAGGTGGTAGCCGCTTACCACGAAGCGCATAAACACGACATCCATCAGAAAGAGGTTAATCACCGGCTTGAGGAGCTCTTTTCAAAGCTTCCGTCTGCAACGCCAGCCCCGGTTTCTCCTGTATCAAAGGTTATTTCTATGGCCGGGAACTTTACTGTTTTTGTTGATGGAGCTCCCTATTCAGTCTCTTTTGCCGAAGGATCAGCCATTAATCCACAAGCTGCCTCGTCGCCTGCGGTTGTGCCTTCAATCACGGAAGAACCAGCAGTGTCTGCAGGGATACCTGTACCTGCAGTCATGCCTGGTAATGTCTTCTTGATTTCTGTCAAGGTTGGTGACGAGGTCAAGGAGGGAGAAGAGGTTGCCGTCATTGAAGCCATGAAAATGGAAAACTCCGTCAAAGCCCCTTGTTCAGGAACAATCCTCTCCATCACGGTAGCCAAAGGCGACACCGTAGGAATGGGGGAGACCATGATGACCATCGGATAACATGTCGTCCACCCGCCCCGCGATGCAAATCACGGGGCGGGACGATGGTAATTACAATACAAACATATAGAGGCGAGTCTATGAACACATGCGAATTATCTCCCTGCTTCGTCACAAAACATGTCGATACCTGCCGCGATTTTTACCTGCGTTACCTCTCCGCAAACGCCATTTTTGATTGCGGCTGGTATCTCAACCTGCGCATTGGCGGAGATGGCCCTTCAATTCAGTTTATGCAGCCGAAAGAGGGAATGGCGGAATACCGTGCAGAAGGAGTGATGCTCAACTTCAGGGTTGATGATGTCGATGCAGAACATGCGAGGTTGCTCAGCGAGGGTGTTGAACCTGCCATGCCGCTGGAAGATCACCCATGGGGCGACAGAGGATTTTCGATTATCGATCCCATTGGAACCTCACTCTACATCTACTCTGATCGTGAACCATCTGATGAATTCAAACAATTCTGCACAGCCTGACGAAGGCGCATCTGCTGATCACCTGATTAAAGTTTAGAATATCAGACATGAATACTATCTCTATTACCGACATTCTTGGGCTTCCAGTACAGGATCGTATCCGTCTCGTTGAACTTATCTGGGACAGCGTTGCTGCGGTTCCTGAGGCCGTTGACATTTCACCTGAGCTGAGGGAAGAGCTTGATGCGCGTCTTAAGGAGTTCGAAGCAAATCCGGAAGCTGGTTATTCCTGGGATCAGGTTAAGTCACGCCTTAAAGATGACTCATGGCGTACCGCCTGAAATTTTCCCCACGAGCGTTGCGTGAAATTGGCAAAGCTCGAGAGTGGTATGAATTGCAGAGTCCTGGGCTTGGTGAAGAATTCATTTCTGCAATAGAGTTACAGCTAAAACGGTTAGAGCAAGCGCCGTTACTTTATTCCGAAGTAATTGTCAATGTTCGCCGAGCTCTCCTGCCTCGGTTTCCTTATGGACTGTTTTATGTCGTGCGGGGCAATCATGTACATGTTTTGGCTGTGTTGCATGATGCTCGTAATCCGGGTCATTGGCCCAAAACCCGCTAATCTGAAGCTCAACCAAGTCCCTAAGCAAAAAACTCTGCACAATCCGGTAGCAACTCATTTGTTTGATCGTGAGCCCTCAGATGAATTTAGGCAATACTACACCTCCTGACAAAGGCGATCCTGCCGATCACTTGATTGACAGCATAACCAGCTCCATGGCCAGCCGGAATGATTTGCCGATGGTACTGGTACTTTTATCGGAAAATGGTCTACCCTCTGAGGATGTTCGTGAACACATCGAACATTTTGTGCTGGCATGGGATGACGGCACGCTTGTTGGAGCAGTCGGTATGGAATTACTCGGAAGTGATGGATTGTTTCGCTCGCTCTGCGTCCGTTCGAATTATCGAAATCGGGGTATTGCCTCCGAATTATGCAGTCGTATCGAGGTATATGCGCTTATTGCCGGAGTTCACCGGCTCTACCTCCTGACTACCACAGCAAAAGATTTTTTCGCCCGTCGGGGCTATTCGGTTTGTTCCCGCGAGAGTGTCCCGCCCACAGTGCAAGGTACCGCAGAGTTCCGTCATCTCTGTCCATGCACGGCTGTGTGCATGATGCGAAGGCTGGATGAGAGAGACCCGCTCAGTTAAACGGTATCTTTCTCTTGTTTCGGTAATTCAGGGTATTGTGGCTGGAGGAATGATCAGCCTCTTTTTCTGGTTGTACACTTTAATGATTGTTACAACAGGAATAATGGCTGGCAAATTATGAATTTTACAACCTTTCTGCGTTCTATCCGGATCTTTCCCAACACTCCATCAACGTTAGGTTACATGAAAAATAATAACGGGTTCTATGCCGGATAATCCGTTGGACAGAGGGGAGCATGTGGAGGTACTCAGGATCACCGACCTGTCGAAATTCTACACAATGGGGGAGGTGCGGGTTGATGCGCTGAAGCATATTTCCCTTGAGTTTCATGCGGGCGAGCTGGCGGTGTTGCTGGGGGCTTCCGGCAGCGGGAAATCGACGTTGCTCAATATTATCGGGGGGCTTGATGTGCCCTCTTCGGGGAAACTCTTTTTTCACGGGAGAGAGATTACTGCTGCAACTGAGGCGGAGCTGACTGCCTATCGTCGCCGTTCGATCGGCTTTGTTTTTCAGTTCTACAATTTAATATCAAGCCTTTCGGCGCTTGAAAATGTGCAGCTTGTGACCGAAATTGCCGACAATCCCATGTCGGCTGAAGAAGCTTTGCGGCTGGTGGATCTTGGCCATCGTCTGAACCATTTTCCGGCGCAGCTTTCCGGCGGGGAGCAGCAGCGGGTGGCGATAGCGAGGGCGGTTGCCAAGCGGCCTGAGCTGTTGCTCTGTGATGAGCCTACTGGTGCACTCGATTTCCAGACGGGAAAACTGGTGCTTGATGTGATCGAGAAGGTCAATCGAGAACTTGGCACGACTACGCTGGTCATTACCCATAACGCATCGATTGCGGGGATGGCTGACCGGGTTGTGCGTCTGAGGAGCGGTGAGATTTCCGAGGATCGGCAGAATCTTACCCGGATGTCACCTTCGGAATTGGTCTGGTAGGGGGTAGATGAAGCCACTTCAGAGAAAGCTGCTGCGCGAACTGATGCGCCTCAAGGGTCAGATGTTGGCTGTTGCTGCGGTTGTGGCCTGCGGGATTTCGGTTTTTGTCTCCATGAGCAGCGTGAAGCATTCGCTTGAGGTTTCGAGGCAGCGCTATTACAACAGGTATCGCTTTGCGGATGTTTTTGTGCAGGTCAAGCGCGCACCGGAGTTTTACCGCGAAACGGTGAGTCGTATTCCAGGGGTGGCGTCGGTCAGCACGCGCATAACGGCTGACGTTACCCTTGATGTTCCGGGTCTCGATGAACCGGCTACAGCCCGACTGGTGTCGATTCCCGAGTACCGGACACCGGTGCTGAATGATCTTTTTCTGAAAAAAGGGCGCTATATCGAGCCGGGCAAGCCTGAAGAGGTGATTGCGAGCAAGCCCTTTCTTGAAGCCAACCATCTTGTTCCCGGTGACCGTATCAGTGCGGTGATCAACGGTCGAAAGAGGAATTTGCTGATTGTCGGTATGGGGCTCTCTCCCGAGTATATCTATGAGGTACAGCCCGGCTCATTTTTCCCCGACAAACGCCGGTTCGGGGTTTTCTGGATGGGGCGCCGCTCGCTGGAGTCTGCGCTCGACATGAGCGGGGCGTTTAACGACCTGTCGCTGACGCTTGCTCACGGGGCATCGGAAAAGGATGTCATCATGCGACTCGACAACCTGTTCAAACGGTATGGTTCGCTTGGTGCTTACGGGCGGAGCGAGCAACTTTCCGATCGCTTCATTGTCGATGAGATCAAGCAGGTCGGTATTCAGATTACCTTTCTGCCGGTCGTCTTTCTTGCTGTGGCGGTCTTTCTGCTCAATATTGTGCTTCGCCGCATTGTGGCCACTCAGCGTGACCAGATTGCCGTGCTCAAGGCTATTGGCTATTCCAATGAGGATGTCGGGCTGCACTATCTTGGTTTTGCCATGATTCCCACCGCTTTCGGGGCGGTTGCGGGTACGCTGCTTGGAGCGTGGCTTGGCAGGGGGATGATGGACATCTATGCGGAGTTCTACAATTTTGCCGAGCTGGTATATTACTTCCGCTTTGAGGATGTTGCCCTTTCGGTTCTTCTGAGTTTTGCCGCGGCCATTTTCGGAGCGCTTGGTGCGGTGCGCAAAGCGGTGCAGCTTCCTCCGGCTGAAGCGATGCGCCCGGACTCTCCGGCGCTCTATAAGCCGGGTATTTTTGATCGTGAGTCGTTGCGTAAAAAAATTCCGGTCTCTTTGAGGATTATTGTGCGCAATCTGGAGCGTCGCCCGTGGAAAGCAGCTCTCTCGGTGCTGATGATCTCCCTTTCCGTTGCGATTCTTATTGCTGGTCGTTATACCAATGACTGTCTTGAGCGGATGGTTCAGGTGGAGTTCTCCCGGAAACACCGCGAGGATGTCACGGTGATCTTCAATAATCCCATGCCTCCCGGGGTCCGCTTTAACATTGCCTCTCTGGACGGTGTCATTGAACATGAATATTATCGTGAAGAGCCGGTGAAGATGAGTTTTGGTCATCGTGTTCGCAGGCAGTCGATCAAGGGAATTGTTTCTGCAGAGGGGTTGCAGCGGCTGGTTGACAAGGAAAACCGTCAGTTCGGCATGCCTCCTGACGGTATTCTGCTTACCACTACCCTTGCTACGCTGCTCGGTGTCAGGCCGGGCGACAAGTTGCAGATCGATTTCCTGCAGGGCCGTCAGCGTCATGGGGAGCTTCTTGTCAGCGGAACCATCGATGAAATTCTCGGGCTTTCGGCCTACATGAACCTTGGAGCCCTTAATCGTCTGGCGGGGGATGGCGGAGCGCTGAATGCGGCATATCTGCGTCTCGATCAGGCCAAGGCAGGGAAACTTTACACGACTTTCAAGAAAATGCCGGGAGTTGCCGGGATCATGATGCTGAAGGCGATGAAAGAGAGTTTCAATGAACTGATTGCCCAAAGCATGAACACCTCGACCGTCATTCTCACCTCCTTTGCCTGTGTGCTTGCCTTTGCGGTGGTCTACAATGGCGCACGCATCTCGCTTTCCGAGCGTGCAAGAGAGCTGACAAGTCTCCGGGTGCTCGGTATGACAAAAGGGGAAATTTCCTTTATTTTGCTTGGTGAACAGGCCTTGCTTACCCTGTCGGCAATACCCCTCGGTTTTCTTATTGGTATTGGACTCTCTGCACTCCTTGCACATGCGCTCAGTTCAGAACTCTATCGGCTACCCCTGGTTTTCAGCGCAGTTAACTTTCTCTTTGCCTTTTTGGTTATTGTATTTGTGTCCGTACTCTCCGCATTTCTGGTCAGAAGGCGGCTTACAAGCCTTGATCTTGTCGAGGTATTAAAAACAAGGGAATAGATTATGCTCCTTTCAAAAACACAGCGCATTGCTGGAATCTCGGTTGCAGTGGCTGCGCTCATTCTTTTTTTTGTTTTTCGCCCCTCTCCGCTTCCCGTGGATTCGGGTGTGGTACGGCGCGGCCCTCTGCAGGTAACGCTTGAAGGGGAGGGAGTCACCCGTGTGAATGACCGCTTTGTGGTTGCCGCTCCGGTCAGCGGAAAGCTGGTGAGGGTGGAGCTTGAAGAGGGAGACAGCGTCCGGAAAGGGAGCGTGATCGCCTCGCTTCTACCTGCCCAGCTTGACAGCCGTGAGTACCGTGAAGCCTCTTCGAGGGCGGGATCGGCCCGTGCAGCTCTTGACGAGGCGATTGCCCGGCAACGCAGGGCTGCGCTTATGCTTGCACAGGCGGAACGCCGTTTCGGGCGATACAAGAGTCTCTATACTGAAGGGGCGGTTTCAAAAGAGGCTTATGAACTTGCAGAGAATGAGTCTCAAACATTGCGAAAAGAGGGCGATGCTACCCGGTCAGGGGTTGAGGCTGCCCGTTATAACCTTGGAGCGCTTCAGGCCCTGGTTGACCGGCAGGTAGCGGGAAAGCCGGTTAAGGTGCTTTCCCCGGTTGACGGGCGGGTGCTTCGCATCCATGAGCAAAGTGAACGGGTCGTGGGTGCCGGTTCACCGCTTGTTGATATTGGTGATCCTTCAGCCATTGAAATTGTGATTGATCTTCTCTCTTCCGATGCCATCAGGGTAAAGCCGGGAAACCGGGTGGTGATTATGGACTGGGGCGGCGACAGGGAGTTGCAGGGAGTGGTGAAAACGGTCGGGCCTGCCGCTTTTACCAAAACTTCGGCACTTGGTATTGAAGAGAAACGGGTGAATATTGTGGCTGTTCTGAGTAAAGATGAACCGCTGCTTGGTGATAATTTCCGTGTCCAGGCAAGCATTGTACTCCGCGAAGCGGCCGATGTGCTCCAGGTGCCGGTCAGCAGCCTTTTCCGGGGAAAAGAGGGGTGGCATCTTTTTGCTCTTGAGGAGGGCAGGGCAGTTGACAAAGCGGTGACGCTCGGAATGCGGGGAACCTTTCAGGCGCAGGTACTTGCAGGGGTCAACGAGGGGCAACGAGTGGTGGTGCACCCTACCAACGAACTCAAGGATGGCATGTCGGTGAAGGTTCAGGAGTGAGCTTTCGAATTGTACTGGCAGTGAGTACCGTGAAAAAGAGCACTTGCACGTTTCCCGGCAGGGAGTAACTTTACCCGCACTATGAGCATTAATAAAACAACAGCAGAAACAGCGGGCCAGCCGCATTCGACGATTCTCATTATTGGCGGTGGTGCCGCAGGGATGGCTGCAGCCATTGCCGCACGCCGGAGCGCGAAAGCTTCCGGTCAGTCCTGTTCCATAACCATCCTTGAGCGGAATGCCCGTCCGGGAACGAAAATCAGGATATCGGGGGGAGGTAAATGCAATGTGACGCATAGTGGTACTCCGGCGGAGCTGCTTGAGCAGGGTTTTTTGCGTCGCAATGAAGCGCGTTTTTTGCGTCATGCCTTCTACAGCTTTTCAAACAGCGACCTTCTTGCCCTTCTGATTTTGCGGGGTGTTGAGACCGAGGCGCGGCCTGACGGAAAGGTTTTTCCCTTGAGCGGAGATGCCGCGACGGTTGCACGAGCCTTTGAGGAGCTGCTGCGGGAGTCGATGGTTCAGCAGCACTATTCCTGCCTGGTTCGGCGTGTCGAACGCAAGGGCGAGCTTTTTGTTGTGACCACTGCCGACGGGGCCTTCACGGCAGATTGCCTCATTCTGGCAACCGGTGGGGTCTCCTGGTCAAAAATTGGTACAACGGGTGACGGTCTTGCATTTGCCCGTGAGCTTGGCCATACCATAACAAAACCTTCGGCAGCGCTGGCACCGCTCTATACCATAAAAGCTCCTCCCGCGTCTCTTTCAGGGCTGGCGCTTCGCGCAATCAGCCTTGTTGCCACTGCCGGGGGACGGAGTCTGGAGCGGCGTGGAGATCTGCTCTTCACGCACCGCGGTTTCAGCGGCCCTGTGGCACTCTCCCTTTCACGAGATATTGCGGAGTTGATGGGTGAGCAGGGTAATTGCACTCTCTATGCCGACCTGTTTCCTGAACAGAGCAGCGCTGAGCTTGAGGATGAGCTGCTCCGGCAGGCACGCAGGAGTGGTGCGCAGATGGTTCGCAAGTTCCTGCAGGCATGCCCGATTGCTCCTCATAAAGGCTCTTTTTGTGTGGCTCTGCAAGGTACACTTCCGACTGCACTTGTACCCTTTATCATGCGCCATGCGGGCCTTGAGAATGATGTCACCTGGAGCGGACTTGCAAGGGAAAAACGGCAATCGCTACTCTCTGTGCTCAAGCGTTTTTCGCTTGGCGACGTGCGCGATGTGCCGCTTGATCTGGGCGAAATCTCTGCCGGAGGTGTTTCGCTGGCGGAGGTGAACCCCAAAACCCTCTGTTCAAGGGTTGTTCCAAACCTCTATTTCTGCGGCGAGCTTCTCGACTACGCCGGTGAGATTGGCGGCTTTAACCTGCAGGCCGCATTCTCCACCGGCTGGATGGCAGGTGTCAATGCGGCCAGGGGCTCGTAGCGATGGTTATCAACAAACACAGCACTTTTTGGGACATGACTCATCAAGAGCAGCAGTAAGCAGGCTCTTTCGTGACGCTGTCCATCATCCGCACTTCAAACCGGCACTCTTTAATATCGAAAGAGAATTTCGGATTGTCGTGAAACATAACCCGCCTTTTTTCAAAGCGCACCTTCATGGGAATGCTTACCTTGCGCTCATCACCACAAACGTTGTTTTTTACTCCGGGATGGAAGAGCTCTCCCTTCTCCTCAACTGTTGAAACATGGATAGCATGGTCTACCGTGCTGAGTGCTTCTATGGAACCGTCCTCTGCGAGCTGAACAGAGTTAATGTCGCCGTGAATCCCGTTCGGCTCGTTGTCGTATGAGGAAATCACCCCTATCGGCGTAAGGATGTCGATTTTTTTGAGTGGCTCAAAGGAGCGGATTGCACCGGATTCATAGAATGCCAGCCCTTTTCTCACGGTGATTTCACCCATCGGGGTCATTACCTTCAGGGTCTGACCAGGCCAGAGGGTGATGCTTTTCAGCGCACCGCTTTCGTAAAACTGCAAGCCAATCACCTTGGTGGAAAGGGCTCCCAACGGTGAACGGAAGAAGAGAGTCGTGGCAAGGGCAAACTCATTTTTCCACGACCAGAAACCGCTCAGTTTGCCGTCAAGCGGAAAAATTCGTTTGATGCTTCCATTTTTATGAAAGGTCACCAGCTCGGCAGGGATGGCACCGACCGTTGTTTTAAGAATGGTTTGCGACTGCAGCGCTATCGATTTCAGTGATCCATCCTTGTAAAAGTAGATCGGTTTGACGGAGCGTCGCCCCATGTCCTCTGCTTCGTATTGAGGAACCAGTGTGCCATAAGGGGTGGTCAGGCTATTGGGCTCGGTAACAAGGCAGCCATCCGTTTTGCCGTTTGAGTAGAGGCTGCGGAACTCTACACCCGAAAGGTCGCCGTACATGGTGCTTACAGTAGTCATGATGCATCTCGTTTTGTTGTTTTTCCGGACTTTTTTCACTTCCCTCTGCTATTATATAGCAAGTATCGTGCCAGATAATTAAAAAATAATGCAAGATATTTTTTAATAAGAGATTAGCTTTTTTTCTTTTTGATAATTGATGTTGAAAATGGGAACAAAATGGTGGGAACAAGTGGCTAAGCTACCTAATAGTAGAAAAGAAGGATGCTGAGAGATGTTACTCTCTCGATCATGCTAAAAGTTGCGGAGCTGACAGAGAGTGTGTGGCAACCTGAAAAGGGAGTTGCCACTATGTTGAAATGAGAAGCTTATTGATAGGATACGGTTACATCAAAGGCACCTATGTAGTTGCCGGTTGGCTGGTTTGCACCGACCTCCAGCTTTCCACCGACACTGAACGTAGCAAGACCATCACTACCAAGCTTTGCAGAGCCAGATGGGGGGTATACGGTAAATTGGTGCACCGTCATGGTGTTACTGCCGCTGGAGATATTGATGGCATCGGTATCAGGCAAGGTGACCGTGTAGATGGTATTGGCTGCACCGGATATGTTGAATGATGCGGCTCCGGAAGTTGAGGCGACAAGCACCACTCCTCCAGCACGCGTGCGCTCGGAATTTGACGGAGCAATGGTCACGGTGCCTGATGACTCACTTGGAACTATGACACCAAAAGCAAGATCTCCTCCGGTATCAGTTGTGGTGTTTTTGGAAGCGGAGATCGCGGTCAATATCGTCGCTGTGGCTCTGGCTTCTGTGGAAGCCGCCTCTGCCTCATTTCCGGAAAAGAGCAATGCGAAAAGGCTGAAAAGAGCTATAATTCTGTTTCTCATGGGTAACCTCCCATTTAACTTCCATGACGGAGGCTTCACCATTCGCAAAGAGATAATAAAGATGTATAACTACATTATTACTTCGCTATAAGGTTAAAATCAGGACGAAGTCATACCCTCATGAATTAAATGTATAAAAGATGTCGGAGAAAACAAATCCGGATATGACTATAGTTTTTCCTTCAGGGCTTGGGAGCCTGAAGCGGCTTTTCTTTGCCAGATTTAACAGGAGTCACTCCGTTTGGTTCAGCAGGGGCATCCACACTCGGTTGAGCGGGACGTTCTTCGAGCACCAGATTGATATTATCGATGTATGAGCCCTCTGGCGGTATGGTTACCTGTTGCAGTGGTGAGGTGGTTTCCAGTTTCGCAGCCTGATCGGGCGATATGCGCACAATACACTTTCCTGGTGGCAGGGCTCCGAGAATGTAGACACCGTCATATTCCGACCTGGCCTTCCCGATCACCTTGTCCTGCATGTTGATGGCTTCTATGCTGATTCCCGAAGCCGGACTGTCAACACCCTCTTTTTTTCTGTAGACCGTACCGCTTATTTCACCCGTTACCCATACGGGAAATTTTACCGGAACCGCATAGCCTGGCCGGGGCACCACACGAACACCCTTGTCGGCGGGTAACCAGAGCAGCTCTTTCAGTGTTGAGGGTGAAAGGGAGATATCGGTAGGAGTGTTTGGTGCAATCCCCTGGAGAAAAGCAATACCGTTTGATCCGGTCAGGGTGCGGTGGCTTTGCTGGTTGACAAAAAAACCGGCATCCTTGATGGTGTTCTCCCCCGCATCCCACTCCCTGTTGCGATTGTTGTCGAGATAGGCAAGGGAGGATATTGCGGCCTGCTGGCTGCTCAAACTTCCGTCGGTTTTCCATTGACCGCTTTGTCCGTCATGGCTGATATTTGTCGAGAGCTGTATGCCCAAACTCCAGGCTCCGCCCGGAGTATAGTTGCCCGTAATCCCCATAGCCATAGCGTTGAAGGTATGGTTGAGCCCCATTGATGCGGTCCATGACTTGCTCAGGGGGGTATAAGTAATATTGTTGACCAGCAGCCACTCATGCGGCAGGTGCAGCTCGCAGGTTGTTCCAACGGTATTGATTACCCTCACAGGCAAAAGTTTATAATCGACTTGTGCCCTGAAGAGGAGGCTCCTTTGCGTCAGGCTTGCATAAGAGCTGCCCGAAAGGGTATTGCTTTCCCTACCACCCTCGGCTGTCCGCTCAACGGTAACCGTGTGCCGGTGATCGATGCCCCATGTCCGCTGGCTGCTCGTTATGATAGCACTTTTCGATTTGCGAAGCTCGTCATACTCTGTCTGGGCCAAAGTCATGGAGAAACGCGAATTGGTTAAAAAGAAGAGGGGATTCAGACCATCGAGTCGTATATCCCACTTCCTCAGCCAGGAGATGGTTCCCGTGGTGGTATGCCACTCCTTGTCAAAGTCTTGCACTGTGGCGGAGAGACTGATCGGCCCCAGGCTCGTCTGGGCACCTGCCTGTCGGGCCCACTGACTGGTGGCAAGATTTCGGGCCATCTGCAGGTCAAGCTGTATCATCTTGAAGTAGCCGCTGAAACCTGCCCCTGCATAGTTCTGCCGTTCGCCGTCAACAAGGACTGATGCAAGATAATTGGATTCAGTGAGTAACTTGCTGATGCCGAGCGTACTCTTCCATGTCAAGAGCGGCGCCGGATCTCCGGTTGGGGAGGTGAGCAGTGAAGGCTGCGAAGCGTTGGATGCTGTGAGCTGGTAGTTGAAGCTTCCCGGCTCGATCATGTTGCGCCCGACATTATAGATATGACTCTCAACCCGCTTTTCGCCCTGGGGGCCGTGGAAGATAAGGCGCAGTTCATTGAGGCCATAGAGAAGCGGAATGTCGACAAACGCATAACTCTCCTGCGGATTTGAAGGGCGATAATCGAGCAGGTTAGCGTTACTGTAGAGTTCCACATCCCACCCCTTGGCGAGAAAACCACGCAGGGTGAGCTTGTCAAAAAATGAGGATTGATTGAGCGGGTAGTTACTGATCATGAAACCTGCCCCGACACTGCCGCCGATCAGCGGCAGTGTCTCGGGCTGAATATCCCCGATGGCGATTTTACGGGCATCAAGCATTGCCAACATTCCGCCTGAGGGATGTTCCCGTTCAAGGAGCAGGGAGGCGTTGTCAATTCCGATAATTGATTTTCCGGCAGCCGCAATCTGGCCTGAAAGATCAAGCCGCCCGCTCATCCAGAGAAAATCGCCAGAGAGATGGGTGTAATAGCTGCTGTTTACGGGATTTATTTTTCCCCCACCTTCTCCGGTCAGTGAAGGGGAGAGAGAGATGTCGATACTTGGTCCACCCAGAAACCGGTAGGGCATGTCGAGCATGGGGTAGCCGGAATCCTTGTAATTTCCGTAACCCCAGGTATTGGAGCCCCTCTGGCTGCGTGCCATCCGCTGTTGGATGGGGAGCATTTCAAAGGGACGGATATCGACCGCTGCATCAAGGCGGTTGGCATCGATGCGCAGGGCAAGCCACTCGGCAAGCAGCCCGCTTTCAACATAGATATCGTCCGGGAGGGCGACCACCAGTGCAGGATCGTATCGGTACGACTTGCCGGAGACAGTAATGGAGGAGCTCGCCATGTCGAGCCGGAATGGTTGTGACGGGTTGGCTACATGACCTTCTCCGCTCCGTTTGGCGGGGTCAACGGTAATGCCAAGTTCGAGGTTGCGGCTCAACTCACCAAGGGGGAGAAAAAGGCCGGGAGGGGCTGAGTAGGTGACGAGATTACCCTCAAGTGTCGATCCACCGAGCCGAACGACGCAAAGCAGCATAAAGTCATCACTGAGGGTCGTTGGCTGCCCTGCGTTTTTGCTCTCGGCACCATGCAGAAGCCTCGTCAGAAAGGCGTTCACAAGGCAGAGCCAGAAGAGCAAAAGGAGTGAACTCCGTACAACTCTGAAAAAATTATGCAATGACAAGCTGACTCTCGGCGAGTACCCGTTCAGTGCCGTTTTCCTGATTTCGGTAGCGAACGATCAGGTGTAGCACAGAAAAACTACAGCTACAGTCTACAAAAGAGAACATTACTATCCAAAAAGGAAGAGAGTGAAATGGCTGTCTATCTACCTCTTTGCAGGAGATTATCAACAAAGCGGCTGTTTTCTTCGCAACAGAAAACGGGAGTAATGCGCTTTTTCTGTTGCGGGGAACGAATCAGTCATAAGCAGCGGTCACCGTAAATGTACCAGTGTAGGAGCCAGGAACCTGATCTGCAGGGACATGCAACTTTCCACCAACCCTGAATGAACCTCCAGTCCCAATCAGTGTGCCCGTTACAACGAGTCCTGTGCCTGATAACGTAGAGGTAAAGGTATCCACCGTCATCGTCTCGGTGCTACCTATTTTTGTAATCGTGGCAGTTGATGGTAATGTTACTGCGAAGGCTGAATTCGATTCTCCGGAGAGCGTAAATGCTGCCGGGCCATAGGTTGAGGAGATGACCTGCACACCAGAAGGTGTTCGTGCACCACTGCCAAAAGGATTAATGACCACCGTGCCACCAATTGCATTTGGAACAATGGTACCAAATGCCAGGTCACCTGATGTAGAGGTAGTTCCATCCTTGGTAATGGAGAGCCCTCCCGCTAATTTTGCTGTAGCGTTGGCCGTGCCATCCACCCCGGTCTCACTTCCGAAAGCGAGCAACGCCGCCATGATGGAGGTCGCAATCATTATCTTTTTCATGATGCTCTCTTTGTTGAATTGTGCCAATATTTCCACACTTCATTTCCTTTCTCTTATACGGGTTTCGTATACTTTGCTTGGAATAAAATATATAAAAAATATATATAAAACAGCGGATTTTGATAGATAATGAGTATAAAATGTTCCGGATTCTCATCACTTTGCCGGTAAGAGCATTTGTACTGTTGATGGATTTACAGTGCAAAAAGAGCAGGGGAGCCATGTAGATTCAGCACCAGCCAATCCTGGGGAGGATATGTCTGGCGATAAACAAATTTGATTGCGGGGGATTCTTATGCGAGTGACAGAGCGAAACCTTATGGAACGGCAATCTGACTTTCAGCGATAAGCTGTTCTGCGCCATTTTCCGTACTGATATAACGGACGATCAACTCTCCACCACTGAGTTCAATGCCTTTTGGAGGGGATAGGGCCAGAAGCACATTGCGTTTAGGATTGGGGGTATAGACAGCAACGCCATTCATCGCGCCCACAGTGACAGCTTTGCTCCCCTTGCTTTTCCATTGAACCATCAGATCAGCGTATGTTGAACGGCTTCCATCGCGTTCAATGGTCAGGTGGAGCCCTTTCGAATCATAACGAAGGCCGCTCAACCGTGTGGTCGCTTTCAGCGAACCATGGCGCACAATGACCGGGATTGTTACACCATAGATGGGTATGAGTTTGATCTGTATGCCACGGCTTACCGAATCGGGTTTGACCGCATCCTCAGCGGAGGGGATGAGACGAAAGCTCAGATGGGAACGGTATTCGCCCTCGGCAAGGTCAGCGGGTTTACGCAACATCATGCGAACCATCTGTACTTGGCGGGGCTCCAGGATTACCCTGCGGGGTGTAAACCGGACGAAAGGGTCAGCAAAGTGTTCCTGAGGGTCTGCCGGGGTTGTGGTGTCGATCTCCTTTATCTCTCCGGTTTCACTCATGCGGCACTGTACAAAAGAGATCGCATAGGTATGCACCTTTTCACTGCGGTTGACCAGTGCCAATTCGGCGGTACGCATCTCCCCCTCAAAAACAAGCCGCGTCGGTGTGATGAGAAGATCCTGAATTGACGAGCCGGCAGATGCGGGAGTATCAGCGGCCAATGCGAACTTGCCATTTCCAAGCGTAGCAACAACCACGAAGAGTACCGAAAGTAGAGACTTGATTTTCATAGGGAAGGACAGATACTGTTTTTATAGGAACAGCAACAGACAACGCAACGTACAAAGCAGAGTATAGTAAAAATAAATTAATTGTTATGCACGTCTACGGTAAAGATCCCTGAGTAGGCTCCGGGAGCCTGATTGATACCCACGTTCAGTGTTCCCCCCACGTGAAATGAAGCGCTGCCGGTGCCATCAAATGTCCCTGTATACACGCCATTATTTCCGTTTTGTTGCAAATCAGAGGTAAAGATGTCCACCATCATCGTGATATTGGTATTGGCTGTGTTTCTGATGGTAATGCGAACAGGCAAATTTATATGGAATCTGCTGGTATTATTGCTGGTGCTGGGTGATCCTGTGATGTTAAACAGTGCGGCTCCGTAGAGTGAGTTGACCAGTGTTACTCCCCCTGCGGGAGTGCGTGCTCCGGTTGCGGGGTTGACGGTGACTGTTCCTGTCTGTGTCGCCCCTGGAACAATGGTTCCAAAGTCAAGATCATTAAGAAAGCCAATGCCCACCGGTGCAACAATGGTTGCCGTTGCGCTTGTGCTGGCTGTAGCGGCTTGGGCTTCACTTCCAAAAGCGAAAAACAGAAGCATCCAGATGATGGATAAAATATTCCTGTTCATCGGGAATGTTTTATTTTATAACACTGTATGCACATAACACAAGAAAAGGGTGGCATTACCGAATAAAAAAAATCATGGTAGAACCTCAGGAAAGGAAAAAGCCCCTCCTTCTGCCATGCAGGATGAGGGGCTTGCAAGTAATTGCTTTGCGTTTAGTTGTAAACTACGCTCACGCTAAAAGTTCCTGTATAACTTCCGGCAGCCTGACTGGCACCCACCGTTAGTGTTCCTCCTACGTTGAATGTCTTTTGACCGGCACCATCAAGAGTGATGATTGGACCTAAGTTAGATGTAAAGGTATCGACAGTCATTATTGCGGTACCAGGCCCAGTCAGAGATGTCGAAGTAGGTAACCCGATAGTGCAGGCTGTAGAAGGCAAGCCTGCAATCGTGAACGCTGCAGCGGAGACAGGTGTAGCTGAGTTGGTTAGAAGAGTGACATCAGTCCCCGTACGCCCTCCATTTGTTGCGACTACTACTGATCCCTGAAGTGCACTTGGTACAATCGTTCCAAAGGCAAGACTTTTAACAACTCCCGAAGCATCTGCATTTGTTATGCTGACTGGAGCTATAATGGTTGCGGATGCTGTTGCGCTAGCTGAATTTGAAAGTGGTTGCGGTGCTACAGCTTGAGCCTCAGAACTGAAACCAAGCAAAGCTGCTGTACATGCGAGTGCCAAAATTCTCTTTTTCATGGTAAATATCCTCTTTTTGTTTGTTGAATGTTTGCTGTCTATAAAAAACCAATTAAGCTGTAATCCGAAGGTCTGATGGGAGTCTTTCAAAACATCCTCTACTCTCAGCGCCATCTTTTTACTGAGAGTAATATATATAAAACGTGAATATATACAAAAACTATATATGCATTTGTTGCAATTATTTTTTTTGTAAAACAAATTTTTTTATTGAAAAAAAGTTAAAGTACTTCTTATTATAGCTTTAAGTTTTTGCTGGATGACGTCTGCGACGAAGTGCTGAAGTATATAATATATATGCGGTGAGTGTGATGTGTTTTTTGTGATGTAATGCGGGAATTCCTTTCTGGTTGGGGTTGCCTCTTGATGGTGATGAAGGAGTGGTCATGGCGTAATAAATAGTTTTTTTGTGGCCGTTACCTTTCCCGATGATCACTATATTCCGTAACACTCAATGATGGACTCCATTACGGATTGTTCACCGCTGTTCGGTGTAATGCCAGAGGATCAGCAACTCTTTTTTTCTCAAGTGAGTATATATATGGTACCGAATATCATGGCGAAGATTGTATATGTGACCGGCGGGGCCCGGAGCGGCAAGAGCTCGTTTGCCCTGCAGCTTGCTTTACCTTACGGAAATCGTGTGTTTCTGGCGACGGCTGAGCCTTTTGATGGGGAGATGGAGCAGCGTATAGGCAAGCACCGGGAGGAGCGGGGTGAGCAGTTTACTACGGTTGAGGAGCCGCTTGCTCTTGACATCGCCCTGCGGGCACTGCCGGAAGGAACAGAGGTGGTGCTGCTCGACTGTCTGACGGTCTGGGCAGGAAACCTCATGCACTACGCCGAGGGGAAGGGAGAGGATGAGATTGAACAACACATTGAGCGTTTTCTTGAGGTGTTGCGCCATCCTCCTTGCGTTCTTGTTCTGGTATCCAATGAGGTGGGGATGGGTATTGTGCCTGAGAATGCTATGGCAAGAAGGTTTCGCGATATTGCGGGTATCATCAACCAGCGCGTTGCTTCGCTCGCTACGGAGGCATGGCTGCTTTGCAGTGGTCTGCCGCTTCGTCTGAAGTAGCGAGGGTGCAAACTCGCTGGAGTAACCAATAACCAATTAAGAGAGAAAGGATAATCATGCATGAAGAGTTGCAGCAGTTGCTGGATTGTATTCAACCTGTTTCCCGCTCGCTTGGCGATGCGGCCCAATCCCACCTTGATGATCTGACCAAGCCGCAGGGGAGTTTGGGACGATTGGAGGAGATTGCCCTGAACTATGTTCTGGCGACCGGAAACCTGAAGCCGCAACTTGCAAAAAAGAAAATCTGCTGTTTTGCTGCCGATCATGGTGTTGCGTCTGAAAAGGTCTCGGCGTTTCCGGCAGAGGTGACCCCCCAGATGGTCTATAACATGCTCAGTGGCGGAGCGGCAATCAACGTGTTGACGCGTCATGCGGGTGTTGACCTTGATGTGGTGGATATGGGGGTGAATCATCATTTTCCCGATATGGCGGGGCTCGTCAAAAGAAAGGTTAGGCCAGGCAGCGCCAACATGGCGGTTGGGCCAGCCATGAGTGAAGAGGAGGCCTTGCAGGCGCTGCTTTGCGGGGCGGAACTGGCGACGGTGGCCCAGGAGGCGGGCTACCATCTCCTTGGAACCGGAGAGATGGGGATTGCCAATACCACTCCGGCAACGGCGCTCTATTCGGTTCTGCTTGATGTGCCGGTTGAGGGCATTACGGGCAGGGGAACCGGAATTGACGATGAGCGTTTGCGTCACAAGATTGCGGTAATCAAAAAAGCGATTGCGGTTAATGCTTCCAGTTGCACAACCCCTTTCGGGACGCTTGCTGCGCTTGGCGGTTACGAAATTGCCGCCATAGCAGGATTCATTCTCGGTGCTGCCGCAGCCCGGATTCCGGTTGTTGTCGATGGTTTTATCTCCTCCGCCGGAGCGGTGGTGGCGCTTAAACTTTGTCCGGAAGTTGAAGGCTATCTCTTTTTCAGCCACCTTTCCAATGAGCAGGGTCACAGGGCGGTTATGGAGAAGCTTGGCGCCAGGCCGATTCTTGATCTTGATCTTCGTCTTGGTGAGGGAACGGGCGCAGCCATTGCTATGCAGCTTATTGAGGGTGCTGTGAAAATCTACAATGAGATGGCCACCTTCAGCGCAGCAAGGGTGAGTGAAAAAAGCGGAGAGTAGGGGATGCTGAGCGCTCTTGTTACAGCCATGAGAACTCTCACGGTACTTCCTGTTCCGGGCCGGGATACCGACACTTTCAGCCGTTCGCTCTTCTGGTTTCCTGTTGTCGGGTTGTTGCTCGGACTGATGCAGGCTGCGCTGGGCTATTTTGGTCATCAGTTTGCCTGGAATGAGCTTGCAGCGGCGCTTGTGTTGCTTGGCGGTATCGCTTTGAGCCGGGGAATGCATGCCGATGGGCTGGCCGATCTGGCTGATGGATTCTGGGGTGGCAGGACAAAGGAATCGGCATTGAGGATCATGAAAGACCCCAACGTTGGCTCTTTCGGATCCATTGCTCTCTCATCCATGATGTTGCTCAAATGGATTGCTCTTCTTAAACTGGTCGGGTATGGTGCTTTCGAAAGTATTGCCGCAGGTGTGCTGCTTGCCCGCCAGGTGCAGGTTCTTCTTGCTTCAGTCCTTCCTTACGCCCGCCAGGAGGGGGGCACGGCACAAGCCTTTGTGAGCGGGGCAGGAGCCATGCATATCATGGTTACCTCCCTGCTGACCATCCTGTTTCTTGTTCCTCTTCTTCATGCCAGCCTCTCTGCGCTGGTTGTGGTGATCGTGGCAGCCCTTTCTGCCGCTTTTTTCATCGGAGTGTTGAGCTGGCGCAAAATCGGGGGTGTTACCGGTGATGTGCTTGGGGCGGGAAGTGAGGTGACCGAGCTCTTCGTCTGGATTGCGGCCGCCTTTTATGCCGCCATCAAGTGAAAGGATTGAGAGAAGGGTGATCAGTCGCAGTTTTCGACTTGAATAATGCGCCTTTCCGGCAGGACAACGGCCGTCAGTTTGCCCAAAAGGGGGTTCTCCTTGTAGACACAGCCGGTATCGATGGAGACAAGCTTTTCAAGCATGACCGGGAGGGGACGGGCGGTGTGGGCGCAGACAAGGGTCTTTTCCCATTTGTAGTTATTGCGCTCAAGGAAAGTACTCTGCATGTGCACCCGCTGCCAGCAAAACTCTTCAGGCTTGTAGTAACGGAGATTATCCTTTATGGAGAGTTCGGGATCGAGCCCTCCGTGGGCAAAAAAATAGTGCTCGGTTTCAAGAACATAGTGGCAGTTCCGCATAAAGAGCAGGTGCTCTTCAGGCAGGTCAAGGCTATCCGTGCTCTTGTAGGATTTCAGTGTGGCCTGCCCGCCATTGCCGAGCCAGTTTTCGGAGTTACGGTTTTCAAGGTAGTCGAGGAACATCAGTTCATGATTGCCCATAAGAAAATGGCAAGAGTATTTGCTGCTGAGCCGGATGAGGTAGTCGATCACCTCTTTTGATCGCTCACCCCGATCGATCATGTCGCCCAGAAAAACCAACTGCTCTCCAGCTTCAGGCTCTATTTGATCGATCAGTTTGTTCAGGGTAAAGAGGCAGCCATGCATATCCCCAATGGCAATAATACGACGTTTTTCCGATAAAGAGGGTTGCATGTCAGTAGTGCGTGATCATAGATACTTCATGGCAACCGTCAGCTCAAGCGCTTTTGTGTCGAGCGTAAAAACGGAATCCTTGAATTTTGGGCCACCCATCCCGATTTTCGGGTTGTTTGAAACCCCGACACCCTCTTTGGGTATGCCGATAAAGTTGGTATCCAGTTTTCCGTTGTTGTTTTCGTCGTGCATGACGCTGACGGCATAGGTGCCGTAGGGAAGATTTTCAAAGAGAGCGGTTTCGGAGGTGCTCGAGATTTTTTTCAGCGTTGAGGCATAAGCTTGTTCGTGTTTGCCGGGAAACCCTTTTTTTGAATTGTAGAGTGAAACACCAAGCTTGCCGTCAAGGTTTTTCAGGCCTGTAATGTGTACAGTGATTGAGCCGAACGATGTGGGTAGAGTGGTTGCCGGATTGTTTTCTTCCGCACAAAGCGTGCCTGTGGTCGCAAAAAAGAGCGCAATAAAAATCGTGAATAGTTTTTTCATAGCATGGGTAGAGAGGTTGCCAAAGTCTCCCAATATCGGTAATCATACTATCCTGTACAAGAGAAAGATGAGTCGAGGCAATAAACAAATTTTATTACTCTTTTGTTCAGACAAAAAGAGGTAAACTACCGGGAACTCTTTTATTTCAACAGAGAAAAGGTCATGAAGAAAGATTTATCCGTCACTCATTGTAAAGAGGAGTCTGCAGGTGGTGAGGAGAGGGGAGAAGGGCTCTCTTTTCCTGTTGTCGGGATTGGATCTTCGGCTGGCGGGCTCGAAGCATTGGAGATTTTTCTTAAAAATGTTTCACCGCATTGTGGTATAGCCTTTGTGATTGTCCAGCATCTTGACCCGACGCACAAGGGTATTATGGTGGAGCTGCTTCAGCGGGTTACTGATATGGAGGTTGTTCAGGTCAGCGATCGTCTGCTGATTGAGCGGGACCACGTCTATGTTATTCCTCCGAACAAGGATATGGCGATGTTGCATGGGATGTTGCATCTGCTGGATCCGGTTGAACCACGGGGTTTGCGTCTGCCTATTGACTCTTTTTTCCGTTCTATGGCATCCGATCTTTGTCACCACTCGCTTGGTGTGATTCTTTCTGGTATGGGTTCCGATGGTACCCTGGGCCTGCGTGCCATACGGGAGAAGGGAGGTGGAATTTTTATTCAGGATCCCTTATCGGCAAAGTTTGACGGTATGCCTCGCAGCGCAATCAATGCCGGTTTGGCTGATGTCGTGGCTCCTGTAGAGGAACTCCCCTCAAGGATTTTCGCCTATCTCAAGCACGTCCATTCATTCCCCCCCCAGGAACATCGCCTTGAGGTGAGCGCCCGGAGTGTATTGGAAAAGGTGATGATCCTGTTGCGTGCGCAGACCGGCCATGATTTTTCGATGTATAAAAAAAATACCGTCTATCGCCGTATAGAGCGTCGTATGGGTATTCACGAAATTGAAAAGATGGCGGAGTATGTCCATTTTTTACAGGAGAATCCGCATGAAGTTGAGTTGCTTTTCAAGGAGTTGCTGATTGGGGTAACAAATTTTTTTCGTGATCCGCCCGTTTGGGAGGTCTTGAAAAAGAGTGCAATTCTTCCTCTTCTCTCTTCCCGACCGGTTGATGGCCTCTTTCGGGCATGGGTGACCGGCTGTTCTACCGGCGAGGAAGCCTACTCCCTGGCCATTGCTTTCAGGGAGGTGGCTGAACAGGTGAAAGAGGCAGGGAATTACAGACTCCAGATATTTGCAACAGACCTCGATAAAGATGCTATCGACAAGGCGCGTCTGGGTCTCTATTCGTCCAATATTTCGAACGATGTTTCAACTGAACGGCTGCAACGATTCTTTGAGAAAGATGAACATCACGGATTCAGGATATCGAGAGAGATTCGAGAGACGATTGTTTTTGCGCCCCATAATGTTATCATGGATCCCCCTTTCACCAAGCTTGACATTATTGTCTGCCGAAACCTGCTGATCTATATGGAGCAGGAGTTGCAGAAGAAGCTCTTCCCCTTGTTTCATTACAGCCTCAATTCCGGTGGCATCCTCTTTCTTGGTACGGCCGAAAGCATCGGAACATTTACCTATCTGTTTGACTCTCTTGATACAAAAGCGCGACTTTTCCGGAAGCTTCCCTACGGACATCGGGTTGAGCCTGTCGAATTTCCCGCCTCTTTTACCACGAAGTTGCATAAAGCGCCGGAGATGATGTATCGCCAAACAACTCCAAGAACAACCGAACTGAACCTGCAATCAATTACCGATCAGTTTTTGCTTCAGCATTATACCCCGTCAGCGGTGCTGACCAATGAGAAGGGTGATATTATCTATATTAGCGGACGTACGGGCAAGTATCTTGAGCCAGCCGCAGGCAAGGCAAACTGGAATGTTTTTGCCATGGCCCGCGATGGGCTTCGCTATGAACTGCATGTACTGTTCGGGAGTGTGCTCCGCAAAAAAATGACCCTTACCAAAAAGGGGTTGACGGTTGGTACAAACGGAGGAGCGCAGCGTTTGGATCTGACGATTGAACTACTTGAGGCGCCTGACGTTCTTCGAGGTTTGCTCCTGATTGTTTTCAAAGATGTTGATGGGGCTGAATCCGGGTTGGTAACAGGGAGTGTTGCGACTGCTGATGCGGGAGGTAATCGGCCGGTGTTGATCGATCAGGCACTCATGGAGTCGCGTAATGAAATTTTGACCATTCGAGAAGAGATGCAGGCCTCACAGGAGGAGCTCAAGTCCATGAACGAAGAGATGCAGTCGGCCAATGAAGAGTTGCAGAGCACCAACGAGGAGCTGACCACCTCCAAGGAGGAGATGCAGTCACTGAATGAGGAGTTGCAGACCGTTAATCATGAGCTGCAATCGAAGGTGAGCGACCTGTCGGAGAGCAATAATGACATGAAAAACCTGCTGAACAGCACTGATATTGCAACGCTCTTTCTTGATGATGTGCTCAACATACGCCGGTTCACCAACCGGACAGCTTCGATTATCAAGCTGATTGCGACGGATATTGGCCGTCCCATAACCGATATTGTTACGGATCTGCATTATCCTGAGTTGGCTGATGATGCGCGCGAGGTGCTTCATTCCCTTGTTTTTAGTGAAAAAGAGGTTTCAGCAAGTGATGGTCGGTGGTTTGTTGTGAAAATCATGCCCTATCGTACCCAGGAAAACAGGATTGTCGGGTTGGTGATTACCTTCACGGACATCACGATTGCCAAGAAGCTTGAAGGGTGTTTGCGGGAAACTGAAGAGCGTTTTCGCTTTTTGTTTGAAGCCATGCCCGGAGGTGCTTTACTCCAGGATTGTGAAGGCAGAATTCTGATGGCCAATTTAGAGACGGAACGTATTTTTGGGATTACTGTTAAAGAGATGCAGGGCAAGACGATGGAGGAGTTGCGATTGGGAGCCGTTCACGAAGATGGATCCGTTTTTCCTGTTGACGAATATCCATTTCAGTTTGCCTTGCATTCCGGCAAGCCCGTTAAAGATATCATTATGGGTCTGTTTCGACATCCTGACAAAGATTGTCACTGGATTAAGGTCAGCGCCCTGCCCCGTTTTCAGACGGAGACGGGACGATTATTTCAGGTTGTCTCAACATTTTTTGAAATCAGTGATCCTCGGCAGGGGATAAAAAGTGTTTGAAAGACGAAAAATCAATGATGAAAAAAAACAAAGTCATTGCAGATGATCTCTCTGCATTGCGACAAAGGGCAGAAGAGCGTATTCGGAAAAGTGAGCTGAAGAGTAAAGGTGTTTCCCTGACACCGGATGAGATGCATCGGATTATTCATGAATTGTCGGTTCACCAGATTGAGCTTGAAATGCAGCAGGAGGAGTTGCTGCAGTCGCGGGAAGATTTGGAAAAGGGGTTGGAACGCTATACTGAACTGTATGACTTTGCTCCGGTGGGCTATCTGACGCTTGCGAGGGACAGTACCATACTTGAGGTAAACCTTACGGCTACAAAGATGCTTGGTCTGGAACGATCGTTGTTGAAGGGTGCTCGTCTGGCACTCTTCATTGCTCCTGAAGAGAGCAAGGTTTTTCATGCACTGTTGGAGAGGGTCTTCAGCCATCAGGAGTCCGGCGATTGTGAGGTTCTGCTTGTGGGTGAAGGTGACCCTTCAACCTCGCAGCGTATAGTGCACATTAATGCGGTCGTTCATGATGATGGTCAGTCATGCTGGACGGTACTTTCTGATATCACCAGGCAGAAGCTGATCGAGAGGGAGAATGCCGCACTTCAGGCAACTCTGCTTCAGGCTCAGAAAATGGAGTCAATCGGAAGGCTGGCGGGTGGAGTTGCTCATGAGTTAAACAATATGCTGCAGGTGATGCTTGGCAACATTGATTTTGTTGTTGCTACGGAGGAGTTTGGCGGCAAGTCAAAACTTGTACTTGCTGAATTGCGGAATTCTGTCAATAAATCCGCTGGAATTATCCGTCAACTGCTTGCCTTTGCCCGAAAGCAGGTTATCAAACCGATTGTGCTGGATTTGAATGTGACGATTGAGCATATCCTGAAGATACTTGAACACATGTTTGGTGAACAGATCAGGCTGATCTTCACTCCGGGCGATAATCTCTGGCGGGTGAAGATGGATCCTGCGCAAATAGATCAGATTGTGACCAATCTTGCGCTCAATGCAAGGGATGCTATCAAGGATGCAGGAGCGTTTTTCATTACCACCCACAATATTCTTGTTGACGCGGCATTCTGTGAATGTCATCCTGAATTGGTACTTGGTGATTATGTGTTGCTTGAGGTTCGCGATGACGGTTGTGGCATGGATAAGGAGACGCTCAACTCTATTTTTGAACCGTTTTTTACAACCAAATCCATGACTGAGGGCACGGGTCTTGGGCTTGCAATGGTCTATGGTATTGTCCGACAGAACAGAGGCGCTATCCTTCCATACAGTACGAAAGGAAAAGGGACGACATTCGAGATTTATTTACCCCGGAGTATCGAGCACAACCTCTCTTCTCTTTTATCGGGATCGGCTGAAAATGTTCCTGGTGGTAATGAGACTATCATGGTAGTCGACGATGAGCGTGCTTTGAGGGATTTGATGACTTTCTTTCTGAAAAGTTTTGGCTACAACGTATTGAATGCCGGGTCAGCGGAAGAGGCTCTTTCTCTTTCTGATGCGTTTTCGGATACGATAGAGTTGCTTGTTACGGATATGGTTATGCCCGGCATGAATGGACGGGAGCTTTCAGAGCAGATGACAAGGAGGCGTCCAGCCCTTAAAACCTTGCTTGTTTCGGGATACTCACCAGATTTTTTGAGTGTAAGGGAGAGGCCCGAAGCATTACCATGCCGTTCCTTGGCAAGCCTTTTTCCCGTGTCCAGCTTGCCCTGAAAGTACGGGAGATTCTTGAGTCGCCCTTTTGATCGGCTTCGCTGCCACAAGAACAGGCTCTTTTGTTGCTCTTTGTTCGTATAATCTGCTTGGATTTGCAAAAGAATTTTTCTCTGCCGGAGAAGAATGAAACCTGTTTGTGCATGACTTATTCCTCCCAATCTCCAATGCTTTCGGTTTATGAAAATGTCTCTCTTGCCGGGAGGGGTTATTACGAAATAGGGGGGAGAGCCCGATTTTTTGCCGAACCAGGGAGTATGGCCGAACTTGCTGATCTTCTGCTCTGGAACCTTGATCAGCGTCTCCCGCTTGCTCTCATGGGAAGCGGAAGCAATATTCTCTTTTCGGACAGTGATTTCCAGGGTATCGTGATCTCTCTCGGCAGGATGCAGCGTCTTTTCTGGCTTACTGATACTGAGCTTTTTTGCGAGGCTGGGGTGGAAAATAGCCGGATTGCTGAAGAGCTGTTGCTGGTCGGCAGGGGAGGAGGAGAGTGGCTTTACCGGCTTCCCGGCCAGATTGGCGCAACCGTAAGGATGAATGCCCGCTGTTTCGGGGGAGAGGTCAGCGCAATTACAGCTGGAATTTTGACGTTTTCGGTTGAGGGTTGCCTGCGCTGGCGGCTCCCGGAAGAGCTCTTTTACGGGTACAAGCATACCGCTCTGATGGAGAGGCCGGAGATTGTCGTTGGCGTGCTCTTGCGTTTTCCTCAAACCCGTCCAGTGGAGGAGATACAAGCGTTGATGCAGGGTTATGAAGGGGAGCGCCTTGCGAAGCACCATTTCGATTTTCCAAGTTGCGGCTCTACCTTCAAGAACAACTATGCAGTGGGGCGTTCGAGTGGTTCTGTTTTTGAAGAACTCGGTTTTAAGGGGGTGTCGGAAGGTGGCGCCATGGTGAGCCAACACCATGCAAACTTTATTTTTAACAGGGGCGGGGCAACCGCCGGAGATGTGCTCAGTCTCGCTGCACGGATGAAACAGGCCGCTTTTGAGCACGTCGGAGCTGAACTTGATCTTGAGGTGCAGTGCATCGGGTTGTTTGATACTTCTCTGCTTCTGTCGTGCGGTGTCAACTTTGTTTCTGATAACCTGGAACCTTCAAAAGGGTGGGCCGGTCTGTTATGGAATCCGCAGGAAGTGGGTTTGTCTGCAACGCCGGAGCCGACTTTTCCCCGCGTTCTCATGCAGGGGCCACTGTTTGGGTATTCTGCTCTCGACAGGGAGTTTCCTGCCGGAGCGTTCGTAGCTGTCGAGCAGTTGCGTTCGCTTGAGGATGCGGCCCTCAATCCCGCATCGCCCGTTCTTCGCTGGATAACCAGCAGCAGTGATCCAGCTCTTTTTCCGGTAAAGCCACCCTCAACTCCATCCGGAACCTTTGTTGACGGACTGTGGCATTACAGCGTTTCTGAACTGTTTATCGCCTCTGGTTCTCCGGGAGGAGGCTATCTTGAGTTTGAAATTACTCCGGAGGGGCACTGGGTTGCGCTCTGTTTTGATGCACCGAGGAAGAGAGCGAAAGGGTGCGAAGTTCTTTCACCCGAACCCTGGCTGAAAGCGGTGCGCATGGTGGTGGATGAGGAGCGGTTTGGTATGGAGTTTTCGTGGGAACTCTTGCAGCCCTTCGTCAAAGGGGATATGCTTGCCTTGCAGTGCTGTGCCTCTTCCGGCAGGGGAGAGTTTGCCCTCTTCCCCTGGTGGCAACATGCTTCATTACCGCCTGATTTTCATCAACCGGAGCACTTTTTCCGGATTCGTCTCCTCTGAAAAGAGAGGTCAAAGATCGGCGGCAGGCATACGGGAAACCTCAGCCGCAGTAAAGACCGGGCCCTCCTTGCAGACATAGACCGACCCCACATTGCAGCGTCCGCATTTGCCGACCCCACATTTCATGCGGTTTTCCAGCGTTGTATAGACGTTTTTTTCATCAAAACCAAGCTTTTTGAGCGAGATCAGGGTGAATTTGATCATGATTGGCGGCCCGCAGATGACGGCGATGCAATTGTCGGGAGAGGGAGCGGCCTCTTCAAGCACGGTAGGCACGAAGCCAACACGATGCTTCCAGTCGGGTGACTCTCCACCTGGATCGACGGTGAGGACAAGCTCAACATCGGCGCGCTCCTGCCACTCATCAAGCTCGTGTTTGTAGACCAGATCGGCTACGGTACGGGCTCCATAAACAATGGTGACCTTGCCAAACTTCTCGCGCTGATCGAGGCACGACCAGATAACACTGCGCGTCGGAGGAAGGGCGATTCCTCCTGAAATGAAGAGGAGGTTTTTGCCGTGGAACTCCTCGATGGGAAAGCGGTTTCCGTAGGGTCCACGGAAGGTGACGAGGTCACCGATATCCGCATTTGCCAGAGCCGAAGTCACCCTGCCGGATTGGCGGAAGGTGCATTCGATATACTCTTTTCGGGTCTCAGGGCTTGCGACGCAGAAGGTGCTCTCCCCCTCGCCGTAGACGCCGTAGAGACCGAACATGCCTGTCCGAAACGTTTTCTTGAACTGCTCATGGTCGGCCGGGTCCTGAAACTCAAGCCTCATGGTTCTCACGCCGGGCGCTTCGTCGTGGCGTCCGACGATTTTCATGATAGCCGGCTTGTAGATGTTCTGTTGTGTGCTCTGGATGTTTTCTGTCACGGCTATAATTTTGATATCTCTTGTAAAGTCTCGGTAATACCCATGTCAACCGGGCACTGGCGTGAGCATCGGCCGCAACCGCTGCAACTGTTCACGCTGAACTTGCCTGGAAAATAGTTGAATTTGTGCATGATGCGCTGGCGCCAGCGTGCTGATTGCGTCGATCGGGGGTTGTGGCCCGAGGTGTGCATGGTAAAAAGGGCAAACGAGCAACTGTCCCAGTTTTTTCTTCTGATACCGCTGTAAGTGTCGCCTTCGTCCTGGATGTCGAAACAGTGGCAGGTTGGACAAAGGTAGGTGCACGAAGCGCAGCCTATACAGCGCATTGAGATCTCTTTCCAGAATTTGCTGTCAAAGTTTTCGGGGTTCTGCAGCCAGGTTACGCAGGCATCAAGGTTAAACTTTTCCGGTACGACAACGGTCGGTACCGCTGGCTCCGAGCTCTCCTGGAGATAGTCGGAAATGATTGCGAATGCTTCACGTCCCCGATCAGTAAGCTCCTCAATCAGCCATCCCCTGTTTTTGTCAATCGGGCGAAGCAGCACATCCGATCCTTTCGTGCTGTCCGGTGCCAGTTTAAGCGAGGTGCACATGCAGAAATCGTCCGCTTTTGTACAGGCAATAGTTACAATGACCGATTCATTGCGCCGCTGGAACCAGTATTCGTCCTTGTAATCCCATCCGAAAAGGGGATCATCAATAGCCAGACCTGAAGCGTCACAAGCCCTGGCACCAAAAATGATTCTTTTTCCCTGCGGAGCGGTGAAATCAGTGGTGTCGATCTCATTTTTTTTGATGGTGTAACGCAGCATCGGTTCAGTCTGAGGAAAAAAGAGCTCCTTGAGTGGACGTTCGGGCAGCACCATGCCGAATTCGAACCCGGCAGCTTTTTCAACAGCGGCATACCCTGAAAGGGACTCTCCCTGCACAGGGCCAATTACTGTCAGCCCAGCCGAGCGCCATTTTGCGATACAATTGTCAAGCTTATCGCTGAAAAGGATTCTTGTCATAGATGTTGGTTAGAGAATGAATGTCTCAGTGTCGTCCTTTTTGAAACTTGCAAGTACGGGTTCCTGGGTAGGGCTTAGACCGGCAAAATGATCGAATCCATCAAGCACCTCCGTTGCCATCCTCTGGTTGATGAGGCGGAGCGGAATGTTGACAGGGCAGGCCCGGTCGCAGTTGCCGCACTGGACGCATCGTCCGGAAAGGTGAAATGCACGAACGATATTCCATTCGAAATTTCCGAGCGTATGCGAAGAGGTGTTGATCCATTGTGGCTGATTGCTGTCGACAATGCAGCGGCGGCAGTAGCACATGGGGCAGGCCTGGCGGCAGGCGTAGCATTTGATGCACCGTGAAAATTCTTCCTGCCAGAAGTCGAATCGCTCCTGAGCGTTCATCTTTTCGATGCGCTCAAGGAGTGGTTCTTTGGAGGTTTGAACCGGTTTTTCCTTGATTTCGCTGAGCAGGCCTGAAAAATCTCCGGCATTTCGACCTTCAAGCGGCCTGACATCCCGGCCTGTGGAGTCAAATCCGAGGATGACGATCTGCTCAATATTAAGCTGGTATTCTGCTGCGAGGATGTTGATGGAGCGTATTCCTTCGGGACGGAGAAAGATGCCAACCCGTTTTTCATCGCTCAGCAACCCTTCTGTAACGAGGTATCCCGAAAGGTTGGTCATGCAGGTACTATCGAGCACAAGCTGATCTGCCTCTTCTGAGGTACGGATAAAGAGTGGTCTGCGTCTGTCGGGTGTTGAGCCCGGTTTGTAGCCGATAACCATTTTAACCGAGCCACTGGCAAGAAGCTCTTTTACCGTCGTTCTGTATTTTTCCTGTGTAATCATTGCCTCTTGTTTTTAAAGGGTCGCCGGTGATTCTGTTTCCTTGATCAACTGCTGGTACTGATCAAAAGGGCCAAGGTTACGGATCTCTTCCGTGACACTGTTGATGAGATCGGCAAATTTCCCACCTTCAGCCGCACTGATCCATGAGAATTTTACCCGTTCCGGCGATATGCCCGTGAAGTCGAGGAGGGCACGAAAGACCATCCAACGGCGGCGTGCATGGTAGTTTCCATGAGTAAAATGGCAGTCACCCGGATGGCAGCCACTGATGAGTACACCATCCGCCCCCTTCTGCAGAGCTTTAAGAATAAACATCGGGCTGATTCTTCCCGTACAGGGGAGACGGACAATACGCACATTGGGCGCATATTTCAGCCTGCTGGTTCCTGCCAGATCAGCGCCTGCATAGGTGCAGTAGGTACAGACAAAAGCAACAATCTTCGGTTCAAATGGTTCACTCATCGGCTTACTCCAGTAGCAAGGTTCTGTTTGTTCAAGGTAATAAAGGGGATTTTTCAGAGCCCCATTACTTCTGCAAAGATCTGTTTTTCGGTAAAGCCCGCGAGATCGAGACTGTTCGATCGGCAGAAGGTGACACAGGTGCCGCATCCCTGGCAGAGGCCGGGATTGACATAAGCCACCTGTTTGATGAGCCGTCCCGAACGGTCGCGAATATCTTTTTTCTCAATGGCATTGTAGGGACAGGCAAGAACGCAGCCCCAGCATCCGGCGCAGGTTGCTTCGTTGTTTACTGCAATAACCGGTTCGCGTTCAAGTTTCTCCTTGCTGAAGAGAGCGAGTACCTTGCTGGCTGATGCCGATGCCTGGGCAACCGAATCAGGAATATCTTTCGGTGACTGGCATGCTCCGGCAAGAAAGACTCCTGCCGTTGATGATTCGACAGGGCGGAGCTTGAGATGGGCTTCGTTGTAGAAGCCATATTCGTCGTAGGCAATGCCGATGGTTTTGGCAAACTCCTTGGCATTGGGTTGCGATACCATCGCGGTTGCAAGTACAACCATGTCTGCGGCTACCGTAACGGGCTTGCCGAGAAGGGTGTCAACACCCCGTACCATCAGTTTGCCATTTTCCTGCCATACCTTGCTGACCCTGCCCCTTACATACGAAGCTTCATCTTCCTCGATAGCGCGGCGGGTAAACTCATCATAGCCTTTCCCTGCTGCGCGGATATCCATATAGAAAATATGGGTTTTTCCGCCATGCACCTTGTGGGCGTAGAGCATGGCATGTTTTGCAGTGTACATGCAGCAAATCTTTGAACAATAGCGCACCCCTTTTGATGGGTCGCGTGATCCGGCACATTGGATAAAGACGACGTTTTCCGGCTCCTTGCCGTCAGAAGGGCGAAGTATTTTACCTGCAGTCGGGCCGCTTGCCGAGGCGAGGCGCTCAAATTGCAGGCCGGTGATGACATCCGGAAATTTTCCGTAACCATACTCGCCATAGACAGCGGTATTCTGTACCTGAAAGCCGGTGGCAACAACAATTGCTCCAATTTCAAGGTCGATGAATTCATCCTGCATCTCGAAGTTGATCGAGTTGAGTTGACAGGATTTCTGGCACATTTTGCATTTTCCGTTCTTGAAGTAGATGCAGCTTGCCTTGTCGATGACTGGTATATTGGGTACGGATTGGGCGAAGGGAGTATAAATGGCTGTCCGCTTGCCAAGGCCGCAGTCAAATTCGCTTGATATTTTTTTTGCCGGGCATTTGGTCATGCAGTCACCACAGCCTGTACAGGTGTTCATGTCAACGTAGCGCGATTTCATGCGGATTTTGACCTTGAAATTGCCGATGTATCCATCAACACTCTCAACTTCCGCATAGGTAAGAAGCCGGATTTTGGGATGTTGAGCCGTTTCGACCATACGCGGGGTCATGATGCACTGCGAGCAGTCGAGCGTGGGAAAGGTCTCCGACAACTGGGCCATGTGGCCTCCAAGGGAGGGCTCACGCTCAACAAGGACAACTTCCTGGCCAGCGTTGGCAATGTCAAGTGCCGCCTGGAGTCCCGCAATACCTCCTCCGATGACCAGAGCCCTGCGGGTTACCGGAACCTCTATAGACTGCAGTTTGTTGTTCCGTTTTACCTTTTCGACCATCGAACGGACGATATCCATGGCTTTTGCTGTAGCCATATCACCGTCGGTATGCACCCATGAACACTGTTCGCGGATGTTGGCTATTTCACAGAGATAGGGGTTCAGGCCCGCTTCTGCACATGCTTTGCGGAAGGTCGCTTCATGCATTCTTGGTGAACATGCAGCTATGACTATACCGGAAAGGTTGTTGTCGCGGATCGCTTTTTTGACGCTTTCCTGGCCTGGGTCCGAGCAGAAATATTTGTATTCGACAGAAACCGCAACGCCCGGGTGTTCACCCAGGGCAGCAGCCAGTTTGGTACAATCAACCTTCGCTGCGATATTCTCGCCGCAGTGACAAATGAATACTCCAATTTTTGCCATTAATTCAATCGTTTAGTATGAAGCCGCTGAACGGAACTGCGCACATGCAATGTACCTGAAGCCATGCGCCTCTTGTTATTTCTCCAAAGGATTTGATCGTAGCCTAAAGTCTCGACACAAGATCGAGTGCAGGAACAAAGTGTTCTCCTACAGCGACTTCAGACGGATCGGCGCCGCAAGCGATGGCGACAAGCTCCGAGATATAGTAAACCGGCATCTCGCTGACATCCCCGTACCGCTTTCTCATGCTTCCCTGGCGCATGTCAAGATTGGCCTGGCAAAGGGGACAGGCGACCACAAAAGCTTCTGCACCGTTGTCTGCAGCGTTTTTTGCGATGGAATGCGTGAGCTCTTCGACAAGTGGTTGCTGCGCAAGCGTGAGCCCTGCTCCGCAGCACTCGATCTTGAATGCCCAGTCGACAGGCGTCGCACCAAGAGCGGTCATGATCGCCTCCATTTTGAGCGGGTTTTCCGGATCATCAAAACCCATAGCCTCCATTGGCCGCACCAGAAGACAGCCATAATAACAGGCAAGATGGAGTCCGGTAAGGGGCTTTTTTACCCTTTTTTTGATCTCTTCCGGATCCATTGCTTCAAGAAGCTGTGTAACGCCAATAAATTCTGATTTGCAGGTTGGTTCTATGCCGGTAATCGAACGAACTTCATCACGAAGTTCGGGTGAATCCATCAGGGATATCCGGGTGGTAACCTGACGGTTCTGGCAGGCTGCGCAGGGTGCAAGTACCAGATCAAGTCCCTGTGCATCGGCAAGGGCCTGGTTTCTTGCAGGCAGCAGCACCGAAAGTTTGTGATTGGTGGCATGTGCCGATGTTGCACCGCAGCAGTTCCAGTCTTCGATTTCCTGAAGCTTGAGGCCGAGCAGGGAGCACATTTTTTTGACTGAAATATCATATTCCCTTGCTGTTCCGCTCAGCGAGCATCCGGGATAGTATCCGATGGTCATACCCGGTTTAATGGTAAGGGGAGCTTTTGCAACAAACTCTTTTTTTGTCGGACGTCGTTTCGGTGCCGAGAGATGAACTCCATCACCGGATGCTTCAAAAATTTTCGCAATCTGATCTTTTCCCTTTACTGACCCTTTTCCGGTAAGAGTGTGTAACGGATTGATCTTGCCGCTTTTGATCATCTTGACGCCTGACTGGGCATCCTGAAGAAATGTTCTGGTGCGGAGCTTGTAGCTGTTGATGAGCGAGAGCTCCTCAAGACGTCCGTGTTTGCGCACGTTGTTGAGGAAGGAGACGTGAAAGGCAGTGACCAGTTTTTTTGCCCTGTTTTCCGAAACAATGCCCTTCTCAAGCGCCATAGCCCTGAGCGAGTCCATCGTTGCGGCAATATCCATGTTCTGTGGACATCGTGCAGTGCAGGTCATGCAACCGACACAGAACCAGAGCGCTTCGCTTTTCAGGGCATCTTCGATATAGCCTGCCTGGACGAGACGCATGATTCGTGCCGGAGGACTATCCATAAATGCTCCTGCAGGACATCCGGCGGTACATTTGCCGCACTGGTAGCAGCAGTTATAGTCATTTCCGGTGGATTCCTCAAGCTGATGCTTCAGGGTATCCTTTACTGTCATCTTGATTTTTGACACGTGGTATAGGTTACTTTACGTGGAGCGGGAAGCGAAATGACACCAACATAGCATGTTAAATAAAATTACATTAATGTCAAATAATTGGGATCAATTTATTTTGATTGTCTTTCAGAAGGGCACAGATCCGAAATCTCCGTTGAGCTGCGCCAACACTCTGTTTTCAGCTTTTTACCTGTTTGTTGCTTCAGATCAATATTTTCAACAATTGTTACAGAACCCTCTTCAGAATCAAAGCGTTCCATTTTTGTAAAAGTAAATTTTTCGGATGGAGATGGCTCTGGTTTCGCTCTCTTTGAAACACGACAAACAAGAGCCGTCGCCTTACCAGGGTGAGCGGGAAAAATATCAGGAAGGTCATGGATATGATACTCTTTTTGCTTATGATGCAGTGGGTTTTCATTTTTGTATCATGAATTATTTTTTTTCGTTACAAGACCATGTTTGATGAAATAGAGTTTGACAAGATCAAGCGCCTTCCCAAGTATGTTTTTGCTGCGGTCAATGAGCTGAAAATGGCTGAGCGGCGTGCAGGAGAGGATGTTATTGATTTTTCGATGGGTAACCCTGACGGCCCGACCCCCCAGCATATCGTTGATAAACTGATTGAAAGCATCAATAAACCCAGAACTCACGGCTACTCTGTTTCAAAGGGAATCTACAAACTGCGTGGCGCGGTTGGAACATGGTACCAGCGCAAGTATAATGTTGATCTTGACCTCGATCGCGAGGTCGTTGCAACGATGGGTTCAAAAGAGGGCTATGTTCACCTTGTGCAGGCCATCACCAATCCCGGCGATCTTGCCATGGTGCCCGACCCCTGTTATCCCATCCACTCCCAGGCATTCATCCTTGCCGGTGGCAACGTCCATCGTCTTAAACTTGAATTGAACGACGATTTTACCCTTGATGAAGAGGGCTTTTTCCGCAACATTGAGAAAGCGTTGCGCGAATCTTCACCAAAACCAAAGTATCTGGTTGTGAATTTCCCCAATAATCCGACGACGGCAACCGTTGAACTTCCTTTTTATGAGAAGCTTGTCGACATTGCCCGTCAGGAGCGCTTTTATATTATCAGTGATATTGCCTACGCTGAATTGACCTATGATGGCTATGTCACCCCCTCAATCCTCCAGGTTCCGGGAGCAAAGGATGTTGCTGTTGAGAGCTACACCCTCTCAAAGACCTACAACATGGCCGGATGGCGTGTCGGGTTCATGGTCGGAAACGCCAAACTTATCGGTGCTCTCGAGAAAATCAAGAGCTGGCTCGATTACGGTACCTTCACCCCCATTCAGGTAGCCTCAACCATTGCGCTGACTGAAGACCAGAGCTGCGTTCAGGAGATTTGCGAGGTCTATCGCAAACGACGCGATGTTATGGTTAAAAGTTTTATCAATGCTGGCTGGCCGGTTGTAACCCCAAGGGCAAGCATGTTTGTCTGGGCTCAGATTCCTGAACCTTTTCGATCCATGGGTAGCCTTGAGTTCAGCAAGAAACTGCTGACTGAAGCAAAAGTCGCCGTAAGCCCCGGTATAGGATTCGGTGCCTACGGCGATGAGTATGTTCGTGTCGCCATGATCGAAAACGAGGAGCGCATCCGCCAGGCCACTCGCAATATCAAAAAATTCCTGCGTGACTACGAAGCCTGAATTTCAGCGATGAAGAAATCTTGAGTTCACTTCAATAATATCATTCCACCGCGTCGTATACCGTGCCGAAAGCCGCTCCTGATGCGGCTTCCAGCTATCTGAGTTCTCCGCAGCCTTCAGAATCGCAATGGAGTCATTTGTGGGGCAGGGCAGGGAAGCCGTCCTCGTTCCCCAGTACCGTTTGCACGGATGCCCTTACTTATGCCGGGTATAGATTTTTACTGTTGTAAGGCTTTTTTCTGTTTTCCGCAAGCTGACGTTCTATCCGCACCCAATTCCTATTCAATTCTATAACCAACATCAAATCAACCACCCTGCCGCAAGCAGCGGGGTATGAATTTCATTTTGAGATTATTTTTTAGCGAAGCAAGCTTCGGGGAATTTTACCCATAGCGATTAAATCGCCTATAAAAAAACGCAGGAATGATATTTTTGCAAATAATTATTGGGGTTTCCTGATAATTATTTTAATATGCAGAAATGACGATACAGTATAATTGTGAGACTTGATGAGGAAAGTAATAAAAAATATAGCAACAGTCCAGTTGGGATACTCGTTCAGATCCCGTCTTGAGGTCTCGAAAGATGGAGAGGTCGCAGTCATCCAGATGAAGGATCTGCTTGACGACAATACTGTTGGTTGCAATGAACTTGTCAAAATAGATATGGATGCTCTCAAAGATCATCACCTTGCTCGTAAAGGAGACCTGGTGTTCCGGTCGCGTGGTCTTGTGAGTAATGCGGCTATACTGCTTGAAGATCCCGGCATTGCTGTTGTTGCGGCTCCATTGCTGAGAATCAGGATTACAAAACCGGACAGGATTTTGCCGGAGTATCTGAACTGGTATCTCGGTCAGCGGGAAGCGCAGGTATTTTTGACAAGCAGAGCTATCGGGACGGCTCAGAAGATGATCAGCAAGGAGGTTCTTGAAAATCTGGAGGTTTTATTGCCTTCATTGGAGAAGCAAAAAAAAATTGTAGAGCTGGTCTCGCTCTCCGCTCGTGAGCAGACTCTGCTGAGCGGACTTGCTGAAAAGCGGAAGCAATATATTTCAATGGTAGTAATGCGTTTTGCAAAAGGAGAATAACGTATGGGTAGCAAGATTGACCAGAAGGATATTAACAATGCTGCATGGGCAGCGTGTGACACTTTCCGGGGTGTTGTCGATCCGGCACAGTATAAAGACTACATCCTCGTGATGCTGTTTTTAAAGTACATCTCGGACGTCTGGCAGGATCATTACGAAACATACCAGAAGCAGTACGGCAGTGATGATGCCCGAATCCTTCGCAAAATGGAGCGGGAGCGCTTTGTGCTCCCGGTTATCAGACTGACCGAAAAAAACAGGGAGACCGGCGAAGTAGCGCTTCTTGAGGAGTTTCCGGCAACATACTCCAGCCTTTATGAGCGAAGGGCTGCGTCTAATATCGGCGAGCTGATCAATATTGTTCTCGATCACATTGAGGAATCCAACAAAAACAAACTCGAAGGGGTTTTCCGGAATATCGACTTTAATAGCGAGTCAAATCTTGGGAAGACCAAAGATCGTAACCGCCGGTTGAAGCAATTGCTTGAAGACTTTTGCAAGCCGCAGTTGAACATGAAGCCCAGCCTTGTTTCAGAGGATGTCATTGGCAACACCTATATCTACCTGATAGAGCGTTTTGCCTCGGATTCAGGTAAAAAGGCCGGAGAGTTTTTCACCCCGCTAAAGGTTACGGAGCTCGTTGCCAAACTGGCGAAACCAAAACCCGGTGACCGTATCTGTGATCCAGCCTGCGGTTCCGGCGGTCTTCTGGTACAGGCGGCCAAAGTGGTTGGTGACCGTAATTTCGCTTTGTTCGGTCAGGAGTCCAACGGGAGCACATGGGCGCTCTGCCGCATGAATATGTTTCTTCACAGTTTCGACAGTGCCCGCATTGAGTGGTGTGACACCCTGAACAGCCCCCTTCTGGTGGAAAATGACCGCCTGATGAAATTCAACTGCGTTGTGGCTAATCCTCCATTCTCGCTCGACAAGTGGGGCGCGGAAAATGCCGAAAACGATCAGTATAACAGGTTCTGGCGTGGGGTTCCGCCAAAGGGGAAAGGTGACTGGGCTTTTATCAGCCACATGATTGAAACAGCGCTTGAAAAAGAGGGGCGTGTTGCAGTGGTTGTCCCTCATGGAGTGCTGTTCAGGGGCGCTGCCGAGGGGCGCATTCGCCAGAAAATGATCGAAGAAAACCTGCTTGATGCGGTAATCGGGCTGCCGGGCAATCTTTTTCCTACCACCAATATTCCGGTTGCCATACTGGTGTTTGACCGCTCCCGGGAAAAAGGCGGACACAGGGAGTCATGCAGGGAGGTGCTCTTTGTTGATGCCAGTCGGGAGTTTGTATCAGGCAAAAATCAGAACACTCTTTCCGAAGAACAGGTCGAAAAGATCATGCGGGTCTACAGCGAAGGTAAAGAGGTCGAAAAATATGCCCATGTTGCCAGCTTTACCGAGATACAGGAAAACGACTTCAACCTCAATATCCCTCGCTATGTGGATACCTTTGAAGAGGAAGAGGAGATCGATATTGATGCCGTTCAGGCGGAAATTGACAAGCTGGAACAAGAGCTTGCAGAGGTGCGTCTGAAGATGGCTGAAAAGCTCAAGGAAATTCAGCGATGAAGACAAAAAGAGGATTGGTTTTCTACCCAACACCATTCATTTAAGACTGGTTAACGATGAAATACTGAGGAACGTCATGAGTAATAAAAATATAGAAAAACGATATCACGCCACTTTCGAAGAACTCAAACAGTTTACGGTGGATCATGCAGAATTCTGGTATGCTCGTGATTTGCTGATTGCCCTGGATTATTCAAGTTGGGATAAATTCAAACGGGTTATTCAAAAAGCTGTCTCGGCATGTGAAAACTCGGATCAACCATCCGTAAACCATTTTTCCCAAGTGGGGAAAATGGTCAATATCGGTTCTGGGAGTCAGCGTGAAGTCGAGGATTTCCAGCTTTCTCGTTATGCCTGTTATCTGATTGTCCAGAACGGTGATCCATCAAAACCGGTAATCGCCAACGGTCAGACCTATTTCGCCATTCAGACCCGCAGACAGGAATTGGCTGACGATGAGGCTTTCAAGCGACTCAAGGAGGAGGAAAAACGAATCTTCCTGCGTAACGAAATGCGTGAGCACAACAAACAATTGGTGGAAACTGCTCAACAGGCGGGTGTGGAAACCACTCTCGATTTTGCCATTTTTCAGAATCATGGTTACCAGGGGCTTTATGGCGGACTGGATGCCAAGGGCATTCATCAACGCAAAGGACTGAAAAAAAGTCAGCATATCCTCGATAATATGGGCAGCACAGAGTTGGCTGCCAACCTCTTTCGTGCTACGCAGACAGATGAAAAACTCCGCAGGGAAAATGTTCAGGGAAAGACCAGCGCCAACAAGACTCATTTTGAGGTCGGTAAAAAAGTACGCCAGACCATCAAGGAACTGGGCGGCACCATGCCCGAAGAGTTGCCGAAACCTGAAGAGGATCTGAAAAAACTTGAGCGACGGGCGCAATCGCCGGAGAAAAAGCTGGGCGGAGGTAGCAATGAACAGGAATAGAGAGGAATCAAGAATGGATAATGGACAAATTGTCGTTGCATATGCCTGTCGCTGCCAGTTACTCCAATTGGAATGGAGCAAGGAGATTCATCAATGAATAAAAGTTGGCAAAAAACGACACTCGGTCAGCATGTTGAGTTGCTTACAGGATATCCGTTCAAGAGTATTGAATACACAAATGATGAAAAAGCTATGCGATTATTGCGTGGAGATAATGTTGTCCAAGGCTCAATACGTTGGGATGACGTTAAAAGATGGGGAGGTTCAACAGAGACTAAAATCCTGCGATATTTTCTCAAAGAAGGTGACTTCGTTATAGCTATGGATCGTACTTGGGTTAAGGCGGGCCTGAAGGCCTCAATGATAACCAAGCAAGATACGCCATCATTGCTTGTTCAGCGAGTTGCACGCTTGAGGGTAAAGAAGGGATTGTATAGCAAAATATTACCCTTGCTAATTCGAAGTCATATGTTTGAACAGTACGTAAAAGGTGTCCAGACAGAAACTGCTGTGCCCCACATAAGTCCCCAGCAAATAAATGATTTTCCCGTGCTGCTTCCACCCCTCCCCGAGCAAAAAGCCATTGCTGATTTGCTTTCCACCTGGGATGAGGCTATCGAGAAAATCGAACGTCTGGTAAAAGTGCAAGTAAAGATGCTTAAGCAAATATCGAGATGGTTACTGTTTGGGTATAAGAGACTTGATAATCGAAAGGTGAACTTATCTGACGGACGTTATTTCAAATATCCTTGCGATTGGGAACTTCTCAAAATCAGTAAAATCGCAAAGGATATATCCGCAAGAAACGGAACTTCGGACGAAATGGTTTTATCATGCTCAAAATATGATGGTTTCGTTAACTCTTTGGATTATTTCGGTAAACAAGTATTCAGTAGTGATACATCGAATTACAAGGTGATTAAAAAAGGGCAGTTTGGGTATCCGTCCAATCATGTTGAGGAAGGATCAATTGGTCTTCTTGAGCATTGCGAAAAAGGAATTGTAAGCCCTATCTATGTAATATTCGAAGTTTCGAAAGAGAAGATATATCCACCATATTTAATAAAGCTTCTTAAAACAAATATTTACAAGCACATCTTTCAAGTCACTACAAGTTCATCAGTTGATCGTCGAGGTGGTTTACGATGGATAGATTTCTCTAAGATTAGGGTGCCAATTCCTCCCCTTGAAGAACAACAGCAAATTGCCGAGACCTTGAATGCGGCCCAGAAAGAAATTGATCTTCTTAGGCAATTACTTGATAAATATAAATCGCAGAAACGCGGGTTAATGCAAAAGATGCTAACTGGAGAATGGCGGGTAAAACCTGAGATGGTGATGGGCTATGAGTGAAGTCCCCGGGAACGCGGAGCCCCAGCTCCGCATAAACAACGAATGGCGATCTCGCGGCTATCTTCCGCATCGAGAACGTATCGGCTTGTTGCAGTCCATCACCTTTCGTCTGGCTGACAGCTTGCCACAGGAAAAGTTGCGGGAGTTGGAGATGGTGAAGAATGCGGAGCTGGGGCTCCGCGTTCCCGGCGTGGATGTGGAGAAGCGGAAACGGATAGAGGTATGGCTTAATGCCGGAATGGGTAGCTGTGCTTTGGGTCATCCGCAGATGGCCGCAGTGATGCAGGACACTTTACTGAAATTTGATGAGCAGAAGTACCACCTTGTGGCGTGGTGCATCATGCCCAATCATGTGCATGTGCTTCTTGAACCAAAGGTTAAGCTGTCAAAAATAGTTCAGTCGTGGAAATCTTTTACAGGTCGTTGGGCGATGAAGCATAATGCGGAGCTGGGGCTTTCCGCGTCCAGGTTTTGGATGCATGATTACTGGGATCGTTATATCCGGGATGAACAACACCTCCTGTTTGTCATTGACTATATACACAACAACCCGGTGAAAGCAGGTTTGTGTCTGAAGGAAACTGACTGGCTTTGGAGTAGCGCATACATGTTCAATGCCTCAATAAAGAATCAACACATGGAGTGACGCTCATTGCTTCTGCTGACTACCGTGAAGGCAAGACAATCGATCTGGCGGTGAAGGCGATGGTTGACAAGGTTGAAGCTCGATCGAAGATTTTTGAATTGATATAAATACACAATTCTTATGCCTGATTTCAATATACTCGACAAGCTCAAACAAAGGCTTGACTCCTACCGGCCGCTGCCGCCGGAGATTGTTGCCAATCTTCATGAAGACTTGGTTCTGCGCTGGACGTACAACTCGAATGCTATCGAAGGCAATACCCTGACGCTCAAGGAGACGAAAGTTGCCCTTGAGGGAATAACGGTTGGTGGTAAAACCATCCGGGAGCATTTCGAGGCAATCAATCACCGGGAAGCTATCTATTATGTTGAAGCGCTTGTTCAACAGCATGAGCCTCTCAGCGAATGGCAGATCAAGTCAGTCCATCAGTTGATCTTGAAGAATATCGATGATACTCATGCTGGCGTGTACCGGAAAACCAATGTGATCATTGCCGGTGCGGATCACGTTCCGCCAGACGCCCTGCATGTTGAAAGCGAAATGCAGGGGTTCATCAACTGGTACAAAGAACAAGCGCCTTCGCTTCATCCGGTTGAACGAGCGGCAAGGGTTCATGCCGATTTTGTGAAAATCCATCCCTTCACTGATGGCAATGGCCGAACATCTCGCCTCTTGATGAACCTTGAGCTGATGAAGGACGGGTATCCGCCAGTGGTTCTTCCGGTAGAAAAGCGACTGGAGTATTACGAGGCTCTGGATGCCGCCCATACGAAGCAGGATTACGAGCCATTTCTGGCTCTGATCGCCGAGGTTGTCGAGGTTGGATTCAAACCGTATTGGCTCGCTTTGGGAGTACATCCATGACCAACTCTGACCTGCTTATCTACCAGGCCCCGGATGGTAGAATAAAAATAGATGTGCGGCTTGAAGATGAAACGGTCTGGCTGACGCAGGCACATCTATGTGAACTCTTTCAGAAGTCAAAAGCAACCATCAGCGAGCATATCAAGCATATCTTTGAAGAGTGTGAGTTGAACGAAGAGTCAGTTGTTCGGAATTTCCGAACAACTGCGACCGATGAGAAAAGCTATGATGTTCGATATTACAATCTTGATGTCATCATTTCGGTGGGTTACCGAGTCAAATCGCAGCAGGGTACGCGGTTCCGGATATGGGCGACGCAGCGGCTGAAAGAGTATATCGTAAAAGGTTTTTTGCTGAATGATGAGCGGTTCAAGAGTGGCAGTTCGATGAACTATTTCACAGAACTCCAGGAGCGCATACGCGAGATTCGGTTGTCGGAACGCTTCTTTTACCAGAAGATCAAAGATATCTACACCACCAGCATCGATTATGATCCCGGAGCTGAAAGCACCATCGCCTTTTTCAAGGTGGTGCAGAATAAGTTACTCTGGGCAATCAGCAAGCAGACAGCAGCGGAACTGGTTTATCGCCGTGCTGATGCTTCACTGCCGCTGATGGGAATGCTCTCCTTTGACAAAGAGGGAGTGCCTGTACGCAAGGGCGATGCGGGCATCGCAAAAAATTATCTCAAGGAAGATGAAATCAAATTGCTTGGTCTGCTGGTGGAGCAATACCTTGCTTTTGCGGAAGTGATGGCGCAGCAGCGAACGCCGATGTACATGAAGGACTGGATTCAGCGCCTCGATTCGATTATTCAGCTTAATGGTCGCGAACTGCTTACCCACGCAGGTACAATCAGCCATCAGATAGCACTGGAAAAGTCGGCACTGGAATACAGCAAGTACAAAGAGGCTCAGAAGCAGACGCAGCAGGAAGTGAATCTTCGGGAACTTGAAAAGGATTTGCAACAACTGAAATCTATCCGCGACGTGGATGATAACGGTGCATAATCCTGTCCTTTCGCCCCTTCCGTGATAAAAAAAAGGAGTTGAGTAATGTGTGGTTTTGAAACCAATGAGATAATGACCTCTCAAATCCCGGCGGTGCAATTGCTGGTGGCGATGGGCTATACATATCTTTCTCCGGCTGAAGCGCTCCATGAACGTCAGGATCGGACGTCAAATGTCCTGCTGGAAAATATTCTGCGTAGTCAACTGAAGGAGATAAACAGCATCCGTTATAGAGGGGGCGATTACCTTTTCAGTGAGGAAAATGTTCAGTCTGCCGTGCAGAAGCTGAAAAACATCAAGTATGACGGACTCCTGAAAACCAATGAAGCGGTTTATGATCTGCTCACGCTTGGGACAGCTCTGGAGCAGACCATCGAGGGTGATTCCAAAAGCTTTAACCTCAACTATATTGACTGGCGGAATGGAGAGCGGAACCGGTTTCATGTAACGGTCGAGTATAGTGTTGAGCGTGCCCGAAGCACGGAGACTGCGCGACCGGACATTGTGCTGTTTGTCAATGGGATTCCATTTTGTGTGATCGAGTGCAAATCGCCACAAGTTGAGATCGAGCAAGCAGTTTCGCAGTCCATCAGGAACCAGAACGACGACCATATCCCGAAACTGTTCATCTATACCCAGATGGTGCTTGCATTGAACAAGAACAGTGCAAAGTATGCCACAACGGGAACGGCAGCAAAATTCTGGAGTGTCTGGAAAGAGGCGCTGCTCGATAGTGAAGGGAGGGAGTTCGGGAAACTTCAGGATATCGTCAACAAGGCGCTGCACAAAGACCTTCTTTCGAGCATTGCTTACACCCTTGATGTCAAACCCACTCTGCAGGATGCCGATCGGCTTGTTACGGAACAGGATAAAACCCTGTATGCACTGTGCCGACCGGAGCGGTTGCTTGAACTGGCGTGGAAATTTACCGTGTTTGATGGCGGGCTGAAAAAGATTGCCCGTTATCAGCAATATTTTGTTGTCAAATCCACACTGAATCGGGTTAAGCATTTTGACGGAACCGGTTCACGAAAGGGTGGAGTTATCTGGCATACGCAAGGGTCCGGAAAATCCCTGACCATGGTCATGCTGGCCAGAAACCTTGCTCTCGACCCTGAGATTCTCAACCCGAGGATTGTACTGGTTACTGACCGGGATGACTTGGATAAACAGCTTGGCAATACCTTTGCCGCCTGCGGGCTTGACGCTGAAAGGGCAACTTCAGGGCGTAATCTTCTGGAATTGGTTGCCGAGAAAAAATCCGGGATTATCACCACGCTCATCCACAAGTTCGACAAGGCCTTTGCTGTAAAGAAATATCAGGATGACTCTCCGGATATTTTTATCCTCGTCGATGAAAGCCATCGTACCCAGTTCGGCTCATTTTCTGCCCGTATGCGGCTGATGTTTCCCCATGCCTGTTATTTAGGGTTTACGGGTACTCCATTGTTGAAAAAGGAAAAAAACAATTTCACGAGATTTGGGGAATTGGTTGAGCCCCATTACTCCATTTCACAGGCGGTAGATGACGGTGCAGTTGTTCCTCTTTTGTATGAGGGCCGCCATGTTGAAATGAGCCAGAATCAGGCGGCTGTGGATTTGTGGTTTGAACGTCATACACAGGGTCTTTCCAAAAAACAGCAGGCAGACCTCAAGCGGAAGTATGCCAGGGCTGAGATGCTCAACAAGGCAGAGCAGGTGATTTACATGAGGGCATTTGATATCTCTGAACACTATCGTGCAAACTGGCAGGGCACAGGGTTCAAGGCACAGCTTGTTGCTCCCAATAAAGTTTCTGCTCTCAAGTACAACGATTACCTCGATGAGATCGGTATCGTTACTTCAGATGTTGTTATTTCTCCGCCCGATATGCGGGAAGGTTATGAAGAGACCGATGATGAAACGACCGATGAGGTTGTGAAATTCTGGCAGAAAATGATGAAGCGCTATGGCAATGAAGAGGAGTATACCAAGCAGCTCATCAACCAGTTTAAACATGGCAGCGAACCCGAAATATTGATTGTTGTCGACAAGCTGCTGACCGGTTTTGATGCTCCAAGAAATGCGGTTCTATATTTGTGTCGGGTCTTGCGGGAACACTCGTTGCTTCAGGCCATTGCACGGGTTAACCGGCTCTATGAAGGCAAAGAGTTCGGTTTTATTGTCGATTACGCGAATGTGCTTGGTGAGCTGGATAAAGCCTTGACCATGTATAGTGCTTTTGAAGGCTTTGATGAGGCTGATCTTGTTGGCACACTCAGCTCAATCAACAGCGAAATAGAAAAATTACCCGGACGTTATTCGGATTTATGGGATCTCTTCAAGACGGTCAAACACTCCTATGATGAAGAGGCCTATGAGGTGTTACTTGCCGATGATGAGCTGCGGGAGGAGTTCTATAGTCGTCTTTCCGAGTTTGCTAAAAATCTGGCCATAGCCCTTTCA
>CAIJPS010000104.1 GCA_903822595.1 uncultured Chlorobiaceae bacterium
ATACTCAAATCCAATGAGAAGCGACTTGGGCTGGAGTGTGAAAACAGAGCCAGGGCACAATACTTCTTCGCAGAATTAATCGAGAAAGCGTATGAGAAATATCACCAGAAGGTTGTCATTCTCATTGATGAGTACGACAAGCCGATTCTCGATAATATTGAGCACATCCCTGAAGCGCTCGCCATCCGGGATGGAATGCGTGACTTTTACACAAAAATCAAGGAGAAGGACGAGTATCTGTGCTTTGTTTTTCTTACCGGGGTGAGCAAATTTTCGAAAGTGTCGCTCTTCAGTGGTCTGAACAATCTTGAAGATATCAGCCTGAATCCTGATTATGGCGCTGTTTGTGGCTATACCCAGCTTGATTTGGAGACCTCTTTTGCTCCTTATCTCGAAGGGGTGGATATGGAGCAGGTCAAACGGTGGTACAATGGTTATAACTTTTTGGGTGACAGGGTGTATAACCCTTATGATATTCTGCTCTTTATCAAGAACCATTGTGTGTTCGACAATTACTGGTTTGAAACCGGTACTCCGCGTTTTCTTGTTGAGTTGATCAAAAAAAACAGCTATTTCATCCCTGATTTTTTGAATATCAACGTTGACAAGAGTTTGGTTAACAGCTTTGATATTGAAAATCTTGATCTGGAAACCATTCTGTTTCAGACCGGCTATTTGACCATCAATCGAGTGTTGCCATTGGGCATGGGAGTTCGATACGAGTTGGGATTTCCCAACAAGGAGGTGCAGATCAGTTTCAATGAGTATATTTTGCGCTCGATGATCAGGAGTTCACAAAAAGAGCCGATTCGCTATGAGCTTCTCGATATTATCAACGCCGGAGAAGTTAGCAGTCTGGAACCTGTTATCCGGCGCCTTTTTGCCAGTATCGCCTATAATAATTTTACCAACAATGATATCGAGTGTTACGAGGGCTTTTACGCCAGCGTGCTTTATGCCTGTTTTGCCAGTATCGGGGTTGACATCATCGCCGAGGATGTCAGCAACAAGGGCAGAATTGACCTGACGCTGAAGGCTGGCGGGAGAACCTTTCTCTTTGAATTCAAGGTGACCGACGGGGAGCCGCTTGAGCAGATAAAGAGGATGAAATACTACGAGAAATATAGTGGCGAACGATACCTGATTGGCATTGTTTTTGATCCCAAGCAGAGAAACGTCAGCAAATTTGAGTGGGAGAGGGTGTAACGCTTTCTCAGGGTTCCGTTGGGTTTACGGATTTTGAGGGATAGATGTTATATTATCAATTTATGTTGGTTCAATACTCCCGGTACCAGAAAGCAGCCTCCATGAACCCTCGATCGCCACGAAAACTGATCACCTTCGACTGGGCAATGAAGCGCCTGTTGCGCAGTAAGGCCAACTTTGAGATACTCGAAGGTTTTTTAAGCGAGCTGCTTGGCGAAGATATCACTATCCTTGAAATCCTCGAGAGCGAGAGCAATAAAGAGAGCAAACTTGATAAATTCAATCGTGTTGATCTCAAAGTAAAGAACGGCAAAGGCGAGATCGTCATTATCGAGGTGCAGTATGAGCGGGAACTTGATTATCTGCAACGGATGCTTTATGGCTCATCCCGAGTCATAACCGAACATCAGCAAGAGGGTGAGCCATATTCAAAGCTGGTAAAGGTCATCTCCGTAAACATTCTTTATTTCGATCTTGGGCATGGGAGTGACTATATCTATCATGGTACTACTACGTTTATTGGCATACACGATAACGACAAACTGCAACTCGACATCCGCCAGCAGAAGCAGTATGGAAAGATTCAGATAAACCATATCTATCCTGAATACTACCTGATCAGGCTCAATAACTTTAACAGCATCGCAAAAACATCGCTCGACGAATGGATCTACTTTCTTAAAAACGAAGAGATCAAGGATGAGTTTAAAGCAAAAGGGATTCAGAAAGCAAAGAGGTCGTTTTCTATTCTCAGTATGTCTGAAGCAGAACAAAAAGCGTATGCACGTTATCAGGATGACCTCCGCTATCAGGCCAGTCTTGTTGAGTCGAACTATGGTCTTGGTCTTCGGGAAGGCCGGGAAGCAGGCATTAATGAAGGTCGCGTAGAAGGCCGTGTTGAGGGTGAATCCAGGTTACTGAAAAGGCAACTGGAACGTCGTTTTGGCGTGCTGCCAGAGTGGGCAACCGGGAAATTAAGCCGCGCAACTGAACAGGAGCTGGAGAATTGGGGCGAAGCCATACTCACCGCGCCGACACTGGAAGCAGTTTTCAATCCGTGAATTGACGTTGAAACCAGGAAGAACAAATGATCGACAAGAGTGAGGAAGCCGATAACGTCGTCACCACCTGCCGCCCGATAGAATGAGACTCTGAGCACGACTTCAAGACGCTCGGTTTAGCCAGCTTTTTTGATACCCACGAAGACAACAACGTCGATTGGGAGGAGATGTTCCAGGAAGGGGGACGTTGTTGACTA
>CAIJPS010000105.1 GCA_903822595.1 uncultured Chlorobiaceae bacterium
AGAGACGGCGGCAGAGACGGCGGCAGAGACGGTGGTAGAGACGGTGGTAGAGATGGCGGTAGAGATGGTGGTAGAGATGGTGGTAGAGATCATCAGGGCGGTGACGGTAATCGCGGTGGTGACGGCAATCGTGGTGGTGACGGTAATCGCGGTGGTGATGGTAATCGCGGTGGTGATGGTAATCGCGGTGGTGACGGTAATCGCGGTGGCGATGGCAGAGGAAGATAATCATAACATTCGCTTGCCATATATGTACTCAATTTATTACTGAATAAACAACTTGTGTAAACGGAGAAAACCTATGAAAAAAAAGATCTTGCTGGTTGCAGGAATTGCAGGAATGCTTCTTGGTATGCCACACTCTAACGCCCAGGCGGAATACAGAGTTGATCGTATTGAGGAGAGAGGGCCAAGGCGTGACCACGAATATCGCCGGCATGACAGGGAGCGGTTTGAAAGAAGACGATTTGAACGCGAAGAAAGAAGAAGGTTATGGCGTGAGGAGGAAAGACGTCGGCGGCATGACTTCGAGCGTCATCGCCACGAGCATCGTCATGACAGAAGATACTAAAATGTAATGCCGCAATGATGGGAATAAAAAAAGAGGGAGCTGACAACAAATGGCAGCTCCCTCTTTTTTTTATTCGTATAAGAACCGTAACCTTAATCAGTTCCTTCTGCCGCCATCATTTGGACCTCTGCCGCCATCATTTGGACCTCTGCCATTTGGATTGTTATGGTCGTGGTTATTCCGCCCTTCGTGGCGACGGTACTCAACATCGCGGAAACTCCTTATCTCTTCCCAGCGATGACGTCTTATTTGTCGGGGAAGCCTGCCCTCCGTAATAACAACCCAGGGACCGCGGAAATTGTAAGATACGTACCACAGGCCATTATGGTTGACGTAGTAACGATTATTGTAGCTGATAACATCCTGAGGGCCCCCTACCGATACGGAAAAGCCCAGATTTGGTACATTAATAAAGTTTGGCCTCGTATCGATAACAAAAGCGGGCCGACGGTCCCCTCCGCCACCGATACGTACATTCAGTTCAGCTTGAGCCACAGGGCTTCCGAGAAGCATTCCTGCAATTCCAGCAACCAGCAAGATCTGTTTTTTCATGGTGATTCTCCTCTATTAAAATGTTGTTCAGTAATGAGAACAGGTTTCCGTCTGTTTTTCGGTCATTCCCGGTCTCTACAACATCGGACGATATTTTCCCTGATTTCCAGCGCACAAATATCTTTAAAAGGTAAAACCGGAGTTCCGTTTTGTTTTTTTCCTGACAGCCGCGCAAAAAACTTCTTCATTCGCCCATATTTCAACGCTCTCTTTTGCCCTTGTGATTCCGGTATAGAGCAGTTCCCTCGTCAGCAGTTCACTATCATTCGGCGGAAGAATCATCAGTACCCTCCCAAACTCTGAACCCTGGCTTTTGTGGATGGTTGTGGCATAGGCTGTTTCATGCAAAGGAAGGCGTTCCGGTACCAGAGTGCGGACTCCCCCGTCGGGAGCAGGAAAAAATGCTCTGAGCTCGCCTCCATTTTCCGGATCGGGAAAAAGTATACCTGTATCGCCATTAAAAAGTTGCATGGCATGGTTGTTAACCGTAATCATAAGAGGACGTCCGAGGTAAAAGGCTCCTTTCGTACTTATCAGCCCCTCATGCGCAAGAATGTTCTCGACGGTACGATTAAGACCACTCACACCATAAGGGCCCTCACGGAGGGCGCAGAGTACCCTGAAGCGGTCAAACTGCTCCAGGGCCTCTCGGGCGGATTCGGCTTCAAGATAGCCTCGATATCCCTCGACCACTTTATTTGCCAGAGCGTTCTGTAACTCCTCACGGGAGAGTAACTTCTGCCAGGAGACCCCGCCCTCACCACTTTTCAGAAGTTCCAGTGCATCCCTCTCCATACCGTTATTAACCACACGGCTGATTTCAGGAATACCGCTTCCGGCCTGAAATCGATAGTTTTTTTCGAGCATTACTATTGATCTCCTCAGCGGTGACACTTGGCTCCCTGCTCCGGTACGGCAAAGGTCACCGAACACCGACCCCGGCTCAACTGAGGCAAGCTGATCGCTGTCACCAAGAAGAATAAGTCGCGCGTCGGGCCTGAGAGCGGTTACGAGGGTGCTCATCATCGGAAGAGCCACCATTGACGCTTCATCAATGATCACCGTATCAAAAGGGAGAGGGTTTCCTGCCGAATGGCGGAAACGGGCCGATCGTGAAAGAGTGCCAAGAAGGCGATGAATGGTGACAACATCATCAGGTATCGACGCTTTCACCTCATAGGAACAATCAAGGGAATGCTTGATATCGTTTATGGATGTTTTCAGCCGTGCAGCCGCCTTTCCGGTGGGGGCTGCCATGGCAATCCGCTGCCTCTGGCTCTTATCCTGCTCAAGCAACAGGGCAAGAATACGGACGACAGTAGAGGTTTTACCGGTGCCGGGAGCACCTGAAATAACGCAGAACTGCCGGTGCAGGGCAACCAAAGCCGCCTCCTTTTGACGGTCAAGTTCCCCTCTCCCCGGAAAAAGTCGTGCAAGGCCGTGAAGCAGGAGATTTTCATCAAGATTGGGAGAGGCAGCTCCCGCCTTTTGCAGAATTCTCCTTGCAAGCTCCTGCTCATACTGCCAGTAACGGTAAAGATAAAGGTGGCCGGAGCCATCCAGCACGAGAGGGCAAGGCGGCCCGCCCGGCAAACCGACGGTCGGACTGTCCTTCAAAAGCTTTACCAGCCCTTCAAACCGTGGCAGAAAAAACTCCCGCTTGCCAACCACGATGGTCTCTCCATCAAGATCGGCAAGATTCAAACAACTGCTCCCCTTTCCAATGGCGCTGCTTGCAAGAGAGACAAGAAGACGAAAAAGATCGCTCACTTCACAAGCAGCAGCCTGGCAACAAATAAATGCCGCAAAATGGCGGTCGATGGCCCGCTCCTGATACTCTATACCCATAGTCCTATTCCCCCTCCTCGATCAACAGATTGGTCAAAGCGTCAATCAACCCTTCGGGTGGGACGTCACGGTAAAAGCCTCTCTCCTCACCCTGCTCCATGTTCACTCCACGCAGAAAAACATAGATCACTCCACCAAAATGGTTGCAGTAACGGTAGTTTTTAACCCGCAACGAAAGGTAACGGTTGAGCGCCACCGTATAGAGCAAGTATTGCAACGGGTAAAGGTTTTTTTGCATGGCCTGCCTCATGCCATCCTCCCCATAATCGTCAAGGCTGTTGCCCAGATGGTTTGATTTCCAGTCGAGCAGGTAGTAGCGGCCATCCTGCTCAAAAACCATGTCCATAAAGCCCATGAGCATTCCTTTGACCGGCCTGAAGTGCATCGACTCGCCAAGGAGGGCAAGGTCAATGCCTCCGGAGAGAAGTCCGCAGCTTCCCAGAAGCTCGGCCAATTGGGAGGAGTTGATAAAGCGGAGGGGAAAGAAGAACTCCAGCTCGGTGCTCCAGCTTCCTTTGCGAAGTGCGCCAAGGGTAAAGCCGGTTGGCGAAAGGTGCGTGCCAAGGACGTTGTACACCATTTTCGTGATGTGCTCCTGCCACTCCGGTTTATAGCCATAGCGTGCAAGCCCCTGTGCTACAAGCTCACTGACCGCCTCATCAGAGGGAGCGGCAAAATCGAGCTTTTCAAAAATCCCGTGCATAAAAATGCCTGCCTGAGCACCCCGGGGGAAGGTAAAGATGCTCTCTCCTTTGGCTGCGGCAATTGGCTGCTCGCCAGCCACTCTCGACTCATCGCGATCCGGCAGCTCGGCACTCTGTGGCTGATGCCCCGATTCATGGCGACTGAAGGAGGTGAAACTTGATACCCGCCAACTGGTATCGAGGGCTCCACTGAACCGGCGCGGCTCAGGCGGCACAATCCCATCCGGCAGAGTTGTTCGGGCAAGAAAGGCGCTCTCCTCAGCCTCCTCGCGCATCATCCGCTTAAAGCCAATCCTCCCCCCTGAACTCCCGGCAAGCGCCTGCAACTCTCCGGCCATACTCTCCGCCGTCATCACCTTCATCTCACCAGCAAGCGCGGCCGCCTGGTTTTCGGCCACCCGTGTATCGCTGGAAGCGTGGAGCAGATAGTTGATCGGAGAGATCTCCGCCCGGGTCTTGCCGGCAAAAAGATAGCAGCGGTACTTCGCCCTCGTCAGCGCCACATAGAGCAGCCGCAGGCTTTCGGCCAGCGACTCTTTTCCCGCCAGCGAGCGATGAAGATCAACGTCCGCAGAGCCGAAATCCTTCACCAGACGCCAATGTTCGTCGTGGAACATCACCACCTCGCCCTTCTGGTTGGCCCCACCCCATAGAAAGGGGCAGAAGACCACCGGATACTCAAGCCCCTTGCTGACATGGACGGTGACAATCTTCACCGCCGCCTCATCCGTTTCAAGGCGGATCTGATGTTCATCCTGCTCACACTCCGCCCCAAGCCGCTCGCTGAACCAGGCAATCAGCCCCTCCATGCCCGTTCCCCGCTCATGCTCCTCGCGGTGGAGCAGCTCAAAACAGTGAAGAATATTGGTCAGCCGCCGCTCCCCGTCCGCATAGCCAAGCAGACGCCCGCGCATCCCCTCTCGGGCCATCAGCTCGCGGCTCATCACCATCGAGCCCCGCTGAAGCCAGAGCTCATGGTAGTTGCGGAACTCTCTCAAACACTCCGTCCACAAAAGCTCATCATCCAGCAACTGCGCAATATCGTTGCCTGATCGACCAAGGAGATCGGTCACCAGCGCCGCCCGCACCTTCGCTTCATTGCCGGGATCGCCAAGCGCAGAGAGCAGAATGCGCAGCTCTTCGGCCTCCCTTGTCTCAAAAATGCTCTTGTCGCTCCGCATCACCCCGGGAATGCCGCAGGCACTCAGGGCCTTGAGCACCATGGCTGCCTGCCGATGGGTACGCACAATCACAGCAATGTCACCAGCAGCAAGGGGTTTGCCATCAAAAAGGGTTTGACCATCCTGCAGGAGACGCACAATTTCCCCCGCTACCGCTTTGGAGGCAAAGGCACCAGCATCCTCAACCGACAACATGCCACTCTTTTGATCACTCGAATCCATGAACCAGAGCTGCATCGGCTCATGCTCGCCCGCATCCCCACTCTCCTGTTGCTCTTGGTTACCCGCAGCAAGGGGGTGGTAGAGAATTTCATCGTACAGAAAAGGGCACCGCTCATTGTCGAAGAGGGTGTTAAAGGCATCGAGCAGCGGCGGAGCAGAGCGCCAGTTCTCCGTCAGGGTAAAACGACGCTCCTCACGCACCTCACGGGCTGCCCGCATGTAGGCAAAAATATCGGCCCCACGGAAGCTGTAAATCGCCTGCTTGGGGTCGCCGATAAGAAAGAGCGGCAAATCGGAGCCCGCATAGATAGATCTGAAAATCTCATACTGCACCGGGTCCGTATCCTGAAACTCGTCGATGAGCGCCGCCCGGTACCTGGCACGAAGCAGTCCGGCAAGAATTGCACCACCGCCATCAGAGAGAAGCGCACGATAGAGGTCTTCAAGCAGGTCATCGAAAAAGCGGATATTGCTCACCCGCTTGCGCAACGGCAAGCTTTTTCGGTAAAAGCGAACCAGCTCTGCCTTGAGGGCAAGAAAGCGACTCTGCACCGCACCCTGCAATCGCTGGCAGCTCCCGAAAAGAGGGTGTTCGGGTGGAGTGTTCTTCAACTTTGTTCCCTCAACGATGACGCTTGCCGTAAACTTTTTAAAGTCACCAAAAAGGTCGCAAGGGTTGCCACCGGCGACAAACTCATCCATATCGGCAAAGAGCGGCTCAAGCAGGTCAGCCCGGTAGGTATCCTGCGAACGCTTCAACCCCTTGCTTGTTCTCAACAGCTCCGTAATGCTGTCGCGTTCACGCTGCCAGAGCGCACTTGTCTCCTTATATGCGGAGCTGCACTCCCGGTCGAGCGCAGCTATCTGCTCCTCACTGAAGTCAGGGATAACCTCCACCCCCGCCCCGGCATGAAGATTCTTCAAAAGCGAAATAAAGGTGGCTGGCGATTGGCGGTTCCGCAGCGTATAGCCAAGAAGCGGCGCAGGCTCCCTGAAAAAGTGCATCCTCCAGAAATCCTCCACAATATCACGAAGCAGCGCAGTCTGATCGGTCACAAGCTCGGTATCGTAGAGCGAGCCACTCTCAAAAGCGTTATCCTGCAACGCCCGCAAGCAAAAGCCGTGAATAGTGAAAATCGAGGCCGTATCAAAAGCGCCAAGCGCCCGCTCAAGCAAATCGCGCACCCTCTTCAGGCCAGTCAAGGTCGCCTTTTCATAAAGCCCTTCAAGAAAGGCATCCTTGGTGTCGCCCCCCTCCATCACCTCAAGCGCCTCACGGATACGGTTGCGGATTCTCGAACGAAGCTCCTGCGTCGCCGCCTCGGTATAGGTCACCACAAGAATCTCTTCCGGCAACAACTCCGTCTCCACCAGTAGCCGCAGGTAGAGCGAAGCAATGGCGTAAGTCTTCCCCGTCCCGGCACTCGCCTCAATAAGATTTATTCCTGAAAGTTCAACACCTGCATGATTCAAGCTCCTCATACATTACACTACTTTACCTTCCTTGATAAATTCACGCAGGATCGCGTTTTCAAGCCGTTTGGCGTTAAGCAATTCAGTCGGGTTTGCCAATGATTCAACAGCGCAATAATGTACAACATTCAGAATTCCTGCCCCAGAAAGTTCAAAACGTGTAGCAATCTTCTGCCAGTCGATATCGGCATCGATCTCCATCTGGGCAGGCACCGTCTTGAGCCATATTTTGTGCCGCTCTTCTGCACGCGGGATGGGAAAATGAATGATAGTCTGAAATCGTCGGGTAAAAGCCTCATCAATATTGCTTCGCTGGTTTGAGGCGAGGATAACGAGACCGTTATAACTTTCAATACGCTGCAGAAGATAAGCTACCTCCTGATTGGCATACTTGTCGTGAGCGTCACGGATCTCTGTCCGTTTGCCGAACAGCGCATCGGCCTCATCAAAAAAGAGTATCCAGTTTTTATTTTCAGCCTTGTCGAAAAGCCTTGAAAGGTTCTTTTCCGTTTCCCCTATGTATTTCGATACAACTCGCGACAAATCAATTCGGAAAACATCTTTTCCGGTCTGCTTTCCCAGCAGGGATGCCGTCAGCGTTTTACCTGTGCCTGGTGGGCCATAGAACAGGGCGCGATATCCCGGCTTGATTTTTTTCTTCATCCCCCACTCATGGAGCAGCGTGTCGTTATGCGTAATCCAGTTTTCTATTTCCCGGATCTGCTGCAAGGTGGTAGTCGGCAGCACAAGGTCATCCCACTCCATTTCAGTCTCAAGGTGCTCTGCGGGAAACTCCATGCTGAACCGCGGCTTGCTGACCGTGCCAACGGTAAGTTCCTCAACAACCTCCGGGTTGAGGATCAAACGCCCGCTCATCACCGGTTCCCCTTCACGTACAGGCTCAAGCCAGAGAATATGCTCCTTGGCAAACCAGTGATCGCTGCTCAGCAGTCGCTGCACCTCAAGGCGTTGCTCAATATCGTCGCCCGCAAGGATAAACTGGGCCGTCTCTCCGGTGGGAAGGATACCGCGATGGTTTGTACCTTTCACACCGCCGAATTCGGGGAAGTCTCCTCCTTCGGGAAGATGTTCAGTAATGATCTGGTTGAAAAAAACTGGTTTAATATGGGAAACTAGAGTAAGAAGAAAAAGAGTGTATTCTTCAAACCTCGGTTGATATTCGCTAATAAACTTCGCGAAATAAGAGTTATCGTCGTAATAACCTACTTCCTCCTCAAATTCAGAATTCCCGGCTAACCGTTTGAAAATAATATTACTGAGACATAGAAATGCTGATTCGAGATTTGCAGTATTCATGTAATTAAGATTGTAATGCTATATGAAATTTGACATAAATAACATCTGAACATTCCATTTCTTATTCAATCATCGAGTATAATTTTTTTGTTATTTACAATATCTCTTGCGGATTCCTTATCTAGTGCACTTTTACCAAGTTTAGCTTTATCCGATATTTTGTCAATAAAATGGCCTTTCGAATCATATGATCTATTTTCCTTAATAAGCCTTGAAAGAGAAGCGCTCAAACCTGCTTTTTGGAGATCAGTGCGAGAGCTGAAATTAAGACTGTATTTGTTGCTTAGGTAAAGCTTGTAGCTTGGGATTGATGCACTAGCAGATAAAGTGGCATGCTTGTTTTTCATCCATTTTGGTGAAGCCTTCTTTCCTTTCCAAAAATATAGACCAGACTCTCCAGAGATTGATTTTGCAAATTCTCCATCAGTTACCACTGTAACAGTAACCCAAACCACATTTGAAATAGATGCGGTTTTTCCTTCCGCTAACTTTTTCACAGAGTGCTCAAATGAACGGAAAAATCCGGTATTAATGCTTCCAGGAGCAGGAATTAAGTTCTCAGGAATACCTTTCCCTCCAAGTTTTTCAGAAATAACATGCATTTGCACCCACCTATCGGATATATGAGTTAAACCTGCATTATAAATTTTTTTCCAGCCACTAGTCTTTGAATCCAATCCTTGTTTTTCCGGAGAAGATCCTCCTTTAGGCTTTCCAGATAAATATTCAACTGAATTTATGGCCGGCGGAATAGCCGAGTAATTTAATTTAACATCCTCATAATCCTTTTTTTTCTCAGGGGGGTCACCTGACAACTTCGCAAAAGCTACACTGACTTTAGATAATTCTTTTTGAATTTTAGATCTTTTCAAGCGTTCATCTTCGGACTTTTTGGCCGGACTGAAAATTACAGTTTTAGCTTTATCAAAAACAGTCCGGGCAGTTTTGTAATCTTTGGAGTTCTTATCTGCAAAATCATCCAAAAAAACTTCCACAGGGTTTTCATTACTAGCAATCATTATACGAGCATTATCACCGTCCCCTTTAAAAAAAAGAGTATGCACTTCCCCATTCTCATTTGAAAATTCAAGCCGTTCTTTCCACCATTCCGATATGGCAGCTTTTGCCTTCTTCAGCATATTCCCCAACCATGCAACAATCTTGTCCAATCCCTTGTCAATTGGAGCTCTAATTTTTTCGACTATGCCGACGATCTTCTCCGGTATGTTTCCAAGTCCGGCAAATTTGGCAAGGAATGCAATAACAACGTTCAAGGTTTTGGCCATGGTCTCTTCGACTTTCGTAGCAGCATTTCCTACCTGACCTGAAGCAATTTCAGAAACAGAGTCAATAAAGGAGGCAACGACTGCAGCTATTTCCTGTGTTTTCTGGACAAAAAACGTGATGGTATTGTAAATCGCAACAATAGCCTGAATGACAGCACCTGCTGGATTTAACATACTTGCCAACTTCGTTACCGCAGCCTTTACTATCTCTGTTCTTACCATTTCAGTGACCTTTGAGATCAGTTGATCTTTCAGTTCACTCAGTTCCGCCTTGATTTGTTCCCAAGCCGCCGCCGGGCCTTCATTTGCCAGTGTCAACAAAATTCCTGCTGATTTTTCTACTACGACAAGCACCGGTTCAGGGATAATCGTTACCAGTTTGCTGCGAATGTTCTGCCAGGTCAGACCTAACACCGACAACACCAGTTTGATGATTTCAAGCAGGTTGAACGACGTTGGGATGTAGACACCGGCTTTTCCCAATGGACCTGTAATCCACTTGATCAATGCGGTTTGCAAGTGTTTGACAATATTGCCGGCGAACATCTGGAATCCCAGTTTTCCGGCACGCACCAGATTGCCGACAAACCCGACAGGATCTTTCAGAATGGTGTTAAACGTCGCCTGCGCTTTTTTGATGTATGGCATTACGTGTGGTGCCACAACATCAAAAATAATTTCCAGCAGATTCCAGACTGCCGTACCGGCCCAACTGATAAAGCGTCCGGCGAAACCGCCAAACACGCCGACCAACTTGCTGAAAGCGCGTGGTATTAACACAATATCCATGACCTCCAGCGCTTTGAAGGCATTCATGAAGAGCGTTGGCAGTTCCTGCACAAAGCCCTTAACAGTGCTGAACGCTTTCTGGAACCAGGCCCATGCGCGTCCGATTGCGTTAGACTTTTTCATGTTTTCCCACACTTCCTCCTGGCCGATCAGCTTCATAAACGGAGAAATCAGGTTCTCAGGGGTTTGTGGAACCGGTTCGCCGCTGATAGGATCTTTGCCGAGAACGGCACAGAGCAAGTCATATCCATTGGGAGCGTTAGCTTTGGCAAATGCCGCGATGGGCTTGAGAATGGTATCCTTGACAAAGGTGACAATGTCATCTTTGAGTGCAACGGCAAAGGCTTTGATGCGGGTAATTGGTTTGGTTATAATAGCTTTGCCACGTTCCCATGCATCGCCTAAATCTCTGAGTGAGAGATTTTTGATAAAGCTCTTGACATCTTGCCAGATACTGCTGCCAATGGATTTGATGGTATCAAACTGTGGAGCTGCCCAGGTGCTGACCTTTGAAAACACTCCGTGATTATTGAGTGCATCTGTAATGGCGGGGCCGGCAACGGGAATCATCTCAAGAGCTCCCTTAAGCATATTACCGGCGCTACGGTCAACGCTCTTACCTGTAATGGGATTTAAGCCGATGACCACAGTCAACATCGTGAAACCCGGGATCCGTCGGGCTTTGTCAGCGATGAAGCCCGAAATATCTAACACATCAGGAATGTCAATTCCCAAGAAACGTTGAATAGGCGGTGTCGCAGTGGTACTGACCTGCGGAGTGCGCTGTACCGAATGGCCCTGCTGAATGGTATGGGTCAGTTCATGGGCCAGCAGTTGCTTGCCCTCACTGGAGCCGGGCTGGTACTGGTCGCGGGAGAAAAAGATATTGTTCTGATGGGTGAATGCCCTGGCGCTCAACTGGTTGCTGAGGCTGGCTGATTCCTGGTTGCTATGGATCCGGACATTGCTAAAATCGGCATTGAATCGGGGTTCCATATAGCCGCGAACGTCATTTGAAAGCGGCTGGCCGCCGCCACTCCTGCTTTGGATTGCCGACTGCAGGTTTGCATTGACGGATGGAGCTCCATCACTCCCCTTGCGCTGAAGTTTCTCTTCACTCGCAGGGGCTTTCTGCAGTTTCTCATCTTCCTTCTTTTGTACGTTCTCTTCAGCTTTTTGAAGCTTCTCATCATCCTTTTTCTGAACTTTTTCCTCAGGTGCCGCCGCTTTCTGAATTTTTTCTTCCTCTTTTTTCTGAAGCTTCTCGTCAGGTGCCCGCTGCAGTTTCTCCTCTTTGGCCGGTGACGGTGATACTGGAGAAGGCATTCGCATCACCTTCTCAGCCATACGGTCAGCTTCCTGCTCGTGCTTGTCTCCGGGCTTGCTGACAGCCATTTTCATCTGAACAGCAGGTGCAAAAAAATCGCCACCACCAGCTTTTGCAAAGAAGGGCTGGCTCGATGAGTGCGTTGCAGTCGTCGAGGTCGTCGTGGATGATTTCTCTGCGCTTGTTTTCATAGGTCTGGCATTTTGGCGTCAAACATCAAGACTATACCCATTCAACCCTGAGCATTCCCGGCATCCAGGGCAACTGTATCATGGAAATACCCCAGGGAAGCTGCTCTAAAAGAATATCAAAGCTATTTGTTTCAACTTGCAATAACCACTCACCATCATCACGTTGCGAGAGCTTTCCGGAACGCTGGAGAAACGTTTCCCGAAGGCCATCAGCACCGGTGTTTTTCATGACTTCCCAGTGGTGGATAACGGCAGCAAGCAGAGCAATGGCTTCCTCCTCTTCATCGGTAACAAGGCTTACATTCGATTCCACCGCACTCGCAAGCGGAACATGACAGAGCATTTTTGGAATAACCAGCTCATACTCCATCGCGCTGGTACGTCCGGTTGCCAGAAAATACAACAGATAAACAGCCTTGTCGGGATAGAGAAGCTTTTCATCATCGGCAAAACCCAACGCTCTGAATAATTGAGGGAGAAACGGATGCAGAAGAACCAGCCCGGCAAGAGCGGTGTAGATGCCCGCTTTTGCATCAGGATGCTCGATGGAGGGCAGCGAAACAGGTTCCTTTACATGGCTCTTCGCATGTTGAGCGGCCGTGGGCTCTTCAGGTCCATCGGATTGTCGTGATGAGCTGGCTGATGTTGACCGACGCTGAGCCTGATAATTGTCATGTGGTGGCGATTGCTCTCCTTCCGCCGCTTCAGAACTAAATTGAGTTCGATCATGATGAACAACCCTTTCTTCTTCATCGGCACTTTTGGGTTTTAGCAATGCTTCTTGGTCCAAATTAAGTGAACCTGGTACTGTACGGTCAAGATCTACGATTATTTGTACGTCATCATCACCCACAACTTCTTGTAATTTAATGGTTAGTATGGGAGATGCATCATGGAAAGCAGAAGCAGTCAACATTGCGTTGAGCTCTCTTTTAAGATATTCCTCCGATATAGAGTTCCCTGATGCAATACAGGCAAATGCACACTCCCATAGCTCCTTCTCAAGCCGCTTCGCATTCATAAGTTCAGTATCAGAACTGCGAAGCAACTGCAAAATCCAACCAAGAACTTTTTTCCCTTTCGTCGAAATCAATTCAAGTACGGTTTCCAATAGAACAGGAGTAAACTGCCGGATCAACCTTTTTCGGGCAGTTGCTGAAACCAGCGTTTCAATCACCTCATTTTTAAAAAGTTCAAGAGTACCTCCTCCCCCCTCCTGCTCTCTCAAAAAGCCTTGGATCATCTCTTCAAATCGTGAATCGGATGGCAGATGAAACGACCACGGCAGCGTACCGTGCTTCAAAAAAAAGATAAAGGCATCGGTGATCGTCTGCTGTTCAGTTTTCTGTTGAATATTGCCTCTCTCCAAAACGTTTGACAGCTCTTCCGGCTTTGGTATATCTTGAAGATATTGCCCAAGAACCTTGGCGACCATGGCCGGCAAATCATGCTCCAACCGGTCAAGTTTCACCATCCCGGCATCTATGTCCAGCCGATCAATAGTCAGGTAAGCGTTTGTCGGGGCATACCGATCCAGTGTTTTTTCAATGGTTAGTATCAGCCGGTTCTGGCACCAATCGGGCAGAGTGCGCTGCAAAGTCATACCATCAGATTCGGTTCCATATATTTCGACATCTAAAAAATGACGGCAAATAATGTGGCGCTTAATGTTTGACATAACTTTTTCCTGTGTATTGTGCCAGACTGAAAAACTATTAACGATTTCAGCTCACCTTACCTTCTCAACTTACGTTATTGACATTGTTGTGCCGCAGCCGTTACTATCCTCAATCACTGCATATCCCGGACCGAGGCGGCAATAAAACTCAGGAGTTTTGTAAGTGTCTCCGCCAAGATCAGTTAATCCTCCCGAGTAAACTGGATTCATAATGCCATTATCCTCTTCGTCAATCACCACCTTGACAGAATAAGGCCGCTTACCTCCTGTAATAGATATTGATACGTAGTAGTTACCAGGACTAGTGCCTTCATAAACGCCAAAATTGTCTACTGACAATGATGAGGATATTTCAATAATTTTTTCAGCCGATTCCAAATTTTTGACATCCTGAATCCGTAATGTATGCCTGCCACATGGCAACGATACTCTTCCGTCAGGATTTAGAAGCTTATAGGATTGATGGTCAATTTGAATAGAATAAGGTGACGAGCCACCACTCACGATAACAGTCGCAGGGGCTAATCCGGTATTATGGTTTGTTGGGCCTGTGATATTTACCTCAAAATCAAGGGGCAAAACGAATTGCTCATAGAAACGATCAGGAAGATAAAAATCGGCGATAATAGTTTCTTTATCAATACTGTTTGTTATTCCATTGAATGGATCACGGAGCACAGGGAGTTTACCGTCGTGAAAAACCAAAACAAATGTCCCACCTAATGGCACTCCTGCCTTATGCTGAATTCCTGGATGGGTTTTTAAAAAGTTTTTCAGGGAATACTGGTTTTCTGCATTTCCAGTAGGAATGGCAATAACATCGATGGGTAAACGATTTTGTGATATTAGCAGACGAAGCGTGTCCAATACACCTCTGTAATTTTTTCCCAAATGACCTTCAATACGCAGAAAATTATATGGCTCAAGGTCGTAGTTCAATGGTTTACTGACAAAATCGGGCACTTCTGGTATGTACTCTTCAAAGCGGTAACCCAGATTAAGGTTGGCCCGATTTCGCTGAGTTTTTTCGTAGTTCCAAAGCTGGTATAAGGGCGGATTACCGTTTTGCTGATAATAATAGGGGATGGCCTTTTCGGATAAAGGCCCGGGACCAAAGGTACTGGGGGTAATGCGGACAGCATTCTGCAAGCTCACTTTGAAACAGCGAGTCATCTCAACAAGTCGCCTGAAGAGCTGCAGAACCTCTTTTGATTGTTCTGAACAGTTGCCAACGGCGGGAGATGACAGAAAAGTACGGCGGTATACGTCCGGCTGCGTTTTTGGCGTCAAGAGTCCCAAAGTCAAATGGCGAGAAAAGAGAGCTTCAGGCGGGCAGCAGGCACAGAGCAGCTCCACTCCCTCCCACCGAAACTCATCATAAGCACGGAGCAAGTCATCGAACAAATCATAATAATATTGCAGAAAGCACAATTGATCGACAGTTGCAGTTGGAGGTCCATCATCGAGAAAGCCAAATATGGTTTCGAATTCACTGAATGGATTATCATAATATTCCTTCTGGAGCAATGGCTTGAAAGCCTGGTAAGCAGCACTCAGGGCATTGCCTGTCTCCTCGACTAATGTGTGGCTGGGAGGGGGAGAATTTCGATTTCTGAATACGTTCAGGAATGCGTTAAAAATGTCACCGGTCGTTACCGGGCTGGTGTTTGGCACATCGAAACGCGGCATGCGAATATCAGGAAGGTTTAACTTTGCCATCAACTTTGTCTCAAGATCATTGGGCAAGGCTCCACTTGCAATACCGTTTTCGGCGGCAACAAGTTTTGCCAGCTCTTCCCTCTTGATCAGCATGGGTTTGAAGCTGGAAGTTACTTCCGAGCCTTTTCCATCGCAGTTGTTCAGGCTGCAATTGTTCAGACTTTGCTTCTTGAATTCCAGAAACAACAACACCGCCATTTCCTCCAGTTTCGGAGTGTTATGTGTTGGGTTGAAATCACCCAGCGAAGTGGTACCATTCGGTTGGTCAACCGGAAACAGCTCCCACAAGAGAAACTGAACGTCATTATCTCTGAACTCAGCATAATCTGATTCGTTCGGTATGGTATATGCACGGAATGACACCAGTTGCATATCAGGCAGGGTAATCAGGTAACCTTCTGAAGTGATGCCGCAGCCCTGCGATACATTAATGACCGTTTTCCCGTTTGTTTTGTCAAGTGCTATCTCCAGGCCGCAGACGATGCCAATTCCAATCAGATTTGCGCGTGTCAGACGGCTTTGTTCATCCTGATAGGTGAAAAGAGTATTCAAGTGTCCTCTGGTCAACACCTGATTGGCTTCAAAGAGCGGGTAAGAATTTTGATTGGCTTTCATAAAAAAACGATATTTAAACGTTATCAGGTTGTTTCAGATGACAGAGCCAAAGGCTAATTTCCTACTACCATAGTGTCGAGACGTGCCGGGTTTTGGTTACTGCCCTCTTCACAATCGTGCAGCATTGCAACAGGGTAACTATTCTGCTGCCTGCTGAGAAGCAGTAAGATTATCCACAGCCAGTATGAGACCTCCTTGTATGTGTTGTAGTGTTCCTCCAACAGTTCCTGCAACAGCTCCTTCACTCCATTAACTACACTCTCATTTGATTGCAGACCATTGCTGTTGATGATATCCTTGTAATCAGGTGGTACCATCAGATCGTAATCTGTGAAAAGATCAATCCTATCATTACTCTTGATTTTGAGCGCTTTACCGGCCTTTTGATTTCTTTCCATCCAGCTGTAAAAGGAGACACCATATCCGGTCAAAATTTCCGCAGCACATTGGCTGAGGGTGCTTTCGTTTGCCGGAGGAGTGTTCAGATTGGCGCCGAGAATGGCCTTTACCCGTTCGTAAAGGCGTTCCTCCGTCCAGTCGATTTTGGCATTGGCGTCAAGCCATCGGAACCATGCTTTTTCGAAGAGTTCGAATTGCCAGCCATGAAGAGCAACCTGCTGGAAATGTTTCACCATCGAATCCTTTACCTCATCCCAACAAACATTCATATTGAAAGCAGGATAGTCACCGGGCACGGATGCAAATGCTTCAAATGCATTATTCTTAATTATCTCATTAAGATCCTCAGGCTTGATATATGGGTGGATGTAATCCAAAGCATTCTCTTCATACCATCCCTTGAAGCACAGATCGAACTCTTTATATATGGCCTTGGCGCACTCTACTGCACTGTCAACGTCCGGCATTGAACCACTGGGTAAGGGATTTTTTATCAACAACTCAGCCAGTTTACAGATAGCTTCGCACGGACTTTCATTTAAGCCGTCATTGCCGACCCAGCAGATTCTTCCGAACAGGTGAGAAGGTGTTTCCTGCCGGATGGTGCGTTCGGTAAAACGTCGCATATCCATATTCTCTTTGTACATTTTTGACCACCCGGGCATGACAAAGGTGAGCCTGAACGAATACGGGTCTTCATCACCGCAGGTTTTACAACTTCCTTTTGAGCGTGTTTGATAAAGCGCGTCTCCGGTAAACTTCGGCCTCAGCAAGAGATGTTCGACTATGATCAACCGTTCGTTGGCGCTCCAGGCAATCAATTCATCCCGGATTGCCGTCGCATCGGTTTTGGTATCAAAAACGGGATACTCTTCTGTTGCTGTTGTAGCTGCCGACACGTGATCCTTCAATTTGAGGTTGTACTTGCCTGGATTCAACGTATCCTCGATGACTTCATAGCTTTCGGACAGGTTCATCAGTTTGATAATGGTGCGATAGCCGATCCGTTTTGCTTCCGGTTCGCTGCTGGCAGTAGTGATTAAACTACCTGGCATCCATTTTTTTTTATTTTTGTCAATCAGTTGAAAAACAATCTTAAACTTTTTATTACCCTGATCCGTAACCAACACCCAGTCAAATTTCAGATCGGGATAACCCAGCAACAGGCTGATGCGCCTCTTGATACCTGATTCGTTATTCTGCTTTTCCGGTTCCGGCTCGGAGTAGTCAAACGGAACGGGCCTGGAGTAGTCGAACGCTTTCGCACGGTCGTGGCTGACAAGCGGGTACTCATTGATGTAGGAGATCTTGTCGTCGATCAGGCGTTTGAGCGCTACCTTTTTGCCATCTACATTGCTCAGCAGCAGCGCATACTCGTTGAACTGCTCACCGAAACGGGCCAGCAGATGATCGAGAAACCGGTTGCGCCGCTCAAGAAACTCGGGCTCGGTTTCGGTAATTTTACCCAACGTATCATCCGTATACAGGTCGTTCGTAATCTCATCGAAGCCTTGAATCAATTGATTGCTGAATGCCTTGACGAAATAGGTTCGGTTAACGCCAGGATTAAGGGAAAAAAGGTCGGCAGTGTGGGCCAGTTGCGTCAGAGCATTAGCAAGAATTTGCTCGAAGACCATCAGATACGCTTTCAACTGTTTGGCCTGACCCTTCCTCTGTTCCGATGCGTGCGAAGGAACTCCCTCCGGACCGATACCATAAACTGACGGAAAGCTGTATTGAACAGGGAAATATTCTTCGGACTCTCTGAATGTTCCTCCTGAAATTCTCAGATCATAGTCAGGGTCATTGCTTTTTGGACGTTCAGCTTCGCCACGGAGCTGGTTCAAGGTGTCGAGTGCTTCATCCATCTGTGGTCTGAAAAGAAGGCCATTCTTATAGAAGAGGAAGCGCGAAGCATTCAGGTAAAGCCTTGGCTGATGTTGATTGCTGACCAAGAGCAACCATGACGCACTGGTATTGCTGGAAGGGATTCCGTTAGTCAAATCAGGATCGGCGACACACCCGGCAACATTGCCTTCGGCATCATACCTGGTCAGCAGCAGTTGATTAACCGAGATGATACCATCAATTTCCATCAACCGATTGATAATATCTGAAACCCGCAAAACGGATTTGTTTGACGCCGCCTCCAGATCATCCGGCTTGATGAAGCCGCTCTTAAGCTCCGGACCATTGAAGATTTCTTCCACAGCTTCACCGGTGTCGAGCAGCTCCTGCAAAGTATGGAATCTCACCGGCGGGTTGAAATACTGTTCGATCTCAAACCAGATTTGCGCCTGCACCAATTCAATGTCTGCATCGGGCTTGACTTCCACATCGGCACAAACAGCGATTTCCTCAATAACGACGACGTTGACAGTGCAAAAATCCTCATCCAGGTTTCGATGCGAAAGTAATGTCGCCTTTGCGTTCGCAACAGCCTCCTGCGCCAGTCTTGCTTTCTTTCGGTAACGATGAATGACTCCAACAGAGCTTATGTCTTCAAGCCAGGATTTTAAGCTCTGGTTTAAGCTCTGGGCTGTCGAAGCCGTTTTTGCTGCGATATCGCTGAAAATTCGCAACGTGGCGTTATTGAGGCAGAAAGTTTCACTAACAGGATGCTCACCTGGAAGTTTGTAGGTAATCCCGAAATCGAGATAAAAAATATTTCGCCAGTTTTTAAGGATATAGGGGTCTCGCGCATCATCGTTTAGGTTGGTATATACATTAAAGGTTTTGGTTGCACTGAGCCGGGAAAGGGTCACCTTCTCAAGAAGAGTATCAATGTCCAGAAACCGCGTCCATTTCTTATGAATTGTAAGGCTTGTCTCAGGAAATCGTAACTCCATGAGTATTGGATGAATACCGTTGGCGTCATAGATGATGACGGTATGCTCGATCTTTCGGTCATTCAGGTCACCCAGTTCTGAGTCGGCTTCCAGCTCAAGTCGCACATCGTAAAGTCCTTTTAGCACTTCAGGTTGCGCATCAAGCGGGGCATCCTTGCTCTTTTGGAAGGCGAGCCGTAATTCCTGATTTTCACACCATGCGTAATAACTCAACTCACATGCGCACTCCTTGCAGAAAACCCATGCATTTCGAACCTGTTTAAGGTCGATGAGCAAGCGACCAAAGTCGTCTGGCGTAGCAGGATTCACCGTCAGGATTTGTCTTGCGGTAAAGAAAGCCTGATCCGGAAAGGGCTGCAAGGGATCGGGCAAAGGTTTTGCTGGTGCTGGTGCCAGTATATCCTTGATATCCCAGCCGATACGATAGGCGAGATCGGTGATTGCGTAGCACAGTGCCTCGAGCGTTGTGATGCCGGGGTCGTGTGTATTGTAGTCAGTCCAAAGCCGACTTGCCATCTGTTCGATGAAGCCAATACCTTCCCTTCGCAGGCGATAGAACTCCTCCGCAGGTTCACGCTGAGGGTATTTCTCTATTTGTTCAGGAGTTTGGCTCATGTTTTACACAAAGAGATTGAACGGATGCAGAGTACTTCCTTGGCTAAATAAGAGTGATTTCGTGTTTGTCGAGTGGGGCCGATACCAGAACAGATATTGCCCTGGAACCTTCAACCTCCGACAGATCGATTTTACTCTTTACGTCATTGATATCACGAAACAACCTGAAATCGGTCACGTAATCCACGTAAGGCTGTTCTTCAATAAAATTGATCAACACCGACTTGTAGATCTTTCCGCCAAATGATGGACTTCCACCGTCAGCAAAGGCCCATGGCGAGAGGAATCTTGTGATTGAGTGTTTTAGCATTTGCACGCGATAGGTTTCGTCCCCTCCATCGTAAAAACGAACATTGAAACTGAGTTTTACTTCTTCAAACTCAGGGTTCATTACATGCAACTTGGTAAAACAGCTCATCCTTTTTTTCAAAAACACTTTGATTTCCTCAATCAAACCGAGACTGGTAAAGGGCTTTAAGGGATCGCGCAAGTTGTGGAATTGCAAATTCGGAATCGTAACAACAGTGATGTGTCCGGGCGCTGACTCCCTGTAACCATCGGCCTCATAATAGGTATGGTTAAGACATTTAACTTTATAAACTTGCGGAAAAGCCTCGAGGATCACCCGTTCGTAGTCCCATAGAGCAATAGCACGATCCTTATGACGAAGGCGCTCGCTGATGCGGGCATTGAATGCCATAGGTTGCTCGGCACCACGCCCCCCAAATGACTCGAAGGGCTGGATAATGGTTTTGACGGCTGCGGCGGGTTGAACGAGCTTGCTTATGGCTCCCGCTGCAAGCGGCGTTGCCGGAAAGCTTGGGGCGTTTCCCTTGTCAACAAAGGTTGCCTGAAAGGCCTGTGCTGCAACCATTTTCAGCTTGCAGACAGCATCGCTGTTTTTATCAACTGCAGCTCGAATCCAGATCATCCCCTTAGGCAGAATGGTATTCGTGTCCGTTGCCTCCCGTGGGACGGCAAACGTGATAATACCGGAACTAAGCAGCCCGCCGGTTCCATCTTCGACTGCTTTTTCAGCAAATCCGATCCAGTTATTGTTTTTCAGGTAACTCCAGTGAATTTCGGGATTATCGAGCTTCGGATTGGCAGTTCCATCCACAACCTGAAAAAGAAGCGACAGGTTTTGTGGCAGCTTGAGTCCGTTGATCCCGATGTAAAACTCGCCCGCATCACTTGTGGGCGTCATTATATCTTCGGGGGGAAAATTAAACTGCGGCAGTAAAGGTACGCTACCGCTGGAATTCAAATAAGGATGCTGTTCAGCAGTGCCGAAAGGCCCGACATGAAAGAACCGGGCTTTCCGGGTTTCAAAACTATTGGGAACGGACGAGTCAAGGATGATAGTAGTCTCAGCCTTGTATTTCATCGATATTTCGCTTGCTATAGGAACGACTGGTGGCAACGGAAGATTATTTATGATAACATCTCCACTACTATCCTTTTCCTTGTTAAGGTATTTGAGCAGATCAGCTTGGTATTTGTCCTGTCCAAAACCATCGGTCAATCTTAACCTTACAAAACCATTCCGGGAACTCGTGCGATAAAACTCATTAGCACTAAAATCAGGCTCATCTGTAACCGAGGTTGAAACAGAAAAAACGATAGGGCCATCTGTGTACGGAGTTTCCTTGGTTCCTTGCCAGTCACCATTACTTAGAAAATCAACGTAAACCTTTGTCGAAGGGGTGCTTGTATTAACGTATGGGGAAGGTTTAGATAACCATTTCAACGTTACCGATGGATTACTCAGTTTTTTCTGAAAAACCTCTTTTGATCCGATAATCAATGAGCTTCCAGCAACTGGTGATGGGCCAAAGGGCTGAAACGGTTTAGAGGTATCCACAGGGCCGAAATCATTGGAAACACCAAGGGATTTCAACCCTTCAACAACGATGGTGAGAGTGATTTTATTAACAACGACACCCTGCAAAACCGAATATGCATATTCCCGGGTATCGTCCTGCTTCAGTTTGACCAGAAGAAGAGGTAAATCAGTTTCGAAATTGTAACCGTGCGTTTTGACGGAATAAGGAGTTATTGATGGTGCATCTCCAGTTAGCGTGATATTCAATTCCAAGAATTGATTGAAAGAAATAAATGGAGTTATAATTGTAAGCCAGCCTTGTTCGGTAGTGAGCATACAAACAATTTTATTCTCTCCACTCTCTCCATTTTTATTAAAAGCAACTAGATAAGATGTCATAAACCTAATAGTAATGGTTCGCTTCCCTTCTGCCATAAGCAAATAATGCGAAGCGATGGCAAACCCGATCTCCGCTTTGGGCATGTTAATACTCTGAAGTCTCCCGTCAGCATAAACCTTATTGAAAAACGGATGCCCGGATTGGCCTGTTGAAGTGAGTTCCGCGCCCTGCCCATCATCCGAATTGGCAATCGGTGACGCGTAAATGCGACCTTGGTGAATGGTAGTTGTTCTTGCTGTGCCAGCCAATTCATTACCAACAATTTCATTACCGTGCCGATACACGGTTTTCAAAGCGGCAACCGTTGCTTTATTGGCGACAAAATCCCGGTCATTGGCAAAAAAGAGATCTTTACCCTGATCATCTTTTCCTGCTCTGAACAGTTCTCCTGCTTTGAATTCATGGATGTCAGCCTGTTTGGCGAGTTCAGCCAGCAAATGCACATGGCCGGGCTCGGCAGGTTTTTCCTTAAGGCGCAAAATCTCACGGTAATAGAAATCAAGATGCCGGCCGGTCAGCGTATTTGCTTTTGTCCGCGCATATTCAAACAGGCGCAGGAAGGCAAGGAAAAGTGCGTAATGGGGCTGGTGATTATCCCATGTCATCAAAACCTCTTCCAGTGCGCTGTTGGCCTCACTGATTGTGCGGGCAAAGACTTTCAGGAACTGGTCGAAAATGGATTTGAACAAAGCATGAGTCGAGCAATGGTTGATTTGAATAAAAACCTTTTCTTCCTCTGACATTGTCGGATCGTTGGAAGAATCGCCATATACCGATTCTTCCGGTCTGATACTATCTTTGTAGCTTGACCATGCGACACCCATGCTCCAGTCCATGGATAATCCGGCGTTCAAAACGGAGTCAAAAGCTGCAACTTGACTGCGCAGGATCAGCACAGATGATTGCCTGGCTTCCACATCAATAAGATCAAGACCCTGATTCTCCTTCACTCCAGCTTTGTAATAGGCAATCAGGCGCTTGAGCGCCGGTGCGAGCTGGCTTTTGATAAGGTTTTGCAGCTTGCCCTTCAGGGGAATTTCAACCGGCAAATTCTCTTTAAACGCATCTAGTTGCTGAGCCAGTGTTCCCAATCCGGCGAAAAGAAAACCAAGTTTGTTCTTTAAGCCTTCGCTATCATCTATGTTTTCCCTGTTGTTCAAATAATCGAACCAGGATTTCATGGTTGTCTTGTAGGCCTCGATATCCTCAATAGCAACCAAGGCCAGTTGCACCGACACGTCTTTGCCAAAGAAGGGCCTCCAGTCTCCAACTGCCGTATTGGATGCATCGAAATACTTGAGAAAGGCGGCATAGCTTTGCGCAAAGACCACTTTATCGGCAAGCGTCCGCTCATCTACAGGAGCATAGGACGGATCAAGGGCCGTTGGCATCCGTTGATCCTGACTTGAGCCTTCCCGGACAAGTTTATTCGGATCCGTATTTTGCTGGCATTCTTCGGGCATACATCAACTGTTATCAGGTAAAATGTTAACGGTCATCGAAAGATTGATATCGGTACCTTCGAGTTTGTAGTAAGGAAATACCAGGTTAAACCGTGAATTGGTAGTTTTTACCCGGTAGTCAATGCTTATCAGCACGACGCCTTCCAGTTCGCCACTATCTACGAGAGCCACATTTTCCAGTTCAATACGCGGCTCATGGTAAAGAATGGCTGATTCCACTTTATCGGCCATCAGAGTTTTCATCCGCGTGTCCAAACCCTCAAATATGAGTTCATCGAGGTTACAGCCGTATTGAGGAAGCATAACCCGCTCACCTTGTGCCGTGCTGAGCAGCACTTCAAGGCTCGATGCGATGTCAGCTTCCTCTTCAAGCATCTCAACACCGGAAGTCGTGCGATTAAATGTGGGCGGAAATGACCACCCGCGACCAATAAACGGAAGACTCATTTTTTCGTAGTAAGCGTTTTCTTGCATTGAAACCTCACAAAACAAGGTGGTCAGCCCCCGATAAGCACGGTCATTGCTCCCGGCGGCAGGATGGAGCCTCCGCTGGCGGTCAAGTCGCCAACTCTCGCAGCCGGGAACCCCCCGATCATGACTGTAGCTGATCCTTTCACAATCACATCGGCACCACACGAGTCACTCATCCGCGCTGCAGGAAAACCGCCGATAAGAACCGTTAAAATGCCGGGCGGAATAATAGGTACCGGGAGTCCCTGAGTTACCGGACTGACAATCAAGTCACTGACACGTGCTGCTGGAAACATTTCTCTTTTGTCTATCAGTTAATCTGGACCATTCCGCCATTTATCACGGTTGTAGCACTGCCTTTAATCGTTGTGTTTGCACCGGAAACTTCTGCAGTGGCTGTTCCTGATGCTTTGAATCCTGATTGTGCGTTCAATTCTATGTTCACGCCTTCAGCTTTAATATCTTTAGACGCTTTCAGGATAAGGTCTTTGACGCTTTCGATCTTGATGCCATTATTATCGAGCGTAATTTTGTTGCCGTTCTGGTCTTCGATCAAAATACCTTTCTTGTCCTCCGAGAGCGTCAGCTTATTGCCGCCGGGGGTTTCGAGATGGATGATTTTTTTTTCGTCATCAAAGGTAAGTTTCATTTTCTCGCGACTGACGTAACCTTTGTGGTGGTTTTTATCTGATGCCGGCTCGGGCGCAGGCTTGGCACTGCTGTGACACATACCAAGCACAACCGGGTAACGAGGATCATCGCCAAGAAAGCCCACCACAACCTCATCTCCGATTTCTGGACGGAAAAATGTGCCTCGATCTTTGCCCGCATCCAGTGTGGCAAGGCGAGCCCAGATTCCTTCCTCTGAAACACTCACCAGGGGAAGCCTCACCTTAATCCGATCTTCGCCATCAGGATCACTTTCCAGAACCGTGACAACCCCGATTTGCAGACCGCTGACGCCAGGAAGAAGCCCACCTGCGGGTAACGGACGAAGGTTGTAGGTCTCAGAGAAAAGTTCAGGATTCAGGCCAAACTGCACATCTGTCTCCCAATTTCCGCTTGCTACCGTATGGCGAACCCCGGAAACATAGAGCTTTCCTTCAAAACGATCTCCGATGCCGGATATTTCGATCAGTTGACCGGGCAAAACGCCTGCAAAACCCTGAAATCTTACCCTTCCGCGCACCTTAGCCAATCGTTCTTTCAAGAGCCGGCCGTCTGCCCATGCTTGCAGTTCTGGCTGGCCGAGTTTGCCGCCATGCCTGATTCGATCGGCTTCGCCTCCGATTACACCAGCCAGAGTTGACGACGAAAGGTTACCATTATTGGTTGTCGAAGGCTCACTTGCATCCGTTTCTATCAACTCCTGATCAGTCGGATTCCAACTGCTTGCTTTGATGCCTTTGCTTTGCCAACGAGCGTCTATTTCGGCATCCAGCTCAAGAATCGTAGCGCCATACTTTACCGTCACTACCGCATTGCCGGTTGTCGAGGGTGGCGCAATAACAACCTTGTCATCTCCGACAAGCACGACATGCCCGTTTGCTTCGGCACGACACACAAGAAAATCCCAATCGGTGGACTCATACTGCACGACTTCCTTCAAATCCGGCTTTGTTTCCGTTACCTCTTTGTTCAAACCGTACAATCCGAGCAGTTCTTCCATAATATCACTGTCCTTCTTTTCGATATAGTAGCGGCTATTGGCCCCTCTTGTCATCTTAACAGCTTCACTGCGGCATTCAACAACCATCAAGCTCCCGTTTTTACGAATTTTGATGCTCTGTTTAATGACGATCCCTTTAAATACAGAGTCATTCCGCGAGCGATAACCAAGCTGGATTTCAATTTTTTTACCAGGTATGAAATAACCGGTATTACTCGCTTCAAACGTGGATGTGGATGCTTCTCCGTCCATCAGGTGCAACACAACTGAAGGAATCCGGTTTATCTCCCGTGAGACAGAAACCGACAAGACATGAAATGTGCCAGGGATTTCAGTGCCCTCTATCAGAGCGGCAACGGTGCATACATCCGGCGTTGCCGAAGTCGGTATAATACTTTCGTTACTCACAACTGGTTATTTACTTTTTCAATCGGTGGAAACAGGATGGCTGTTCCCGGCTTAAGCGATCGAAAATTATCAAGGCTATTTTTTTCTGCAACAGCGAAGTAATATTTCGGATCTCCATATATCCGATAGCACATCAGAGGCAGGGTATCGCCAGCCTTCACTTTACGCACATGCGTCAGATCGGCTGATCTCTTGTCTTCCTTTGCTGCTCGTTTCTCTTCTTCAATACTGCTTTTGAACGTGACTATGGCAATTGCGCGTATGGGGGTTCCATCAGGTTTGAAGAGTTTATACGTGATACTGAGTTCCGTTACCCGCCCTTTAAAAATGGAATTTATGCCCCATACCAATTTAAAATGACGAGGTTCATGCGAATCACCCTTATAGCCGGTCAGTACCTGCTTGAACCTTGTGATATCGGCAATAATGGAATCCCTCGGTTTGCCGTCAATAATGCCGGTATTATCAAAAAGAAATTCAAAAGTAATCTCTTCCGGCTCGGTGTATTCATACTTTAACTGCTTGCCGCTGGTTCCCTGCCCCTGTCCTGATTCTGAAAATTTAAGTTTGAAATTGTGTGTATAAGTTTCCGGATTAATGAGCACCTCAATAAATTCCGGTACTTCCGCCAGACCGCCACCTTCCAGACTCTTTGAATCGGAAAAAGCAAGAATGAGCATTTTTTCCAGTTTTCCGGTCTCAGCCATCAGCGCTCCAATTTATTTTGCATGATTTCCAGTACTTGCTCGACGCATTCTGCAACAATGACTTCTTTTTCACTGTCACTGGTTTTTCCAGAAAGGGTATTTCCAACAGTGATCTTTTGAGGTGACTCAGATTGCCCTCCCAATGCATTCACCGTAACCCGGATATGCAGCTCTTTTATTTCAATCGGCATCGTTTTCTCTGTCCTTTACAGAAGATTGAAATAGCGATAGGTTAATTCCATTGTTTCGACTACAATGCTGTTTTCATTGGCATTCAAATCGCTGATGAGCCATTTTTTTGGAATGGCATGGACGACATTCCAGGTGCGCAAAGGCTCGCTTTTTTCGTTCATCAGGATGATGGTAATCGTTACGGGTTTGAATATCCTGTTTTGGAAGGCATCGAGAAACCACTTGATTACCCCTGAATCCACCAGCATTCCGCGCTTCAGGACTAGGTCAGCATATTTGGTGCGTACCGGTAATTGATGTTCAAAGCGATTCTCGCCACCTTCCTTGTAAGGCTCATAGTCGTAGTCAACCGAGAGACCGGACACAGACTGAAAACGCACATCGTTTGTATCCAGACTGATACCGTTGAATATCACTTTAAAGTAAAATCCCCATGGCGGATAGTAGTCTGTAGTAGCCATCAGACTTTCATCAACCTAAGACCTTCATGTGCCAGCTCAATGCTCTCGACAGCAATTTCGTTCGCATCCGATTTGAGGTCGGGTGCGGTGATTTTTACCGGGAAGCATCTTGCCGCAGTCCATGCTGCAACAGGATTATGTTTTTCGTTGAGCAGCCGGATGGTCACATCGCGTCGTTTGTCAACCCTTTCATTAGCGACTTCTTCCATCCAGGTATTGAAATCGAAATCACTTTCGAACTTCCCGCGCTTCAGTGTGATATTGTTGTTTTTAACCATTCCCGGCATGCTGATTTTATTGAAATCCTTGTTGTCGCTATGCCGGTATTCAATTTTTTCTCGCTCCATCACGAGACCGGTGACTTCCGTAAAGCTCATTTTTGCTCCACCCCAGTCTATCTGAAAATGGAAGCGAGGTATTGGATATTCCTGTGCCATAGTATGCATTGTTTATGAGTTGAAAAGTAACGGACGATTTACGCCTCTATTTCCCGCGTATCAGCCTCACGACTCAGCCATCTTGTGTGAAAACTTCAGAATGATGAACTCCGCTGGCCTGACCACGGCCATACCGATTTCGATAATCAATCGACCTTCAAGGATATCAATCGGTGTCATGGTTTTTCCGAGACCGACGGCCACATAAAACGCATGTTCCGGTTTGATGCCCTGCAATGCTCCCTGTCGCCAAAGCGTAGTCAGGAAGTTTTCAATCATGGCCTGAATCCTCACCCATGTGTTCGCATCGTTAGGCTCAAACACAAACTGCTCGGTAGCCTTCTTTGTGGACTCTTCCACGAAATTAAAGAAGCGGCGTACGCTGACATACCGCCATTCATTGTCGTTACCTGTAAGGGTGCGAGCCCCGTAAACCAGTGTCCCTTTGCCGGTGAAGCTGCGGATTGCATTGATTGATTTTCCGCTGGTCGGATCCACGTTAAGTGCATCAAGTTCTGATGCTGTGAAAGTTATCGTTGGCCCGATGATTCCGCTGATGCTGACGTTGGCCGGGGCTTTCCAGACACCTCTCGTCCGGTCTACATAAGCATATATCCCTGCTACTGCGCCGGAAGGAGGCACGGATGTAGTTGCATTCTGGAGGCCGGTGAGGATGGTCTTGTACAGCGGGAATGAATCCGCCATACCCTCGTGCTTTGCTTTTTCCAGTTGCTGAGCGGCACCGACCACGCTGCCGAGCCACGCATCGTTGATCTGATCAAAGAGCGGTCTGAGTTTTGACAGCACGTCGTCCATTGCAGCACCATTTGTACCGGATATATTGCTTGACGGTTGGACAAAATCTGGATTATTAGCGGAATTTTCAGAAAAAACACCGCCCCACTCAGCGGCTTTTGGAAGGTTGCTTTGAAACTGAGCAGTGTAATTTGGCTCTTTTGAGGGAAGTGCTTTGTCATAACTGATTAGTTCGGCATAAATGCCTTTCAGTGCATTCTTAATCAGCTTTGTCAGGTCGTTCTTCAAATCATCATCCTGAACATGAACTCCCGTACTTCCAACCAGCGTATCTATCGTTCTTGCAAACTTGAACAGATAATCCACAATATTTTGAAACTTACTGGCTTTTGAAACAGGTTCACTCAAGTATTCCCCTTCAAGCTCAGAGAAGTGGTCTCTCAGGGTCTTTGTTGCATCTGTCGGCAGGGATGTTGTTTCTGCATTAATGTGGTCCACATCCGTCATGACGGTTTCGTATCCAACAATCAGTGCTGCCATCGGGAAAGCACTTACTAACGCCTTGAATCTCGATGTCTTCGCATCCTTAGCCGCCTTTATCACATCTTCCCAGGCCGTTTTGATTTGGTCAAAAAGGTTATTTGGAGCGCTGACCTGGTCAATCTTGTCCAGCACTTCTTTCATTTTCGCACTATTAGTGTTACCGCTGAATAGTAAGTTCGGTAATGGTGGACTGCTAAAAGTGCTCCCCCATTCAGGCGATAATGGCAAAGGATCTATACTATACTGAGCATTGTAGGTAGTCACTGCTGCTGCGAGTGCTTGGTCGTAGTTGATCAGGTCCGCATAAATCTTTTTCAGGGAAGAAGTTGTAGAAGAAATCCTGGTTTTCAGGGAGTCCTTCAAGACTATATCCTGAACAGAAGATGTTAGGCTCGTTCCAACCAGCGTATCTATCTGTCTTGCGAAATCAAACAGATAACCCATGATTGGCATAAAGTTGTTGACAATTTTGCTCGTTTCGTAAGCATTTTTGAGAGTATCGAATCGAGCCTGAAGGTCTGGATAGCTGCCCCTCAGGGCTGTTGTTGCAGAAGCGACAGTATCAACATCAGTACTGACGGCTTTGTATGCCAAAATCAATGATGCACTGGCTTCATTGTTACCCGTCGTTCCATCAGCCAAATCAGTCAGTTTGAATTTGGTTTTGGTCGACGTTGACCCTTTGTAAATCTTGTCGAAAAAATCACGATAGGTGATATTCTTCGGAAAACTGACTTCCAGCCACGGAGAGTATGCCATGCCATATTTCAGCTCTTTTAATCCTGTTTTCGAGCGAAAGTCCGCACCATAATGGTCATCTTCATTGACGTGAAATAAACCGACCCGATCCTTCAAACTGCCGCACTGAGCGAGAGCAGCGTCGTAGACCTCTTTATAGTCAGTAGTGAGTCTTGAATTATCGGGAAATACGAGAATGGTCGGCTCATCAAATTTTTCCAGAGTCTTTATTCCTGTTCCATCGGCAGTGAAGTGTATCGAATGAGGAGCTTGTCCTTCCTGACTGTCATAGGTGCCTACTGAAACAATGTAGCAGTCGCCGCCGCCATTGGCATAAAAGAGCCTCAGGCTATCGTACATGTAAAATTGGTTTTTAATTTTTGCTGATTTGAAGCTCTTATTATAATCCAGTATTACTGCTTCGACGTTTAGCTTAGCTCCCGCACCGAAGTAAAACTCGTATTCGGTAAGCGATCCGATTTTGGTAGGGAGATTAAGCAGGTCGCCCGATGCGGTTTTATCAGCTTTTTCAGTATAACCGACAAACGCAGGTATTGCCGTCTCCACTGGCGCAATGGAAGGAGGAAATTTCGGAATTTCCTCGACATAAACTCCTGGGGTTTTATACATTGGCATAGTGTCTCTCGTTAAGGTTGAGGAGTTGATACAAATATCTCCGAAACAAGCTTTGTTATTTTGTCACCATTTTTTTCCGCTTTTACCAGTCCTTCTGACGGCTTGTGCAAAGGTTTTTTCTTATCAGTCTCAGTATCATCGCGAGCATTTCCAAAAAATGTTAAGGGCAATGGATTTTGCAATGGGAGAAATGGTTTTAAATCAACCTTGTCACTGTAATGTGCCAGATCGTTCTTGTCATAGTAATACCAATAGGTCATGCGGTTTTTGAAACGGATTTGATAAACCGGAAAAGTGGGCTTTGCATGTCCGATATCGTCAGTGAAACTGAAGTCGTTTTTACTCTTGTTCAGTGTATACAAATGGATAAGGGCAAACACATTGTCTGGAATATCTTCCGTGAGCCTGATTCCTCGTTTTGGCATTTCTTCTATTTCATCAATATCTATAGGAGCAGTTAGATCAGGAACATCAGCCTGATTGACGAAGACCGGCAACATCTCTTTCTCACCAAGTTTTTTCGTATCTGACAGGTAATCGCTGGTACGTTGATATAACGTATCTTTATTGGGGTTGTCGGCGTCTTTATCAATGAAAAAGCATTCCACCTTGTTGTTAGGTGCAATGTTTGTTCTGTTAGGGTTATCATTTGAGTCAGGAATCTCTTTGGATAAAAAGAGCATCTTGTCTGATCCAACTGGCGTTCTTATTGATCCTGTCAAATTGGAAAAGACAGGCACATTCTCCTTGTATCGGTATATTTTCTTTTTTGACTTATCTTTCGGCTCATAAATCCTTTGAGGATTAAGCGTCAGGGTGGTATAGCTGAAAAAGTCCGCATTTAGAACCGTTACAATAAATTCAAATATGGTGTCATCATGAATTACAATTTTCTCCGGTACGCCTACGATGAAGCCGAATGCTGTATTTTTAAATACACATCTTAAAGCTCTCAATGTCTTTGTCGTAGCTGCAGTCGGTGTTACAACAAGAAAAGAACGCACGTCATACATCAGCAGATGCCTTGCTTTTTTTTTCTTATCGGTAATCAAGTCAAAACAAGTCATGCCATCGTCCAGCCAGTAATGGTGGAAGAGGTGTACCTCGAACAATCGGTTATAGGTGTAAGTAATGCGCTCAGACATATCAGGCTGAAGTTGGTGATTTCTGGCCAAAATTGGTGACAACCTCCGTAATAAGATCGCCCTGATGTTGTACCGCCTTAAACTTTAGATCAAGCATCCGCATCCAGTAGATAACAAAGGGGTACTGCTTTCCTCCAAGTGTTCCCCACATATGGTTAACCTCCTCCATCGAGGCGGAATAGAGATCTAAAATCAGCTTGAATGTTTCCAGACAATCAATATCGTTATGCGAAGAAGCAGGTATTATTGAGGCAGGCTCAATATTTTCGTGGGTAAATACATTTTTGTACTGGAAAAAACGGATAGCTCTCGACAGCAATATTAATCCGTCTCCATAATTTTTAAGTGGCGCTGTAATCAAAATCTGAAAGTTCAGATACACTGGTGGATTTTCATAGAGTACCTTCTGAGTGATATCATCACGAACATAATTTGGAAGATTTTTTAACGTCTTTTCTTCCCTGATATTGATAATTGAAAAATACAGGGAATCTCTTGACGTGCCTCCTTTTTCTGAAGTGAACCCATCTGATGGATTTCCGAGTTGGGCTGAACCTGAGCTATGACTATCTCCATACACCTTTTTAAGATGTGCGTTCAACTCATTGATAACAATTGTTAATGCGTGCGATATCATGGATGACCTGAAGGTTTAACTCAAAAAGTTATGCTGCAGCATGAAAACTCACCGAAAGCACCGACTTATTTGGAATACACAGGAACAGGGAGAGTGCATAGCACAATCCACAGCAACAACCAGACGGCGAAAAAGATTATTACAGGTACCCTTAGAACTTGCAATAGTAGTAGATGTCGTCTACAGTCAATCACGAAAACCTGACCTGATAAAAGACAAGCACTTACAAAATTTGTACTTATGGGAAATCGGCAGAGGAATGAAACGGTGAAAGAAACAGGGCTTTTACAATTTTATTATACTGTTATTTCAACAGACTTCAAATAACACATTAAAATTTTGTTAAAATTTTCGCTCTTACGGAAAAAAAATCACAAATTTTACCCACTGGTACCCATCAACAATTCAAAAATGCGCTTAAGCCACTGGCTGAATGAATCCTGCTTCCGGCAAGGCTGGCGCAATAGAATTCCAGAATGCTGTGTTACCAAGAATTTCAGTATTTTGCAGCACTTACCGTTTGTAACGTTCAGCAATCCCTGTCAAACTCACCTTCTTCGTCTACCGGACACTGCTTGACGAGCATCTCGGCCATGCCGAAGAGGTCAGCCGCCAGATCAAGATGGCGTTCGTAGAGTTTCCGAACTGGCAGAAGAGCGATGCGGCACTGCGTGAGCTTCGAAAAAAGATCACCTTTGCCCTCTACGCTCAATCAGAGGAACTCGACCGGGTCACAGGCATCGTGAACTATCTGTTTCACCTGCTGGAAAAAGCAAACCGAATGTAAGCCATGACCGACACAAGCTCAAAAATTCGATTCAAGCAGCGCGTTCGCGATTGGGCCGCCAAGCTTGACGTTCAAATTGTGTGGCTTGGTGTTCGCCCCATGCAGAACAAGTGGGCCTCCTGCTCCACGGAGGGCCATCTGAATTTCAACGCCGAATTGCTCGACATGGACGAAGAGGTCTGGAATTACGTGATTGTGCATGAACTGCTGCACTTCTCCGTGCCCAACCACAGCAAGCTCTGGAAGAGCCTGATGCGCGTCCATGTGGGTGAGTATGAGGTTTGCGAAGCTGCGTTACAGAAGAGATAGCAGAAACTCGGCACGGCGATCGCTGAAATTGTAGAAAATCGCCAAGCTGTTTGGTGTCCAGCGACCAGCGATCACCAAACGCCTCAAGAACATCTTTGAAAACGGCGCATTGCTCGAAAGTGAGGTTCGTTCCATTTCGGAACATACCACTCGACTCTAACTCATTATATTTTAGCAAGAAACCGGAAACGCTCTGACTGGTATAGTAAGGTGCAATACGCCGGGATCAGGTTGCCGCACTTTCAACGGTTTCGTGCGACAATAATTATATATTCTCCAAATCGCCACATATAGCGAAAAAAGATTATATCTATATTTTATATCGCCACTAATTGCGACATAAACCATAAAGATTAACAAAAAAAATCCTGATGAAGATTGACGGATTATTGACCGATGAAGCGATTCTGGCGGAGCTGGGCGGACGATTTGCGCAGCGTCGGCTGGAGCTTCAGCTTACTCAAGGGATGCTTGCGGAGCAGGCAGGCGTATCGAAACGAACGGTGGAGCGTGTCGAGGCCGGGGCTACGATGCAAATGTCGACCATGATCCGGATTCTGCGGGTATTGGGGCTCCTGGAGCGTTTGGAAACATTGGTGCCCGAGGCTGGACTGCGTCCGATGGATCTGCTCAAACTGAAAGGCAAGGCGAGAAAGCGTGCCAGTGGCAAAAGAAAACCAACGGGTGAAGTGCCCTGGAAGTGGGGTGACGAAGCATGAGCACAACGGCAATGGTAAAACTGTGGGGACGCACGATCGGGGCGGTGTCGCTGGAGGACAATGCTGCGACCGCCACCTTTGAATATGATTCGGAGTTCACCAGTAGCGGTATCGAGGTGTCCCCGCTGATGATGCCGCTCTCCGGCCGACTCTACTCTTTTCCCGCTCTGCCGTCGGAAACCTTCCATGGGCTTCCGGGGCTTTTGGCGGATTCACTGCCAGATCGGTTTGGTAATGCGTTGATTGATGCCTGGCTTGCCCGTTCAGGACGTATGCCAGAATCGTTCAATGCAGTGGAGCGCCTCTGTTACACGGGTTCGCGCGGTATGGGTGCGCTGGAGTATGCGCCAGCAACCCGATTGGCCGCACCGGGATCCTCCCATATTGAAGTTGACAAGTTGGTAGCACTGGCTTCGGAGGTTTTGAGCCATCAGAACAACCTGCAGGGCTGGTTCCACGAGGAGGGAAAGCAAACAGCACTAAGGGATATTTTGCAGGTTGGCACATCTGCTGGCGGCGCAAGGGCCAAGGCGGTGATTGCCTGGAATCCGAAAACAAATGAAGTCCGATCAGGGCAGGTGAAGGGTGGCAGTGGATTTGAATATTGGCTGATGAAGTTCGACGGTGTCAGCGGCAACAAGGATAAGGAACTGGAAGACCCAAAGGGATACGGCGCGATCGAACATGCTTATTACAGGATGGCGATCGATGCGGGAATTGCCATGAGTCCAAGCCGTCTGTTCGAGGAGAACGGGCGCCGCCATTTCATGACAAAGCGATTCGACCGATTGGAAGGTGGGGGCAAGCTGCACATGCAGTCGCTTTGCGGTATGGCGCATTATGATTTCAATCAGGCAGGAGCATACGGTTACGAGCAGGCGTTTCAGGTAATTCGCCGACTGGGGTTGCCGATGGCTGCCATTGAGGAGCAGTTCCGCCGGATGGTTTTCAATATCGTGGCCCGAAATCAGGATGACCACGTCAAGAACACTGCCTTCCTGATGAACAGGTCGGGAAACTGGTCACTCTCCCCCGCCTTCGACATGACCTACAGTTATCAACCCGGCGGAAAATGGACATCAACGCATCAAATGACGATGAATGGCAAACGGAGTGAATTTACTCTGGAGGATTTTAAAGCGTGTGCAAAGAGCGCTTCCATGAAGCGTGGCCGTGCAGAAACGATCATTGAAGAAGTAAGGAGCGTTGTAGCGCGATGGCGAGACTATGCGGAGGAGTCGCGTGTCAATCCGGCACAACGCGACAAAATAGAGAGAGCACTGAGACTGGGACCTCTTACATAAAACCCGAAGAACACAAAACCGTTCAGGCCCGAATCCCTGGATACGCCCCACGAAAGGAAGCCGAGCAGAGGCGCGGATTTGGCCCTGCGATGCCCCCTGCCGTTCAACCGAGGTTGAACAACAGGAATTCCGAATCTTTTTCGGCAATGATCTTCAACAAGGCCTCATCACTAATGGCAGCACCATCACCTTGCCCAAGGCGAACCTCGTTTACATTGATAGCCCCGCACACCACTTGCAGCCAGACATAGCGACCCGCCGGCACAGGGTACTCTATTTCCACTCCCTCTTCAAGAAGCGAATCATACAATTCGGCATCCTGATGGATGGTTAGGGAACCAGCCCTTCCGTCCCTCGAAGCAACGAGCCTGAGTCGACCGCGCTTTGCTTCGTCCGAATAAAATTTCTGCTCATATCCTGGCTCCAGACCTTTCGTATCAGGGAAAATCCATATCTGCAGGAAATGAACAGGCTCTTCACTGGAATGGTTGAATTCGCTGTGGGTGATTCCGGTGCCAGCGCTCATCCGCTGAACATCGCCCGGCCTGATTACCGTCCCGTTTCCCATGCTGTCCTTGTGTTCAAGAGCCCCATCGAGTACGTACGAGATGATCTCCATATCACGATGGGGATGGGTTCCGAAGCCCTCTCCAGGCTGGACACGATCCTCGTTGATGACCCGAAGCGCCCTGAAGCCCATGTATCGCGGATCGTGATAATCGGCGAAGGAGAAGGTATGCCAGGTATTGAGCCACCCATGGTCTGCATGCCCCCGTTCAACCGCTTTTCGAATGTGTAACATTATGAGACCTCCTCAATTAAGGTTACATGCAGTTTTATCCACCGAGCATATTGGTCGACCCAGTTCTGCAGAAACGGTTTGCTCCCTGGACCAATAGTGCCATCCTCACTGAATAATCCCTCCCTTGCCTGAATGAACGCTTCAGGCTGTCCAAGCACAGGCACATCCAGACAGGCAAGAATGTTGCGAAGATGCTGCTGTGCCAAGGCAGTACCGGCAGCTCCGAGTGCAACACCAAGAATACCGGCAGGCTTGCCCGCCCAGACACTCTGCCCATGTGGTCGTGAAGCATGATCGAGAGCATTCTTGAGAACACCGGGTATTGATCGGTTATATTCAGGCGTCAAAAAGAGCAGCCCGTCAGCACCACCTATTTCCCGTCTCAGCCGCTTGACCGATTCGGCAGGATTCGCATCGTCATCCTGATTGTAAAGCGGTAAATCACTGATCAGCACATGCATGAAAGAAAACCCGGACGGGGCTATCCTGATGATGGCATCTGCGAGCTTTTTGTTCAATGAATCTTTTCTGATGCTGCCGACGATAACGGCAATCTTGTACTGGTTCATAATCATGTTCATTGAAGCATTGTTGATAATAGCTGTTATCGGGATCATGCATTCATCCGCTATAACGCGACAAGAAGATTCTGAAATTTTTACACGGAGGTTATGAAATTTGAACCAGAAAAAATGAGGAGAAAGATGAAGTAATTAATCGCCACTTAACGGGTCTTAAACGATCAATCAAATCCGTTAAATTACCGCTACATCGGGATGAGAAAACCCACTATCCACACTCCAAAAATCTCCAATCCAGTAATCATCATCAAGGGGAACCCAACCCTGTGACGTCGCAAACTCCGGGTCACTACAGATCGTCACATTAACAACGACACCATCCTTAACTATAGCATACCGCATATCAAAATACCGTTATAATTACTTTTCCACTTCCACCCGCACCCCCGGTGCCACCAGACATTGTTGAGCATCCACCACCGCCACCGCCCGGCACTGATCCCGCAGTAGCGTTCCCCGAAGATGATCCAGCACCACCACTTCCACCGACCATCCCAACGGCTCCTGAACTCACCGCCCCTCCATTAAGAGCACTTCCTCCGCCGCCGCCACCAAAAAGACTCTGTGACGGAGTAGAAGGTGCTGTTGTAACACCGCCTCCAGCGCTACCGTGCCAAAACGTAGAAGTCGTAGGCAAACCCTGTACCCCTGTCCCGGTACCTCCAATACCTATAGGACCACCGCCACCCCCGCCATAAACCGGGTTATTACCGATCCCTCCTCCGCCACCACCAAAGGCTAAAATGTAACTACCAAAAGAGGAGGAACCCCCCGAATATCCGTTCCCACCTGGATTTCTCTGAGCCCCCCCACTCCCGACCGTTACCGTAACGCTTGATGGTAACTCATTCCACGACATCCAACCTTCCGCATACGCGCCACCACCACCACCACCAGCTCCGTTTGAGCCACCGGCATTGGTCATCCCTCCACTACCACCGCCGCCCCATACTTGCACGAACACTCGCGCATTAGTAGCTCTATCACTCGGTTTATACCAAGAGCTTGACGACAAAAAGACCTGTACATCTGGAGAGACAACGCCCCAACTCGCAACCTCCGAAACCGTCTTTAGCACCTTACCGCTTTGACCGACTTGCGACGGTAAAGGGTTCCCACTCCAACTCACAACACCACCATCGGTAACGAGGCACTTCCCCCCATTCCCGGTCTGAGAAGGAAAGTGTAGTGGTACCCAATTGACCGTATCTAACGATGGATCAGTAGTCCCCGCCCCCGCCGTCTTGCGACGAAAAGATGCAAACGTAATCGGTGAAAACCGTACAGCCCCAATACTATACGTCGTTCCACTCACCCAAGCAGCCGCGGTTGACGCTGCTTCAGCCGCATTTTGAGCCGCCTGAGCAGCTACAACCGCGGAATCACAAGACTCCTTATTTCCTGACACTTCGGCTGCAAGATCATTTGCAGCATCAGGAAAAACACTCAGATAAGTGGAAAGAGTCCCAGTTATCCAGGCAACGAGAGTATCGACGTGATCACTAAACGTTGTCTTCGTATCAGTATTACGGTTTGGAGGTGTCCCGGTAAAAGGAGTGAAGTTAGGTATCGGCATCATCGATTAAATTATGTCAGCCCTTGTAGACTGACGTTACACCGGACAAACCGGCCATACGGAAAGACTCGATCAAAACTCTTAAAGAGTGCATACAACACAAAACTGGGCAGGTTTTCTCCCTCCTCATTACAATCATAGATCGCCGCACGCCCACAGTTACTTTTAAATACTCGATAAACCCACTCGACACTCTCAATTGGGAGTACGAGCGTAAGATCGATATCATCTGCATTGCCACCGGGTGCAACTGCCAAAATCGAAGTCGAAGACTTGTTACTATAATCAACGAGCCTTGTCGCCAATCCCTTCTGTACTTTACCGATGTCAGAAGACACCCCGGTGCGAAAAACGCCGCACTTTGCAACCGCACCGGACACCTGAGTTATCCGAAACCGCAGCCGACTCCCCGAACCATACTTGGTGTAGTTCCAGGGGAGTCTCTCCTCAAGTGAGATATCCTCAAAAAAATACTCCCACCAGTCAGGAGCACTTATTGGTACCCGGAGATCAAACACCTCACTCTTGATTACATCAGATCCAACCATATGGGTTAACTCAACCTCAACCGCATCAAGGTTGTATAACCCGACGAAATCACACCCGGCACTACTAACCTCGCCAGAAAACGACTCAAGAAATCGGCTTTGAGTATTCCGCATATCGTCAAACATTGCCCACCGATCAGTCGTCCCAATTAACTCCCACCGACTCGTATCAAGACTTGGGATAGGGTCTGTCCCTGACGAGACAATCGCCGTTCTACACTTGTACACATAATGGGGCGTAGTCGCGCCATAATAGACGATATTCCCCACACTATAGGAAGCGATTGCCCATACCGGTATCACAGCGCCCGCATAGTAGTTTACCGGAATCGTCGAACTGTTCAGCGTCACATCCGCAAGGGTCACGATCTTCATGCCGTCACCGCCAAAGTTCTGATTGATGATCCACCAGCACTCACCCGATCAAGCAGGGTTGATACTCTGCCCAAAAGCACCTTATTATCTCCATCAACACCCAGAATCGTCTCAAGCAAAGTAATAATCCGCGCCTGTTGCGACTCCGTACTTGCATTCAAAGACGACATGGATTCGATCGTCGATACCGTCGTATCCATCGCCGTCACAATATTACCGGTACTCGTCACCGCAAGTGACGAAATATCTTGAGTAGCGCTCTCCACTGCTGCAGGCAGCATACCAACCGAATCAATCAGCGTATACAGCGTCGAAAATACCGGAGTCATCAAATCAGATATTGTATTCACCTGATCCCCCAACGCGAGCAAATTATCCGAACTCATCTCAGCACCTGACGCCAGACTACTCGTCATACTTCTCAGGACAGGATCCAGAATCGGCATCATCACATCCTCCACCGTTCGCTGGATCAAGATCGTACGAATCGCCGTATTGAGAGAATCCTGAACATTCGCTTGCAGTGCAGCAACGCCATCCGTTATAGACGTTGACGCCATAGCATCCTCAAACGCCTGAGAAACACTCGTCACACTCATCCCCAACAAAGAAGCCGCCAACTCACGGAACCTGGCCTCCTCGATACTGGCCAAATTCCCCGCCTGAGAAATCATATAGTCATACTTCGTACCGATCTCACTCAGCATATTGGACACTTCCGACCGACCAAGGTTATTGATTGTCGCACCAACCGTATCCAAAACAGCAATGACCGCCCGCAAATCAGTAATCTCCTGAGCTCCATTATTCCAGTTCCGGCTATCATTAAGCAACTGGTTCCCCGGATCGCTCACATGATACAACCCGGTAGGCGTTTTCAACGGGTTCACATCAGCAAGTGCAGAAACCCCTGCAAGATTATAGCCGCCCTGGGCAAGAAGCATCGCCGAGAACGGACCACCAGAAAGCCCCGCCGACAAAATCGCATCATAGACACCCTGCCGGTCAGCCGTACGCTGATCAGCCGATGCCGAAGCCGCACCCAAAAGGCTTGTCACCAACCCCTGAACGCCACCAATCACCCCACCAATAGGCCCACCAATCTGATACCCGGCCATTGCACCCTGCGCCGTAGAAGAGATCACTGACCCAGAACTCCCACCAATCATCTGCCCCAACGACCCAACGACCCCAAGCGTACCACTCACATTCCGTCCAGCAACAGCAGACCCATCAGCATTCGTCGCTGAAAACCTCCTAATGGCAGCCGTCAAAGAATCCAATCCTCGAATACTCGTTCCCGTCGCCGTTTCAAATGCCGTCCCAATACTCGTTACTGCCGCAGCAATTCTGGTCGTTTGTTCGTCATAAGCATCTGCCACAGCCTTAACCGCGTCTTTCTCATTTTTGTAGGCCTGTGTATTTGCTTCGGTCTTCTCCTTCAACCTCTCCTTCGACTCTCCATTTGCCGTCTCAGCATTTTTATTAATCAGGATCTCTGCCGTCAAAGCTTCTGTCGCCTCTTTATGCGCCTTGGTTGCCTCAGCAATCGTAAGCGTTTTCCCGGTGCCAAGCTCCATCGATTTAGCGGCATCATCAAGCGCTTTCTTTATCGAACCCTGAAGCCTCTCCTCGGCACTCAGAGCATCACTATACGCCTTCGTTTCTCTCTCAAGCACTTTCGTCCCCTCAGTAGATAAGCCCTGCGCCACAAGCACACGGGCAAAAGCCTCTGCGACTCGATCACTCGACTGGGCCAGCGTTATCGTCTCCCGGCTACTCCCGCTCAAAACTGCACGAGAGTTATCAAGAGCCCTGTTCCACTCCTCCTGCTTGCGATTAGCATCCTCAACCGACCTTGCGTGCTTCTCTGTCGCAGTTCCACCAGCTATAGCAGCACCCGCATTATTGTTATGCGCGACCTTATTTTTATCCAGCGCTACAGCCTGCTCCGTGATTTTCGTTGTCAGATTCTGGAAATGCGTGATAATCGCTGTACCACCTCCCGTTATCAGTGACTGCATATAAGCCATCCCGGCAGGACTCGCAGCCAAAGCACGATTGCGCTCATCCGCTAACCTTGCCTTGTCGGCAGTAAGCATATAATCTTCATACTTGAGGATAACCTCATTGAGAAAACCCGCAGCACCACGCAGATTAACATTCATAAATGTCAGGTTATCTACAGCCGAGCTCGCAACACCACCAATAATCTCTCCCAACGCCACAAACGACCGGCCAAGACTCTCGACCACAAGCCAAGCCGTTCTCAACCCTCTATCAAGATCACTCATCTTGCTGACAGGCTGATCAAGCGTTCCGCTTGCTGCACCAAGAGCAACAATCCCCTCCTTGGCACCAATTAACGACAGTTTGAAGAGATCAGAATTAATAATCGCATCACCGATTTTATTTTTCACCACATCAAACGCCCGCCAAGCCTGATCTTGCAAAAAAGCACTCGACTGCGCCATCTGGTTGAACGCCGTATCCGTTGCACCCGCATTGTGCTCCAGCTCCTTCAGATCATCCGCGAAGGTTCGAGCAGCCGTGCCGGTCAAAGGCATCACCGCCCGCAAAGCCTCCTCTCGTGTAAACAGCTTATTGATCGAGATCCCCGACGCATCACTGGCCTGCTGCACAAGATCAAGCGCACCCTGCAACCCGCCGCCCGTCCGGATCAGATTATCCGACTCAACGCCAATCGACTTGAGAGCTTTGACCATATCCTTGCTTGGCCTCTGTAACTCCATAATCGCCGCCGATATACCCGTAACCGAAACAGAGGTAGACTGCCCCTGAACCGTCAACGCCGCCAAAGCAGCACCAGCCTCATGCACCGATACTCCAGCAGGAGCAGCCACCGCAGCAAGCACACCAAACTGTGAGCCAAGATCAGTCATCGTAGTCTTACCGAGCGCTACAACCGTAAAGAGATCATCCGACACTGCAGTAACATCCTGCGCCTTCATCCCATACGCACTGATAACCGTCGTCAACACATCCGCAGCCGTCGAAACCTCGGTAACACCCGCAACCGCAAGCCGCGCACTCGCCTCAAGAATCAACGCCGAATCCGCAGCATCAGTGAACCCCGAAGAAACAATATCATACCGTGCTCTCACCAGCGGCTCAATAGCCTGGCCACTCGAAATAGAAAGCGCTCCAAGCTCATCTTTCATCCGCTTGATTTCGCCGTCCGTAAGCCCGCCCATCAGCGTCCCGATTTCCCGAACCCCTCTGTCAAGCCTTGTTGCCCCGTCAACAACATCAAGAAAGGCAGCCCCGGCAGCAGCAATAGACATAGCCGGTAACGCCTCAGCAATAAGGCCCTTCATACCACCAAGAGTCCCCGACAACCCCGTCGAACTCTGGTGGATACTCTTGATGCCATCATCGACCTCACGCAAAGGAGCACCTCCCTGCGTATCATAATCGATCAAGACCTTAAGCCTGATATCACTTGATGAAACCGCCATATCCCTCGCTACCCCTTAATAATACTCATGATTCCTTCGCAACTCCTTCTCCTCCTCCACCACCCTGGAATAAGCCCGCCACCACTGCATCTCCTCTTCCGAAACCTCCTCCTTGATACGCGCAATACTCATCCCCAGCCTCTCCGCAAGAGCAAACCAATCCTTTAAGCCGGGGTCACTATAAAAGCCTCAACCGCCTCATCGGTCGACTTCACCTTCTTTATTGCTGTGTAAATCTCCTCAAGCTCAGATTGAAAATGTAGTTCTACGACCGCCTGATACTGGTCGTTGGTAAACAACCGCGCCCGGTTTTCATCCAGAGCCTTAACGACGACGTATGCCGCCCACATCGATGCAGTAGACTCTGCCGTACCCATCAGAGCCTTTGCTGATTCCGACTCTTTGGCCGATAAAGGGAGAAAATAAACTTTACGGTTCCACGACTTCACGAAATGGACACGAATCGGAATAACCTGTTCAATACCCCTTAAATCATCAAGAAATGCCATAAAAAAACCTCGTTAAACAGTGATTAAATACCCATCAATTAAGTAGCCACACCCTTCGTTGGCTTCGCAGCAAACACCAGCTTGAACGTCCCTTGCTGGATCTTATTTTTACTTTCCGAACCTCTCTTTGGCACGCCCGAAACAAATACACTCCCTGACCATTCCTCACTTCCCGTCGTTTTCCCGTCCGGGTAAAACTTCACCGAAGCGATAAGCGTTTTTGCATCAAATGCCGTCCATAGGGCAGCCTGTCCGGTTGTATCTGCTGTATCAAGGCTGCACGTAACCTCGATGGTTCTCGGGTCCTTCGCCGCTCCAACACCAAGCACTTCCGGCTCATCATCGTGCAACGAGTCTGACAGGAGAGCATCCCGATCCGGTATCGTGTACGTTACAGAAACAATGTGCTGCACCGCAGCAGTCGCCAGATACAGATCAGCGAGATTTGTCGTCTTTCTTGCCATCAGTCTCCTCCTTTTTGGTTTTTTCTACACTCTCTTTCTTTTTCCATCCCTGCTTCATCAAAGCATCCGCCACCCAATCAGGAGTAGGGAGCACCTCACCCGTTTCCGGATAGACCATATCGACATACACCTCAGTTTGCTGCATTTGCAACTCCATCTACCGTTTGATATTCAACATTGAACGTTATTGATACTTTTGTATGCTTCAGAGCTCCTGACGCCACAAACTCCCGACGCTCACCGCCATAAACAAGGTTGGTCGCCAGACTATTAAAAAATCTCCCACCAACACGATCGCCATACAGCGCTGCTTCAACCTCTCCCTGCACCTGACCTGATACCGAATAATCATCACCAGCTACATACACATCGACCAGTAACTCAACCTCTTTTTGTGTCGCCTTCATGGTGCCACCAGTTGGTTGCGCACCACCAAGCGACACACAGACCCCCGGCATTGTCCCTGGGGTCAACGGGTGAACACGCCCTTGATACACCCGTGAGCCCGTCGTCGTCAACCCCGTCAAAAGCGATAGCACCCGACCAAGAATCTGTGTCTGCACATGGCTCATACAACCCCCTCAATCTGCGTCTTGACCGTCAGGAGGATCCCGTATGTCCAGGAACCTTTCCGCTCTTCCACATAATCATCGCGCTCCAGCTCAATGCCATCAATACAGCAATCAGGCTTATGACCAATCAGCCGCAAAGCGACCAGATCAAGCAGTTCATAAATCCCCGAACCGGTATCACGAGCCTGCAGGGTATCCGAGAACACCAGAACCTCATACCTCATGGTACGATCCTGCACCGATACCATCCCGGCAACATCCCGACGCGAGGAGTAGCTGGATCCCGTATAGCGCACCACAACAGCGCCACTGGCAGCCAAAGCAACAAGTATCTGCTCCGATGGCTGCTTTGGATACGACTCTACCCGAATAGGCACCGTCACCTGCGACCCATCCGCCTTCACCATCACCTTTGTCAAAGCAGCAACACCCTCGATATCTGCTGCAAGGCGATCTTTCAAGGCCTCCTCGATGTCAACAATGATACTCACTTCACAACCGGTGAAAAATTAATCCAGGTACCTTCAGGGATGTCAGCCTTTACTGGCACCCACTTTGTCTTATCTGGTGACGGCAGCCAGACCGGCCAATCCCTCACCGTTTTTCCCATCCGAGCCACACTTGTTGTGTCCCCTGGTGCAACCAAAACCCGAGACTCACCACATCCCTCAAGGCTCAGGATAATGAGAAGGGAGAGGCACATCAGCCATCCCGGAATTCTTGAGTTTCGCCTCAAACAAATCATCATCTTTTCCCCTCCCCGGAGCAGTTACCAGTTCATCACGCATTATTGACCTGACCGCCGTACGCAACAGCGGCAACACGGTTGGAGACATTGCCGCACTCAGCAACAACTCCAACACCTTTACCAGAAAAGCCATCATCAGCCAGCAATCTTAAATGCCGATCGCACTTTTGCGAGGATTGGCTCAACGATGGCATCGTCGATTGATGTTGCCGTAGAATCCACAAGACCCTGCAGCTTATCGATTACCGCATCGGCGGCTGAACCAATTTTATCATCAGGCACATAGGTCAGCATGGCCTTGATTGCCGTCTCAACAAACGATGCCACTGTAGTTTCAATAGGGTTTGCCATAAGTTCTCCTGTTATCTTTTTAGAGTTTTACTTTTTACGAAATCAATTCAAAATGCACCAGGTCGTCAAAATCATTATCCTTCACCTGCGTATCGCCATCCCAGTCTCCGCCCCACCTGATCGGTATACCCCTTATCCTGGAGACACCAAGAACAAACCCGGCAAATAAAGAGAGCCGCTCCCGATCCTCCCAATCAATCGGGAATGCAGGCCGGTCAAAAGGCCCGACATCAACCGCAAGAGAGACAACCGGGTTATGCTTACTCTTCGGCCATGGCGTTTTTGATTTCCCATCCCGCACAGCAGCATCCTGATCCGCTTTTGACCGATGCCCGCAAAGCACAACACAGTCAAAATGGGTGACAACCTCCCTGAACAGCTCCTGTAACCTTACCTCACAAGTCGCTAACCGCTCCTCCGAACGCACACCAAAACCAGCCATAACATAAACTCCACTTACCACCGGAGCACCAGACCCCGTTTAATCGCGTTAAATGATACTTTAGCAGGCAAAAACACCCCACCAAACGAATACTGACACTCCCGACCACCCGACCACCATCAGAGAGCCTTCTACAGCTCATCCAGATTAATCCCCGGACGCGGGTAATCATCATCCACCAGACCACCCATAAAGCCCTGACCAAACCGATGCCTCGTATAATTCACCCTCGGCCCCTGCGCCTCAGCCACAACATCAGAACCCGTATCAATCCGAAACGTATTCACCGTTATCGCCCTCAACTTCTCCTGTAGCCGCTTGTACGACTGCTGCAAAGAATCGCTCACCTCGTCACCCATGCGCCGCACCAGCAGGTAATACCGCATCAATTGCGCAGTCAACTCAACAATCTCATCCGGCACAGGATTAAACGGCACCGTATACAACCCCCGGCAAAACAAATGCACATCAGTCACTGCCGACGCATTACACGCCTCCAGATTCGCCAGTGCTGCCGCATCCATCGTCCCCGAGTTATAATCATCACAGCACTCAATGATCTTCTGCAGAGGCATAACCCCCTGCAGATATGTCACATCAACGTACAGCATCAACCAAGACGGACACCAGGCAACACGGCAACCGAGCGGATATTGAGCGCCTGCGAATCAGCCTGCAACTCACAGGTCTGCTCATAGAAGTTTCCAACCATGGTGATGGGATACACTTTCAGCCCATTTCTGGTGGTCATCAGCGAGAAAGAACTCTGCTCATCAGACCGGAACGCATAGATGCTTGTGCAGTCTGAACTTGTCCCTTTTGTCTCCGACTGAGGCAACACTTCCGTACCGTCATAGTTAAACCCTGCATGGACAACCGGTACGCCGGAAAAGGTCATAATCCTGCGACCAAACTGGTCAACGGTAACGTCACACTGCGCAGCAGCAATTGAAGTCAACCGGCTCCACACCAGACTGTTCATCACCAGGCACTGCGCACCATTAACCACACTGCCGGTCAAAACCTGCAACGCCTCCACAAACTTCTGCTGGCTCGATACCGCCGTATCACTGATTCCTGTGAGAATCTGCGTGCCGTTTACTCCCATCGCCGTCAACGTCTGGCTGGCATTAAGAGCAGCAACAACCTTCTTGAGCCCGTTGAACTGAGCCGGTGTTAGTGTGGAATCACCATTCACCAGGTAGCTACTCAAGTTCCGTCCAAGCGTCTGCCCAAACGCGGCAAGCTCACGCTTCATCTCACTTGGGATATCACCACCACGCTCCTCATAGGCACGGTCAAGGCGCATCACCTTCCCGAGGATCTTCAGGGCAAACGTCGTATACGCCGGAGTAGCATCGGTCTTTGAGGCAAAGTCACCTGCAATGGTGCGGAACAAAGCATTTGTATTAACATCAGCATCCGAGCGCACAAGAGCGGAACCGCCTGGCTGGTAAAAGAAATGCACATACTCCAGCAGTGGAGCAGTCTTGCGCACATTATCAAGCACCAAGCGAGAGAGTTCATCAGTCGCTGAACAATCATAGAGAAGAGCCATAATCTGTATCCTGTTTTATTATTGGTTATTACCTTAATCCTTTTTTGCCGCTTCAAACTGCGCTGTAAGCACCTCAAGCACCGGATCACCAGCAACCTCCTCGCTATCCGCAGCCTTATCCTTTGTCGCCACCTCCTCAAACACAATCTGCGGCTTGGCACCAGCAATCAGCTCTTTTATGAGGTCAAAAGAGGTTTTCTCCACTGTCTTACCGCCCTCTTCAAACTGCCGAGGCTGTGCACCGTGCAGGTCTGTCAGGATGGCAACCACCTGGTCTCTGATTTTCGGAGTAACAACATCCGGATGCTCAGCACAGAAGCCGATGATTTCCGCATTGACTCGGGCAGTCTCAGCATTGCTCTGCTGCAGCAGCAGTGTTGCATTTTCAGTTCTGAGCCTTTCAAGCTCAGCAAGTTTTTCAGCGTCCATATCGGGTTTTTCGAAGGTTTTATTGAGAAGTTGATCCGTTGTAATCGGCCCTGCATCATCACCCGGTTCATCCGACGCAAGATCCATTTTGAGATAATCGAGCACATAAGCCGGAAGGTATTTTTCGGCAGCATCAAGGCCATTCGCCTCAATTTCTCGATCACGCATTTTCTGGAAAAGAGAAGCGACGTCCTGCATCCACCCCCTGAGCTGCCACTTCCAACTCACCTCAAAGGCTTCTACCGGATTCCCGAGCTCTGTAGCTTCGAACTCGACTTCTTCAGCATAAACCGCCGGGATGTTGTCGGAAGCTTCGAACGCTGCCCCAAGACCATCGACAGATGGGATATCCGTAATACCGATATGCACGATCTCACCCCTCACTCCCAAGCCTATGCTCACCTTATCAAGACCTGCTTGCTTGAGACCAGGGAGCATTTCCCTCGCAAAATCAACCGGTTCAATCGTCAAAAATGTCCGACGGTCAGCCTCAAACGACGCGATACTCTCACGAGACGCATACCCGAGGACTGGCAAGTTATTTTGCGGATGGCGGTACGTATAAGGTATCCTGTCCGGACTATAAAGTTTCGTCGCTGTAAGCACACCAAGAACCTTTTCCGGAGGCCACACTTTATCCTTCGCCTTCTCATGGTATCCCGAAGCAAAAATCTTATGCCGTTTAAAGCTCATTGATTCACTGTTTAATCTTAAGTCTCCGGCTGTTCAGCCACTCCCAAAAGAAGAAACATACTGTCCTTTGTTGGCAAATTCCTGATGTGCCATTTCCCGGAAGCCCTTTCAGGAAAGCGCTTTGTAGACCTCAGCCAGATAATCACCCTATCTTGAACCATTCGACCAGCAACCAATAAAGACCTTATGCCAGAACTCTTTACAGAAAACGCAAACGAGCTTGCCGCAACACTTGGAATATCCGTGCTGGTCTTCTTTTCACTGGTAATCCTCGGCGCAATAATGATCCTCTACATCCGCTCCGAAGGGAAGAAATGGGTCGAACGAGAAAAAAACACCACAGAGGTCTACCAAAGCATCATCACCCAGATCACCCAGACCAGAGACAAAGATTTCGATCTCCTCAAAGGTGTACTGTCCGACAACCGTGATCAAATCAACCTGCTCCGCAGTGTCGTGGAAAAACTCAAATCCATGCAGCACGAGAGCGACACCCACCGGGACGCAAGCGACCAGGCACTGCGTGACATCTTCACAAAACTCGCACACCTCCTTGAGAACCGGTGCATGAACCATTTGAAAGCACAACTTAAAATTGATTAACCATGACCATCGCAAGCGACCTGCGCCAAAAGCGCAAAGGCCAGTTAAACACCCTGCAGGAAAACCGCGGCAAAATCGATAAGCAGGGCACCGACGCCCTGACTATTATTTTGATGAAAACATACGGGGAAACAAATCTCGCAAAGATCGACACCGAAGCCATCCTGCGTAACGCCGAAGAGCTCAACATCTGTGCAAAAGAGATGAAAAAGCTCGATGAGCAGATCACAGCCATCAACGAAGAACTCTACGGATAATGGCCAAGAAAGCCGAACTCTACAGCGAAGCCGAACGGCTCTACGTACAGGAACATCTCGGGCAGGCCGAGATTGGAGAACGCCTTGGTGTCTCCGAACGCACCGTTCGCTACTGGTCGCAAGAAGGAAGCTGGGCTGAACGACGCGGAAACTTCGCCCAGGCAACAAGCACCACCAGTGAAAAACTCTATAAACTTGTCCAGGCACTGACCGACAAAGCCATACAGAGTGCCGAAGAAGGTACCGAGCCAAGCCAATCCCAGCTCTACTTTATTGCAAAAATGGCGCCGCTCCTGCTCAAGCTGCACGACTATGAAGAGGGCGCACAGCCAGCAAAACAGGCCGATGAAGACAAAGCAAAAGCGCTCAACCGCTACGAAGACGTCATGGGAGAAATGCAAAAAACCTTAATGCAACTCGGCCTTGGTTAAAAAACCACAACATCCGGAAGAGATTCCAACAGCGATGAACACGATCATCGAAGAGAAGGTCTTTATGCCCTACCAGATCGAGGTCATTCGCGACGAACACATCGCGCAGCTCGTGGAGAAAGGAAGGCAGGAGGGATTGAGCTGGGCGCTCGCCTACAAATCATACAAAAGGAGCGGCAAAGAAGGCCGCTACCCAACCTTCTTCGCAACCAAGACTCGCATCCTCGCCAAGCAGTTTATCAACGACTGCGCCGCGTGGGCAAAACTCGACCGGCTCATCAAAAGCACCGTCGATGCCACCTACGAAGACCAGATCAAGATCTTCAACGACAAAACTGAAGAAGAAGAGACCGTCAACACCTATAACATCCGCTTCCCCAACAAAATGGAAGTGACCGCCCTCTCCAGCAACGCCGACGCCATGAGAGGATGGAGAGGCTACAAAATCGCCGACGAATTCGCCATCCACAAGCAGCAGGCTGAAATGCTCGACGCCATCCTGCCATCCCGCATGTGGCGTTACCCCTTCGCCTTTGTCAGCACACACAAAGGCATCAATAGTGAATTCAACAAGCTGATAAAGAAGTACAAAGGCGGCCTGCTCGGCGCAGACTGGAACCTCATCAGCATTCCAATCCAGCGGGCTGTTGCTGATGGTCTGCTCGAAAAAATATACAAACGGCCCTTCACCGAAACCGAACGGCAGGACTGGCTTGCAACCCTCGAACGCGAAGAAGGCCAGCGCCGCTGGAAACAGGAATACTGCTGCATCCCCGAAGACGAAGCGGGTGCCTTCTTCAGCTACGACCTCCTCATCTCCTGCGAGAGTGAAGAGTTACTCTACGACGACATCAAAAAATTCACCGGAGCAGAACAGGAACAGGAAGCTCTCAAATGGTTTGAATCTATGGCCGAAGCCGTCAACGCAAAAGGCGCAGGCTCCTTTTACCTCGGCATGGACATCGGGCGCGACATCAACTACACCGTCCTCTGCCTCATCGAAGATGTAGCCGGAATAAAGTTCATCCGCGCCCTCGCAGCGCTCGAAAAAATGCGCTTTCAAGTCCAGCAAGACTGCGCCCGCATCCTCATCCGTATGCCACGCTTCCGCCGCTCCTGCGTCGATAACCGCGGAATGGGCCGCGAAACCGTCGAACGCCTGCAGGGCGACTTCGGCCCCTACCTGGTTGAAAAAATCGACTTCAACCTCGTACTCAAAGAAAAAATCGCCTACGCCGTCTACCAGGCACTTACCGACCGGCTGCTTAAAATCCCTGTCAGCGACACCGTCCGTGACGACTTCCACAGCATCCGCAAAGAGACCACCGATGCCGGAAACGTTCGCTACGTCGCAAGCCAGAACCAGAGCGACCCCAACAGCCACGGCGACTACTACACCGCCATATCGCTTGCTTTGCACGCCACAGGAACCGCTACGCCCGACATACCCAACGCCATCACCACCAGCAAAGAACCCTTTGGCCGCAACGAGCGACTCGACACACTGCTCAACGGATACGACAACAGCTTTCAGGCAAACACGATGAGATATGCAAACTAAAAAAGTCACCACCCCGGCCGTCATACAAGACGACGTTGCCATCCGCACCTTTACCGAAGGCTTACTCGATGTAACCCGGCTCCTTCCGCACCCCAGTAAAGTGCTGCAAAGTATCGTCAAACAGATCGATGTCTACGAAACCACCATCAAGCAGCCCGACATAGCTGCCGTAGCCCGCCGGTTCCGTGACGGTATCAAAAAACTCGAATGGGACATCTCCCGTGTCACCCTCCGTGGAGAAAGGGCTGCATTCGTACGGAGCGTCTGCCGCGACCTTCCCCTGAACACCATCATCCCTGCCGCCGTCAGTGCCCGAGACTTTGGATATACGGTAATGGAGACAACATGGCAGAACGTCGACGGCTATAACCTCATCACCAACCTGGAAGAAAAACCAAGGGGATGGTTCCGGTTCAACCAGGCAAACCAGCTCCTCCTCATTACCCGTGACAATCCAAACGGCATCGTTGTGGAAGAAAACTGGCCCCGGAAATTCATTGTCGTCCAGCACGAAGCCAGCTACAAGAACCCCTATGGCAACGGCCTCCTTGACGAAGCCTACTGGTACAGCAAAGGCCTCGCCGCAAACTTCGAATACCACCTTGGTTTCCTCGAAGACGATGGACGCGACCACTGGATGGGCTGGGTACCACCCGGAAGCGACAACGCCTACAAAGAAAAGGTCGAATTGGCCCTGCGCCGACTACGCAACGCAGCCGTTGCCGTCATCGAAGAAGGAACACGCATCGAAAAAGTTGTCAACACCGGACGCCAAAGCACAAGCGCCGCCTACGAAATCTTTAAAACCTCATGCCGAAGCACCATCAACATGCTCTGGCTTGGCAGCGACCTCGCCACCAACGCAAAAGGAACAGGATCCTATGCCAGCAGCAAAAGCGGCATGGAAATACAGGCCGACGCACTCGAAGCAGGCAAAGAACTCGCCGAACAAGCCATCAATCAAGCAATCAAGTGGATGGCCGAAGTCAACAACCTGCCCGGTGACGACACCGAAGAAGTCGCTTTCTACCTCTACAAAGCCCCGGCAAACGACAAAGAGCAAGCCGACATCGACGCAATCTACAGCCGCACCACCGGCCTAAAGCCCAGCCGCCAGCTCCTCATCAAACGAGGCTACGAAGACGGCGACTTCGAAGCCGCAGATACCGTATCAGCACAGGCACGGCACGCCGTGCTCCACCAAACCTTCGAATCCGGGTACAACCTTGAGCCCCTGCTCAGCGCTGCCGATGCTTTAAAAAAAAAGCACTAACCGCCACCGAGTCCGAAATCCTCAACCCCAAACCCAATAAAGCATTCATAAACGCCTGGTCAAAAGCCATTGAACAGGCGTTAAACGACGCATGGAGCAAAGGCGCTGCGAGCGTCGAAACATGGCTAACCACAAAAAATGGAGCAACCTTTGAAGACCTCCAGCTCCACTTCGGCAACAAAGACGCCGCCGCATTCCACCATTTCAAAGGATTCTCCAGCGCAGTCATCAAAGACCACGACCTCAGCGAAGCCTGCAAAGCAAGCCTTGCAAAAGCCCTTGCCCAAGGAACCAGCCTCGCAAACTGGCGCAAAGACATCAACGCAGTCTTCGACGCACAAGGCGTCACCCGCCTCAACAACTTCCAGACCGAGCGCATCTACCGAAACGAAACAGCCATAGCATACGGAGCAGGGCAGTTCGCCAGCCTTCAAGCCGTATCCGACCGCTTCCCCTACTGGCAATACTCAACAGCCAAAGATGAACGCGTCCGCGACAGCCACCGCGCCCTCGAAGGCAAAATCTTCAAAGCCTCAGACAGCCAATACTACCCGCCAATCGGCTTTAACTGCCGATGCCGGGCCATCCCTATCAGCCTCCGCCAAGCCGAAGCACAAGGTATCACCGGCCCCGACATCATCACGCCCGAAATGCGGGCAAACCTCCAAAACGCTGAATTCATAGGCGACAAAGTAGGCAGCTTCTCCGACTGGCTTGGAGTCAAAATGGATAAACTGCCCGACGACTACAAGCACCTCATCCAAGAAAAACTGGCAGAAGTAGAACAGCAGATAACATCAGCACAACTCGCAACCTACCTGTCCGACAGCAACTACAAAATCATTGTCAGCAATACCGACAACGACACCTTTGTCGTGCAGCACATCAGAGCGCACAAGAGCGACCTAAAAGACAACATCAACGCCGCAAAACGGTTATCCAAAAACGGCTATTCAGTTGTGGTGGAGCGGCACCAACTTGCCAATGGCAAAAAAAACCCAGAATTCACCATTGTTGAACAAGACGGCACATCGCACCTTTCAGCTCTAAAAACGCCTGATCCAACACAATACAAGATGATCGAAAACGGTATCAATAACGGAATGAGAAGCGCTGAAGGGCAAAACCTGAAGCACGTCGTTATCAACATTGTGGGGGATGAATCTCTTGAATCCATTGCTGCAGGGCTGGATATCGGCTTTATGCGAAATGGCTCAATAGAGAAAGTTGTTATTCTGAAAGGATTTAAAACGGCAGAGATAACGAGGGAATACTATCAATCAGGTATTATTTTTGATCAACTACAAGCGCAACACCTCCAATAAAAAAAGCGGGTCAGGGAAGACCAGAGGCCTTTCCCACGAGCAGGTCGGCATTACCCGCAAAAGCATTGTACAAAAAAAACCGTAAAACAACCAACACCAAAATGACCGACCTCTCAAAAACCCTGCAAGAGCGCAGTCGCCAGCAAACCGCAATGACCGCTCTCATGCTCAAAATCAAAGCCGAAGACCGGCGCCACATCGCCATCGAAACCCTCGGCAAAAAAAACGAACGTGAAGCGCTCATCGAATCCTCACGCCACCTCACCAAAGCCACCACCGCCGAAATTCAGGAGGCACTCCAAGAGATTGAGCGCATCAAAGGCAAGAAATATCCCGGAACGCCACCGTATGCCGGAATCCCGGAAACACTCAAACAAGGCGGAATCACTCAAGCTGAACTACCCGTCTGGCTCGACACCTGCCAAAAAACCACCTACTGCAGCGGCAACAAATACCAGCCACTACCCACTCACGACGAAGCCTGGCAAACCTACAGCAAAATACACGCCGAAATCAACCCGAAACGCCAGGCAGCCGAAACCATCAAATTTCGCACAACCACCATCACCATTTTGGATGACGAACTTATCCAGGCCGCCGAATGGGGATTCTGGGACGACATGAGCGCAAACCTCCGCCGTCGTCTCTTCCTGCTCCTGCCACCAAAGAAGCAACGATCCATTCGTGACCGTGAACTACCACCAGAACAAGCAATGCAGGAAACCCGAGCCCACTACGATAAAATGATAGAGGTCAACCAATGAGCAGCTACAAAGATTTCATCTCACTTGAAGTTACCGGCATCGAAGAAGCCCTCACCAAAGTCGGCCCAGCTTTCGTAGAGAACATAAAAGCATCCTTCACCGACGCCAGAACCCTGCAAGAGATCGGCACAACCCTCATGGCCAGCGCCACCAAAACCATTGACGCTGGAGGCCGACCAGCCCCATACAAGCCACTCGCAGCAAGCACCATAGCCCGCCGATCAAAAGAAGGAAAAGGAAGCACAAAACCACTCGTACACCTCGGCACCATGCGCCAATCCCTCGACTACGAAGTACAGGGAGGCACACTCTACCTCACCAGTGTAGACTACCTCAAATACCACCAATTCACCGAAAACCGCACCAAGGCTCGCTTTCCAGCCCGTCCGGTATGGGGAGTACAAGAAGAAGATCAAGCGGAAATAAAAGACGCAATAGTTGCAGGAATCAAACGGAATTTGTAAGGTGAAGAAATCACCCCCCACAAAGACCCTGAAAAATGGCCTACAACAACGAATTACTCGACTATTTAGCCTCCGAGTTCGGAGACTCTGTAGCAAAAGCCGTACAAACAAACTTTGGAGGTCAAGACATCTACATCCGCATCAAACCCGACGAAAAGCAGGCATATATAACAGAATGGTACGGCAAAAAAACCATCCGCGAACTCAGCCGTGACCTCGGCTGCAGTATGCGCACCATCCGCAACCGCCTCAACATGCCCATCAGTAAGGGGCAAGGAAGCCTCTTTTAATCCCCGGTAAATTTACCTGAAAAGCCTGTTAAACGCCCCTTTACCAACAAAAAAAGCCCGGCAATTTACCGGACTTTTTTGTTCAACTTTTCAGGCGAAATCTGTCACTTAAAAAAAGACAGCTCCCTTAACTGCCAAACACCTTCTTTTACTTGCTCAATCCTGCAAGCATACACTGTCCGCAACATCGCACCAAAAGAGTTCTGTGAATCAACCCACGATACCACAGTATAGACTTGGCCCTCTCTGGAAATACTTGTGTTATCCCGCTCCGACTCCGGAAATTTCGCTGTTGAAGGAGCCTTCAACCTCAACTTTACGTACTCTTTTGAGTAATAAAACGCGCCAAAAGGATCACCCTCCTCAAGCCACGACGTATCAGGCTTTGCTGGCACAGACACCACGACAGGCGCTTTCTGCTCTTTTTGGGTAATTTTCTCAAGAGCACTAATCCCAAGCAGTACACAAAAAATGATCACCACTCTTTTTATCGTGAACCAAGCAATCAACCGACTCTTCCAATCCATAGTAAATCCTTTTTCATAGGTTAGTAAAAAGGTAAACTGAAGGTACAAAACAGAGTTGAAATACCGACTACATTTCCCTCTGCGCCCGCATCTGTTCAAGCGCAAACTTGATCCTCCCGACGTGATCCCGCTCAATCCACTCAACGCTCCTGATTCCAAACCGCGTCTCAATCCACGCCCCATAAGCCGCCAAAGCCTCACGCCGGTTCGTCTGCCGTGTCACATCCATCCACATCGCTTCCAGCATCCGCAGTTGCCGCCCCGTAGCCATCAACGCCGACCGTCCCTTCAACTCCCGATACGGCTGTCGAAACTGCTGATGCTCCGGTATCCGATCAACCATCTCCTGCAACACTTTCGCCACCGAATGCCCCGCAGTGATCGTCAACTCCGTGCAACTCTCAACACCATAACCCCACAACAGCGACCGGTAATTCTCCTCAGAGAGTCCTGATAACCTCTGCAACGTCTTGATCCGCCGCACCAGCATCGGCGGCAACACCACCTTTTTTGCATCAGCCATTATTATCCTCCTCCTCTTGAGCAGGCATAATCTCAAAAAGGCCGTACTTGCACTTCTTTGCCCCGGCACATTCATAGGTCACATCAAACGAGCCATCCCAAAGCGTTACAACAATGTTCATAATTCAATGACCTCCAACCCCTCAAGCTTTTTATACTGGCGGATGAGCGCTGAAGCTGTCGGGAAACAGCAGTCGTACAATACTATCACCTTATCCGGGAATTTTTTCTTAAGATCCGCAATCACTCTTTTCGTTTTCCCTTTAAGCTCTACTTTACGAAAAAGAGAAATCGTGCGTTTTTTTTCCCGCCAGACTTTTTTTACGAACGGATCAAAATGCTCACTCTCCGGCCATCCCTTTACAGGCTGTATCTTCTCATCGATATAGACGAACAGCTTGAACGAAAAGCCCGACTTTACTGTGTTCATCCAGCGAACAGTAAGTTTCCTGCCGTCAAGACTGAACGTGATGCTTGAAAAGAGGCGATTCTTAAACCCTTCCTCAAGAACCTTCCACTGCTCTGCTGATATTGCCATTTCCGTCAAATTTAAATTCTGAAACTACTACTCATTCGTAACGAAGGAGGGACTCGAACCCTCTCCCGGCCCTGTCAAACCGGGAACCACCCATCTTCGTCAACCCCTGCCGCCTCAGTAAACCCGCGTCAGCTTTTCCGTCTTCTCCGCCATCCCATCCTCAATATCCTTCGACAATACGGCGCCATCCAGCACCAGCAGCTCCACCATCGCCAACAAACTCCCGATCTCACACCCAAGCCGACGCTGTGCAGTCTCACCATCAATCACCTCTTTCAATCCAAACAGCGACACCGTGCCCTGAGCCCGATAAACCACCGCCAATGACAGGGCGAAATGTTTCAGCGTCCGGTCAAAGTCCCTATACTGCGGTGCCTTAATCTTCCGCTCAAATGGAGGGCCACCACTCGTCTGTGCAGTGAGTCGGCTGAAACGCACCATCGCCCGCTGATGAGCTGCAACCGCCTCGCTTTTTGTCTCACACCACTCATGGAAAACCTGCTTTTTACCGATATGCAAATAAGCCCGCCATTTACGCTTCGTCGGCGAATACGACACCCCCACCACAGGATCCTTATCACTCAAATCAATCTCCACCCCCGCAGCAACCGACGGCATCACCTGCACAATCATCGTCGTTGCTTGTGGTTCACGCTTCCGCCTACTCATGGGTAACCTCCGGGAAACTCAGTGAGATATGGATGTCGGCAACCCTCGACCCAAACCGCAAAAACCACAGCCCGACACACAGAACCATAGTCCCAAACCACAACCGGACATCCACAACCACAGCCCCAAACAACCGCAGCATAAGGGCGGCAAATTTCCCGCACCAACTCGCTACAGGTATAACCAGACCACAACAAAAAGCCACAAACATCGGCAACCGCACCACCACGGCATACAACCCCCCAACAATGCCCACACACAGCACCCCCCGCACAACCTCAGCCGCAACACTCATAACCCCTCCTCACGTTTCACCTCATTGGCAAGCACACCCAGCAACCGAGCCAGCACATCCACACTCCCACTCAAACTCACAACAGCCTCCTGCAACCGGTCAACCCGCTCCACCTGGGCATCAAACCGCCCCTCAATACGGTTCAGCAAATGCCGTAACCCCGTCCTGTCAGCCCCGCTATCAACAATCTTCATGATCCACACCCTCCATAAATTGAAGTTCAATTTTAGACCGGATAATCCGCACCAACTGCGGATCCCGCAACAACTCCGCCAACGCCACCTGACTCTCCATCGCATCCATCGGGAACGACACCATCAACTCATCCACCAGCACCTTCAGCGCCCGCTTCACCACCGGTTGCAGCTTCATTTTGCACCCCCTTTCCGGAACCCCTGCGCCCCACGGCAAAACCCCCAATGGGGCTCATACCCAAGCGTATCAGTCCCAGCTTTCCGTACCGTAACACCCTCATGCGTCACCAGCGTCCTCTTGCCATCACCCCGCCGCAAATCCATTTCACACGGCATCATCTTCCCGGCAACCGTCCTCAAAAAATGCACCTGAGCTCCGCACGATGGGCAATACACCGGACCATCCTTCCGCACACCCTTCAGTACCACCAACTCCTTACTATCCCGCATGGGAGGCTTATCAGAAACATCTGAATATCCGTTCCGGATAATCTTTTCATCGACAAATACCTTTACCATAATATCTTCCCTCCCCTTGGTTAAAAGATTTTCGCAGAAGCCGCCGTCTCCAAAATCAACTGCTCACTCAACACCTCACCCGACTGCACCAACGGCAAAAGGTTATACGTCAACGTCTCAAGCAACCGCGCCGACCCCTCACAAGCCTTCAAAAAAGCCTTCGTAAACCCGCCAGCCCCCGGAATCTCCGTCAACACCAGCCGCTCCACATCCTGCAACCCCAAATCCTTCACCCGCATCCGCAACTTGAACCGGTCAACCAGGTACTCGTGGCTCTTCCTCGACCGCGCCAGCATCGTGTAAAAATTCTCCTGGCCAATGAAGAGAAGCCCTGATCCGCTCCAGTCGTTAATCTGCCGCACCGCATCAAGCAGCTCCAGCCTGATATTCTCCGACTCATCAATAATGACAAGGCTCTTCGCCTGCTGCAACCGCTCACAAATCTTCACCAGCATTCCGTAAGCCGTCTTCTCCTGCACATCACACTGCACCGCAATCGCACCCATCAACTGAGTCCGCGTCATAAACGGCGACGTCCGCACATACACCACATTCGAGTTCGAAGCCGCATACATCTCCGCCGCCGTCGTCTTCCCACGGCCACCAACACCCGTCAACAACCCCATCAACCCCTGCTTCTGGCACTGCCGAGCCGCCTGAAACACCCCCTCCGAAACCGACGTACTCACCCGCTGGAACTTTCGCGACGTCTTGTTCCCAGCAAAAAACCGATTCTGTAAAATCCGCTCCAACGCCGACCGAAGCGCAACCTCAAACGTCGTATCCTCACCCGTCTTCGTATAATTCCCCTTCATCCAGCTCGACAAAGCCGCACCCGAATACCCAGCCTCATCCGCAATAAACTTCCGCGTAACCCCTTGAGCACTCACCAGCTCAACCAGCCGCTTCAGCTCCTCAACCGTCATAAACTGCACCACCTCCGCCCCAGGCAGCACCGGCACTTGTGTAGTCTCACCCATTGTTGTACTTTTTAAAGGTTCATTGTTGTTCTTTCCTGAACAGGCCACCGGCGGCAACCGGCGGTCTGTTTTTTTTCGCTTCAAAACTCCTCCGTCCACTCCCCATTCAACCGCTGCAGCTCCTCGATCCTGTTCCACATCTCCACATTCTTCCTGTCACGCTCATCCTCACTCATCCAAAAACCATCCGTACCCGTCTTTTTTGCCGACGCTGCATCCTTTTGAGCCTGCTCCTCAGCCGCCTTAACCTGCTGGCGCACTACATCAGGCATCACCTCACCCTGCACAAGCTGGCTGAACCCCTTTTCAGCAGCGCTCAAAAGACCGGTTTTAGCTTTCCGCCTCGTTGACCGGTGCAAACGATTCTTGATACTTGCCGCCTCATGGTACGCCGCCACATCCTCCGGAGTCCCCAGCAACTTCGCCGCCGGATGAATCCCTCCATTCGGGCAAAACTCCTGCGCAAAACAGAGGAACTCACCGTTCGGATGGTACACCGCGACCCCGTCCAGCCGGTCAAAATCGTACCGCACCACCAGCTCCCGCTGCCCCTTCGCCAAATCGTGCAGCTCCGGCGACAAATACTGCCGTCCAAACAACGAAATCCCGTTCCGCTTCAACGTCCTGGTTATCTGCGGCATCATCAGGAACGTCAGTTCATCCCGCGATATCAGCCGTTCCTGCATCGTCTCCTTCTCCTTTTCCCTCAGCAAAACCAACCCCGCTTCCAGTGCCTCATAAGGGCTTTTCCCTTCAAGCTGGCTGCTTTTACTCGTAGGGCGCAAGTTGTTCTCGTGCATCCACAATGCGACCAGGTAATGAGCCTCGGCAATCGTTGGCGCCGTATTCAACTGCAACTTTTCAGCGATCTCACGGTGCATAAACTCACCTCTGCGCAAATGCGCCGGTTTCATCGCAATCGACGTACCGGTATAGTTCGGCATCGACCGTTCCATCTCCGCAAAGGCCCCCCAGAACCGCTCAATCGTCTTCTCCTGTCCGTTATACACCCGCGAGTAGGAGACGCCCTTGAAGCCCATTGGCTTGAGCTGATCATAAAGGCCAATCCCGCCAACATCAACCATGGTGTTGCCTTTCAGACCCGTGAAGTAGTGCGATTTAAACGCCTTGCCGTTATCGATCTTCAGCGACCGGGGAACAAACGCGATCGCGTCATCGCCAGTGAGGATATTGCCCAGCCAAAGCATACTGCGCCGGAAAGATGATGCGATAGCCGCTGTGTTTTCGCTTGGCATAATCTCCCATCCAAGGATGGCCCTCGACGCTTGATCCTGATGGCTGATCAGCATCATCCGCATCGGCCTGCCCGTCACCGGATGCTGAATGGGGAACGCAATCTTATGCCCATCCGAAACCATAATATCACCCGGCAAAATCAGCTTGTTATTCCTACTGATATAGGGCGCACACGAATCGTTATAAGCCTTCTCACCCTCACGCGCCATAACAACCTGCGCCTCATTATTAATGTTATACTCCTTCAAAAACCGGCGCACACGGTTCTCCGTAACCTGTTCCATCCCCCGATCGGAAAGTTTCCGGTTCACCTTCCGCACCACCTCCGAAATCTTCGGCTGGTTACCGTGCAGGTAGTAAGCAAGAATCATTTCACCCTGCTCCATAGAGATACCAACCACCGACGCACCATCCCGCGTGTACCGGTAATTCGGTGCCAGGCTCGACGGCAACCCACCATGTTCTTTCAACGTCTGTACCCAACGGTCAATCGTCTTCCACGTCGTAAGCCCAATCCGTTCAAGCAAAATCGGCCACTCACCAGCACTATACCGGGCAACAAACGACTCCTTTGCCTCCAAAATCATCCCGTGTTTCTCCCGCCCGATCGCCCCCTTGTAGTGCATCACCAAATCATAGCGATCAAGCGCCGTTTGCCGCTGCTGCTCACTCATTTCATCGAACGGTTTGCAGCTCTTTGCCGCAACGGTTTCCATCTCCACAGCCACAAAACCGTGCTCCTTTCTCCACCGCAATTGAGCATCAATTGGTAAAGAAGAAAGCGCAATTCGATACTGCATTCCACCATTCCCCCGCACCAATTCCGTGACGTATTTCCCCGCTTTGCAATGCCTTTTAATCGTCCGTTCTGCCTCTCCCAGCAGTGGCCCACCTTCTTTTACGGTCAGCCAAACATCAGAACATTGTAAAGCACTTTTTTTATCACTACTTACCGATGGTAGGCCATTAAAAAAATATGGCCCACCTTTTGTCCTACCTTGTGGCCCACCTTGGTTCTCACCTTGCACAAGCGTTTTCCCGCCTTGTTGGACACCTTTGGACAGACTTTTCAGCCCTGTCAACCCCTGAGAAAAAGGAATAATCTTCATACAATCAACCTTGAAGGTTCTTCTTGCATTCCTGGTCAACCAACGCATACTCCTGCTCCATCAGCACCTTCGTCTCATTGAACTTCTCCATCCAATGCTTTACCCCCGTTTTAACCCCCATACGCACCCGATGAGGGCTGATAACCTCCGGCTTGCCAGCCTGAGCACGACGCACCATCTCCTTAAGAGCAATCCGGTGCCAGATACCCCGATATGGCTTCACCCGAAGATTTATTCTCTGTACTTCACTCATCTTTTTATTATTTTCACTTCTTGTTCACTTGTTCACTTATACACCAAAAACCAGACTCACAATGGAAGAAAAACGCATCCTCGAAAACATCCTTGTCGCCCAAACCCTTGTTATTGCTGAACAACTGCGACTTCAGGATGAAAAAAAAGGGATTCAAAAGTTTGGCGTCCCTTATCCAGACCTCGAAAGCGCAATCGAGCATATCAGTAAATCCCGTGGCGACATCTTGACTGCGCTTCGTATCAAAGGCTTACTCTGACTCTTCCGGACAAAACGAGAGCAGATCAGCGGATATTTTCTCATAATCTTCTTTTATGCTCTCTGACCAATGTTCAAGCACTGCACCATCAGATAAGGAGATGAAAATTCTGTTTCCGATGAGTTGAAGAGCCGTAACCCTCGATAAATCAAGGGTTATGGTTCCATAGCGCCTTGCACTTGAGGCTATGCAGTAAGCTTTTCCGCCTTCAGGAGGGCATTGGTAATAGTAATTCATGGTGATTCTGTTTTGTTGTTGTGCTTAATTTCCTTAACCTTTCACAAGCAATATATTCACAAAATGTGAACATTCAAAAAAATAATGTCACAAAACGTGCAAGAAATCATCGAGAGAGCCAAAAAAGGCCTCCAAATCAAGACTAATAGTGGTCTTGCCAGTTTTTTTGGAGTAAAGCCGAATACAATCTCTGCATGGATAAGCAGAAACTCTATTAATTACGACTTGTTATTCATAAAATGTGAACTATTGCAAAAGGAATGGTTATTGACTGGTGAAGGGGAGATGTATGTCACGAAGGATGGCCAGAGAGCCGCAGGAACTGGAATCGTAGACACAGAAGCAGAAGGAAACAGCGCGGGAGGATCGAAAACGAAAAGCAGCCGGACGCACAGCCAGTGTGCCAACCAGCAACACCCGGCAACCGAAACAACGACCGTTCAACAGCCACAAAACGACCGTTTAACGCACGTACAACAAACGGTAAACGCAAACGCAGCAGCGCAATCAATCAAAACCGCACCATTCTTTTACGAAGCAATAGGCCGAAGGCTTGCCGTCCGCGAAGAAAGTATTGAAGAAGGAGACATACTTGTTATTGATCCGGTCATCCCGGCAGCAGAAGGAGATCTTATTTTAAGAAGCAGCACCGAAGGCCCAGAAATCGTAAAGTATCAACCAGGCGAAAAAAACATCAAAGGCGTCGTCGTCAGCCTCACCCGCCAATACCCCGCCATCAACCGGCAATAAACGCCCAAAATTTCGCAAACCCCGCGAAAAAAACCACACCCAACCGGCAAAAAACCGGCAAATTTCCCAACACATCCTTCTCTCTCTTTCTTTTTTATATCATTATTAAACAAAGAGATAGTAGGCTACACCCCAACCCCCTCATTTCCCAAACTGCCGGTTCCTTTATATCCGCATCCATTGTTATCCTTAACGTTCTTTCCCCGGCACGCCTCTTATTTTGACTGCGACTTGATCAGTTCAACCTCCAGCGCAATGTTAACCTCTTCACCAACAGCCACTCCCCCTGTTTCCAAAGCCTGATTCCAGACAAGCCCGAAATCCTTACGGTTGATAGTTGTGCTTGCCGAAGTTCCGCATCTTGTTCCACCCCAGGGATCCCTGCTTTCTTTGGAGAACGGATTGACCGTAAGAACCACCAATTTGGTAACACCGTGGATCGTCAAGTCTCCGGTAACCTTCAATGCCCCTTTGGCTGCTTTTGTCCATTTTTTTGAAGAAAAGGTCAAGGTCGGATATTTGGCGACATCAAAGAAATCCGCGCTCTTCAAATGCTCATCCCGTTTCTGAACATTGGTATAGATGGAAGATGCATCAATGCTCACATCAACCTTCGATTTTGTAATGTCTTTGTCATTAATATCAACAACACCGCTAAACTTGTTGAAGTTGCCCTTTACGTGCGACACCATGAGGTGACTGACACTGAATCCAACATTTGAATGATCGGGGTCAATGTTCCACTGGGTGGCTGTAGCAAGTGAGGGCAAGGCCATGATTGTGGCGGTGAGCATTGTCTTGGTGATGTTTTTTTTCATTTTTCAGTTTCCTTTTTGTGTTGGTTGTATTAGCGATTTAACATTAAACTATCTATCCAAAAAAAATCATCAGACCTAAACCTTCTTTTCCTGCAGGCCTATCCGCCGGCAAAGTCTTGCCAACTCATCCTGCTCACTCTCCTGAAGAATGCTCATCTCCCTGACAATTGCGGCCATGATCACGGGGAAAACATGTTCAATCAGCAAACGTCCCGTTTCAGTCAGATGTATGGCTATAAAGCGTCTGTCATCCTGAGCTCGCTCACGTCGCACCAGGTTGTTTTTTTCCAGGTTATCAATAACTATGGTAATGTTGCCAGTGCTTTTTAAAATTTTAGCCGCAAGTTCCCGCTGGCAAAGAGAGCCTTTATGAAAGAGCACCTCAAGAATTCCGAACTGACTGACCGTGAGATTTGACGCTGCCAGAGGGCTGTACGTCCTGTTACCGATTCAGCATCTCGCATAAGCTTGGTGTATACTTTCAAAACTTATTTTTCCACCATCGGCCCGAGCAGCTCAACCGCCAATGAGCAGAACTCCTCGTCAAAGGGCTCCGTGGCACCAAAGCAGCGCTGAATGGCCGGGTCAGAGCCTTCGCCCGGACGGTTGTTGAACGTGTCGTCACGCCACTCCTTGCGGGCGGCCTCAAGCCCCTTTGTCGCATAAGCATAGGAGGAACGCGGGAAAAAGCGCAGGGGCATTGACATGCCCTGCCAGTAGTGGTTGAGAAGCCTATCCAGAAGAGTGGCTGCGCCCTGCACCGGCTCAAAGGTTCTGGTGTCGCCGTCCATCACAAGAGTGGTACGTCTGGGGTAGCCCGGCTCTTCAAGGGAGTTGAGCACGAGATGCTCAATCCAGCTTCTCATGATATCCTTCATTTTCAGCCTGGCGTAGCGATAGTGCAGCAAAGAGTGCGGCCAGAGGCGCTCAAGCCCTCCAGTGAGGCGAAAAGCGCCAAGCTGCAGATCCACCTCAAGCGGTTCAAGGGCACTCCTGCCACCAATGCTCTCCTGCACCGTGGTGGCAAACTCCTCAACCTCACAAAGGATTTTATTGAAAAGCTGCTCGCCGTGCCGCGCCGGAGGGAGCATTCCCCTGCTCCGGAAAAGCGGGAGCAGATCGCGGCTCTCCCCGCCTCCAAGCACCACCTCAAGCAGCTCCTGTTTGAGGCTGTACAACTCAAGCCCCTCAACGGCAAAGGGTTCCCGATCCTCAAGCGGCTCCGCACTGCCTTCAAGCCGGATGCCGAGGCGCTGTTCAAGAAAAAATCCCGACGGGTTGTCGTAAAAGCGCAAGAGCCGGGCCAGCGAGACGGTTTTCCACTCCTCTGGCAGTGGAACAAGGGGGGCGGTCATAAAGGGGCGGGAGTGAACAACGGCAGCCTCCTTCTCAACCAGCGCACGGTAGTTTTCTGCCGAGTAACTGAAAATCGGAGAGCTTGCGGTGAAATACTCCCGGTTAAAGGCCTGCAGACGGTGGCGCACCACAAGACGCTCCTCTACCGAAGCGCCACCGGGCAACGAGAAGCCCCGCCGAACGGCATCAAGCAGTTCACTGACCAGCACCGATGGCGGCAGCTCGCTGTTGTCGCGGATGCTCTGGCCAACATAACTGATGTAGAGCAGATCGCGTGCCGAGAGGATCGACTCAAGAAAGAGGTAACGATCTTCGTTACGGAGAGAACGGTCGCCCTTCTGCGGTTCACGGGCAATGAGGTCAAAGCCCGGAGCGCGACTCTGGCGGGGAAAGGCGTTGTCGTTCATACCGATAAGCACCACAACCCGGAAAGGAATGCTCCGCATCGGCAGCATGGCGCAAAAGGTGATCCCGCCCGTCATAAATCCGAGCCCCTGCTCCTGATGCTCAAGGCGAGCGCGAAGCCAGGAGAGCATAACCGCAGGCGTCACGGCATCGGTAAACTCCGCCGCAGTGGCCGCGTTGCCAAGCTCTTCGGCCAGCGCGGCAATAGCGGCAAACTCCCGCTCGGAGGTATCGGAAGGAGTAATGAAGTCGGCCAGTAGCGCCTGAAACTGGATGCGCCACTCTTCAAGCATACGGTGGCGCTCAAAGCTCTTGACAAAGCGGTCAACCCGCTCAACAAATTCGGCAAATTTGCCAAGCGTTTCGGCATAAGAGCTCGGCATATCATCGTAGGGCAAAATGCCGTTAAAGAGCTGATTCTCGTCCGGCATGGCGTAACCAAGCAGCAGCCGATCGAGCCCCGCCCTCCATGAGTTGTCGCGATAGGCGGGAAGGTTCCGCGAAGTGCGGTCATTTTCATCCATTCCCCAGCGAATCCCGCTCTTTTCAATCCAGCCACGAATCAGCTCAAGCTCATCGGAATCCAGCGAAAAACGGCGGCTCACCGGCGGCGAGGCCAGCAGGTCAAAGAGCTCAGATGCGCCCAGACGGCTTCCCGGCAGAGACAGCAGCTTCAGCACCGCCGAAGCAATCTCCCCCTCGTTCATCAACCGACGATCAGCAATGGAGTAATGCAGCATCACTGCGCCATCCCCCCCGGCACTCCCCGCTCCAAAAACGCTGGAGATGTAGGGTGAATAAATTTCAATATCCGGCGTCATCACCACAATATCACGCGGGCTCAGACCAGGGTACTCCTCAAGCATGGCGAGGATGTTGTCGTAGAGTACCTCAATTTCACGAAGCGCACTGTGG
>CAIJPS010000106.1 GCA_903822595.1 uncultured Chlorobiaceae bacterium
ATTTTTCAGGATACCGAGCCAACACCACTTCAGACCCGTGCAATGGAACTGATTCGTTTGTACCCAGTAGATGGAAGTTGATTTCCCTTCCTTTTGATTTTATTGTAATGGTTTATCGTTTTTTTATACAGGGAACTTCGGGTTAATAAACCACGTCTCCTTGACTACTCTGAACGAGAGCATCTTCGGTGCAAGGCATCAATCGCCCGCCCATAGCCGTGAGATGGGTACGGCATAGAGCCTGTCACCAAATCCTGCAACAGATTCGCCATCGTAGAGCACCACACCTGCTGCAAAGTTATTTTGCACGGCGTCTTTCAGCTTGCGCAGGCCCTTGAAATCATCGCCGGTTACGGTTGAAGCCGCCTTGACCTCCACTCCTGCCACAAGCCCTTCGGATTCCAGCACCACATCGACTTCGACCTGATCCTTGTCACGGAAATGGCTGAAGGCGACAGCTTCTTCATGCCAACTGGCCAATCGTCGCAACTCCTGATAAACGAATGTTTCCAGCAGCCTGCCAAACAGTGGGCGATCCCCCCACAGTGAGTTACCGTTCAATCCAAGCAAGGCGCAGGCCAGTCCAGTGTCGCCTACATGCAGCTTGGGTGTCTTTACCAGCCGCTTCATCCGGTTCCTGTGCCATGAAGGCAATTCGTCCACCAGAAAAATCCGGGACAAGAGCGTCAGATATTCGCGAATCGTCTGGCGGCTGATCTGAAACGGCGCAGCCAGCTCGGAGACATTCACCAGACACGCGGTTTGTCCTGCGGCCAGCGTCAGCAGGCGCGGCAGTGCATCCATAGCGCTGATACGCGCCAGATCGCGAATATCCCGCTGAATCAGGGTCTCTGCATAATCACGATACCATGTGGCACTGCGGCGTTCGTTAGCACGAGCCAGAGCCGCAGGGAAACCTCCGGCAACCACCCGTTGCGCCAGGGTTTTTCCAAGGCGCATTCCTGATGGACCAGCCTTGAAATCCGAGGCAAAGAGACGGGAAACAAACCCGCAGGGTTTCCCGCTTAACTCCGCCTGCGACAACGGATGCAGTCGCAGAATTTCCATGCGGCCAGCCAGCGAATCCGCAAGTTTCGGCACCAGCAGCACATTGGCCGACCCCGTCAGAATGAAGCGACCGGGCAACCGGCGGGTATCCACCGCAGCCTTGAGCGAGGTAAACAGTTCCGGTACCCGCTGCACCTCGTCCAGCACCGCTCGTTCCGGCAGATCGGCCACATAACCGACAGGATCGGTCTGAGCCGCCGCCCGCTGGACATCGTCATCAAAAGTGAAATAGGCAAAACCAGCCTCGTCGCCCACCAGTCGGGCCAGCGTGGTCTTGCCGCACTGCCGCGGCCCGTGGAGTAGAACCACCGGCGAATCTGCCAGGGCTTCCACGATGCGCGGGCGCAGAAAACGGGGATGGATGGTCTCTTCACTCATGACGGCTATCTGTAATTCAATCTTCGGCCAATTGCAAGATTCAGTTCGTCTGATTGTCGGCGATGATACGTCCAGTTGTCAATATAGATAACAATGATCACATCGCCACATCCCCGTTCATGTATCAGGAGAAGAAAACGCTACGCTCAGTACCCGTTCTGAGCCGATGCTGTTATTGGCATTTGCATTACGGGTACCTGATCGGGTTACCAAAGGTTGCTATAAGTATTGCCTTGTATCAAAAGGAGATTTGGCTATGTCACAGACAAAAGGCGTCAAGTTAGACGACATTGCACAGCGACGGCTTGCAGCTCTCGATTCTTGAAAATTCAGGCATCGTCTACCTGCTCAAACCGTGGCACACCAATAAAAGAGTAGTGAAAACTCCGAAACTGTACTTCCTCGATACAGGACTTGCAGCGTGGCTGACCGAGTGGAGTTCACCCGAAACGCTGGAAGGAGGAGCGATGTCGGGAGCCATTCTTGAAAGCTGGGTAATATCGGAGATCATCAAAAGCTGGTGGCACAACGGCAGACGCGCCCCCATCTATCTCCCGATCACATCACCATCGATAACGTAGCTGCTGGAATGGTGTAAACCGGTAACCACAGAGTTCGGTCACATTTCACGCGCTACGGGAATGGCGCGTTACGTACTTACGAAGCACACCATCCATTCGCGATTGCCAACCTTCACCGGTTGACTTGAAGTAGGCGATGACCTCGGGGCTATAGCGCACCGACACAAGCTGCTTCTTGTTTTCAGACCTCGGACGACCACGCAGGGCGCGGATGGGCACCATCGCCTTCAGTTGCTTTGGTGTGAGTGGCTGCGCGTCAGGATCACTTTTAGCTGCCGCAGTAATGGCCTTGTCCTCTTCCGCAGTGGGCATGAGGATAGTTGAACGCTTAGAGATTTTCGACATAGTGTTTTACCTCGCGACTCGCCATACTCAAACCGTTCATCAACCCACACCAGTGCGGCTTCCCAGTCGAGGTCGCCTGCCATAGCCAGAGACACACCGTGCTTCGCCTGGTTTGCCGCGTCCTTGGCGGGATCGAACCCGACTCTCATGACTTTAATGTAGCTACAATAAATATGATTGTCAAACGAACCGCGCGGCGCTCTTCTATGGTGCCTAACGTCTGAATTCAGCAGTGAGCGAACCGGCTCCGCTGCAATGATGTGTCAGGTGCCGGACGCTCAGGCGCAGGAATATATGGATGACCAGCGTCAATATGTTCAGCTTCTGACTTTTTCAGATCAGCATAGATAGCCCGCAAGTCATAGCCAAATTTGGCTGCGTGACACCGAACCTTTTCCCCATCTGCATCACTCTCAGAGGTACTATCTTTTTTGCCGCTTGCACCCGGAGAAACAAAAAACCCGTGAGGCACGGTTCCTTGTGAATAGTTTATGTTTTGAAATTCATATATTCCGGTAAATTGCCGTACAAAACAAAAGCCATCATGAAAACGGACGTAAACGAACAGAGCAAAACTGTCAAGTCTGCTGCCCGAAAAGATGCAAAGCAAAACACTGACAGCAAAGCCCGCCTTGAAGCGAGAATCTCCAGGGCAACCCATACCCGGATAAAACTTGCCGCAGACATTCAGGGGAGAACAGTAAGCGATTTTGTCGTACATGCGGCTCTCGAAGCTGCCACAAAGGCAATCGAAGAGAATTTTGTTGTTCAGTTGTCAATAGAAGGACAAGTGGCTTTTGCCCAAGCCCTGCTGAATCCACCGGAACCAAATGACGCTCTTCGACGAGCTTTCGAAAGGCATTCGGCACTTACAGGCAGGAACGACTGACCGGTCATCACTGCCTATGAATTCCCCTCGATTCTCGATAACCCCCTTCAGGCGTGAACATCAGAAATCCGGATTCTGCTGCGGTTCAAGCCTGCTTGACCGATATTTTTCCGAACGTGTCGGTCAGGATGTGAGAAGGAATCTCACGAAGTGCTTTGTGGCGATCGATAACCGTCACGAACGAATTGCAGGTTTCTACACACTTTCAGCAGCCCAGATCCCGTTGCTGCAACTGCCTGAAAAACTTGCCAACAGGATGCCCCATTATCATGCAGTACCGGCATCGAGACTGGGACGACTCGCCATTGATAAAAGCTATCAGGGAGAGGGACTTGGCAGCACGCTCATTGCCGACGCACTGATGCGCTCATCAAGTTCTTCAATGGCTGTTTATGCTTTGCTGGTCGATGCAAAAGACGAGAGCGCAGCGACGTTTTACCTGCACCATGGATTCATTCCCTGTATCGGTGCACCTCATACATTGTTTCTGCCATTAGGCACAATCAAGAGTCTCTGACAGCTAAAAATCTTTCTTGGTTCGACCGGTTGCTTGCTATGAAATCGCGAACCTCATCGAAGATCCACCGGGTAAATCATCAAGCTCTGGTTTATCCCTGTTTTGCGGCGCCATCAACCAGTGTTCCGTTAATGAACTTGTGAATAATACTTGCTACATAAGTCTGGTACGGCAAACCTTCTTTGATGGCCTTTCTTTGTAACTCAGTGAGGTCTCTTTCAGAAATCCGAATATTCAGCCTCTTATCTTTTTTTAAAGAATTACCAGCGTACTCAGCCAACTCTTTTCTTCTTTTTGAAAGATCGGGAACAGGAACCCATTCACCTTTTTCAAAGCTATCCAGTATTTCCTTCTCTTCTTTGGTCAGTTTAGCTTTCATGTTTTTCTCCTAAATATTGCTGAGTGGCCTTCCTGCTCGGGATAATGGTTTTCAGAAACAGCTCTTCCTCATTCTCAACATAAGGTATGGGATATGCGTAATTGGTTATGCCAATGACCATGATTCGCTGTCCAGGGTATACCTCCTGATTGGGATGTAGATAGTCGTCCAATATCTCACCCCTTTCAACCAAAAAAACCACATCCTCGAAACAGATTCCCCGTGATGCTTTGAGTACCACGCTCTTTTCCGTGTTCCAATTGATTCTTTTCGTCTTTTCGATTTATCACAATGTGTGCAGTTTGGCAACGTTCAAATTGAGGGGCTGGCCGATTACAAATCTTGGCCGGAGTTCCGAAATGTCAACAACCACAGGATAGCTCCTATGGTCTGATACTTTCGATGGCATAACGGCGCTGCGGATCAGCGGCAGACGAACACGCGAGCTTCCTCTCGGGGGCGGCTGTTCGCTGCATCCACTTGATAACTCAGGCATCGTCTACCTGCTTGAACCGTGGCACCCCGGAAAGCGCGCCCCCATTTATTACTATCGCGACAAGGACACAAAAGAGGTCGATCTGCTCATTCATCAGGATGGTACACTCTATCCTGTCGAAATAAAAAAATCGGCAAGTCCGGGAAAAGATGCTATTCGCCATTTCCAGGTGCTTCAAACCCTGAAACAACCGATCGGGCAAGGATGCATCATCTCGCTTGCCCCCATGTATCTCCCGATCACATCAACTATCGATAACGTACCTGCAGGAATGGTGTAAAAACAGGGGTCAGGAATACAGGGCATGATTGCTATGTGAACCGGCGCAGCATCTCGCCTGTAAGTTCGGCAAGCTCGTTTCTCTGAAGCAGATCTCCATAACCGTACCGTACACCTCTTCGCCGCCCACCAGGTCAAGTCTCCTCTTCGTGGCAGCCACTATTGCCTTCATGTTTTCAAGAGGTCATCACATATATCCTGAATATTGCTAACGGCAAAACTCAATCTTCTACGCTATTGCACTGCGTCCCCTCGAATCTTCCGGCGAAATGGCAAACTTCTGAGTTTTTCTAAAAAAGTTTAAGCAGTGGTGTGCGTCCCGTCATCTCGCTCAAAATTAAACGATTATCGAAGCTTTTCGTTACTTTTCCTTTCGGATGAGCAAAAGAACCTGAATACCGGGCCGCTCACGACTTTTCGGCTTACATCGGACCGAAAAAAACACCGGAACCGCCATTTTACCGTTCCTGAACCCAATGCTGAAAGCCATTTCGCAACATATTCACGAACTGATGCCAATGCGCCTCAACGTGCCTGCCAACGAACGACCCGAACCCGTCCCTTTTCGGCAGGTCGGCACTCATGATGTCGTCAACTCTTCTTCCTTTGAACAACGCCTCCAACCACATTCGATATGAAAGGAGCAATCAGAAAAATAAGCATCAACGGGTATAAGTCGATTCGTGAGTTGAAGGAGTTTGAACTCCGTGATCTGAACATCATCATCGGGGCCAATGGCTCCGGAAAAAGCAATCTTGTCCAGGTTTTTCAGTTGCTGATGGCGATGTCCGGCAAAGGGATGCAAAAATTTATTCTTGAAAATGGAGGGGCTGACAATTTTCTTCATAATGGCCCGAAGAACACTCCGGCAATATTGATGGAGTTTGAATTCGAGTCTCATAGCCCATTTAGAAAAGGATCGAACGTATATCGTTTTGAACTGAGCCCTACCGTAGAAGAGACTTTTCTTGTCAATGAAGAACGTAAATATGTGACGTCGGATTGGCGGCCTTATGGCAGCCCGTCACTCGAAAGCCGATTGTACGACGAACGCCAAGAAACATCCGCCACTGGAAATGGGCACGGGGTAGGCTATTTTGTCTATCAGTCCATAGCAAACTGGATAGTCTATCACTTCCACGATACCAGTTCTACGGCCCCCATGCGTCGTTCAGAAATTATCGAAGACAATACAAAACTCAGAAGCAACGGCAGCAATATCGCCCCATTTCTACTGAAATTGAAAACCGGGAACACATTCCCTTCCCCTGCATATTATCAGGACATCGTCAATGCAGTCCGACTGGTCATGCCTTTTTTTGACGATTTCCGTCTTGACGTACTCAAAATGGGCGAAGCGGAAAAAGTCAAACTCAGTTGGCAACAGAAAGGCTCCGATTTTCCGATGCAGCCCTATCACCTCTCCGATGGCTCCATTCGGTTCATCTGCCTCGCTACTGCATTGTTGAATCCATTTCCGCCTTCCGTCATTGTCATTGACGAACCAGAACTTGGCCTGCATCCGGAGGCCATAAGGATTCTCGGAGAACTGATTCGTGATGCGGCCAAACGAACGCAGATTATTGTCGCAACGCAGTCCCCCCTGCTGCTCGATCAGTTTTCCATCGAAGATATCGTGGTGGTAAACCGCAGAGAGGGACAATCTGTTTTTGAACGATTACATCGTGCCGATTTCGATGAATGGCTGGAAAATTATTCTGTCGGTGAGCTCTGGTCACGGAATATCATTGCTGGAGGCACCTGCCATGAATGATTATGCCGAAGTGATTGTGCTTGCAGAAGGGCCAACAGAACAACTCTTCATCAAACGGTTGCTGGCGCCATATCTGGCGCATCAAGGCGTGTTTCTTACACCTGTCATTTTGAATAAGCCTGGTGAAAAAGGTGGCGATGTCAAATTTGCACGCGCCCGTAATGATATCGAGAAACATCTGAAACAAAGAAAAAATACCTGGATAACATTATTGGTCGATTACTATGGCATTGGCAGCGATTGGCCCGGATACGCGGAATCAAAAAAGCAGACGCAGCATACCCGTAAGGCCCAGGACAAATTTCTCACCAAGCCCCTTTTCTTCGGCGAGTTCCATCACAAGCCCGGTTGCAACTTCTTTCTTTACCCAATTCGATTCCACAGATTCTGGCGTGAGGCACACAACCAAGCGATCAGAGGCTTCAATTCCGTCACCAATCTTCTGAACTAATGAATCTCCTGCCGTCATTCTCCACGAATCGATCCAAACCGTTAACCCGCGAGAGGTAAGAAATCGGCCAATGGCTTCGACAATGTCTTTGTCTGCGGTGGTGTGGCTGAGAAAGACCTGCATAGTACCTCCATTTACAATGCCCAACAATAATTAGATGGATCCGCCTATACTGCGGTTTTTGAGTTGCAATACATATAAGATGACATTTTTAAACCGGAAAAAATACCGCTAACCGATATTTTATAAATCACTTAAATCTATTAATGCTTTTTATTTCTGCGTCTTATATTTTATTTCTGCGTCTTATATGGATCAGCATAAAAACGATGCGTAAAAGCAATCAAAAAGGCTTTTTACTCCACGACCACCTTTGTTCAAAACATGGGTATACATCATCGTGATGCTTACATCTTTATAACCCATTAACTCAGGAATAGTGCGAACCATAATTTTATCCCTGTAGTCGGTGTCGAACTTTATTGTAAGGCGACTATCTCTCTTTTTCGAAATATTTCACTCTTTTCAAACCCTTGAAATGCTGATCCTGTGTCCAGAGCGTACAATTGTATTTCGAGGAAGTGGCATAAATTATGCTGTCAGCTAACGCTAATTTGTTGTCTTTGCCAATCTTCGCGGAATAAATCGCCAGATCTGCATCGAGTTCGATCACTCTTCCTTGTCTCATATGAGCGACGGCCAGTAAAGCTTGATCTTCGTTTGTTTCGCTCAATAATTTCTTGAAGACTTCATAAAGGGTAATTGATGGAACAACAAGGGATGGGATATCTTCTATCGCGCCAGCAAAGTATTCCAACCAGCAAGAAGAGTCAACAACATTCATATTCTCTCTTCTTCTCTTTTGATCTCAGTGTTAATACCCTTAAAGATACCTTTGAGCGATTTCATTGGCTGGATTGGTACAAGTTCAATCCGACTGCCATAGGTAATTCCAAATTGCAATCAAATTGATCTTAATATCCAATCCCAACCAGTTAAAGACCGAAGACCGTCAGGGTGTTCTTCCATTTTTTTCAGTCCTCTCGCAGCTTGTGCGATAACAGCTCCGAGAGTCTCAAATACTTGA
>CAIJPS010000107.1 GCA_903822595.1 uncultured Chlorobiaceae bacterium
CCGTGCGCTGGCAATCAGGGAAAAAGCACTTGGCCCCGATCACCCTGATGTGGCACAGAGCCTGAACAATCTTGCATTATTGCTGAAAACGCAGGGCAACTATGCCGCAGCCGAGCCGCTCGACCGCCGTGCGCTGGCAATCAGGGAAAAAGCACTTGGCCTCGATCACCCTTATGTTGCCATAAGCCTCAACAATCTTGCATCATTGTTGCGAGCGCAGGGCAACTATGCAGCTGCCGAACCGCTCTACCGCCGTGCGCTGGCAATTGACGAAAAAGCACTTGGCCCCGATCACCCTTATGTTGCCACAAGCCTGAACAATCTTGCAGAATTGCTGCGAGTGCAGGGCAACTATGCAGCAGCCGAGCCACTCTACCGCCGTGCGCTGGCAATCAGGGAAAAAGCACTTGGCCCCGATCACCCTGATGTTGCCACAAGCCTGAACAATCTTGCATTATTGCTGAAAATGCAGGGCAACTATGCGGCTGCCGAACCGCTCTACCGCCGTGCGCTGGCAATTGACGAAAAAGCACTTGGCCCCGATCACCCTGATGTTGCCACAAGCCTGAACAATCTTGCAGAATTGCTGCGAGTGCAGGGCAACTATGCCGAAGCCGAGCCGCTTTACCGCCGTGCGCTGACCATTGACGAAAAAGCACTGGGCAAAGATCACTCGCAAACCATACTTTTCAGAAACAACCTCAACTCCCTTCCCAAGCCGTAAGGGCGGGGTCATCCCGCCCCTTCTGCCTCACGCCGCAGGCGCGGCAGTTGCAGCAGGCACCACCGCCGCCTTGATCTTGTTCAGCTCCTTGTCCACCTTTTCGATAAGGTCATCATCCGACAAGGCAACGCGGGCAAACTGCTTGTTCAGCTCTCGCTGAAGCGTGACCGAGTTGATGAGCGTGGCAATATCGCGGGCAGCTTTGATGAAGTTGAGGTCGGCCTGTTTGTCGCGCAGCTCAAAGCGGCTGGGATAGATAACCTCATAATCGGTTTTGGTGGAGTCTATGCCTTTCCATGCGCAGAAAAGAGCAAAGATGTGGTATTCAGTAAGCTGAAGCTGTGCCGCCTTGTTGGCAAGCAGCGTGTTGATTTGGAATTCTGTCTCCATGGTGATGGCAGAAATGATCTGTTTGCGGTAGGTGCGTACCGGTGTGAGGTGTTCCATTTTACGGAGGCTTTTTCTCTCTCTTCATTTTTACTATATTCACTGCGTTCATAAAGAGCGTGTCGATCTGGTACTCGCGATGTCACTCGTTAATTTTTTTTATCAGTTAAGTGTAAAAGAAGATGGCTCGTTATACCCCGGAACAGCTTGTTAAAAGAAATGCCTCCATCTGGACCGATATTCAGATTATTCTTGCTCCGATCCAGTTTCTCTTCTTTGTTGCTGGTGTTACCATCACTGCTCTTTATGCAAACGGTTTGTTTGTGACCAGTTTTTACTGGGTCAGCGTGGTTATTCTCTTCAAAACGCTCTTTTTTGCCCTTCTTTTCATAACAGGCATGTTTTTTGAGAAGGAGGTTTTCAATCAATGGGTCTACTCAAAAGAGTTTTTGTGGGAAGATGTCGGAAGCACGGTTGCGGCTGTGTTTCACCTCCTCTATTTTTTCATGGCTTATCTTGGTTATCCTGAACATGTGCTGATCTGGGAAGCCTTTCTCGCCTATTTCACTTATGTGCTCAATGCACTGCAGTATCTTATCAGGATCATTCTTGAGAAACTCAATGAACGGAAACTTCGGATTGATGGTCACATTTGACCTCGATCTCTTCTTTATGATGCCAGAACGATCAATATCATCATGAAATACAGTTTTAGAAAGCTCTGGAATACCATGTTTCTTTTTGTCGGTCCAGCCTGGTATCTCCTTGTATGGATGATCTGGTCTTCCGGCCAGTTATCATCCATCGGTGACAAGATCATGTTTCTTTGCATGGTGATTCCCGGATTTCTCCTTATTTACAGTTCCGGTTTTTTTATTGAAGGTTGGCATGAAAAGAAAAAAAAAGCCAGGCACTGAAAAGAAGAGCGCCTTTTTTGGATATCGTTATTTTTCAACAATACACACCGGATTTCGGTGTCAGACAGCATGATCTTTTATGCAGAACTTTTGGAATGATGCAGACCTTGAACGCTCCGTCAAAGAGCAGTGCAGCTCAACAGAGATGCCAACTGAACTTGCTGAACTGGTCTATGCCTCCCGCTTGCTTGGCAGTGAAAGTTCGCTGGTGATGCATGGTGGGGGAAATACCTCAGTTAAATGCGAATTGGTTGATATGGTCGGCAATCGGGCTGATGTGCTCCTGATCAAGGCAAGCGGTGTTGATCTGAGCCGTGTTTCAGGGTGCGATTATACTCCACTCAGGCTGGGCCCCTTGCGCAAACTTGTAGAGCTCTTCAGTCGCAATGATCTGGTAAGTGAAGAGGCTCTGCGGCGCTTTTCGTCCAAAGAGTTCAAACACCTCCTGCTTTTGAATATGTTCAGTCTGACTGACCATATGGCCGAGCACAGGCTGACTCCTTCGATAGAGACTCTTTTGCACGCATTTCTTCCTCACCGGTTTATTTTACATACCCATTCGTTCGCCCTGCTTACCCTCAGTAATCAGCCTGATGGCGACAAACTCTGCCGTGAAACGCTTGGTGAAAATTTTGGTTCTGTGCCCTATATCAAGCCAGGTCTCGGCCTTGCCCGCTCGGCAGCTATCGTTTATGAGGAAAACCCGGAGATGAAAGGGCTTGTGCTTCAGAAGCACGGTCTGGTCACCTTCGGTGCTACGGCCAGAGAAGCCTATAGCCGCATGATTGAAGCGGTCAGCACACTTGAAGAACGGATTGCTGTGGCTGGAAGAAAATCGTTTCCATCCGTAACGTTGCCGAAAGAACTTGCCTCGGTTGAAGTGACGGCACCGGTAATCAGGGGTGCGTGCGTTGATGAAAAGGCACCCGGTACGCGTGAGTACCATCAGTTTATTCTCGATTTCCGTACTTCGCCAGCCATTCTCGACTATGTCAACAGTACCGATCTTGCTGCTATGAGCCAGAAGGGCGCGATGACGCCTGACTTTATTATCCGTACCAAAAACAGACCGCTTGTAGTTCCTGCTCCCGATGCGGCGGATATTCCGGGATTCAAGGCAGCGGTGCATGAGGCTGTGCAGCGCTACCGTGAAGAGTACACCAACTATTTTCATGCCCAGCAAGAGGCTTCCGACATGCGGGTAACCATGCTTGACCCGTTGCCAAGAGTGGTGCTTGTTCCCGGCCTTGGACTTTTTGGTCTCGGCAAAAGCGCAGCATTGGCCGCAGTTAATGCCGATATTGCAACAGGTACTGCCTTGGCCATCCTTGATGCTGAATCGGTTGGCACTTTTGAATCCATAAGCGACCGTGAGGCTTTTGAAATAGAGTATTGGGACATGGAGCAGGCCAAGATGACGAAGGTGCATCATGATGTTTTTGCCGGTAAAATTGTCATGGTTACGGGAGCCGCAAGTGGCATTGGCCTGGCGACGGCCAAAGCCTTCCGCCAGAAAGGGGCCGAACTGGTCATTCTCGACCTGACCCGCGATGCACTTGAGCGTGCAGCAGAGGAGCTTGGCGGAAACGTCCTTGCCCTCACCTGTGACGTTACTTCAAGAGCAGAGATCCGCCTGGCGTTTGACACGGCATGTCGCCGGTTTGGTGGTGTGGACATTATCGTTTCCAACGTTGGGGCCGCCATTCAGGGCCGTATCGGTGAAGTATCTGACGATCTTCTGCGTAAAAGCTTTGAGCTGAACTTCTTTTCACACCAGTCCATTGCCCAGGATGCTGTCAGGGTGATGAAGCTTCAGGGAACCGGTGGTGTCCTGCTGTTTAATGTTTCAAAACAGGCTGTCAATCCGGGGCCCGACTTTGGCCCGTACGGCCTGCCAAAAGCTGCGACGCTTTTTCTTGTGCGTCAATATGCTCTTGATCATGGACGTGACGGCATTCGTTCAAACGGTATCAATGCCGATCGCATTCGCAGTGGTCTGCTTACTGAAGAGATGATCAAGGCTCGCTCAACAGCCCGCGGTCTGAGTGAAAAGGAGTACATGGCCGGAAACCTCCTGCAGCTTGAAGTGACTGCTGAAGATGTCGCGGAAGCCTTTGTTCATCTTGCGCTTGAGATCAGGACAACCGGTTCAATTACTACGGTGGATGGCGGCAACATTGCAGCCGCGCTCCGCTGAGAGAAAACAAAGAGAGTAGAGATCAACAATCATAACCGAAAAGAGGGAGACCCATCACCATGGCGGAATACGATAAAGACAAACAGGCTAAAGAGTACTACCTTGATACTCCGGTCAACAACTACGGATTTTTTCTGAAAGGGGCTCACTCTCTTGATTGGGGAATGAAAAACCGCCTGTCGAGGATATTCCGTCCTGATACCGGAAAAACCGTGATGCTTGCTATCGATCACGGCTACTTTCAGGGCCCGACCACCGGTCTTGAACGTCCCGACGTCAATATCGTGCCGCTTATGCCTTACGCCGATGCCATCATGCTGACCCGTGGTATTCTGCGCACCACGGTTCCTCCAACTCTTACCAAGGCGGTCGTCATGCGCTGCAGCGGAGGTCCAAGTATTCTCAAGGAGCTCTCTGATGAAGAACTTGCCGTTGATATCGAGGATGCAATCCGTATGAACGTTGCCGCAATAACGCTTCAGATCTTCATTGGCGGCGAATATGAGACCCGCTCCATCCACAACATGACAAGGCTTGTCGATATGGGCTTGCGTTACGGAATTCCAACCATGGCCGTGACTGCGGTTGGCAAAGATATGGTGCGCGATGCCAAATACTTCAGGCTTGCCTGCCGGATGGCTGCCGAGCTTGGGGCTCAGATTGTCAAGACCTATTATGTGCCTGAAGATTTCAATACCATTGTTGCTTCCTGTCCGGTGCCGATTGTCATGGCTGGCGGCAAGAAACTTCCCGAACTCGATGCGCTCACCATGTCCCGCAATGCTATCGATGAAGGCGCATCAGGAGTTGATATGGGGCGCAATATTTTCCAGAGCGATGCTCCTCTTGCCATGATGAAGGCCGTCAACAAGGTGGTGCATGAGCAGATGAGTCCGCAGGATGCCTTTGACTATTTCAACACCATAAAGGCGGAAGGATAATCGCAAAGAGTGAATACAATTGCGGCAGCAGACTTGATCGCCTGCGGCGCTCTTCTTGTTAGAGTTTGATTTTCTTAATGGGCGCCCTTTTGCTTTATCCGGTCTGCCGGAAAAGAGTGAGGGAGCATGACGTTTTTCTATGAACAGTGAGGATATTAAAGGTTTTTTTGCCTCAAAAGAGCAGCTTGACATGGCTGACTATTTGACGCTGGATTATTACCTGGAGTGTTTGGGAGATATTGAGACCGCCCTTGCCCATTTCTGCAGTGAACAATCTACGGCACAGTGGAAACGCGTTGATCACGATGAAGATTTTCGCCCAAAGTATGCCGCAAAAGTAATCAGCCTGACGGTAGAGGGTGAGCTTCCGGCGCTCAGCTATCCGGTACGGCATTTTGAAACCGGCCCTATTCACGCCTGCCGTGTCACCATTGCTCATCCTCATTGCAATTTTGGCCCTAAACTGCCCAATCTGCTCTCTGCTGTTTGTGGTGAGGGAGTCTTCTTTACACCCGGAGTACCGGTCGTCAAACTGCTTGATATTGGTTTTCCAGCCTCTTACCTGTCAGCATTTGACGGCCCGAAGTTCGGGATTGATGGTATTCGCGATCTCCTGCATGCCTATAACCGCCCGATCTTTTTCGGGGTAGTGAAGCCCAATATCGGACTCAGTCCTGCCCATTTTGCGGAAATCGCCTACCAGAGCTGGCTCGGCGGGCTGGATATCGCCAAGGATGATGAAATGCTTGCTGATGTCGATTGGTCTACCCTTATTGAGCGATCACACGCTTTGGGAGAGGCCAGAGTGCGGGCGGAAAAGGAGACAGGAGAACCAAAAATATATCTTGCCAACGTCACAGATGAGGTTGACCGGCTCCTTGAACAGCACGACATTGCCGTCAGCAACGGAGCCAATGCTCTGCTTGTTAATGCTCTTCCGGTCGGATTAAGTGCCGTCAGAATGCTTGCCCGGCATTCGAAAGTCCCTCTTATCGGCCATTTTCCCTTTATTGCTGCCTTCAGCAGGATGGAGAAATATGGTGTTCACTCAAGGGTCATGACCAAGCTTCAGCGTCTTGCCGGTCTTGACTCAATCATCATGCCCGGCTTCGGCAGCAGGATGATGACCCCTGAAGAGGAGGTCAAGGAGAATATTGCAGAGTGCCTGCAGGAGTTTGGTCATATTAAACGCTCACTTCCTGTACCCGGAGGAAGCGACTCCGCACTCACGCTTGAAACGGTCTACCGGAAAGTGGGCAGTGTTGATTTTGGTTTTGTGCCTGGCCGCGGGATTTTTGGTCATCCTATGGGTCCGAGAGCCGGAGCCGCGAGTATCCGCCAGGCATGGGAGGCTATCGAGCAGGGCATACCTCTCGAAACATACGCAGTTGGTCGTCCTGAACTTGAGGTGATGGTTGCGGGGCAAATAAAAAAGTAAGCACCAGCAAAGGGGAGTTGTCTGTTCATGGGTAAGCTTGATCATAAGGTTGCCGTCATTACCGGCTCCACCAGAGGCATCGGTAAAGCTATAGCCCATGAGTTTGTCCGCCAGGGGGCAAAGGTGGTGATAACCTCCGCCTCGGTGGCCAATGTTCAGTCGGCTGTTGCCGAATTTCCTCCAGGTACCGCATACGGTTTTGTCTGCGATGTTGTCTCGATTGCCGATATGGAGCGACTTGTTGCTGCGGCAGTCAACAAATTTGGCCGGATTGACTGTTTTATCAACAATGCAGGGATTTCGGAGCCATTCGGGAACATTACAGAAAGCGATCCCGAGGTATGGGGACGGGTCATTGATACCAATCTTAAAGGCACCTACAACGGATGCCGTGCGGCAATCGGCTATTTTCTCAGGGAGAACATCCGGGGAAAAATTATCAACATGGCAGGTTCCGGCACCGACAGCGGCTCAAATACTCCCTGGATCAGCGCTTACGGCTCCACCAAAGCAGCCATAGCCCGTTTTACCTTTGCTGTGGCCCAGGAGTACAAGCATACCGGGATTGCAGTCATGCTCCTCCACCCCGGTCTGGTACGAACCGGCATGGTCAGTGCCGATAACCCGACGCCCGAACTTTCCAAACAGTTGGCCACCTTCAACACCATTCTGGATATTTTTGCCCAGCCGCCATCGGTTGCAGCAGGGCTTGCGGTACAATTGGCTTCAGGCTGGAGCGACTCCAAAACCGGTGTTTATCTCTCCGCACTTTGTGGAAGCAGAAAAAAATGGTTGCTCCTCAGCTATCCCTTCCGTAAGATACTGAACAGGATTGATCGCCAAACCTATTAACGCAGAGGATCGTCATGCCGAAAGCTGCACCAACAGTCATACTTCTTGTTCTTGTTCTGGCGACTCTTCAAGGTTGTTACAGCTTTACGGGATCATCGCTGCCTCAGCACCTCAAAACCATTACGATTCCGGTTTTTGAAGACCGTTCCGGTGCTGGTATTGCACAGTTCAGGGGGGAGATTACCGGTGGGCTTGCTGCAAAAATAGAATCGCAAAGTACACTCCGTCTTACGCCCTCCATAGCCCGAGCCGATGTGCTGCTGGAAGGCGCTATCACCTCTTTTGCTGATTCTCCGAGCCAGCTCTCCAGCACAACCGAGCGAGCGGTGACGAATCGGGTTACGCTTGTCGTGCAGGTGACCATGACCGATCGGGTGAAAAAAACGCCGATATTTACCCAATCGTTTGTCGGATTTTCAGATTATCGCACCGGTAACTATCTTGCCCAGCAGGGAGCGATCCGATATTGCGTCAACCAGATTATCGACGAAATCTTTGACCGGGTTGTTTCCGGCTGGTAAGGTCACCTGCACGGTGGACCGGGACAGATGTGCCCAAGTGGTTCAGTATTTTATATAACGTAAAACCTGCGGCATGCAGGTATCATGAAAGGAGGTTGTTATGGGATCGCATAAAGATGTTGACTATCGTCTTGAACTTGCGCGCGGATTCCTCAATGAAGCGGAGCAGGATTACTCTCTCAAGCGTTGGAGAGCCTGTGTTTCCGGAGCCATACTTGTTCTTGAAAATGCCGGTCTTGCCGTGCTGATGCTCTTTGGTGTCTCTCCACTGGCCCACAAACCAGCCCGGCATTTATCACAGCTCATCACGGAAGGTACCGTCACAAAAGAGGTTGCAGCCTTGATTGAACAAATTTTGCCTGAGCTGGAAACATACGACTCACATGAAAAAATGCTCGCCAAATATGGCAATGAGTCCTTATACCAGCTTCCCTGGGAGCTTTTCAATGAAGAGGAGGGGGGCACGGCTATTGAGGCAGCCCGCAAGTCCATGCGAATCAGTTCCGAAATAGCCGCACTGGTTCTGGCTGAAAACTGACTATCCAGGGCAGTAGCTCGATCCGGAATTTTTCCCCAAGTGAAAACTGTCTGGTTACGAGGTTATACGGCGGTGCCGTTATGGCTGCAAGATCGGCCCCTTGTTTTCCGATACACCGCTTGATGCAGAGGCTATGTTCAGCCATGAATGCAACGACATCAGAAAGAAGCGGTATTCATTGACATCCCTGAGGTTAATCCAGCAGCACTTGATCTGGTTCAGCACCACAACAGGGCTCTTGTTTTTGACACTCCATTCAATATATTTTTGCAAATTGCAATCTACCCTGCTTACATTTCCGGCTATGTGAAAAAATCAATGCCATTTTCCCAAGCCTCAAAGATGTTCTAAAGAGATATGAGAACTCTTGCTGATGTTGCCGTTCTGTTTGTTGACGATGAAGTCGAAATCCTCAGCGCCCTGAAGAGTTGTTTTCGCAGGGAGCCCTACGTAAAAATATTTGCAGAATCGGGTGAACAGGCCCTCGCACTGCTGGATGAGAGTAACCGTGACGTTCGCGTTGTTGTTATTGCTTCAGATATTCACATGCCGGGTATAAACGGCATAGAATTGATTCAGAACGTGAAAAATCGTTTTCCCGACATTATCTGCATGTAGGTCTCTGGAGCCCATGATATCGACAAGCTTGTCAAAGATGTTGGTGCTGGCACTGTTTTCACAACGCTCACAAAACCGATCAATGTACCGGTTTTCAAAAAAGCCATAATTGACGCTATCGATTGTTACCGCGACGCTAAAACAGGCACTCGGTAATGTTCGATGTTCTCGTTTTTCCCGCTGCACACGATCACGCACTCAGTCCTCTTGTTACAGGCAGCGAAAATGTAAACGCCGTGCCACCTTCCGGCAAACAGGCCGCAGAGAGGCTACCCTTATGTTTATTGACGATGATGTCATAACAAATACTTAACCCAAGCCCTGTTCCTTTCCCCGGTTCCTTGGTCGTAAAAAACGGTTCAACTATTTTGCTTATCACATGTTCAGGAATTCCCGGTCCATCATCAGTAACGGAGCAAGAGATGCTCTCATCAGTCCCCCATGTTTTAATCTCAATCTTGCCATGAGAGCTTCTGTTTTGTGACTTGATGGCATGGCTGCTGTTGATAATCAGGTTGAGAATCACCTGACTGATTTGAGCCGGGTCGCAAAAGAGCTGCGGCAGCTCTTCGAGGTTTAAGGCAATAGTGGCAATATGGTTGTATTCGTGTTTTGCAATGACAAGGGCTTCATGAATTGCCTTGTTGAGATCAAATGCGAATAACTGCTCACTGACGTTCTTGAAAGAGTAGCTTCTCATGCTGTGGGTGATGGTCGAAATACGTTCGATCCCGGTCTGTAATTTTTCAAGAGTATCAGGGATGCTTTTGAGTCCATGGACTTCCCGCCCGGAGGTGGTACCCTGTTGACTTTTTCACTGACAATTCAAGTAGCTGAAAAAGGGTTGTAGTGAAGACAACAACAGATAAGTTTTATCGGAGATCAGCCCTCAATTGTTCGTGGGAGAGACAGGGTAAAAACGGTCCCGCCTTCAGCAGGAGTGTCACAGGTGAGTGTGCCTTTATACATGGTTACAATAATATCCCAGGAAATGCTCAATCCGAGTCCCGTGCCTTTCCCCGGGCATTTGGTCGTAAAGAAAGGGTTGAAAATGTCTTTTTTGATCTCTTCGGGAATGCCTGGTCCATCATCAGTAATGGTACAGTAGACATTATTGCAGTCAAACCAGGTATGAATGCTGATTGTTCCGTTCGATCTCCGTTTTTGTGACTGGATAGCCTGGATACTGTTGATAAGGATGTTGAGAAAGACCTTATTAATCTGCTCCGGATTGCAGAGAATGAGGGGTAGTTCCTCAAGGGTGGTAGTAATATCAGCACAAGAAAGGTATTCATGACGCGTAATGGCAAGTGTGTCGATAATTCCCTGATTGATATCGAATGGGATCATTTTATCGATAGCGTAACGGTGCGACAAATTCCTCATGCTGTCAATAATCGTGGTGATGCGTTCCAAACCACGTTGTGATTCAGCAAGGATATCAGGAATGTCATCGATCAGCATTTTGAGATCAAGTTCGGTCTCTCTTTGGCGCAGCCTCTGCAAGTCCAGGTCTGTGAAGGTTCCCTCCTCAATCTTTTTTGTGATGTTTTGATACTCTTTGATAATCTCCTGCAAATCGAAAGAAATTTCCCGTATGTTTTCAAAATTAATAGCAATAAAATTCAGGGGATTATTGATTTCGTGGGCCATGCCAGCCGCAAGTTGGCCGACCATTTCCATTTTCTCGGATTGCTGAAGTTGAAGCCGGAGTTGGAGTTGAAGCTTTTCCTGTTCCGTTTCAGCAATTTTTTTCGCGACAATATCCCAGGTCATGTTGGCAAGAATGTTGACCCAGTTAACATCATTCTGATCATACGCCCCAGGTTTGTTTCCAAGACCAATAATGGCCACTATTCGGTCGTTCCGGATGACAGGAACAATCAGTTCACGCCGAACCGCTGCATGGCACTTCTTCGGCATTCCCATGAAAGAGTTGAGCGGCGGATCATAATGGTGAATTACCGCCTTTTGCTCCCGAACCGCATCAGCCCATTCTGCGGCTTTGCCCAGTGGAGTCTGCCGGCCCTTTTCTTTACAGCGGCCGATAGTTTTTGCGGTATTTGTTGATATGGCCTGCAATGAGAGTGACATCTGATCTTTGGTAACAAAATAAACGGTACCTAGGGAGCTGTTTGTCAGTTGTTCAGTTTCGTCAAGTGTCTCTTCCAGCAACGTCTCCACAGAAGAGGCGTCGGCCATTTGAAGAATACGAAGTCGGAATCTCAGGAAAAATTCATAGCGCTTGCGCTCGGTAACGTCATCGAACATCGCAACGAAATACCCTTTTTTCGGGCTGTACATTGAGAGATCAAACCATTTGCTTAACGGTTCCAGATAGAATTCAAAATGATCTGGAATTCCGGTCTCAGCTACCCTGAATTGTTTTTCGAGAAACTCCGGTTGAGACTGTTCAATACCCGGAAAAACCTCCGATATTTTTCGGCCAACAACATTTTTTAAACCGGTTAATGTCTCATAACCGGAATTCACCTCTTCATGAACAAAATCGATAGCAGATCCCTTTTCGTAAATGACTCGGCCATAAACGTAACCGTTGCGCATATAATCGATGAGGTCTCTGTGAGATATTTTGTTTGCGGAAAGCCTTTCGTTGGCTTGTGCCAGTTTTGCTTTATCCGGATTTTCTGCTTGAAATGCGGAACGTTCTTCTAACTGCATTTCAAGCTCAATCTGGTGAACGGATAGCTCATGGATAAGATTGAGCATCTCATCCGGTGAAGTGCAAGCAATCGGATTATTCTTTTGCTGTTCCTTCAGGTGCTCTTCAGCTCGAAGTCGCAGTGCAGGAAGATCATCAAAAAGTGGGCTCTTTTTTTTCATGAATGATGACAGCAATGGGTCGAATCGCAGGAGTAAAATAAGTTCTAATGTACGAATAGTTTGTGGTATAGCGTGTATTTCTGTCTTTAGAAAGACTCTGCTACGATTTGCAGAAAGCTTGCTTCCCGTGCTTTCGGCCTTGCGACTCCGCCCAGGTGTGATCAAAAATTTTCGATTATAAAAAGAATACGTAAAAACAGTGTTATCTTGACGCCTTGCAGCCCGGGATAAAAAATTTTTAAATTTTTATCTCAATGGAGTTAAGACTGAGAGTATTTCTGTATCAATCAATAAACCACAAATAACATTGAAAGTTATCGCAGTTAACGGGAGCCCCCGCAAGGAGGGGAATACCTGGCACGCCCTGATGGGAGTAGGCAGGCAGTTACAGGAAAACGGTATCGATTTTGAAATTATACACGTTGGTAACCAGACTGTAAGGGGGTGTATGGCTTGCGGGACATGCGCGAAAAACAGGGATGAAAAATGCAGCATCACGACCGACCCGCTGAATGAATGGATACAGCAACTGAAAGAAGCTGATGGTATTATTCTTGCTTCACCGGTCTATTATGCGGGCATTGCCGGTACCATGAAATGTTTTCTCGACAGGGCATTCTATGTGGCGGGATGTAATGGTGGCTTGTTCCGTCAGAAGGTGTCTGCTGCGGTCGTGGCTGTTCGCCGTACAGGAGGATCGTCCACCTTCGACAGTCTGAACCATTACCTGACCTATTCAGAAATGATTCTTGCAACCTCCAATTACTGGAACATAACCCATGGAAGGACTCCTGGCGAAGTGTTACAGGATGGTGAAGGAGTGCAGATTATGGATGTTCTGGGAAAAAATATGGCGTGGCTGCTTTCCATGCGTGAGCAAACAAAAACTCTGCTTCCCGGGCCGGAGCCTGTTGCAAAGATTATGACCAACTTTATTCGATAATCCTGTGCGTCGAGATCAACCTGAGGAACAACCAATGCAGAGCGCTCAAGAAAGACGATATCATCAAATCGCTTACGACATGCGTTACGGCTATCTCTGCTGCCGGGTGATTTCTGAAGAGGGCAAGCCCTTTGATTTTATTCATGAAGAGGTGAATTCCGGTTATGAGACATTAACCGGTTTAAAAAATGTTGTTGGTCGCAGAATGTCAGAGGTCATGCCTGGCATTACCGAGTCAAATCCGAACTTTGTCGAAAAACTCGTCCGGGTTGCCGAGAGTGGATTTCCTGATCGATTTGAAGAGTATCCTGAAGGATTGAACAAGTGGTATGACGTATCGGTATATCGTCCGAAAGAGGGGTACCTCATTGCCATATTCTACGATATTACCGAGCGCAAACAGGCCGAAAAAGCCCTCAAACAAAGCGAGGAACGGTTCAGGACACTTTTTAACAGTCATTCGGCCATCCAGGTTCTGCTTGATCCCGATACCGGGAAGGTGCTTGATGTGAATCAGGCGGCATCAGAGTGGTATGGGTGGACAGTAGAGGAACTCAGGCAGATGTATACCAGTGATGTCAATACTCTTGCGCCTGAAGCAATCATAAAGAGTCTGCAATCAGTAGGTGACAGTGAACCAAATAAATTTACAGGATGCCACAGAAGGGCTGACGGCTCAATTCGCGATGTAGAGATTTTTCGTAACAAAATTATGATCGATGGCAAGGCTGTCATTCATGTCATTATTCATGACATAACGGATCGCAAAGAGACGGAAAAGGCTCTACAGGAAAGTGAGGAGCGGTTCAGAAGCCTTTTTGCAGACCATTCTGCCGTTATGATTGTGCTTGATGCTGATAGTGGCAATATTGTTGATGCCAATCAGGCTGCAGCGGACTTTTATGGATGGGGGGTTGATGAACTGAGAACGATGAACATCTTCAAGATCAACAACAGCTCTTATGAAGTTGTTCAGAAAGAGATGGAGCGATGGAAAGATATGGAGCAGAGAAGCATGTCATTCCGTCACCGGAGAGCTGATGGCTCCATTCGTGACGTGGAGGTATACGGCAAAAAAATCAAGATCATGGGCAGATCGCTGGTCTATGATATTGTTCATGATGTCACTCTTCGCAATCGCATCGAAACGGTTGCCCAAATGCGCATTCGCCTGCTTGAGATGGCAAAAAGTCATTCAGTGACGGAACTCATGCAGTTTACCATCGACGAAGTTGAATGGCTCACAGAGAGCTCTTTTGGGTTTGGCTTTATTGTGGGGGAAGATCAAGATTCAATTATTCAGGCAAGCTACTCGACAAATACCCTTCAGCACGCGTGCAAGGTGCCGACAAGGACGGCTCGTTTTTCGTTGAACAACGCTGGTGTATGGGCTGATGCCGTGAGGGAACGGAGAGGAGTGATTCACAATGATTATCCATCGCTCACGCACCGTAAAGGGATGCCGGAGGGTCATGTGGAGTTGAAGCGGGAACTGGTCGTTCCAGTCATTCGCAACCAGAAAATAGTGGCAATCCTTGGAGTTGGAAACAAGCTGGTCGATTATGATGAGGATGAAATTGTATGGGTAAGCTCCCTTGCCGATCAGGCGTGGGATATTATTGCAAACAAGATTAAGGATGACGAACAGAAAAAATTGCAGTTTAAGCTTCAGCACGCAATAAAGATGGAGATGATCGGCCAGCTTGCCGCCGGGATTGCACACGAAATAAACAACCCACTCAACTTCATCACCCTCAATGAATATAACCTCAGAGAAGATTTTAACGATCTTCGTGAACTTGTGGGTCAGTACCGCCGGATAATCGAAAAAGTAGAGAGACTTCCCGCCGTTATCGAAGAGGTAGGGCTACTTTTGAAGAAAGAGAGAGAGTTTGATATTGAAGAGTTGCTCAAAAGTATTCCTGAAACTCTTGAAAAATCACAAAATGGGCTTGAACGCATAAAGAGCATCACTAACAGTATGCGGAGTTACTCCTTCAAGAACGTTATGGAGCAGTTAAGCTCACTGAATCTCAATAAAGTAATACATGAAGCTCTTGTTATTGCAAAGAGCGAATATATCCTTATTGCAACTATTGCATTGCAGCTCGAAGAACTGCCGCAACTCATTTGCGATTCTTCACAGATCAGTCAGGTAGTTCTCAATCTGATCATCAACAGTTGCCATGCCATCCAGTCACAAAACCGGAACTCTCCCGGTCAGATTTTAATCAAAACATGGGCAACTGCCGATAACATTTTTTGCTCCGTGACCGATGATGGCCCGGGAATATCTGATACGATAAAGGAGAGGATATTCGAACCCTTTTTTACCACCAAAGAGCCGGGGAAAGGAACTGGGCTTGGGCTGAACATTTCCTATGACATCATTGTCAATAAACACAAAGGAAACATTTTAGTGGATTCTCCGCCAGAAGGTGGCACCGTGTTTACGTTTTCACTGCCAATAAAACAGGGGAGGGATGAAGTATCGGTGAACGATACACAGTAGAGATTTTTCCGCTCAGTGCAAACTGCATTTGAGATCTTCTGTCTGGTCATTGTACCCACTGATTCGTGTCGTCTGCAACCAACGACAAGGTTCTTTTCTTCTGTGACTTCATGCTCAGCGCACTCCGATACATTGCACAACAATTCAAACGGTATATCCGGAGAATTTTTTTATACTGAAGGGGGGGAAGGTGTGCCGTATTATCCTTTAGATTACAGGAGTTATCCTCGGTGCGGTGGTGGTTGACGCTTTTTTTGTTTTAAGTCCCAGAGGACAGAGAAATTTATAAATCGTAGTGTATGAAAGGAATTATACTTGCAGGAGGCTCTGGTACAAGGCTCTATCCCGTGACCCGGGCAGTATCAAAACAGCTTCTCCCTGTTTATGATAAGCCGATGATCTATTATCCATTGACCACACTGATGCTTTCGGGGATAAGGGAGATTCTCATTATTACCACATCTGAAGATCAGCCGATGTTCATGAAGCTGCTTGGGGATGGCAGTGACTGGGGTATTTCTCTCTCCTATATTGTTCAGCCATCACCTGATGGCCTTGCCCAGGCATTTATTCTTGGCGAAGACTTTATCGGCATTGATGACGTTACGCTTATTCTTGGTGACAATATCTTTTTTGGTTATGCATTCAGTCAGATGCTTGAGGCTGCTGTTCAGAGTGTACAACAAGAGCGAAAGGCAACGATATTCGGCTACTATGTCAGTGATCCGGAGCGTTACGGTGTGGCTGAGCTTGATGCTGAAGGGAATGTGCTCTCCCTGGCCGAAAAGCCGGAGAAGCCGAAATCGAATTATGCCGTCGTCGGGCTCTACTTTTATCCGAACAATGTCGTTGGCATAGCAAAACAGGTGCGTCCATCAGATCGGGGAGAGCTTGAAATCACGGCGGTCAATGAGGAGTATCTGCGGAGGGGAGAGCTGAAGTGTTCGATGCTAGGGAGAGGTTTTGCCTGGCTTGATACCGGTACGCATGAGTCATTCCAGGAGGCCGGGAATTTTATCCAGACCGTTGAGAAACGGCAGGGGTTGAAAATAGCCTGTCCTGAGGAGATTGCCTGGCGAAATGGCTGGATAACGGATGAAGAGCTGTTACGGTTATCCGAGCCACTGATGAAAAGTCATTACGGCCAGTACCTGCGGCAACTGCTTGTTCAGAGGTAGATGGTTGCTTTTTGATCGCTGTTTCTTTGTCGTTTATCAATTGTTATCTTCATGGATTGAAATCTGTTAAAGCTATATGCTCTTTTCATGATTGGCGAAGTCAATATTATTTCCCCCGGCACTTATGCGAGTAAATACTACAGCCATACCTGATGTCCTGATTTTTGAGCCGGCGGTGTTTGGTGATGATCGTGGTTATTTTTTTGAGTCGTTCCGGCAGGATCTTGTTGAGCAGCATGTCGGCCATGTTGCCTTTGTGCAGGATAATGAGTCGAAGTCAGGTTATGGAGTGCTTCGCGGCCTTCATTTTCAGAAGCCTCCCTTTACACAGTCCAAGCTTGTCCGGGCGCTTTATGGCAGTGTGCTTGATGTTGCTGTCGATCTGCGTCTTGGTTCCCCCTGGTACGGTCGCCATGTCGCCTGTTTGCTTGATGCTGAACGGAAGAATATGCTCTGGGTTCCAAAAGGGTTTGCCCATGGTTTTGTTGTTCTTTCCCGGGAGGCGGTATTTGCCTACAAGTGCGATAACTACTACACCCCTTCGCATGATGCCGGTATTGTATGGAACGATCGATCCCTCGCCATCGACTGGCAGCTTCCGGCGGAGGTGATCAGGGTCTCCGGCAAAGATGCCCTGCAGCCAGCCTTCTCTTCCGTCGATACGTTTTCGTATGAAGAGTTCCGGCAGGATAAGCTCTATCCCAGGAAATAGCACTTGCAGACGCCGGCTTTCTCTGTCAGGGGAGGAGAGATGCTCTTTTCGGAGTCAGTCTGATTTCAGGTTTGCAACCAACGGCTTCGGCATACTTCCTGAACCTGGTTCTGGAATATGCCCGGTTGCTGGTACATTAAAAATCGTTACAGAATTAAAACAGGAAGGAAAATGGGCAAGACGTATGAGGTGGGCAGCGGCGATTTTTTTCGTGAAAAGATTATAGCGGCGATTTTTTATGGATTCCGTACCATCAAAGAGCCCGTATCCATAACGGTTCATCCTGACCTCATAATGAGGATAAGAGCTGATTTTAAGGATAAAGTGGTTGCGCCGAAAAGTGTTGGCGATACAGAAATGTTTTTCGGGGTGCCGGTCATTGAGGATGCGACAAAAGAGAAGGATCACATCTCTGTAAATTAGTGGCAAAAGCCACTCGTCACGCCCACCATTACCCGTAGTGGCGGTCTCTTCCCGCCCATCTACCATCATCCCCTGACAGGTTTGAGGTATCTGGAAGGCAGGTCGATGTCAAAAAATCCCAGTATCTTTTTGGATCCTCCTTTCCGTATTTTCGCTCTCATTTTTATATCTTGATTATTGGCAGTGGGTTGACGTAACAGAACGATATCCCAGGGCGTCGGCTCTCTGATTGTCACCATCAACTTTCATTTTTCCATGAATATTCTTGTTACGGGCAGCAGGGGTCAACTTGGTTCTGAGTTGCAGGAGCTCTCAACCCGCTCTGATAATCACCGTTTCTTTTTCTATGATCTTCCTGATCTCGATATTACTTCTCCTGATCGTGTTGCCGAACTTTGCCGAGAACATGAGATAGAGGTGATCATCAATTGTGCGGCATATACCGCTGTGGACAAGGCGGAATCGGATGTTGATCTGGCATTCAGGGTGAACCGGGATGGCGCGGCCGTGCTTGCGGCCTGTGCGAAAGAGCGCAATGCTCTTCTGGTGCATATTTCCACTGATTATGTTTTTAACGGCAGGTCAAATATTCCTTATCGGGAAACCGATCCCGCAACGCCGCTTGGTGTTTACGGTGTATCGAAATGGGAAGGGGAGGAGCGTATCCGCGATATTGCCCCCTCTCACTGGATTATCAGAACCTCCTGGCTCTATTCCATCTATGGCGCCAACTTTGTCAAGACCATGTTGCGTCTTGGTGCAGAGCGATCGACGCTGAACGTTGTGGCTGACCAGATTGGTACGCCGACGTGGGCGGCTGATCTTGCAGGCGCTCTTGTTTCGATGCTTGAGCGGTACGACAAGAATAACCGCTACGCAGGAAGCTATCATTATTCCAACGAAGGGGTCTGTTCGTGGTATGATTTTGCCCAGGCGATCATGGAGTTGGCTGAACTGCCCTGCAGGGTGGTGCCGGTCGAAAGCAGTCAGTATCCCCAGATTGCAGCGAGGCCGCACTACAGTGTTCTGAACAAGTCGGCCATAAAGCAGGAGTGGAAGATTGAAATCTCGCACTGGCGGGTATCGCTGGCTGCCATGCTTGAGAAGTTGCAGCACGGAACGAAAGGATGAGAGCGGGGGAGCCGGAAGTGTTAACCATAATAAAACAGTTACGCTGATGCATATTTTGATTACGGGAGGGGCAGGTTTTATCGGGTCGCACGTTGTCCGCCATTTCCTGAAGAGTTATCCCTCGTACACGATTACCAATCTTGACAAGTTGACCTATGCCGGAAACCTTGCCAATCTTCGCGATATTGAGAGCAATCCGAACTACCGGTTTGTCAAAGGGGATATCACCGATGGTGATTTTCTGCTGCGGTTGTTTCAGGATAACCAGTTTGACGGAGTGGTTCATCTGGCGGCCGAGTCGCATGTTGACCGCTCGATTGCCAATCCGACGGAATTTGTGGTGACCAATGTGCTTGGTACGGTCAATCTGCTTAATGCTGCCAAAGCCTCCTGGCAGGCTGATTATGATGGCAAGAGGTTCTATCACATTTCAACCGATGAGGTTTATGGTTCGCTCGGAAATGAGGGGCTCTTTACCGAAGAGACTCCTTATGATCCTCACAGTCCTTATTCAGCGTCGAAAGCCTCTTCCGACCATTTTGTACGAGCGTATCACGATACTTTTGGTATCCCGGTCGTGATCAGCAACTGTTCAAACAATTATGGCTCGTTCCAGTTTCCGGAAAAGCTTATCCCTCTTTTCATCAACAATATCGTCAACCGCAAACCCCTTCCGGTTTATGGCAAGGGAGAGAACATTCGCGACTGGCTCTGGGTTGTTGATCATGCGCAGGCGATTGATGTGATTTTTCATCAGGGGAAGAACGGTGAAACCTACAATATCGGCGGTCATAACGAGTGGAGCAACATCGACCTGATCAGGCTTCTTTGCCGGATCATGGATGGGAAGCTTGGTCGTCCTTCGGGAGAGTCAGAAACGCTTGTCACCTATGTGACGGACAGGGCGGGTCATGACCTTCGCTATGCAATCGATTCATCGAAGCTGCAGCGCGAACTGGGATGGGTTCCCTCGATCTCCTTTGAAAAAGGGCTTGAACTGACGGTTGAATGGTATCTTTCGAATGCGGAGTGGCTTGACGATGTAACCTCAGGCGGGTATCAGCGTTATTACGAAGAGATGTACGGCAATCGTTGAGGGTGGATTGGCTGTTTGATTCATAACTATTTGACAGGGTACTTGTTATGCGAATTCTGGTTATCGGTGGTGCTGGCTATATCGGCAGCCATGTTGCAAGGGCATTTCTTGATCGTGGATATGAGGTTACGGTCTTTGATAATTTGCAGACCGGACTGAGGGAGAATCTTTTTCGTGATGCCCGGTTTGTGTATGGAGATATCATGCGTCCCGAACAGTTGCGGGAGGTGATGGCCGAAGGGTTTGATGGATGTGTCCATCTTGCCGCCCTGAAAGCTGCCGGTCAGTCGATGCTGAAACCGGAGGCGTATACTGAAGCCAATATTGCCGGAACGATCAATATTCTCAACCAGGCGGCTGAGGCTGGATTATCGCCGATTATCTTCTCCTCTTCGGCTGCTGTCTATGGAAGTCCCCAATACCTGCCGATTGATGAGGAGCATCCAAAAGAGCCGGAAAATTTTTATGGCTTTACCAAGCTTGAAATCGAGCGCCTGCTTGGCTGGTATGACCAGCTTAAAGGGATGCGTTTTGCTGCGATCCGTTATTTCAATGCTGCCGGTTATGATGTTGAGGGGCGGGTCAAGGGGCTTGAGCTGAACCCGGAGAACCTTTTACCGATTGTGATGGAAGTGGCTGCCGGTATGCGTCCGAAACTTTCTATTTATGGCACTGATTACCCGACACGGGATGGAAGCTGCATCCGTGACTATGTTCACGTGACCGACCTGGCGGAAGCGCATGTTGCTGCCTTTGAATATATTTTGCAGCATGACAAAAGCCTGACGGTGAATCTTGGAAGCCAGGCTGGTGTGACTGTTCTTGAAATGGTTGAGCGGGCCCGCGCCATTATCGGCAGGGCTATTCCCGCAGAGATTGTTGGCAGGCGTGCTGGTGATCCTTCAGAGCTTGTGGCATCGTCCGGCAAGGCGCGTGAGCTTCTTGGATGGGTGCCGAAGTACAGCGATGTCAATACCCTTGTTTCCTCGACGTGGAAGATGTACGAGAAGTATATCACTTGTTAATGTTAAACCTCCTTATTCTCCATGATTATTCCTGTGATTCTCAGTGGCGGTTCGGGCACGAGGCTCTGGCCCCTTTCCCGTGCATTGTACCCCAAACAGTTGCTTTCGCTGATTGGAGAGAAGACCATGCTGCAGGAGACGGTGCTTCGCCTTGCGGCAACTGATGATATCGGTCCCGTCTATTGTGTCTGCAATGAGAGCCATCGCTTTCTTGTAGCCGAGCAACTGCATGAGATTGATGTCAATATCGGGGAGATTATTCTCGAACCCAAAGGACGCAATACCGCTCCTGCCGCAGCCATTGCTGCAATGCTTGTCACTGAAAAGCATCCTGGAGCCATCATGTTGATCTTGCCTGCTGATCACGTCATTCTTGACACGCTGGCATTTGGTCTTGCTGTTGCCGCAGGAAAGTCTGCTGCCGAAGAGGGTGGGCTGGTCACGTTCGGTATTGTTCCGGCCTCTGCTGAAACCGGTTACGGCTATATCAGAGCATCAGTGCAGCCTGAAGGCGAAAAGGGCGCCTATCCAGTTGCTGAATTTGTCGAAAAGCCTGACAGGGAAACGGCGGAGCGCTATCTCGCTTCGGGTGACTATTTCTGGAACAGTGGCATTTTCCTTTTCAAAGCTGAGAGCTATCTTCTCGAGCTTGAAGCGCATGCTCCAGCTATTGTTGCCGCATGTCGGGAGGCGCTCGGGAAAGCTGTTGCAGATCTTGATTTTTTGCGGCTCGATAGTGAAGCGTTTTGTGCCTCTCCTTCCGACTCTATCGATTATGCTGTGATGGAAAAAACCACGAAGGCGGCTCTTGTCCCCCTCAATGCCGGATGGAATGATGTGGGTGCATGGTCTGCGCTCTGGGATGTGCAGGAGCGTGATGATGCAGGCAATGTAAAGAGGGGAGACGTGCTGGTGCACAATGTAAAGAATAGCTATATCCACGCTACAAGCCGCCTCGTCACTGCCGTTGGTCTTGATGGTTATATCATTGTTGAAACTGCCGATGCCGTACTTGTTGCCTCACGGGATTCTGTTCAGGATGTCAAGGCGCTTGTCGAAGAGCTAAAAAAGAGAGAGCGGGATGAGGTTGAGATTCATCGTCGGGTTTACAGACCGTGGGGCACCTATGAAACCGTTGATTTTTCAGATCGGTTCAAGGTCAAGCGCATTACGGTAAATCCAGGTGCAGCATTGTCGCTGCAAAAACATCACTTTCGTGCCGAACATTGGGTTGTCGTTAAGGGAACAGCTCAGGTGACGGTGGGAGAGAAGAAAATTACACTCATTGAGGATCAGTCAACCTATATTCCTGTCGGAGAGTTTCATCGCCTTGAAAATACCGGACAAACTCCGCTTGAACTGATCGAGGTTCAGTCAGGCAGTTACTTGGGGGAGGATGATATTGTGCGTGTTGAGGATCGGTATGGACGTCAGTAAAGCGTGCTCTTTGCCCCCTGAAATCATGAAATCAGAGTGAACAATTTTGCAGGTGTTGTCTGATTTGCTTTGAAAGGACGATTAAATATATTACATTTTCACGAGTATTATTTTGTCTGCGGCAAACCTTAATATCAGTGTAATATGGCTGAACCAACCAAAAATTCCGGGCAGAAAGAGGGTGATCTTGTCCAGGGTGACTTCTCAACTATCCTTGTCGGTGTAGGTAACCTTATTGATAATACGATTGAACCTCTGAGCAAGATTGTTGTCCAGACCCTCGATTCTCTTGTTGTTGTTGCAAAACAGATTCTTGAAGGTGTAAATTCTACACTCGGCGGCAAGAAGTAAGCGTCGGAAGTGTTGCGGGGCATTTGGCAGCCAGGCGTTGTTCATACATGTTTTCAGGCAAGCTTTTCGATTATTGGAGGGCTTGCCTGTTCTGTTTTAATACTTTACTCCTGTTGTGAACTTTTTTATATAATTGCAGGCCATGCGCCTGTTTTTGATTGAATGATTTCGGAAGAACTATGGACGCTAAATTTGTCGAGTATCCCTCAAATGTGCCCTACAGTGCTGTAGAGGCGGAAGTTTTGGCATATTGGAATGAACATGGGATTTTTCGCAAGAGCCTTGAAGAAAAACCAGGTGATCGGGTTTACTCGTTTTATGAAGGTCCACCAACGGTTAACGGCAAGCCGGGTGTTCACCATGTCTTCAGCCGTACCATAAAGGATGTTGTTTGCCGTTACAAGACCATGCAGGGGTACCGGGTGCCGCGCAAGGCGGGATGGGATACGCATGGATTGCCGGTAGAGATTTCCGTTGAAAAGAAGCTTGGCCTGAAGAACAAGGCACAGGTTGTTGCCTATGGCGATGGCGAATTTAATGCCGAGGCCAAGGCGCTGGTTTATCATCATATTGACGATAATCGTGAAGGGTGGGGAAAGCTGACCGAGCGGATGGGATACTGGGTCGATATGGAGCATCCCTACATTACCTGTACCAATGATTATATCGAGTCGGTCTGGTGGGCACTGAAAACAATCTTCGATAAAGGACTCATCTACAAGGATTATAAAATTGTGCCGCAGGATCCCAAGTCCGAGACGGTACTCAGTTCGCATGAGCTTGCCTTGGGCTATAAAGAGGTGACCGATCCAAGCATTTATGTGAAATTCCGGATCAAGGATTCTGATGAGTCTCTGCTGGTATGGACGACGACACCGTGGACCTTGATTTCGAATGTGGCGCTGTGTGTTGGTACGGATATTGATTACGTCAAGGTTGCTCATAGCGAGAGCGGAGAGGTGATGATTCTTGCCAAGTCGCGCCTGCATGTCCTGCTTGAGAAGAACGATGCTGGTGAGTCGCTCTGGACGGTTATTGCTGAACTGAAAGGACGAGATTTGGAGGGGCTCGACTATGAGCCGCTGTTCAGCTACATGCATCCTGAAAAGAGGTGCTGGTATGTTACCGCAGGCTCTTTTGTGTCAACCGAAGATGGTACCGGTATTGTTCATATTGCCCCGGCTTTCGGAGCTGATGACTATGAAATTGCTAAAAAATATGATCTGCCGATGCTCCAGCCGGTTGGCCGGAACGGCTGCTTTACGGCCGAGGTCAGCGATTATGAGGGCATGTTTTTCAAGGATACCGATCCGCGCGTAATCCGTCAACTCAAGGATGCGGGAAAATTGTACCGCAAGGAGATGATTACCCATACTTACCCTTATTCATGGCGTTATGATGTTCCGGTGATCTATTATGCGCGGGAGTCGTGGTATATCAGGACAACGGCTATTGCTGAACGTATGGTAGAGCTCAACAAAACCATCAACTGGTGCCCTCCCGAGATTGGTAGCGGGCGTTTCGGTAACTGGCTTGAGGATAACAAGGACTGGGCGCTTTCACGCGAGCGTTTCTGGGGTTCACCACTGCCGCTTTGGGTTTCGGAGGATTTTGTCATTGGTGACGATGCCGCCTCAGGCAAAATGTTTGCGGTTGGTTCAGTGGCAGAACTGCGTGAAGGATTTATTGATATTGATGGGCTGCAGTGCGGGCTCGGTGATGCGCTCGACAGGGGAGCGGTGGAGCTTGATCTGCACAAACCTTTTGTAGACAGTATTTACTTCATAAGGGATGGCAAACGTTTCAACCGTACACCCGAGCTGGTTGATGTCTGGTTCGACAGTGGCTCCATGCCGTTTGCCCAATTGCACTACCCATTTGAGCACCGTGAAGAGTTTGATGCTTCATTCCCAGCCGATTTCATTGCTGAAGGGGTCGATCAGACCAGAGGGTGGTTCTATACCCTGCACGCCATTGCCACGCTTATTTTTGATAAGCCAGCATATAAAAACCTTATTGTAAACGGCCATATTCTTGATAAAAGTGGCCAGAAAATGTCGAAGTCAAAAGGTAATGTGGTTGATCCTTTTGAGACGATGGAGCGCTATGGTGCCGATGCTCTTCGCTGGTACCTGATGGTCACCAGCCCTCCCTGGAGGCCGAAATCCTTTAACAGTGATGAGATTGAGGAGGAGCAACGCAAGTTTTTCCGCGCCTTCATCAACAGTTATAACTTTTTTGTGCTCTATGCCAATGTTGATCACTTTACCTTTGCTGAATCCGTAATTCCTGTTCATGAGCGTTCCGAACTTGACCGCTGGGTGCTCTCCTGCCTGAACACGCTTGTTGACGGTGTTCATCTGCGTATGGAGCAGTATGACCTTACCGGAGCAGTAAGACTGATCAACGATTTTACCGTTGATGATCTTTCAAACTGGTATATCCGTCGTTCACGAAAACGGTTCTGGAAAAGTGATATGGGGCCGGATAAGATTGCCGCCTATCAGACGCTCTACAGCGCTCTCGAGACGCTTTCAAAACTGCTTGCTCCCTTTACTCCGTTCCTTGCCGAGCGGATTTACCTGAACCTGAACGGAATCAGCGGGCTCGAATCCTTTGAATCTGTTCATCTTGCAGATTTTCCCGTGCTGGATATTTCAGCTATTGACCGGCCGCTTGAGCAACGTATGAAAAAGGCACAGATTATTACCTCGCTCGTGCGAACCATGCGCGAAAAGGCATCTATCAAGGTACGTCAGCCGCTTAAACGTATTCTGCTTGCTGTTGGTGATGCTGCCGCGAGGGAAGAGTATCGTCAGGTTGGCGATATCATTATGGAGGAGATCAATGTCCAGAAGATAGAGTATATCGAGGAGGAGGGCTCGGTCATCAGCAAGAAGGTAAAGCCAAACTTCAAAACCCTTGGTCCCCGTTTTGGCAAGGAGATGAAAGCGCTGGCGGAAGCCATCAGGATTATGAGTCATAAACAGATTGCGCTTCTTGAAAAACAGGGCCAACTCTCACTTGAACTCGATGGAAAGATTTTTGAAATTCTGCGTGAGGATGTCGATATCATGCACGAGGATATCGAGGGGTGGCTGGTAGCATCCGATGAAGCGCACGGGATCATGGTTGCACTCGATACAGAGATGACTGAAGAGCTTGAGATGCAGGGCCTGTCGCGTGAATTGGTTAGCCGTATCCAGGCGCTTCGCAAGGAGAGTGGCCTCGATATTACTGATCGCATCGCGCTCTCTATTCAGGGTTCAGAAAAAGTGCTTGAGGCTGTTAAGGGCAATGAAGCCTATATCAAAGCGGAAACGCTTGCCATGATACTTGCTGTTGCAACGCTTGACCACTCCTCCGCAGCAAAGTGGAAAAATGAGACGATCAATGGGGAAATATGCAGGTTATTGCTTGAAAAATATGAGCGTTAATAGTATTATTCGACTCTTTGTTTTTACAGCATTCTGTTAGTATTAAAATGTCTGATATTATGGCGAAAAAAAACGGCAATGCTTCCAAAAAGGACAATGAGGTTATGGAAGAACCTGTCCTGACAAAAACCTATCTAACCGATGAAGAACTTGAGCATTTTAAGCTATTGTTGCTGAAAAGGCGTGAAGAGGTGCTTCGTGATCTGGATATTCTGCGCTCTTCGCTTTCGGACGAAAATGTGGAAGACTCCATTAATTCCAACTACTCCATGCACATGGCCGATCACGGGACCGATACCATGGATCGCGAGCAGCGCTTCATGTTTATCGCCCGGGATGAAAAATATATCGGCTATATCGATCAGGCCCTTGACCGGATACGGAACAAGGTCTATGGTATCTGTATCAAATCCGGCAAACCTATTCCGAAAAAGCGGCTTGAAGCGGTGCCGCACACCTCGGTCAGAATCGAGTTCAAGCAGGGGAAAAAGTAAGGGGAGAGCGATGATGGCTGCTGCTATCATTTACAGGGCGGAGGAGGTGCGTACAGACGGGCTCCCCCCTTATGTTTTTCAGTCGTTCTCGTCTTTGTCGGTTGTTGCATCGCTGACCTCAATAGGATAGTCGCCGCTGAAACAGGCGGTGCAGTAGCTGCAACTCTCTCCCTCAAATGAGGGTACGCTGTTCATCAGTCCCTGCATTGAGAGGTATTTCAGTGAATCGACACCGATATATTCCCTGATCTTTTCTATCTCCTCCTCATCATTGTCAAGAGAATCAAACATGTGGGTGAGGAGCTGCCGTTTGGTGGGGAAATCCATTCCATAAAAGCAGGGATTGGTGATTGGTGGAGAGCTGATGTGCAAATGAATTGCCTTTGGGTCAGCCTCACGGATCAGTTTGATCAGCATTTTGGCCGTTGTGCCGCGGACAATGGAGTCGTCGACAAGAATGATCGGCCGGTCGAGGAGCACACCGCGCACAATGTTGTATTTTGAGCGCACCTTGATGTCGCGGCTGTGAATGCCTGGCTGAATGAAGGTTCTCCCGACATAGTGGTTGCGGATAAGGCCGTGTTCAAACCGTGCCGGTCGCTCCATTTTAAGGCTTTCCCGAACAAAGCCGAGTGCAGCAGTATTGGATGAATCGGGAACACTGACAACGGTAAGCTCTTTTTCACCGGGCTGGTGTTCGATTGAGGACTCTCTTGCAAGGTTTTTGCCGAGATTTCGTCTCACCTTGTCAACCGAGTGCTTGAAAATAAAGCTGTCAGGCCGGGCAAAATAGACATATTCGAAAATACAGCGCGCCTTGCGCTTCGAGGGTGGCAGAAAGAGTGAGGTAGGCTTTTCGTTTGCTATCGCCAAATGGTCAATCAGGAGGATTTCACCCGGTTCGATATCACGGATATACTCAGCCTGGATGATGTCGAAGGCGCAGGTTTCACTGGCTACGATATAGGCAAGCTCTCCGGTGAGAGGATCAACCTTTTTGCCGAGAGCGAGCGGTCTGAATCCGTAGGGATCCCTCGCAGCGATCATCTGGTTGTTCGCAAGAAGCACCATGGAGTAGGCGCCCTGAACCTGCAACAAGGCTTCGTAGAGCTGGTGAATCGGCTCTTTTTCACGACTTCGCGCTGCCAGGTGCGGGATGATTTCGGTATCTGATGAGGCCTGGAAGATAACGCCAAGCTCTGTCAACTCGCGCCGAAGCGCACGGGAGTTGGTCAGGTTTCCGTTATGTGCAATGGCAAGACTACCGGATCGGTAGGTAAGGGAAAATGGCTGAACATTGCTTACCGATGAGGAGGAACCAGTGGTCGAATAACGGTTATGGCCTATTGCGGCATAACCGCCAAGTCGTTCAAAAACAGTTTCATCCCTGAAAACCTCCGCAACCAAACCCATCCCTTTATGCTGTTTGAAAAGGGTTTTCTTCTTGACCTTGTTGTATTCTGCTACGACTATACCTGCGGCTTCCTGTCCCCTGTGCTGCAGTGAGTACAGTCCATAGAAGGTATCTTCCGCGGGAGTTTTTGAATTAAAAACACCGAAAACTCCACACATAAGTAATGGTATGTTAAAATTGAGAAAACCGGCATAACAACCTGAACACTGATGCGAATGAACATAACCATTCAAACTCTAAATTGAAAATAATCGTTGCAGTTGTTCATGCTGATTGTGCTCAATCCCCTCTCCTGCTTTGGCAAGCTTTTGTTCGTGGAGTAAAAAGAGGTGACTCTTCGATTATGATGTTTCGTTTCACCGGAAAATTGTCTTTTCCATGAAGAGGGTTATATTTTCCAAAGCAGTAAAAAGATCCACTTTTTTAAATAATGTATTCATCAGGCACCAAAATGGCAGCAATAACAAAAAAAACTCCGAAGCCTCCTGGAATCGCAATATGGGTTTTGGTAACCCTTCTTTGGGGTACTGTTTTTTTCTGGACATCGATTATCATGTTGCAGCTTGCCTCATACAGGCTTCAGGAGGGCTTTTTCAACCCGTCAGGGAGCGAGCAGTGGAAGGTGTATGGAATACAGGTTGTTGTGCTGATCCTTTTCGCTCTTGTGGCCATGATGGTAAAAAATCTGTTTGAGCCTGGAGGTCAAAAACAGATAGCGCGGTGGCAGAATATATCGGAAGGCAAGGGTGAAAAAATTTTTATCTCTTTTGCAGGAAGTCTGGCAACCAGTTTCTTCTTTACGGTACTTACAGCCCTGACCTTTCTTGGTGGCTCAGCTTTTCTTGGCTTTGTGGTTGATTTGACCGTTCCGGTTGTTTTTCTTGCCGCACTCTTCAATATTGCAGCAGGTATTACGGCATCAGTGATTGTGGGCGTTATTTTTCTGATTGCAAAGGTTGGCTGGAAAAAGGGGTGAAGGGTATGGGCAATCCCTTGTGGTTGCCCGATTGCGAAAGTGGGCCGCAAAACAGGGGGGAAGGGAACAGGCAGAAAAACAAAAAAGCACAGTGTTTATGACTGCGCTTTTTTGTTTTTTTTCTGTGGAGCTAAGGAGATTCGAACTCCTGACCCTTTGCATGCCATGCAAATGCTCTACCAACTGAGCTATAGCCCCGTTTCCAGCTCTAAGTAAAAGAAAAAAAACTTGTTTTTGCAACTTGTTTTGCTGATTCTTTCAGTGAGACGCTGTTATTAATACCAAATATACTGTCATGTCACTCTTGTTTGTCGTCAGGGAAGGTTTTTCGAGTATTGGACGGGCGAAACTGCCAGCAGCCATTACGGTGACGACCAGTTTTTTTGCTCTTGTGCTGCTTGCTCTTTTCAGTACAGTCTCCTTGAGTTTTCTGGATGTCATCAAAGAACTGCATAGCCGTGTCGAGCTTGAGGTTTTTCTCAGTGAATCCATGAAAGAGCCTCAGGCAATGGATGCGCTCCAACAGGTAAAGTCGCTCAAGGGAGTGCGTGAGGCTCTTTATATTTCAAAGGATGAGGCAGCGCAGACGTTTACTCATGATTTTGGGGAGGATATTGTCAAAATTCTTGGATCAAATCCGCTGCCGCGCTCCATCAGACTGAAATTCAACCCTGAATATGCACGTCCTGACAGTATCGAGCGGATCGTTCCGCAAATCCAGGCAATAGCTCCAGGTGTTGATATTCGCTATAATCAGTTGTTTCTTGATCAGATTGAGCAGAATGCCCGGCTCTTTACCCTGGTGACTGGTGGCATAGGCATCTTGATTTCACTGGCAACCATTGTGCTGATAGGGTACACAATCCAGTTGGCAATGTACTCAAGACAGGAAAAGATAAGGACCATGCGTCTGGTCGGTGCTACGGGCTGGTTCATCGGTGCCCCCTATATCATCGAAGGGGCACTTCAGGGTCTTCTTTCCGGATTGCTTGCGGCAGGAGCGCTCTGGCTGATCGCCGATCAACTGCTCTTCCGCTATGAGCCGCTTCTTTATGCTGTGGTGCAACCTTCAGCACTCCTTGTTTTCCCAGCCACGGTGGTGCTTGGCCTTCTCCTCGGTATTTTTGGCAGTGCACTCTCGGTGAGCAAGTATCTCAGAGCCGTTTCAAAGCGGTAGCCGCTCCTATTTTGCAAGAGAGTAGAGGAGGTTAATCTCTTCGCTCCAGACATCGGAATCCGGTGTTTCAAGGATCAAGGGAATCTCTTCACAGGCAGGATTATTCATGATCCATGTGAAAGCATCCATCCCTATCGTTCCCTTGCCGATACTTGCATGACGGTCAATTCGGCTGCCAAGTGGCTGCATGGCGTCATTGAGGTGCATCCCGCGCAGGTAGTGGAGTCCCACAATCCGGTCGAACTCGCTGAAGGTGGACTCAATTGCTGCGGTTGATTGCAGATCGTAACCGCTGGCGAAGAGGTGGCAGGTATCGAGGCAGACTCCGACTCTTGTTTTATCTTCAATCCGGTCAACAAGAAAGGCCAACTGTTCAAACCGGTTCCCGAGGTTGGTGCCCTGTCCGGCTGTATTCTCAATCACAGCAGTGACGCTTTTTGTTGCATCAAGCGCCATATTGATGGATTCAGCAATAAGCTGTAAGCATCGCTCTTCCTCAATTTCCTTCAGGTGGCTTCCCGGATGAAAGTTCAGCAAAAGCAATCCGAGCTCTTCAGCTCGCTGCATCTCCTCAATAAAAGCTTCACGCGCACGCTGGAGCTTCTCAGGGTCGGGACTGCCAAGGTTGATCAGATAGCTGTCGTGCGGCAGGATGTGCTCAGGGCGGAACCCTCCATCATCACAGTTTTTCCGGAAAGCATCAATTGAGGATGTCGTCAGTTTCGGTGCTTTCCACTGCCTCTGGTTTTTGGTAAAGAGGGCAAATGCTTTTGCCCCGATGCTGGTCGCCTGAAGCGGAGCATTTTCCACTCCTCCGGCAGTACTGACATGTGCTCCAACCCGTTTCATAGTCAAAAATAAAAAATGAGGGAAATTTAGTCGGCAGCGCCGAATTTTTTTGCCTGTCCGGCAGTGAGATTCAGGGTTTCACGGACAGCGAATGAACTTCCCTTGGAGGAGGATGTTGAAAGCATCTCGCCAAGAAGCCCGGTCGAAAAAAGCTGAACTCCAAGAATGAGCAGCAGGATACCGAGAAAAAGAATCGGGCGGTTGCTGACCGGTTTGTTCAGCAGGATTTTATCGAGTGTGATGTAAAGGCTGATGATAAAGCCGGAAAAAAAGCTTATGAGACCGGTCATACCAAAAAAATGCATGGGACGGCGAAGGTATCGGGTAATGAAAAGCACCGAGAGAAAGTCGAAAAGCCCTGAAAAAAAGCGGGAGGAGCCGTATTTGGTCATGCCGAACTTTCTTGCACGGTGGCTTACCGGCAGCTCGGCAATCCGGAACCCCATCCACTTGGCGAGCACCGGAATATAGCGGTGCATATCGCCATGCAGTTCCAGCCTTCTGGTCACCTCTTTGCGGTAAACCTTCAGCCCGCAGTTGAAATCGTGAATGGTGATGCCGGTAAAGAGGCGTGTTACAGTATTGAAGAGCTTCGACGGGATGGTTTTGGAGAGCGGATCCTTGCGCTGCTGTTTCCATCCGCTGACCAGATCATACCCCTCCTGCACTTTTTTGATCATCTCCTTGATGGCAAAAGGGTCATCCTGCAGATCGGCATCAATGGTGCAGACATAATCACCCGTCGCAGCCATAAAGCCTGCCGATAGTGCCGCTGTTTTCCCGAAATTTCTCTGGAAGGAGATCAGGCGAAGTTCTGGCCGTTCAGGAATCATGCTGCCGATCAGCACGCACGAATCGTCAGTTGAGCCATCGTCAACAAGGATAATTTCGAAAATGAATGGCTCCACAAAGAGTTTGCGCAGTTCGTCTTCTTGCATGGCAGCATAAAGTTGCCCGATCAATTCAGGAATAGATTCCCGTTCATTAAAGAGGGGAACAATAACAGAGAGCGAAGTCAAATGAACAATAATTGACAATGGAAATTAACCGTAGGGGCGGGGTCATCCCGCCCCCCATCATTAAGCACAACGTATAGCCAAAAGGTAATGAGTTGAAGGGGTAAACCCAAACACCATTACCTCATACCCCCCGCCTGCCAGGATCCCAGATACATTTATGCAACTGGAGCTGCATCCTCGCCCGGAGCCTATCGCGCAGCATCCATTCGGCAAGTTCAGCCGGATCAAGTTTTCCAAATGAAACGCCCATCATGATGGTAAAAGAATCCATCAAACCGTGTTCCTGCAGAAGCGCCGTTGCCCACGCATAATCCTCCTCGCAGGCAACAACAATCTTGAACTCAAAGCTCTGGCGGTGGAGTGGCTCAGCGGCAAGCGCAAGCTCAATGTTTTCAGGATTGTTCTGATCGCAGACCCCCGATGATGGCGGTTTCAGGTCAATGATTTTATGCACCCGGCTGTCAACCCTGGCAACCGAGAGAAAGCCGCCGGTCTCAAGCAGCACCTTCTGCTCCAGATCGCAGAGCTGCCGCATGAGGCTGTACACGGCAGGCTGGAAAAGCGGCTCACCCCCGGTGACCTCAATAAAAGGCGCCTGAAATACAAGTGCTTTTTGCACAACCTCCTCTATCCCAAGCTTGACTCTGTCACCTTCAGCATAGGCGGTATCGCAGCCAATGCAGCCATGACCGCACCCCGCAAGCCGTATGAAAGCGCAGGGCCATCCCGCAAAGGACGACTCCCCCTGGATGGAGTGAAAAATCTCACTGATATTCAGCGTTCCAGCGCTCATGAGTGCTGTTCCGCAAGCAGTTTTTCAAGGGCATCCGGGTAAAGCTGGTGTTCACATGCAAGCACTCTCGCTGCAAGAAGCTCCGGCGTGTCGCCCTGTAAAACCGGTACCGCTCTTTGCAGCAAAATTTTCCCCTTGTCATACTCCTCGTTGACAAAGTGCACCGTCGCTCCGCTCTGCGTTTCGCCAGCCTCAAGCACCGCACTGTGCACATACATGCCATACATCCCCTCACCCCCAAATTTCGGCAGCAAGGCAGGATGGATATTGAGCATCTTGTCCGGAAACGCCCTGACGACCGCGTCCGGCACCTTCCGCATATAGCCCGCAAGCAGAACAATGTCGATCTGCGCATCCTTCAGACGCTTTACCATCGCGGCAGCAAACTCATCAAAGGTGCCAAACTGTTTTTCCGTGATATGCACCGTCGCAATGCCATGTTCGCGAGCAAACTCCATCGCTCCGCACTGTGAACGGTTTGAAAGACAGAGCACGACTTCCGCATTGAGCGGCTTTTCCGCAATTGAGCGGTAAATCGACTTGAAATTGCTGCCTCCGCCGGAGCAAAAGACCGCAATACGGGTTTTGTGGGTAGTCATGTGGATGTAGTATTATTCTCTGATGTTATTCTCTGCGCCACAGGATAGCATTGTTGCTGTGTAATTGTTCGAGTTGTTCATGGACAGGCCTTCAGCAGTTTGGGGTTTGAGGTAATGACCTCGATGCCGCCAGTCTGAAAGTCTACATCGTTTGTGAGCAGCTTCAGGTTTTGTTGCTTGCAGATGTCGGTCAGTACTGCGTCGTTAAAGTCTTTCATACCCGATCCAAAATCAGA
>CAIJPS010000108.1 GCA_903822595.1 uncultured Chlorobiaceae bacterium
CGAGAGAAGAATTCATTCTTTTCCTATACTTGAATCAGGTCAACCTTACTGCCCAACAATTGCTCATCCTCTTCTTAAGCTGCACTTCGATAAATATATTCAACTTCATTACATCAACAGTACCTTACATCCGATGATCACACTGCACAAATCGGGCTGAAATGCTCAAGCCAACCTTTTTTTGTCAGCACATCAACGGCAAGAATAATCTGACGCGAGGAGAACTGTCTCTTTTTCTCATTCCAGGCATAGACACTGGCAATAACATCAGCAACGGTCTGAACTTGTTCATTCTTTACCACCCAATGCACTGTAGCCAACAGCTCAAGACCGAACGGTGACTCGAAACCTTCAACAAGATTGCAAACCCTGTCAAAATGTTCTTGAGTGTTGGAGGTATCCTTCTCTTTAAGAAACAAAAGAGCATCATCAAGAGCGCCAGGCACCAACGTCAACTGCTTGTCTGGTTTATCCCCACCATCATCATATCCAGAAACCAAATGCCCTTCGATAGCATGTAAAACGTGGCGAAGGTTTTCAGCATAAGGTCCATAAGGGCCCTTTGTAAAGTTGAGCCGTAACTCCTGACCTGCACACTGCATGAAATACATGAGTTTATGTACCTCCAACAATGAAATAAACGGATCCAATAACCCGGCAAGATAACGATGCATCAGCCCAACCAAGGCTGCCCGACCTGACGTCATCCTTGGAACATCGCTTGAAAGATTCTGTTTTTTATCAGCGAATGCCTCATCAGGCTCAAATATGATAACCTTGACATCACTCAATTCCCGCAGGGCAGCTTCAATTCGTGGGCGTACATCATTCCATCTCAATCCTCCCAATCCACTCCCAAGCGCTGGAACGGCAATTGATCGGATATTCCTTGCCTTGATCTCATCAGCCAATGCGACAAGACCCGCATCAATATCCTCAATACGGCTTTTACCTTTCCAATGGCGCTTGGTTGGGAAATTGATGATATAGTGAGGATTGGTCAATGCACCTGTCTCAAAAGCAAACATTTTTCCGGGCATGACCTCATTGCGTTTGCAGGCAGCAAGATAGGATTTGAAATTCTCAGGAAAAACGTTCTTGAACTGAAGAGCAATACCACGCCCCATAATACCAACACAGTTGACCGTATTGACCAAGGCCTCGGCATCTGCTGCCAGTATGTTTCCTTTCCGGAATTCGATCATGTATGCTCCCTACTTTTATCAATAATACCATTCAGGCTTTACTTCAACAATAAGATTATGTTGTGTCGCTAACAAGATCTCACGAACTTGACGGTAAACCTTTTGAGAATGCACACCAATACGCGACACCAGCTCCAACGGAAACTGCTGCTCAACAAGAAACTCGGCCTGTTTCCCCTCCTTGCATTGCCGCCAATCCGTAGCATACACTGATGCCCAAACAATGTCATTTAAATGGGCAAGGTCATACCTGCTTTCACAATACCTGGCACCTGCATTTGACAAAGTAAAAGCCCAGCGTTTTCCTTGCGTCTCAGCCCATGCGACACACTCTCTAAGATCGGCCTCCAAATGAACAATATCTCCTTGACCACCCCGATAGCTCAACCCTTCATGATTCCCTGTATGAATCAGGTAAAGCATGATAGAACGTGGACAAAAATAGAATGGAACACATTCGCCAATATGCAAATCAGGATATTTGTCCAGATATAACTCACTGAGGCGTCTCTGCTTAATCGTAGTCATACCGATAGTTGTACCGCCAAGTGAGCGATTACCGATTTCTGCATCAGACCATAAACGTCCTTCCGCAACAATCGAGGGAAGTCGATCGACATGAACGATGTGGTATATCTTTGGATTTGCAGGGGCTCTCATGACATGATTTCATTCACTTTTCAACTGAGTCAACACCGCTTTATTCCTGCCTTCCCCAAAGAAAAAAGCATGGTATTTCGGCATTTGCTTGATTCTGTCAGTAAATCGGTTGACATGATCAGTATTTGCCATAATTTTTGCCATCACCTTGGCATCAGTTTCGTTGAGTCTCAATGCCAGATAGTTAGCAACGGCATTAAAAAGAGAGGCATCAAAATCTTTCGCTTCCTGTGACGCTAACACAAAAGCAATGCCATATTTACGACACTCCTTTGCCATTGTTGGGATAAGCTTTAATTTTGCTGCACGATGAGCCTCATCAAAGATAATGGCATGTGAAATCCTGCTCTGTACACCTCGAATAAACATTTGCTGATACAGATTATGGAGTACAAACGTTGCAAAGGCTTTTTGCAGCACTTCGTTTTGGGTTTTATGAATTCGAATAATTGTCGGCTTATTCGAATCAAGTATACTCCGTAAACCAACAGATGTCTTGAAAAAGCCGTAATCATTAAGCTCATCCAGTCGTGTTAATAGTCCCTTATCTGCTTTATCATTTTTTGTTGATGACTGCAAATATTCGTAGAACGCTTTAAACTCAGGAAGATCAAGAGTTGATCGCCCCTTTCCATCGTCACCCCAACCCTTGTCCAAATAGCTTTGCTTGAGAGCCTCTCGTACCCTCCCAAGCTGGATATCACCTAAATCAGGAAAAATTGATGCAAAAATATCACGCAGCATACTGACGTTATCAATATAGGCCATTGAGCTATCGCTCACCACTTGTAACGGATTGAAGCCAAGCCCATCATAGTCAACAAACTGAATTTCATTACCCCAAATAGCCTCAAGTTTTTCATCAATATCATCGTGATAAGAGAAGATTATCGGTGCAATGCGATGTTCAAGCATCTGACGGCAGATGGTTATCAGTGAGGTGGTTTTACCCATACCGGGAAGTCCGACAATCATCAAATGTGGATTTGTCTTGATCGAAATTTTCCAATCAACATTTTCCTGATTTGTTGGTTCATAACCCAATAGCACTGGAGTCTCTGTCTTAACGCTACTCTCACATCCGGCACCAATCTCAATTGGACTTTTCGCTGATGTGGCATCTTCAGGCAAAATACTTTCTGAACTTGGCGAAGTACTGTTATCTTCTTTGCTATCAGGTGGTTGAGTAGATTTTGAAACCGGCTTTTCATATTGAGGCAGTTGTCCAATTTCATTTGAGGTGTGACTGCTCCCAACTATACTCTCCGTACGGTTTGGTTGATCGGGCATTTCATTACCACCAAAAAGGTAAATATCAGATTGTCCTGAATATGAAACCTTGGAGGTAACATCAGCAGAATATTCTGGACAGAAAATATATCCTCTATCAGCAGACTCTTGATCATTGGATTCTGGAAAAGGATAATTCTCTCCCTCTCTCACCATCTTGTCGATCTCTCGAGTAATTCGCTGCCAGGAATCAGAAGTTAAATTGTGGCGACGACCTTTCGCCGCATAAAATTTCAGGATACGCGCAAGCCAGCTTCGGCGCACAACTTTTTCAATCGCAGAAGTTTCCCCACCATATAAACGCTCCCATTTATCACGAGAACTCCTGAGCTGCCTTGATATCGCATCCAATACGTCATTTGAACGAGCAGTCTTCAAATATCTTCTGAATTTGACCTCGACAAAGGTAAACTGAAAACCAGTCCCTTTTTTGGGAACGGTAACGTATAAGAGATCTGCACAGCGTTTATCATCATCTGATTTCTCACTTTCTATCCTCAGCAGATCAGGAACATCATCAATTGGAACAAAGAAGCCTTCCTGTAATGACAACCATTGTTGATCATTACCATCATTTTTTTGGCTCACCGAATGCGTCATGGCGAGAGCAACCATCTCTTGTGGACGATTACCTGAACCAGACAAGCGCATGACAAACCGACCACTTAATGCTTTCAATTCATTTAAAAGAAATAAGCAATTACGAGGACTGGCACTTAATCCCATTTCAGTAAGAGTCAGATCAAGGAGTTTCCGTACTTCATCAAAATTACTGGTTGAAGTAACCATTTGCATAAAACCTAAATCCTCTCGATCAGGCACACAATCAATGATATAGGAATCATAGACTGATGTTTTTTCGTGAGGTGAATCAAAATACTCAACACCAGCATTACGATCTATAGTTATTACCCAATCGCTTAATCGGTGTAACGTAGCTATGTTGTCTTCCCTGTCGGCATCAATTGTTGTTTGAAGAACCGGCCAATGCTTTTTTGCCCCTAAGTTAACAGCGGTAAGGGACATCAGTGATAAATGCAGCTTTACAATTCTGTCAGTGATTGCTTTAGATGCAGGATGTTTCTTTCCCTCTGTTTCAGGGGAGAGATAGGTTTTCCAGACAGGAACAATGTCACAGCTAAATGATCTTACAAGATTGATAGAAAGTCCAAAAACCTCTGTTGGTGTCGGCTCAAGAGTGTCTGATGATAACGCTATTACTCGCGAGTCAAATGTATCAAATGCGACAGATAAATGGGCGGCAGACTCTGGCTGTTCGCGTTCTCGTTTTGACCAATACAATTTCGGTATAGTGACATCACCTGCACGATGACATGATTCAAGCATCCACCGATCATCATCAGACACACTGCCAGCACCAGAACGCTTCTTCTCAGCTATCGAAAGAAAAAAACGTCCACAAGATTGCTGATTCTTTTTAGAAGGAAAAAGCTCCAAAGAAAAGCTTGTTTTTTGTGAAAAATCTTCATCTAATTCACGATCAGCTTCTTCGATTGAATTCTGCTTGTGATAATCTTTTAACTTTTCCAGAGATCCACCCAACGCTCTACCAATAGTCATACCATCCCCGGCCCTGAGTGCATGAAGTGAAACGCGTTTGTATTCGGAATGCAAAAGAAGGTATCGACTGATTTCTGTTGCAAGGATATCCGAAGTTGTTTTCCCAATGGACGGCGCTATTTCGTCAGTACCACCCGCGAGAACCTTTGCCAATAATGCGACACTGGCTTTAGGCTCCTTATCAGTATCTGATACCATGGCAACGGCATGAAAACCAAGGGTATCCCCAAATATGAATGACTCTCCATTGTTAAGTCCCGGCATAAATGCAGGAAAATGAGCACCATCAAGAGTTTTAAGGATATCAAGTATCCCTTTTGGTTTCAAACTTTTTTCAAAGCGGCACCAAATTGCCAATTGATCGTAGCCATAGTGCCACGCAAGACGCAAGGGATGAAAAGGAAGAACGATAAGGCCAATCGTTTCACCAGAAAGCGTTTTTACCTCAAGCGTGTTTTGATGTGCAAGTTCTGGAGTTGCAGTTTTAAGTTCATTTTGCCAAGCGTTCAAATATTCCGTTTCGACCTCATAAAATCCATGAACCATTCCCACAATGCCTTGTGGCTTCATGGCAAAAACAGCAAGCTTTTTTGAAGCAATAGTCACACTCTCTGCAACAGATAATACTAACGGAATAAATTCGGGGCTTCCAACAGGAGTTCCATCGGCTCGGACTGAGACACTCCAACGACCTACAGCACCGTTTTTACTTCCCCAATCCTCTTCGATAATTCTCAACAGCGAGGGACAATACATTTTTGCGCTGCAGGTTTTAGAGCCTTCCGCTTGATAACGGAAGGTTACATACCCTTTGGTATCAAGTCCATAATTTTTATCATCTTTACAGGCAGCCTCAAAATGCTCTTTCTGATCTATCAAAATAGCCCCTTCGACTATTGAACGATATGCCTTGCCCATGCTTGATTTGATAGTGTCTGGTTTCTCGCCAAAGAGCAGTAAAAAATCATCTGTAACCTCCTCTTTATCAGTTCCTATGGCTCGTATTCTTACCAATGCTTCAAATTTGGCACCCTCATCAAGCTCAAAATCATCAATGTTAAAGAGGCACTTTTGTGGACTTTTAACTGTATGAGTAACAGTTTTCTCTGCAAGTTCTTCATCCCCCGAAACAACTGCAACTGAATACTCAACTGCCCCTTTTGCCAAAGTATCAGGTAGTCCATTCCAGCGAATTTCAAGCTTTGACTGATTTTTACCCGTTGCTTCGGGATCAAGAATAAATTGTAAGCGACCTTCCTGCTCATCAAAAATCAGCCCTGACCAGGCAGATGGTTTACCTGTTTTACCCTGCCAACGGATAACTTCAATTCTATCCAAGGTATCGGAGGGAAACGGATGAATGGAGTTGACCCATAAATCAGGATAATCCGCTAATTCATCCACAGATTCCTTAACAGTTCGTTCAGAACTTTTTCTGGCAATTTCTACAAGAGCTTTGATTTGTTGTTTAGTCGGTTCTTTAAGCATCAGTGCGTCAACCTTGGACTCTGCTGTCATTGAAGAACGAGGCTGTAAAAAAATCCTTTCAACCAGCAAAACAGAGGTGTCAAGGTCTTTTATATCTGGCTTGCTCTTGAAGGCAACAGGCCATAACCCTAATTTAGTAAGAGAGGTAGAAATGGCATCTACAGAAGTACAGGATGAGTAATAATCAAATTCCCGAAAAGGAGATATCGTTGAGTGGCCACCCAAGCGACGAGCCTTTTTAACGGCTGCTTTAGTTATCTCTTTCCATCCATGAGGAATATTTTTTTGTGCTTCCTTGTTAGCTTCGCCAAAAAGCATTTTTTCAGATATTTCACGCCCGGCATTATAAATACCATCCATACCTGCTCCAGCGGCATTCACATCCACCAAAAGTAATACTGCGGCTCTCTTGTCTTCTCGTATCTCTACAGCTATATCGGCAGTAATGAGGCAATTCTGGCTATCCGCCTCATCCACAACACCAAAAAACTTCCATTGTTTGAGTTTAAATGCTGATGATAAACACAAACCTCGAATAATTTCCAGATCAAAGCACCGCACAAAAGCAATACTACCATCTTGAGGCTGACCTAAAAGGGTATCAAATGCCAAAGCAAGAAGCTTGGTTTGTGTATCATTCAGCATAATAAGAGTTATTATTAACGATGGTTATTCGCCGTCTACCACTTGAAAACGAGGGCAAAGCCTTTTCATTGATTCCGCATCATTTACTCCAATCAATACTCCAAGATCGCGAAGTCGGCGCTCAAGAATACGCTTATTTCTAAGTAATTGTTCGGAGGAGATTTGCATTCCAGGTGGAGATTCATCAACATAAAGGCCGTACTGATCTTTAAGAATATGAAGAAGGTCAATAAAGGTGAGTGTATTTGGACGTTTTCGTTTTGCTGCTTTCCGTAGATGCCGATGTACAATAAAATCCAGCATTGTATTTGTAAGAACTATAGAACGTGCATCAAAACTTAAGGTTTTTCCAGATACAGTTTTTCGCACTTTTCTTTTTTGCGCCATACCATTTGGCTTGTCTATAATGAGCAAAGAATTCAAAGCCGTTAAATGTTTCGCAAAAAGATTTTTTTCACCCATAAGCTTACACAACGATTCTGCAAGCCGATCTATTGGATTATCACTACCGCGCAATAATTCTTGTAATTCAGACTCGATTCCATTATTTGCTTCAAGAGCATCGGCAATCTGTAAACACTTTTCATCAAAATCATCAAACAACTTTTCTGATCGAGGGTGTAAATTATTATAAATTGAACCCAATAAATTAATATATTCAGTAGAATCTGGAGTTAAAATTGGAATCAACTCTCGTAATTGCCTGTCATTGCGTATCTTCGTTTCAATGATTCCCATACTCATTAATATGTTGGGTAAGCTTACGAGCTGCCTGATCAAATGCGACATCGACTCTTCCGCAAGACTTCGCAAATCTTTGTCATTACCAGTAGAGCAATCAATAAAAAGAGGCCAAGAACGTTGATCATCATGGGTTGGCAATATCCCTGTCTTTTTCCAAACAGAAAGCATGTTTATAGTTGAGAAATATATATTTGTCAAACCAAGAGATAAACATGATTCCAACATTTGCAAACAGGTCTGGCGTGAAATACTTTTACCATATATTTGAACAAAAATATTAAAGTCGTCCCTAAGAAAATTCATTGCCCGTATTGCTATAGGCCATCGATTTTTTATTAGCCCATCACTTTCTGTTCTGTTTTTATAAGGAGCTTCGCGACAACCTTGTGCAAGCCGTATGGTAAGCAACTGATCAATACCAACAGTAGGATTATTTTCCTCAAAATGATCTGATGTTATATTACTTATTTTATCACCAGAAATAGTCATACCATTGCCAAATAATGAAAGAAGAATATTGTGACCATCAAAACCACATCCAACTCCAAAATAATTTTTTCGCAAACTTCGCTGAATGTATTCATCTTGTTCTTGATGCAATAAAATTGCGACTAACATTTCCGGCACCAAACGCAAATTAGCTACATCATCTGGCAAATCAATCCAACTGGCTAAATAATGGGTAGGAAAAGCCCTTTGCACTTTTTGATCTTTTCCTATCTGATGATTTTTATTTTCCAAGCATGAGGCGAGCAGCATATCACCCAGAATAGCTTTTTTTGCATCACTATTAAAACCGTTAAATTCTTTTTCTTTGGCACAAAGAATATCTGAAATACCATTTATTGTTGCTATGGATTTCTTATCATTTTTATTACCATAAGCCTCTATAAATTTCCCTTTGCCTCTTCGATGACCCCAGCGAAACATATAAAGAATAGCCGGTAATACACTACCAATATCAAAAGCCTGAATTGAAAATGGAATTGCAGGATTATAACTTACTGTCCATAGCTTTTTTACTACAGGCACCGTCAGAACAGACTCAAATACTTCTTTGGCATTCATAAGCTATCTCCCTTTGTCGTCTGCGGCACACAGAATATTTGTTGTATCTCATCAACAATCTTTATTGCAATACGAAATATCTTTTCCTCTTCAATTGGATTCCAGGCATAAAGCTCTCTACTATCTTCTTGTGCTAATCGTTGTGTAAATATTGCAAGATTAGCAAAAATATCTTCTGACGCAGCATCTGATAACTGCATTCCATCTTTAAGCTCTAAAAGAATATAAAAGAGTTCCGCCCCCATTCGCAAGTGCTCTTCCCTTCCATCTTTATACTTGTATGTTAACTCAATATGGGTATGCAATGTCTCAAATCCTTTCTGTTGTATTGGCAAAAGAGGTTGTAGAGAAAACTGCAAAAAAGGCTTTTTTACCCACAAGGCACTTTCTGTTGGTGTTCTCGGTATTATTTTTATAGGAACAGCATCGCCCTCAAATGCAAGTCCTGGAAGTTGTTCAAGACTTGCTATTCCTTTACATAAATCGCGCATTAATTTATTGTGCTCACTCTCATCCATAAGCGGTAAGCACCGAAAACTCTCCAAATGACTGCCATGTGAAAGTCTGATCAGGGAGGAATCACCGGAAATACGAGACATCACATCTTTTTCCCATTCGAAATAAGCTCTCCTTCTTGCGTTTTCGAGCCCAAGAGTCGGGTATTGTTCTGCTCTTTTACCAATTGACTCTCCATGGCCAAGGAGATAACGATCAATTTTAGGATGAGCGTCAAGAGCGGGGTCGAGATAAACCAATTCACGCAGAAGATCCCCTTGTCTCCCTAGGGAAAGAGGATCAAATGCCCGGTCATAATAGTGACCACCTGTCAGTTCAGGATTTTCATGCAGATCCTCGCAAGAATACTGACCAAAAAATATGTAACTGGTAGCTGCCCGCAATTCTCGAGCTGTAATATGAATTTCACCTCGTTGATGAACTGCCTGCAATGCTTCATAAAATCGCTCTCTGACAATAGGCCCTTTTTCAAGATCTCTCAGAAGAGTCACTGATTCAAATGCTGAACATCTGCCAGCAGAGGTGCATAACATACATTTTTCCCACAATTGCTCAGATTCATCACCAAGAAATTTTGCAAGCAGCATGTCAACAAAATCGGTAGTTATCTTTTTAGTTTCAAAATCAATACCACCAACAAGTGAACGATTATTAAGGTCAAATAACCTGAAACGTGGATCAAATTGAGAATGATCACCATCAAGTACAGCTTTAAGTTGTTCTGTCAATAGTGTCTCATGATCGTAATCTTCTATCCATTTCAAAAGAGGGCCACTATTGATTGCAATAAGATGAACGATGTTATCTGGAGGATTACACTGATGAAAAGATTCAAAAAATTCATTCAGGAGTTCCGTGGCAGATTGCCCTTGGTATGCAGCAGATCCATCAAGATTTGCTTTGATTCTTATTCCATTTGGCAAGGTATGATCCCAGAGACGTTCAGAAGACTTTTGCGTTGGTAATCCAAGCTTCATAGCCAAATGCTGAAGAAAGGCTGTTTTCCCATCGCCAGCATTGCCGAATAATATAACCAGACTGACTTTTCGGTCCATGATTTCATCGTACAGAATCTGATCAAGCGCAGTTTCAACATAGGTTGCCATTGCAAATTCTGTATCCAGCCCGCGAGTTTCCCGATTTCCTTTGAGTGATCCAGGATAAGAAAATAATATATCCAGCAATCGAGGAATCACATAGGGTTGCCTCTGACCATCTTTTTCATCTTGAAAAGAAAATGATTGGATATTTTCCTTGTATATTTCTGGGCAAGACAAATTTTGCAAATAACGATGAGCCTCCATACCATTGCGGAACCTTTGCTCAGGATCATGATGAGTCGCTTGCTGTAAAAATCGTATTATTAAGGGCAACTCTTCATTTTCTATACAATCCAAATTCAGTCCACGTGATTTATCAAAATCGGCACCAAAACGAAATGGCTCTTGATCGTAGAGAACATGAAAAAAAGTTGTGGCTAAAGCATAAATATCATCAGAGGGATTAATAACTTTATTTTTCTGAATACTTGGAGAACTGTATAACGCAGTATCGACACGAGGTTTTGAGCCAGCTTCAAGCACGGCATCATAATCAATCAGCGTAACATCACCTCCAGATATGATGATATTTTTAGGGGTAACATCACCATGAACAAGATTTGCTCGATGAAGAGATGAGAGTGCATCAGTGATATATTCAAGCCAGCCCAACACTAATTTTTCATACGGAGCTTCACCCAACTCTTCAGCATGAAGTGCAACAACTCCTATAAGGTCTGATAATGGTATTCCTGGTACCCATCGCATCAATGCTGAAAAGGTCCGAGGCCTCCAGTCATCATCATGAGCAATTTCATGAATGGCTGCAAGATGTGGTTGATTCGAGATATGGGGACGAGCCTTACGATAAGCATTCAGTGCATAAGCAGCTTCTTGTTTATCTTCAATAACTTTAGCCACAAACAGACCATATTCATATTCCTGGCTACCATCTTTGTTGATGTGTATAACTTTATATGTTTTTCCTATACCTCCAGCTCCAAGTCTATTTACAATTTTATATGAATTATCTTTAAATGTAATAATCGAATCTTCTTCCAAACATGAAGCAGTCTTATTGCCTGCTTCGGAATGAGAATCCTCAATATTTAAATATGTATATGAAGATTCAAGATCTTTAAAACAAGACGCAAGTTCTGGTAAACTTATTCTCTCTTCAGGATTATCAACCAACCCTTTTTGTAAAATCTTTAATGCATCAGTATCTGCTTTAGTGTTTCCTTGAAAAATATCAGCAAGTGAGAAACACAACGAATATATATCAGATCTGCTATCTGCAATACTTATTCCTCCAGTCCGTATTTCTGGTGCAACTGAATTAATATCGACTATCGATTCTATCGCAGTTGGTGAAATTGTCGCAGCATCTGGTAATTTGGCAACATACAACTCTGTAAAAACCGGAAAACCATCTTGCCTAATTCTAATGTTTTGAGCCGTTAAATTGCGATGAATAATTGCAGCATCTGCACTATCTTCCGGTTTATGCAGTGTATCAAGGGCAAGAGAACAATTTGCTGCCGCAATAAATCGCTGCTCTTTTGACCAGTTATTATCTCTCGCTTTCTCAAAAAGTGATGGTGTCATTGGATCTACCAATGAATAAAAGCAAAGCTCTCCAGGATATTCAGATGCAAATTGAAAAGAATCAAGTATTCTTGGCAAATATTTTGATTTTTGTAACCGCTGAATTGTATCATACTCTCTTCTCGCACGATCTTCCGAATTTTTCTCTGCCGATAGATCATATAAATGCAAAATCACTCGGTCTCGACGGGTAATATGAATTCCTTTGTAAACGCGATGGAAATGATCATCTTTACGAGAAAGCAATTCCAGATTTGTTAAACCGGCAAAAGTGCGTATATCACCAGATAATGCAATTTTTGTCTTTGGTTCTAATTCCCTGCATATTGAGTTGACTATCTGTTCATCAAACTTATACGCTTTATCAAGATCAAGTATTTCCTTCCAATCGGCAAGGGAATAACAAGATATTCCTCTAAACATGTTTCGAGGTGGATTATATAACTTGGTTTCAGTCTTTGTTAGAAGAAACCGACCTTGAATAAACCCTACATCGAAAGATTTTTTTAATTTTCCAGCAACCCGCTTTACCTTTGAATTCAACTTTTCAGCTTCAGCCTCAACGATATGGGATCTCTCCTTCAAAAATGTGGTATCCCAATGCTTCACTTCAATAACAGTAACACCTACAGGAGAAATAAGCAATAGATCAATTTCATCTGAATACCCCTGAGCTTGAAAGGATAATGGAATATTGGTAAGAAAAATCCAGCGGCCATCTGGAGCAGACCCTTTTAGTTTTGATGTTAACCTATCGAATGCGATTTTCTCGCTTTCATTAGCCAAAGGACCACAAGGGATGTGCTGGAAGCTGAATTTTTGCATAACAAACTATGGTGTAAAAATATATAGTCGAATAGCTATCACCGGTGATGATAAATAAATCATATCCCAATCGAAATTGCCTAAAGCAACCGATTTTACAATGAAGTACAAGTAGGGCAAACGGGTTTTCTTGGTTGAAACACGATGCGATATATTTCCCTATACTGTGCTTCGCGAAAAAATAGTTTCAATCAACTGACAAGCTCACCTATATCCAAAAACTTCCCCCTGTACCTGTACTCATAGCTGCTGTCAATCCCGACCAGCCCGCTTTTGATCAGATGCGCATTGACAAAGGTTTTGTTCTCCAGATAGAGGTAGCAGAGCAGGACGTTTTCTTCGTCATGTTTCAGCTTGTCATACTTCAGGAAGATACGCTTTCCCTTAATTTTTTCGGTCAGAAAGCCAACCGCTTTGTCGTGTGTGAAGGGTTCGCTCTTGATGCCGATCAGTTTTACCGTCAACCCGTTGGATAGCCTCACCTTTTCGGGGCTGAGTATCTCCTTGACCGTGAAGAACTCTTCGCGCTCTGCCTCGCTCTCTTTCTCAATCCTGGAGCCAAAGGTGAGTTTTCGGGGATCTGTTTTTTTGTCGAGCTTGTGGGGATCTTTGAACTGGTAAGGCAATTGCTCAATGGCTGCGGCAACATCGCCCTTGACCGTGTCGTGCAGAAACTCGTACTCTGTGCCCATAAAATCGGGCTGCTTGGTGTTGAGCTTCTGTTTGGCAATCTCGATAAACTCCGGATTGATTTCGTACCCGACCGAATTTCGTTCGAGATTCTTTGCGGCAAGTGAGGTTGTCCCGCTCCCCATGAAGGGATCGAGAACGGTATCGCCCCGGAAGGCGAACATTTTAATGAGCCGGTGCGGAAGCTCTTCGGGGAACATGGCAAGGTGCCCCTCCTGTTTTGCCCCGGCAAAGTTCCAGTGGCCCGAGAAGTAGGTGTTCCACTCCTCGGTGGTCATGGCTGAACGCTCTTTCTGCTCTTTGGTGGGCTTTGGAGCGTCGCCCTGTTTTTTGAAGATAAGAATAAACTCGTAGTCAAGCTTGAGAATGCCGTTCCGGGGATAGGGAAAGCTCCCCATAATCGAGGCGCCGCCGGTGGTGTTGGTTGTGGTGACCTTCTGCCAGATCACCGCGCCCATGTAGTCGAACCCTATGGTCTCGCAAAATTTGATGATCTCCGTCCGGATGGGAATGACCTTGTACCTGCCGTAGTAGACCGAGCTGGCAAACTGGTCGCCGATGTTGATGCAGAGACGGCAGCCGGGATGCAGCACCCTCTCGCATTCGTTCCAGACAAGGTTCAGGTTATTGATGTAGCTCTCGTAACTCTCGTGAAAGCCGATCTGGTTCTCCGTCCCGTAGTCCTTGAGCTGCCAGTAGGGTGGTGAGGTGACAACAAGGTGGACCGACCTGTCAGCGAGGAGGTTCATCTGTCGGCTGTCGCCGTGGATTATGGTGTGATGGCTCTTCAAGGTGCAGTTTCATTCATTGCTTGTAATCGCGCTATACTATTTTTTCGATATCTTGCCTGCTATTAAAGAGATAGACTCACTGGTGTCCGGTTGTTGAAAAAATTAACCCTGCTTAACGCCTAATAATACAACAAGTTACGATACGTTTTTGATCGTCACCGACTTGAAAAAAACTTGTTATTTTTATCATTCCATAATTTTTAGAAAAGGAATGATAAATGTATACAGGAAAAACCATTTTTGCTCAACTCCA
>CAIJPS010000109.1 GCA_903822595.1 uncultured Chlorobiaceae bacterium
CCAAGCCGGAAATCACCTCCACAAGACTGTCCACACCGAACCCAAGCAACGCAAGAGTGTCATCATTGAATCCAAACCAGATGCTGACGACAGCCTCGATGATATTGTATCCGACAGTCAGAATACCGAGAGCCAGGGCAAGATTCAAGAGTGAGGGGGGCGATAGAGCTTTCATAACGCACATTTATTTTGTAAAGAGAATCAATGCACAGGAGCTGTCAGCTTGTCTGCACAGAGAAAAAGATAACCAATTGTTCGACCTCTGCCGTGCACAAAGGAGTGCGCGCATTGCACGATGTACAAACCTTTCATTTTTTGAAAGGTACGGACATTATTTTTACCATAGTCGGCGTTAAAATGCTTCGAATATCAAAATTATATTTTTCTATAGAAACAAATCAGATATATTATTTCTACAGAAATTATAAACAAAGAGCAATACTCATGCAGCAATCCGTACAGTTTCATCCAGAAAACAGGCAGGCTGTGCTTTCCAAGGCAGTGAGGAACACGGCGCTCTATCTTGGCCTCCCGAATACAAAACTTTCCAGAATTCTCGGACTGAGCCCGGCAACAATCAGCCGTCTCAATACTGGGACTTTTTTACTTTCTGCCGACAGGAAAGAGTGGGAATTTGCTGTGCTGCTGGTCAGACTCTTCCGATCGCTGGATTCGATTGTGGGTGGATCATCAGAAGCGGCCAGAGTATGGATGAACAGCGAAAACAAGGCTCTTTTTGGCCGAAAGCCAGTTGAACTTATTGAAACAACGGAGGGACTTGTTCATGTCGTCACCTATCTGGACGCCAGCCGCGGTGTTGTCTGAAGCCTGGGAACATCATTGCAAAATATGGAGAATAGTAGAGGCGCAGCACGTAGTCTCAACCATGAAAATTGTAGACTCACTTGCTGAACAAGCGCTGCTTGAAGAGATTCTTGAACAGGGGAAGCCTCCCGTACCAACTGAAACGGCAGGACTGCACTATCTTCTCTCAACGCCATTTCGTTATAAAACACTCTCCCCCAAAGGCTCACGTTTTCGGGCTCCAGATGATCCCGGTGTTTTTTATGGGGCTGAACGGGTAAAAACCGCTGCGGCTGAAATTGGGTACCATCGCTGGCACTTTCTTCAGGATTCATTGAATCTCGACAGGCTTCCGCCCGCTCAATTCACCGCTTTTTCTGTACCAGTGAAGGGAAAAATGGTCGATCTGCAACTGGCTCCCTTCAAGAGAGACTCACTCTTCTGGAGAGATCCCGACAACTACAGCGCAACACAAGCATTTGCAAATGTTGCACGGCAAGCATCACTTTCCGCAATTCTCTATCACTCCGTCCGTGACCCTGAGCCTCATTGCAACACCGCTGTGCTCACCCCCAAAGCATTTGCTGCAAAAAATCCTGACAAACCCATGCAGACACTGACGCTCACCATTCTCCAAAAGGAAGCAGTCTGGCAAGGAGAAGGGATTCAACCATTTGCATTCAATACTACATTCTGGGCCAACCCACTCGTATAACCGAGATATAAAGAGTTATCAGCCTCAAGCTTCCTCCCAGCAAAAATTGCCTATGGTATCGTTTTTCGTTACCTTCATTTAAGCGCAAGCTCAATATTTTTCATCTCCTTATGTACCGGGATATCTGTTTTTTATTACCTTTTTCATACATGTAGCCACTCTCTGACGCCAAAACAAGCTGAATCATACGAGTAAAGAAGCGATGGATAAAGAACCACACAACCTCCTGCCACCCGGTGTAACGCTGCTCCGCACGATTGATGCACACCAAGGCACAATCAAGAGTATTGCGTTTGACCCACAAGGTATCACACTTGCCGCTGGAGGTTGGGACGGAATGATCAAGCTTTGGGAGGCACAAAGTGACAAGCTGCTCCTCACGCTTGAAGGGCATAAGGGCATGGTTCTTAGCGTAGCATTTGATCCGAAGGGTGTCACGCTTGCCAGCGGAGGTAATGACGGAACAATCAAGCTTTGGGAGCTACAAAGCGGCAAACTGCTCCGCACGCTTGAAGCGCAACAAGGTAAAATCATAAGCGTAGCGTTTGATCCGCAGGGTCTCACCTTGGTCAGCGGAGGTATGGACGCAACTGTAACGCTTTGGGATACACAAAGCGGTAAGATACTCCATACGTTTGACGGGAATAATGGCTGGATTAATAGCGTAGCGTTTGATCCCCAAGGTATCAGGCTTGCAAGCGGAAGTCAAAACGGAACGCTAATGTTTTGGAAGGAGAGACAACTCGAAAGGATAATATTCTCTACACTTGAAGGATATAATGGCTGCATTAATAGCGTAGCGTTTGATCTGGAGGGGATCAAGCTTGCCAGCGGAGGTTCACAGGGAACAGTAAAGCTTTGGGAGCCACACAGCGGCAAGCTGCTCCGCACCCTTGAAGGGCACACAGGCGCCGTAGAAATCGTCGCTTTCTCACCGGACGGTCGTCTCCTCGCATCAAAAAGCAACGATGAGACCATTCGCCTCTGGAGCTGCGCATCGTGGGAGTGTGTCGCGGTTATCCCAGTACGCAAAGGCAAATACAGTATTTGGATTCCTGCACTGGCTTTTCATCCTGATTCATCACTACTCGCCACCGTTGGTTCGCTCGACACATCGAGGAAAAAAAAAGACCATCTCATTCACCTTTTTGAACTGGATTATGATCTGCTGCTGGGCAAAAGCGCCGGGTTGGTCGCATCCTCGCGTGCAGTGCATCACACCACCGGTAAAATTATGCTGCTGGGCGATCACAGCGTGGGCAAATCTGCTTTGGGCCACTATCTGATACACAACACCTTCAAGGAGCAAGCCTCGACGCATGGGCAGCAATTCTGGATATTTCCCGCTTTGGGTCATCGTCGCTCGGACGGGACCGAGTGCGAGGCAATTCTCTGGGACTTTGCCGGTCAGCCCGACTACCGGCTGGTTCACGCGCTCTTTGTGGATAACGCCGACCTTGCGCTGGTGCTCTTTGATGCCTCCGACCTGCGCGACCCGCTGCATGGTGTGGAGTTCTGGCTTAACCAGCTCCAGAGCGAGCAAAGCAACTGCCCCATCATTCTTGTTGCAGCTCAGACCGATCGCGGCAGTTGTTCGCTTACACCGGATGAACTCAAGGCGTTTTGCCAAGAGCACGGCATTGTTGGGCCAATTTCAACCAGCGCCTTCACCGGCGAAGGGATAGCCGAACTGCTTGAGCAGATGAAAGTGCTGATTCCCTGGGATGAAAAGCCCGCAACCGTCACAACTACAACCTTCAAGCGAATCAAGGACTATGTTCTTGGCCTCAAGGAGTCGGATTCGGAGAAGCTGCTCATCGTCACACCCGATGAACTTCGCCGCCGTCTGGAGGCCTCCGATAGCAACTGGCATTTTACCGATGCCGAGATGCTGACTGCTGTAAGTCATCTTGAAAATTATGGCTATGTCAAGCGTCTGCGCACCTCGAAGGGTGAAGAGCGCATCCTCCTCCAGCCGGAACGGCTCAACAATCTTGCCTCATCGTTTGTGCTCGAAGCACGGCGCAATATAAAAGGGCTGGGCGCGCTGGAAGAGAGGCGCCTGCTCTCCGGTGGTTACGACTTTCCCGAATTGAGAGTGCTGAACGACGACGATCGTGATGTGCTGCTTGATACTGCAGCCTTGCTCTTTCTTGAGCATAACGTCTCTTTCCGCGAAACCGACCCGCTGTGCATGGAACCCTATCTGGTTTTTCCGGAGCTCATCAACCTGAAAAAACCTTCCGAAAAAGAGGCACCAACCGAAGATAGCGTGGCTTACACAGTAAGTGGCCCAATGGAAAACGTCTTTGCCTCGCTGGTAGTGCTACTCGGTTATACACACACCTTCACCCGCACCAACCAGTGGCACAACAACGCCCGCTACGAAGTTGGAAACGGTCTGGTATGTGGATTCAGGCAGGAAACCGGACAGGACGGCGAACTTGATTTTGTGCTCTGCTTTGGCGCTCAGGTCGGCACACCGGTGCGCACGCTGTTTCAGGGAATGTTCGAAAGCTTCCTCTCCCGTCGGAACCTGACGGTGCTTCGCCATGAACCGGTGCAGTGCAGCAAGGGGCATCCGATGAATCGTACAATCATCCGTGAAGCCATGCAGGACGGTGATGAGTACGCTTTTTGTCGGAAATGTGGAGAAAGGGTGCTCTTGCCAAAAATGGAAGAACCAATTCAGTTGACACGGGAAGTGCAGGCCGATGTGGAAGTGCAACGCCGTGCGGCTGGGAAGCGGACACGATTTGAGCAGGCAGTTTTCCGGATTCAAGCCTACGTTACCGATCAGAATATCACACCGCCGGAGTGCTTTATCAGCTATGCCTGGGGCGTTCCAGAGCAAGAACGGTGGGTTGAAAAACGCCTCTCAACCGACTTGCTGAAGGCTGGAATCGGCGTAGTTTTGGATCGGTGGCACAACGCGCAAATTGGCTCAAGTGTTTCCCGCTTTGTTGAGCGAATTGAAAAGAGCGACCGGATCGTCATGGTTGGCACACCCCTTTACCGTCGGAAGTATGAAAACAAGGTGAGCTCTTCCGGCTCAGTTGTAGCAGCAGAAGTTGATATGATCGCCAACCGCCTGCTTGGCACAGAAGCACAAAAAGAGAGTGTGCTGCCAGTGTTGCTTGAAGGTGAGAAAACAGCTTCGCTGCCACCGCTGCTCCACGGTCGTGTCTATGCCGATTTCCGCGATGATTCTGCGTATTTTACTACCGTTTTTGATCTTATCCTGACCATTTACCAACTGCCGCCGAACCACCCGGCAGTGGCCGACCTGCGCGAATCGCTGAACGGACTGGAGATGCGGTAAAACATAACAGCCATGTTCTCCATTTTGCCACTTTTTCATTACCTTCGCTACAGTGCCGACAAGCCCTCGGGCAAATCGGTCTCCAATTTTTCACCATTTATTCTCCACCATGAGATTAGCTGTTAATATTGATCATATTGCAACCTTGCGCAACGCCAGGGGCGAACAGGAACCGGACCCGGTTGTTGCTGCTCTGCTTGCTGAAAAGTGCGGCGCTGCGGGTATTGTCTGCCACCTTCGTGAAGACCGTCGCCATATAAAAGACCATGATCTTGCCCGGCTCCGCCAGGCTGTGACCACAAAGCTTGACCTTGAGATGGCCATGACTGCGGAGTTACAACAGATAGCGCTGAAGACAAAGCCGGAACTCATCACTCTTGTGCCTGAAAAACGTGAAGAGCTGACCACCGAAGGGGGATTCAATATTGCCCGTCACTATGATGTCCTGGCGGAATATCTGAAACCGTTCAATGCCAAAGGAATAGAGGTCAGTCTCTTTATTGAACCTGAAAAAAAGGCTATTGACCTTGCGGCACATGCAGGCGCCGACATGGTAGAACTGCACACGGGTGCCTATGCGCAGAAAAAGCTTGACGAAGAGAGAGCAGTTGAGCTCAACAGAATCCGTGAAGCAGCAGTCTACGCCAAAAGTCTCGGGCTCAAGGTGGTGGCGGGCCACGGGCTCAACTATCTCAACATTTTGCCATTTAAAGAAATAGCGGAGATTGAGGAGGTGAGTATCGGCCATGCCATTATTGCCCGTGCTGTGCTGACCGGGCTTGAAGAGGCGGTCAGGGAGATGATCTGTATCATTCAATAGAGCCACCCATGCCAGCAACTGCAGAAAACTGCATCACCATCGTCCTTGCAACCGCCAACCGGGACAAAGTGAAGGAGCTTCGTCCGCTGCTTGAAACGATCTCTCCTCTTTTCAATGTCGTTACGCTCCATGAGCTTGGTGTTGAGGTAGAGATTGAGGAGACAGAGGAGACACTGGAGGGAAATGCCCTGCTCAAGGCGAGGGCTATTTTCGCCCTTCTTTCCGTGCGTTTTCCTTTCATGATTGCACTGGCAGACGATACCGGTCTGGAGGTAGAGGCGCTGCATGGAGCGCCGGGTGTCTACTCTGCACGGTTTGCGCCTGTGGCGGATGGCCAGGCTCCGACCTATCAGGATAACGTGCGTCATCTGTTGTACTGCATGGAGGGAATGACCAATCGGGAGGCCCGCTTTAGAACCGTTGTTGCACTGAAAGGCACCCTCCCTTCCCCGGAGGGCAGCTTTTCTTTTGAGCACACTGCGGAAGGAGTCGTTAAGGGCAGCATAACGCGAAAAGAACAGGGAGATAAGGGGTTTGGTTATGACCCGCTCTTTCTGGTGCAGACTACCGGAAAAACCTATGCTCAAATGAGCATGACCGAAAAAAACAGGCTCAGTCACCGCTCCCTTGCCGTTCAGCAAGCGATTTCCTACCTTAAAGACATTCTTCAACAAAAAAGCGCTCCGTTAATCGATACCAACACACGCCCATGACCCTCTCTGAAGCCATCGTTCTCGGTATCGTCCAGGGGCTGACGGAATTTCTTCCGATCAGCAGCTCGGCACATTTAAGAATTATTCCCGCTCTTCTCGGGTGGGAAGATCCCGGAGCAGCGTTTACGGCCATCGTGCAAATCGGTACGCTTGTAGCCGTGCTTCTCTATTTCTGGAAGGATATCTTCATTATTGTCGCGGCGGTCATTGAGGGGATCTTGCGGGGAAAACCCCTTGAAAATGGTGACTCCAGAATGGGATGGATGATTGTTGCAGGAACGCTTCCGATTGTCATTTTGGGACTGCTCTTTAAGACTGAAATAGAGACCAGCCTCCGCTCGCTGTACTGGATCAGCGGTGCACTTGTCGGTCTCGCTCTCATCCTCTATCTTGCCGAGGGCAAAATACAAAACCGGCTTAAAAAAGAGCTGCCTCTGAAATCAATGGCCGATATCGGATGGAAAGAGGCACTTCTGATCGGTCTGGCTCAAAGCATCGCCCTCATACCCGGATCATCGCGTTCGGGAGTAACAATAACCGGCGGGCTTTTTCTTAATCTCTCGCGTGAAGCCGCAGCCCGTTTTTCATTTCTGCTTTCACTGCCATCGGTATTTGCCGCTGCGCTCCTGCAGCTCTATAAAACGTGGGACATCATTGCTGCCTTTCCTGAAAATATGACGAACATTCTTGCCGCAACCGTCGTTGCCGGTATTATAGGCTACACTTCCATCGCGTTTCTTCTCAACTACCTCAAAACGCATACAACAACTATCTTTATTGCATACAGGCTTGTCGCCGGTGCAGCCGTACTCTACCTTGTTGTCTCGGGATCATTGCAGCCATAAACAAGTCGACGATGCAGCTCACAATGTCCGGGGCTCTGCGCATCTTCTTGTAATTCATAGGTTTTGCCGCACACGAATAACTGATCTCGAGACCCTTTTTTGAGCATGGCTCTTTTCTTAAAAAATAATTCTCTTTTCTGCAGAAGCAGGCAGAAAATTTTTCTTATATATAGGGAATCTAAATAAACAGTTTAATAATTTAACCGTGCCATACAGCTTATCGAGCGTAGGGCATAATGGTTTTGAAAAAGCAGACTTACATATACATACGAAATGTTCAGACGGGATCTTTACACCGGCAGAGATTGTTGAGAAGGCAGCACTCGTCGGATTAAAGGCCATTAGTATTACTGACCATGATTCTGTTTTAGGTATTGACAAAGCAAAGCCATTAGCCTCAGAGAAAGGCATTGAGCTTATTCCTGGTGTAGAAATGAGCTCGACCTACAAGGGCTATGATATTCATATCCTTGGTTATTTTTTTGATTATCAGCATTCCGAGCTGAAAGGGTATCTGGATCACTGCCGTCACCTGCGCACCGAAAGGGCTGAGCGTATGGTAAGCAAGCTCGCAAAAATGGGCGTTAAAATTGGTATTGAGCAGATCATCGTCAAAGCTCAGAACGGGAGTGTCGGGCGACCTCATATTGCCGCTGTGTTGCAGGATGTAGGCTATGTTAAAAGCTTCAGCGAAGCGTTCAGCAAATATCTTGGTTCGCATAGTCCGGCTTATGTGAAAAGCATAGAGACACATCCGGCAGATGTCATCAGGCTTATCAACAAGGCCTCGGGGCTTTCGTTTCTTGCACATCCGGCCCAGAATGTGCCTGATGAGACTCTGAAGCAGTTGATTACCTTTGGGCTTGACGGCATTGAAATTGTCCACCCCTCTCACGATGCCTACCGTCAGAATTATTATCGTGAGATTGCCAATGAGTACTTTCTGCTCTTTTCAGGAGGTTCCGACTATCACGGAATGCGGGAACGCGATGAAGACATCTTCGGAAAGGTCACCATACCTTGCGAATGGGTGGCAAAAATGAAAAGCCGACTTTTACACGCATGAAAACAGGAGAATCCACGGCCAGCTCACCCCACGCACAAGTTATGCCATTAGCGTTCATACGAGCCCTGGAAAAAAGGCTTGTCCTGCAACTGAAAGATTTTTTTCTCACCATGCAGGAGTTTTTTTTCTTTTCGGTCAGGGCGTTTATGGCCTTTCCGAAAATGATCCGGTACTGGAGAGATGTTTTCGACCAGGCCACAATATGCGGCACAGACTCGATTCCCATTGTGCTGGTAAGCGCTATTTCCATAGGGGCTCTCCTTGCTATTGAGGTGGGAAACCTGCTTGAAGACTTCGGAGCGAAAACAATGCTTGGACGCTCAACAGCTCTCACGGTTATCCGTGAACTCGGGCCGCTTCTTATGGGCCTGATGCTCTCCGCCAGATTCGGATCAAGAAACGGCGCTGAGCTCGGTGCAATGCAGATATCAGAACAGATTGATGCCCTTCGTGCTTTCGGCACCGACCCCATTGCCAAACTGGTCATGCCACGGCTTGTCGCCGCACTCATCATGTTTCTGCCATTGACTGCACTCTCCGACTTTGCTGGCCTTCAAAGCGCAGCATACATGGCTGAACACTACCACCGCATTGACCCTGGAATATTCTGGAACGCCGTCTATCCTCGACTTGTTGCCAAAGACTTTGTGGTCGGCTTTCTGAAAGCTCCCGTGTTCGCCATTATTATAACACTGGTCAGCAGCTTCAACGGCTTTTCGGCAAGGGGAGGAACTGCCGGTGTAGGGCGTTCAACCATCAAAGGCATTGTTGTTTCATCAGGTCTGGTTTTGATTGCCAATTTCTACGTTTCAAAGATAGTGCTGGAAAATATGTAAGTGCATGATTGAATTACGAAATGTCAGTTTGAAATACGGTGAGAAGGAGATCCTCAAAAAGGTCTCTCTTACCGTCCAGGACAACACTATCAAGGCAATACTCGGACCGAGCGGCGTTGGAAAAAGCACGATTCTCAAACTGATGCTTGGCCTTATCAAGCCGAACAGCGGACAGGTTCTTGTTGACGGTACCGATATTACCGGCATGAAGGAGAGCAGCCTTTATGAAATACGGCGCAAAATGGGTATGGTTTTTCAGGGAAATGCACTGTTCGACTCGTTGACAATCAGTCAGAACCTTGGCTTCTTTCTTCGTGAAAACATGAAACTCCCGGAGGAAGAGATCAGCCGGAGAGTTGCCGAACAGGTACAATTTGCTGGGCTTGAAGGCTATGAAGATCAACTGCCAGAAAGCTTGAGTGGAGGAATGCGCCGAAGGGTTGCCATAGGCCGGGCATTGATTTTCAGACCGCACATGATCCTCTTTGATGAGCCGACCGCAGGACTTGACCCGGTCAGCTCAAAAAAAATCCTCTCGCTTATCAGTTCGTTGCGCCATAACAACAACCTTGGTGCTGTGATTGTGACCCATATTATTGATGATGTCTTTAATGTCGCCGACTCCGTTGCCGTGCTTTACCAAGGCGAAATCATTTTCGACGACGTAACCGAAAAACTTCATGAGTCAGAGCATCAGTTTATACGCTCTATTCTTTCCGACAAAATTCTTGAACTCTAACATCAGTTAAGACTTGCACCTGTATGAAAAATCCGAACGCTTTGAGATGGAGCGATCTGAGAACCGGTATTTTTTTTGTTTTCGGCATCTGTTTTGCGGCATATATGGGACTGGTCATTGGTAAAAACAGCAATCTGTTTTCCGGTGTCACAACCATAAAAATTCTTTCGACAGATGTGCAGAGCCTTGCTGAAAATAACTTTGTCTCAATATCAGGCAAAAAAATAGGAACGGTTTCAAAAATGGACTTTGAGAGAAGGAACGGTTCGCTTTTTGTTGTTGCCACTCTCAGGCTAAAAAACGAATATGCACACCTCGTCACAAAGGATGCCAAAGCTACCATTAAATCACTCGGTGTGCTGGGCGACAAATATGTTGATATCAAAACAGGAAAAACGGCACCTGTTGAAAACGGGGATTTTATCTCTCTTGAGACCGAGGACGGGATGGCGAGTCTCACGGGCAATGCAAATAACGCTTTTGTCAAAATCAATGAACTGCTCGATCATCTGAACAGCGGCAAGGGAATGGCTGGGAGGCTTATCTCGGACGAAAACATGGGAAAAGAGCTGGCCGAAACTATCAGCAGTCTGAAAAACACAACTGCAGAACTCTCAAAAGTAACGCAGAAAGCTTCTCATGGAGATGGGCTCCTTCCCAAACTCCTCAATGACAAGGCAATGGCAAAAAATACAGGCGAAACCATTGAACGACTGAACGAGGCCGCATCGAAGACCGAATCCCTGATAACCAAACTCAACAATGAAAAGGGTACTCTTGGACAGCTCTCCTCAAATCCGACACTCTATAACAATCTGTCGCGAACACTCTCTTCACTTGATTCTGTTCTTGTTGACCTGAAGAGGAAACCGGGTCGCTATGTCAAGTTTTCCCTCTTTTAAACGCCAATAACACCCGTGCAACTGCTCCGCTTCATTATTCTCTCAAGCATGATTTTTGCCGGAGTCAGCACCTCGCTTCCGGCAAAACTTCTTGCTCACGATTTCAGATCGCTTGAAGCTGCTATGGAAAAAGCGGTCAGCGACACGGTTTTTCCGGGGGCAAGCCTCGCTGTTCTTTACAAGGGCAAAGTTGTCTTTCACAAAGCGTTTGGCAGAATGACCTATGATCCCAAAAGCAGCCCTGCGGATACAACAACCATCTATGATCTTGCTTCACTGACCAAGGCAGTTGTCACCACAAGTATTGCCATGCAGCTTGTCGAGCGGGATTCACTCTCGCTTCAGGCTCCTGTATCGAGCTACCTGCCAGGTTTTGCAAAAAATGGCAAGGAACGGGTGACGATTGAGCAACTTATGCGCCATACCTCCGGATTACGGGCACACACTTTTTATGCAAAAAGCTGCACCTCTCCGAATGAGCTTTTCAGAGCCATTGAGGCCGACACCCTGCTCTCAAAACCCGGAACAACCACCCTCTACAGCGATCTGAACTTCATGCTTCTTGGCAGAATCATTGAGAACATCACGGGCCAAACCCTTGCAGCAAACTTTCACCAGCGGTTTGCCGCGCCGCTTGGCATGAGTTCGACCATGTTCACGCCACAGCAATCGCTGGTCTGGCGCATTGCACCGGTGGAGAAGGATACGCTTTGGCCCTTCAAGACTCAACGACCTCTGGTAAACGACCAGAATGCGGCCCTTCTTGGTGGTGTTGCCGGCCATGCCGGACTCTTTTCAACCACCGGCGACCTGCTTGGCATGATGAAAATGATCATGCAGGGTGGAACCCTAAATGGACATACCTATTTCCGAACAGCGACACTCAAAAAATTTCTCTCAGGAAGAGGCTTTCCGAGAGCGGTGGGATGGGATCTGCGCTCTGCTGACGGACACTCATCAGCAGGAGACTATTTTTCAAACTCCTCATACGGCCATCTTGGCTACACCGGAACCAGCATCTGGGTCGATCCTGAGCGTGAGCTTGCCGTCATTCTGCTCAGCAACAGAGTCTATCCCTCGTCAGAGAACATCAAAATACGTAAATTTCGCCCGCTGCTTCACAACAGCGTAGTGAAGTGCCTCGCTCTATAAGTCAGGCAAACACCCCCTTCATGGGAACAATCGGGAGCGGAACCAGCTTCAGCGACTCCTGACGGAAGATCGAGTTGGCGGCCATGCGCCCGGTAAAAGCCGCAGCCTCCATGAGAAAAACCGGCGCATCAACCTTTACCCAGTCTCCTGCAAGAAATAAATTCGAAAAGGGCGTCTCAATGCCGGGACGATGAGCATGATCACCCGGAGCCCAGCGGGAAAAATTGGACTGCTGCATGAAAAGTTCCTGCAAGAGCTTTGCGCCACGGGTTTCCGGAAATATGGTATGCAACTCCTGAAGCATCGTCGCTTTGATCTCCTCTTCCGGTCTGATATCCTTTGGCGCAATGGCATAGGCATGGAGTTCAACAACTGTGCCACCCTGCTTTTTTGCCCATGAGATGAAAGGCTCCTGAAAATGTGAATAGAGAGTGATGGAATCGGTGTAGGTATAGCCTGAAACGGTATAGAAGGGAAACTCCGCTGAATCAATCCGCCGGTCGATCCAGAGACGGTAAACCGCATAGGGATCGGCCTCACCGAGCGAAGCAACCTTCGACTCAAATCCGGGACGATTCAACTGCGAAGCTTTCACCAGTTCACGGGTACCTCGCACATTGGAAGCCACAATGCAATAATCACATGCGAGGAGCTCGCCCTCCCCGCCGCCGAGAACACCATCACGCTTCACGACCAGCTTGTCTCCATCCGGCAGAGCTGTAAGCATTGCAAGCGGAACCTTGGGCGGCCCGCTCAGCGGAGTGCCTGTTGCATCATAACGTCCGGCATGACAGGGACAGTAAAAGCCGCCGGAAAGAGCATCGGGACCAACCGGACACCCCATGTGTGTGCAGCGACCATCGTAGGCGAGATAACCGCTCCCCTTGCGACCAACCATGATCGGTACACCATCGGCAGTAGCGAACGCAGCAAAACCCTTTTGTGGAACTGCCTCAGGATCAATGCTCAAAAAAAGAGCGCTGCCACTCTCCGGCGAATCGACCACAACCCCTGAAACCCTCTCCCCTTCAACCTTGAGGCTCCTTGCGGTGCTCCCCTTCTGAAGCGTCACCCCAAGCTCTTTAAGTTTAGCCTCAAGAGGATCAATGAGGGCGCTCATACAGTCGCGATTGGTTATTTTGAACGCAAGCCCTTCAGGACTGCCCAAAAAATAAAAGTGGAAATAACGAAGCGCCTCTGCCGCCGACAGCATCTCCATGCGGTTCATCGTCGCATCCGCAAAAGGGTGCAGCACCGTATCAACAAATGCAGGGAGCGCCTCACCATTGCGGCAATAGGTCATAAAATCAATCGAGTCATACTTGCTGAAACTCCTCTTGTACTCATACCGAAAGAGCTCCCCCATTGAGGATAACCCTTTGGAATTTTTCAAAAAGGAAATCAAATCCAGCCGACGTGACTGGCCGACAATTGAGAGCACATTGAGGGGAAACAACTTCGGCGTCCGGCCAAAGATCTCTGCAGAAGCGTTTTTAAAAATAACAGGATAACCGGGAGATGCCGTAAAAACATCCTGCCTGACGCCAACATAGGCAAACAACTCGTTGAGATTGTAGTACTGGTCAAAAAAACCATGAAAGCCGTGCTCAACCGGAAAGCGCTCACCAAGAGCCTCAAGATCCCAGCCAGTAAGCTTGCCCCCCAGCGCAGCAGATGACTCAACGAGCGTCACCTGAAAACCCCTGCGAGCCAGCTCCATGGATGCGCTGATCCCGGCCAGGCCACCGCCAATAACCACCACCTTTTTTGGTCGCTCAAGCCTCTCCTTCCCCCCAGCCTCCTCAAGACCCTGACCGTAAAACTCTTTCCGAGGCTGATAATAGCCAACCAGCCCTGCAGTTCCTGCTGCGGCAACTCCAGCACCAATCCCGGTACGCTGCAGCAATTTTTTTATAAACTCACGTCGTTCCATAAAAAATACAAAAGGCATTAACCTTGCGGGAAATCAATTTTCCGGGCTGTATATTTTATTTAACGATAAATAATTGCTTAAACAACACTCTGAGATAAACCTTTGCCGCGCAATGGCTGACCCTTCTACCACTCTTGCCCGCCAGATCCGAAAAGAGGCTGCGCGGCTCGGATTTGCGGCCATCGGGTTTTCCGCTCCGGTATTGCAACCAGTTGCCATGCAGCACATTAGTGACATGATCCGGGAGCAGCGGCATGGGGAGATGGGCTACATGGAAAAGCGTATGGAGGAGCGGGCCGATCCTACCCTGCTCTTCCCCAGCCTGCACACCATCATCTCTGCGGCAATCAGCTATAATTACCCGGTATATTATGGTGACGGCTTGCCGAAAATCTCGAAATATGCACTCATCGACGACTACCACACCGTTCTCAGGGAAAAACTTGAGACGCTCGTTGCAACCATACAATTGCTTGTAGAAGAGCCTCTCAATGCAAAAATAACGGTTGACAGCTCTCCCCTTCTTGAAAAAGCGTGGGCCGAAGAGGCGGCCATCGGAAAAACAGGAAAGAACACGCTCCTGAAAGTGCCATCAGCCGGATCATATATTTTTCTTGGAGAGATACTTCTGAACCGGGAGATACGCTCCACAACACTCCCTCTACCCAACTACTGCGGTAGTTGCAGCAATTGTCTTGAACGATGCCCTACCGGAGCACTGCTCAAACCGGGGAAAATTGACGCTTCAAAATGCATCTCCTATCTGACGGTGGAGCTGAAACGGGACTTTACGACTGATGAGGCCGCCATGATCGACGATTGGTTATTTGGATGCGATCTTTGCCAGGAGGTCTGCCCCCATAACCGGCAGGCAAGCATCAAGGCAAATGAATCGTTTGTGTTGCGACAAAATCTCATCAGTATCACAACAGAGGAGATACTGAACCTTACAAAATCAGGCTTCCACAAACTTTTTTACGGAACTCCGGTGTTCCGCATCGGCCTCAGGCGTCTCAAACGCAACGCCCGGGCTGTAGCAGATAATCTGAAAAAAGCTGGTCTGGCAACCACGGTTTAGAGCTTATGACCCCAACCTGCGGATACTGGTATAGGGTTATCGATTGACCAGTTTCATCATGCTTTCGGGATAGCGCTCACCGAATGCCGCTCCTCTTGGCAGGGCTTCATTGATTTCGGCCATTTCAGCCTCGTTGATGACCACTGAGCCAGCCGCAATATTCTCCTCAAGGTAGCTTCTGCGCTTGGTACCGGGAATCGGCACGATGTCGTTACCCTGTGCCAGCACCCAGGCGAGAGCAAGTTGACCGGCGGCAATCCCCTTCCGGCTGGCAATGGTTTTGATGCGTTCCACCAGTTCAAGGTTTTTCATAAAGTTTTCACCCTGAAAGCGGGGAGAGTTGCGGCGGTAATCATCTATGGCGAAATCATCAGGGCTTTTCAGGTGCCCAGTGAGGAATCCGCGCCCAAGCGGGCTGTATGGTACAAAACCGATACCAAGCTCTCTCAGTGTCGGGAGTATCTCATCTTCCGTGTCACGGCTCCAGAGGGAGTACTCACTCTGCAGGGCACTCACAGGATGGACGGCATGAGCACGACGAATGGTCTCCACACCAGCCTCAGAGAGGCCGATATAGCGTATCTTGCCAGCCGTGACGAGATCAGCCATGGCACCGACAGTCTCTTCAATCGGTACGTCAGCATCCACACGGTGCTGGTAATAGAGATCGATATGGTCAACTCCCAAGCGTTTCAACGAGCCATCACAGGATGAACGGACGTACTCTGGCCTTCCGCTGATACCGGTGATGGGTGCCCAGCCACCATCAACTGATGGAGCGCTGCGCATGATGCCAAACTTGGTGGCAACAATAACCTGGTTGCGACACCCCTTGATTGCCTTGCCAACAAGCTCTTCATTGGTATAGGGGCCATACATATCGGAGGTATCAAGAAAATTCACTCCAAGATCGAGGGCAAGTCGGATGGTGGCAATTGATTCTGCCTCGTCCCGCTTGCCATAAAAATCGGACATCCCCATGCAGCCCAAGCCCTGCGCCGATACACTCAGCCCCTGTGTTCCAAGTTTTCTCTGTTCCATATTTTCTCTGTGGTTTTCTTGTCGGGAAAAAAAAGATCGGGGTGCACTACCTCTGTACAACCCCGATCTCTTTTATTTTCTGCACTCCATGCCGGAAACAATATCATTCATCCCAAGGTCAATGCTTGAAGTGGCGCATACCGGTAAATACCATGGCAAGGTTGTTGGCATCGGCAGCCTCAATCACCTCGTTATCGCGGATGGAGCCGCCGGGCTGAATGACCGCCGTGACTCCCGCTTCGGCTGCAGCGAGCAGACCATCGGCAAAGGGGAAAAACGCATCGGAGGCCACAACCGATCCATGCAGATCAAGATTGACCTCAGAGGCTTTCCAGCGTGCGATTTTGGAAGAGTCAACACGCGACATCTGCCCGGCTCCGACACCGTAGGTCTGACGATTCTTGACATAGAGAATGGTGTTCGACTTGATATGCTTGCAGATCTTCCAGGCAAACATCAGGTCGGCCACTTCCTCTTCGGTCGGTTGCCGTTTAGTGACAACGGTCAGATCCTCTTTTGCAACAATTTTGCTGTCGCGCTCCTGAACGAGCATCCCGAAGGGGGTAGACTTGAACTCCCAGCCACCTTTAGGCAGGGCACTCTTCTGCAACACAAGCCTGCGATCTTTTTTCTTCATCAACATTTCAAGCACGCCATCTTCAAAAGCGGGAGCAATGAGAATTTCGGTGAAAATTTCATTGACCGCAGTTGCAGCCTCCATGTCAAGAGGGCGGTTAAAGGCAATAATGCCACCGAACGGGGCCTGGGTATCGGTTGAAAATGCTCTGCAGTAGGCTTCGGCAAGTGTTGGTGCCTGAGCAACCCCGCACGGGTTGGTGTGTTTGACAATAACCACAGTCGGTTCTTCACCACGGAACTCCTCAATCAGTGTTACTGCTGCAGCAATATCGAGCATGTTGTTATAGGAGAGCTCCTTGCCATGCAGCTTCTCGAAAAAGTCGTCGAAGGAGCGGGTTCCATTTTCATCGGTCAAGCGGTAGAGCCCTGCGCTCTGGTGCGGATTCTCACCGTAACGCATATCAAGCTCTCGCTCAAGGCTGACCGTCATCTTCGCCGCTGCTTCATGCTGCGCTCCGCCGACAGCTCCAGCCAGGTAGGAGGCTATGGCGCGGTCATAACGGGAGGTAAGTTCAAAAACCTTCAGCGCAAGCGTCAAGCGAGTAGTCCTTTTCGTCGCACCGTTATTCTCCCTCATCTCCTGCAAGACAAGCGCGTAGTCGGCACTGTCGGTGACCACCGTTACCGATTCGTTATTCTTGGCTGCGCTCCTAAGCATGGAGGGACCGCCAATATCAATATTTTCTATGGCATCCTCGAAGGTTACGTCCGGTTTTGCCACCGTAGCCTCAAAAGGATAAAGATTCACAACCACAAGATCAATAAAGCTGATCCCGTTCTCCGTAGCCTGCTTGACATGGTCAGCATTCTCCCTGACAGCAAGCAGTCCACCATGTATTTTCGGGTGAAGGGTTTTGACCCTGCCATCCATGATTTCCGGAAATCCGGTGATCGTTGAGATGGAGGCCGCACTAACACCTGAATCCTGCAGCGACTTCAAGGTTCCCCCTGTTGAGAAAATTTCAACGCCCATGCCACTCAACTCCCGGCAAAATTCAACAATACCGGTTTTATCAGATACAGAGACCAGCGCCCGCTTGATGACAGGATCAGAC